>JBGALC010000018.1:0-56987 GCA_044224095.1 Micropruina sp. | reverse complement strand
GCTGGTGGTCTCTTACACCGCCGTTTCACCCTTACCGCCGTTGCCGGCGGCGGTCTGTTCTCTGTGGCACTTTCCCGCGGGTCACCCCGGGTGGGCGTTACCCACCACCCTGCCCTGTGGAGTCCGGACTTTCCTCAGCTCTCGCCGCGATCACCCGGCCGACTCGTCCGCGCTCATGGTAGTACCAGCGATCCGGTCGCGGTGGCCGGGACGCCGCCACCTCCGCGGCCCGGTGGCGGCACCGGAGCCGGATGAGGCAACCCTCATCATTGAGTCACACCGGTCTCATCGGCCGGCGGTGGAGTGTCCTCAGCAGACGGGCACACAGCCCGTTCCCCCGAACAGAGGAGCACGTCATGTCCGACGCCACCATCCTCGGTCGCGTCCGGCGCTGGGCCGTCCTGCCCGTCGCGATCGGACTGGGCTTCGGCCTGAGCACCCTCGGCGCTCCCGCCGCCGAGGCCGCGACCCACTACTGCAACGGCTACCAGGCCACCATCGTCGGCACCAACGGCAGCGACGACATCGAAGGGACCAGCGGCCGCGACGTGATCGTCGGGCTGGGCGGCAACGACGACATCGACGGCAACGGCGGCGACGACGTCATCTGCGCCGGCTCGGGCCACGACGAGGTCGACGGCGGCTCGGGCAACGACTACATCCACGGCGGCTCCGGCCACGACGAGCTCGAGGGCGGCAGCGGCAACGACCGGATCCACGGCTCCAGCGGCAACGACCACATCGAGGGCGAGAGCGGTAAGGACAAGCTCTACGGCAACTCGGGCCACGACCTGGTCGAGGGCGGTTCGGGCAAGGACACCGTCAGCGGCGGGTCCGGCAACGACACGGTCAAGCAGGGCAACGCCAGCGAGCGCGAGGAGGACCGCTGGGAGGATCGCTACGGCCGCGACGACTGACGAGACGGTCGCCGAAGCGGCGTTCCCGGGCGGTCAGCGCAGCGGCCGGCCGCCCGCGAACGCCGCTTGTGCGATCCGGCCGCGGCGCAGCGGCCAGTGCCCACCGTGTTCGAGCCTGGACGCCACCGCCCGCTCGAGCCTGGTCGTCCGGGGTAGCCGGTGCAGTTCGTATGGCGGCTGCCGGGCGAAGGTGAAGTAGACGGCGTCGTCGTCGCCGTCGTCGGCCCGGTCGTCGAGTTCCCAGCGCTGCTGGAACGCCGCGATGTTGGTGCCGGGAAGCGTCGCCGCGAGCTCGGGCGCCAGCAGCCAGCTGTGACACCAGAAGGCGGTCGTCGGCAGGTCGGGGAAGTGTGCGGCGTAGAAGCGGACGGCCCGGGCGAACGACTGGTCCACCGCGTCCGGGCTGAGCGCGCCGGACCGCGACCCGCGATCGGAGCCGCGGCGCGGAATGTGCGTCGACAGCACCCACTCGTCGCCCGGCAACCGCTGCAGGTTGAACTGCAGGCGTCCGAGCCAGGCGAAGGCACCGGCCCATACCACCCGGAGCCAGTCCTGGTTGTGCAACCCGAACCGGCCGTACACCAGCCGGTGCACCCAGACCTGCTGGCCCAGGTCGGACAGATTGACCCAGGCCTGCTCCTCGGGGACGCCGCGACCGACCTGATGGGCGACCACCTCGGGGGCCACCACGAGCAGGGCCAGCAGCGGGAGCCGTCCGTCCTCGCGTCGCTCGGTCCCCCCGGCCCAGGGATCCGGGCCGTCGACGGCGAGCCGGCCGATACCCGCCCGCAACCGCTCGACGCACCCGGCCAACTCGGCGCGGCGGTCCGCGTCGGCGGCGAGGTCTGCGGCCGCCACCCGGAGATCGAGCAGGTCCTGCTCGGAGAAGCCGAGCCGGCCCGCCCGCTCGATGACGGCCGCCTCGCCGATCCCGGCATCGGTGCGCACCCGGCCACCCTAACGCCGGCCACGCCCGACCCGGGCGGGACGAGGCACAGCAGCGCTTCGGATCGGCACCTGAGCGCCGGGCGGGAGGACGGGCTGCCCGGCGCGCCGCTCAGCGCAGCAGCTGGCTGACCGAGAAGGCGGCCCCGCCCGGGTCGGCCAGCGTCGCCGACCGGAACGGCAGCCCCGGAACTTCGGACGGCCCGGCCAGCACCGCACCTCCCGCCGCCTCGGCCTCGCGGGCCGCGGCCTCGACGTCCGCGATCCAGAAGTCGACGTCCCAGCGGGCAGCACCCGGCGCCTCGACGCCGACCGCGACGACGTCGCGCGGGACCGGCTGGCTGGGCTCGCCGCCCACGTAGCCGGGCAGGCGCCACAGGCTGCTTGTCCCGTAGGACTCGCGTCGCCAGCCGAACACCTCGGCATAGAAGCCCTCCACGGCGCCCAGGTCGGGAGCGGTCAGCGAGCTCATCGACCAGGCGCTGGGCTCGTTGACCAGTTCGGCACCCTGCCTGCCGACCGGCTGGGTGGCGCACAGGACGGCGCCCGCGGGATCCGCCAGCACGACCAGCTGGGACGCCGGCGAGAGGTCCATCGGGCCGGTCAGCACCCTGCCGCCCGCGCCCTCCGCCCGGCGCGCCGCCTCGGCGACGTCGTCCACCCGGACCTCGGTGATCCAGGCCGGGACGACCTGGTCGCCGGCCTCCGCGGCGGGGCCGATGCCGGCGACCTCACGCCCACGCAGCCGGGCCAGGGCGTAGCCGCCGCCGTCCTCGAAGGTCCAGCCGAAGATCCGTTCGTAGAAGGCGGCCGCCTGATCGACGTCGGCGGCCAGGCAGGTGACCCAGTTGGGCACGCCATGGGGATAACTCGATCGTTCGCTCATGTGCTCAGGCTAGACCAGCTACTAGGTTTTTCCTAGTAGCTACTTGGATTGTACGATCTCGATCGTGGCGAGACGGACCTACGACGACTCCTGCGGCATCGCCCGCGCACTCGACCTGATCGGCGACCGCTGGACGCTGCTGGTGGTCCGCGAGCTGCTGCTGGGACCGAAGCGCTACACCGACCTGCAGGCAGCGCTGCGCCGGATCGCACCCGACGTGCTGGCCCAGCGGCTGCGCGACCTGGAGGCGGGCGGGCTGGCCGAACGCACCGAGCTCACCGGGCCGGGGCGCCCCCGGGTGTACCGGCTGACCGATCGCGGCCGCGAACTGCGGCCCGTGCTGCTGGCCCTGGGACGATTCGGCAGCCGGCTGCCGCTGCCCGACCACCCCGAGGAGCTCAGCCCGGACGCCCTCGCGGTCGCCCTGCTCACGGTGTTCCAGCCGGAACGCGCGACCGGGGTCTCCGTCCGGATCGGACTGACCCTGGGCCCGGAGCGGTTCCGGGCGAGCCTGGACGCCGGCCGCCTGACGATCGACCGCGATACCGACGGCGACACCGACGCGACGCTGACCACCACCCCGAGCGTCCTCACCCGGCTGCTCTGGCACGGCCTGCCACTGACCGAGGCCGAGGACTCGGGAGCGATCCGGATCGCTGGTGCCCGGGCGGCGGCGGAGGCGTTCCTGGCCGTGTTCACCACCCGGCTCGAAGCACCCCACTAGCCTCAGTCGGCGAAGACGCGGAAGTCGACCCGTCCGTCGATCAGGTCGGCGGCGACCAGGGTGGCGGTGATGTCGGTGCCCAGCCGCAGCCGGCGTCCGCCCTTGACCCGGGCCTCCACGGCGGGGTCGTGCAACTGCAGGCGGCCCGCCGACCGGTCGGGGTCGACGTCGATCAACAGGCCGGAGAACTCGTGGCCGATCCGCGGCGCCAGCACCATCGCCTCGACCAGGTCGACGATGCCGCGCTCGTAGCGGCTGGACCGCCGCGACGACGCCTCCATCTCGGACGGCAGCTCCTCCAGCGCCGCCAGCACCCAGCCGGGGATCGGCCGGCCGGCAGACAACGCGACGCACAGCTCACCGGCGTAGCGGTCGGCCAGCCGCCGCAGCGGGGCGGTGACGTGCGCGTACGGGGCGGCGATCGCCGCGTGCTCGGCGTTCCGGGGCGCCCAGTCTGTGAACGCGTCGTAGCCGGCACCCCGGAACAGCGTCGTGCAGGCGTTCAGCATCGCCGCCTCGCGGGGTACGGAGGGGTCCAGGCTGCGGACGAACTCGGGGTAGCCGGTCCGCTGCTTCCACGAGATGCCCAGGCCCTGCGCGGTCCGGCGCAGCCGGTCGATCGCATGGTCCTCGGCGGGCGGCAGCGTGCGCAGGATGCCGACGCCGGCGTCGAGCATCATCCCCGCGGCCACCATGCCGGTGAGCAGCGAGATCTGGGCGTTCCATCCCTCGCAGGGCAGGTTGGTGCGGTACTCCAGGGTCCAGCTGCCGTCGGCGGCGACCCGCACCTCCTGTTCGGGCACGCCCAGGCTGACCCCGCCGCGGGCGGCCTCGGCCGCCTCACGCAGTCGGCCGACCTCGGCCAGCAGCACCAGGACCTCCTCGGCGGTGCCGTCGTCGAGCAGTCGCTGCACCTCGTCGTAGGAGTACTGCCGCCGGCTGCGGACCCGGGCCCGCCCCACGGCGGACGCCGTCGGGCTGCCGGCGGCGTCCAGCCGGATCTCCCAGACCAGCGCCGGCCGCACCAGGTCAGGGAGCAGGCTGGCCGCGTCCTCGCTGAGCACCTCCGGGTGCAGCGGCGTCCGCCGGGTCGGCGCGTAGAGGGTGGCCACCCGCTGGTGACATTCGAGATCGATCGGGTCACCGGGGCTGACGAACGCAGCGACGTCCGCGATGGCGTAGCAGACCAGGTAGCCGTCGCCGTCCCGTTCGATGTGGACGGCCTGGTCAAGGTCCCGCGCACCCTCGGGGTCGATGGTGACGAACGGCACCCCGGTCAGGTCCCGGTCGGGCAGCCGGACGTTCGCGGCCGCCCGCTCGGCCGCGGCCAGCACCGGCTCGTCGAAGTCCTCCGGGACGCCGAGCGACTCCCTCAGCCGCGCGAGCCCCTCGCGCAGGGGCGCGGGTACCTGGTCGAGGAACGCAATCGTGCGGCCGGGCATCGGTGACCTCCGTTCGCTGTCGGGCTCACCCTAGTGTCGCCACGAAACGCTCGCCCAACTATTCAGGGCTCGCCGAATTCGGCGAGCGCTGAATAGTCAGGCGAGCGGTCAGCGGGTGGGCGAGAGGTCCGGGCGGCACGTCGGGTCAGGACGCCGAGTTGGCCGATCCGGGCAGCCGGCTCGGCGCCTTCAGCGTGTCGACCGAGGACCGGATCGCCGCGGTGATGGCCGTGATCGGGGCGTCGGTACGCTGCAGCACCGCGGCCCAGGCGGGCACCAGCTCGTCCTCGTAGATGTGTCCGTGGCCCGCGGGGGTGTCCAGGCTGGTCAGCATGTCGGTGGAGATCTGGAACCAGGTCACCAGCGGCCACCAGCGGAGCGAGGCGTTGACGTCGCTGCCGGCCCGCTCCCGCATCCAGTCCGGCTCCCGCCAGGCCAGGTCGCCGGTGAACCGGCACATCGGGTCGGACGCGTGCTGCACATACACGATGCGCGGGGTGTCCCACTCCCCGAGCGGCCGTCCGTAGGCGTCGGCCACCAGTTCGGTCGGCTTGGTGACGAACCGGATGTGCCGGCCGTTCTCGATCACCGGTGTGATCTCGGGCGATCCGCGCATTCGGGAATGGGTCAGGCCGCGGGCGATCGCGGTGAACCCGGGGGTGCCGATCCACAGCGCGCCATCCACCTTGGCGAGCATGTCGTCGGCGTCCACGAACGCTCCGTGCCCGCCGTAGGAGCCCAGCGACTCCCCGCTCGCGTAGACCTTCGGACGCCGTTGCGCGGGCAGATCGTGGATCGCCTCCTCCAGCGCGGCGAACAGGGCCCGCGCGCAGGCCCGCGGGGTCTCGGCGTCCGCGAGGTAGACGAAGGCACTGGCCAGCTTCGAGTACTGCACCGACACCGTGGCGCAGTCGCCGCCGGTCAGGTATTCGACGGCCTGGACGGAGAACTCGTCCACCCAGCCGCGCCCCGCCGGGGTGTCGATCACCAGGGTGCCGCGGTCCAGCGCGCCGGTCCGGCGCACCTCGGTCATGGCGAGTTCGACCGCCGCCTCGATGCCGGCGTCCCCCAGCGACGCGTAGACCCGGATCGGTTCCATCGCGGGCTCTCCGACGACCGCGGCGATGCCGTCGGCCCGGGGCCCGCAGGAGGTGAAGATCTGGCCCCGCCGGCCCAGGTCGTCCCAGGACTGCGCGGAGCCGGCCGACCCGCTGCGAGTCGGCAACTGGGGCGCCTGCAGGTTCCGCGGGCGGCGCCGGTCCATCTTGTCGGCCTGCCGCGAGATCCGCTCCAGCGCCTGGTGGAACACCATCCGGTTGACCATTCGCAGCACCACCAGCGCGATGACCAGGGCGCCGGTGATCGACAGCACCGACGGCAGGAACAGGTCGAGGCCGCGGCTGACCCAACTGGTGAACAGCACGATCGCGCGGATCAGCAGCATCAGCAGCACCATGGTGGCCAGGGCGACCGCCGTCGAGGCGATGTCGTGCCAGGCGGCCTGCTCGGTCATGCCCACGAGCCGGGCGGTCTCGCGATGCTCGCGCACCGACCACCACCAGCCCAGGATCACCGCGATCACGCCGAGGCCGGCGAGGATCCAGATGCCGCCCGGCAGGTGCCAGCTGACCTGGACGTCGAGGTCGAGCAGCCGCATCACGGCGTCCGCGGTCATCTCCAGCAGGAAGCCGACCAGGTAGCCGGTGGCGGCGCTGAAGCCGCCGACCAGGCCCTGCAGCAACCAGCGGCGCGGCAGCAGGCTGGGCGCGAAGCTGACCAGGAACATGGCCAGCCCCAGGACCAGGCCGACCGCCGACCACGCACCCACCGCCGGACTCCTCTCGTCGATGTGGCGATCACCCTAGTGCCGTGCCCGCCAGGGTTCGCCCTGGTGAGCGGTGTTCGGCCGGATGCCTGGCAACGCCGACGAGGGAGGCGTACCGGGTCGCACGGCGACCGAGAACGCAGCGGGGCGCCGGTCCGGGCGCCGCGCAGCGGGCGAAGGTTGGTGGACGCGGCACCAGTGCCGTTGCCGACTGCCCGGCGGGACACGGGACGCCTGCCGACCACCCGGTGTGAGACCGGTCATCGGGTTCGGCGCCGGGACCCGGCGGCGACGCGACCCGTCCGGGAGACCTAGGCTGGCGCCATGAAGCCCGCCAAAGACGTGAACACCTCCGCGGTCACCGCAGTCGGCCTGATCGGGGGCTGGCTGACCGCCCGCGAGTCCGGCATCCGCCCGCTGGGTGGCGTCCTGCTGGGCGTGGCCGGCGCCTGGGCGGCCCGGACCTGGTACGCCCGGCACGGGTGGGCCGCGGCCGCCGGGCTGTCGGCGTTGTACGTCGCTGCGTTCGGGTTGTCGCACCCGCTGGCCAAGCGGATCGGCGGCTGGCCGTCCGTGCTCGCGGTCACCGCCGTGGCCTCCGGCACCGCGCACCTGGTCTCGGACGCGGAGAAGTAGCGCCGCACTCAGCCGGGCTGCGCGTCCGTCATCTCGGCCAGCTTCGCCACCCGCTTCGCGCGCAGCGTGCCCGGCGCGTAGCTGGCCGTCCACGAGTCGTCCTCGGCCAGGTCGAGGGCGTGCTGGTCGGACGCCGCGGCGTCCGGGCCGCCGGCGACCCGCTGCACCACCGAGCGGAAGTAGTAGTGGAAGAACAGCCGGTTGAACTCGGTGAAGTAGATGTCGGCGACCCGGCGGTCGCCGCGGATGATCACCATGTTCTCGTCGTTCTCGGTGGTGGACGCCCGGGAGAAGTTGGCCGAGCCGGTGACCACGACCGGGTCGGCCCCGAGCGGGTCGCAGAGCAGGAATTTGTCGTGGATGAACGCCACGTGCCGGTTGAGCCCCAGCTCGCGGGTCGTGGTCTCGGCCACCCAGCGGCCAAGCGGATGGCTCAGTTCCGAACCCCAGGCCTGGTAGACGTTGCGGCTGGCGTCCAGCCGGACGGTCGCCTTGCCGCGGGTCTCCAGCAGGAAGAACCGCAGCGGGCCGTCCGGGGTGCCGGCGGCGGCCGACTCCGCGATCTCCTGGGCGATGCCGAAGGCGAAGGTGGCGCACACCAGTGAGCTCGCGTCCCCGCCGATCAGGCCGGCGTACAGCTGCAGGGCCGCCAGGTCGGGACGCGGGCTGAACACCGGCGTGATCCCGGACGCCACCCCGGCCCGGTCGGCGGGGGCGGGGCTGAGCGCGGCGACGTCGGCCTTGAAGGTGGCGTTGCGGCTGCGCTTGAGCGACGCCGAGTCCTCGCGGCGTCCGCCCGGGTCGCCGGCCAACAGCTCCCAGTAGGCGGTGAAGGTCGTTGCCGTGGTCGCATCGGTGATCAGGTGCCCGACGTTCGACTGACCGTGCACGCCGCCCATGGTCAGGTTGGTCGAGCCGGTCCAGACCTGCTCCGGCAGGCCGCCGCGGGCCAGCACCAGGAACTTGTTGTGCGCGATCGCCGAGACCCGCGCCTCGCGGGCGACGATCACCCCGGTCGGAAAGGCCGCGCCGGCGATGGCGGCGGCATTGGGCGCCCGCGGGCCGCTGTCGACGTCCTTGAAGTCGATCACCAGCCGCACGTCGACGCCGCGGCCGGCGGCGGCCTGAAGCTCGTCGAGCACCGGTCGGTAGCTGAACTCGTAGAACGCTCCGCGCAGCGAGTCGCCCGGCCCGGCCGAGCGGATGAAGCCGAGCAGCACGTCGTCGAGATCGCGGCTCAGCCAGTCCAGGGCGGCCTGCCGTCGCTCGGCGGTGGGCTGCTGGTCGGGCGACCTGCCGCCGAACTGGCGCTGGTAGGCCTGGCTGGACGCCACGCCGCGGTTGAACACCACGTCATGGACGCCGCCGTGCAGCGGCTCGGTGCGGACGGTGATCGTGATCGGCCGGTTGCGGCGCGGCCTGGCCGGCGTCCCCCGCATCGGATGGAAGCGGTAGGTGTAGCGGGTGTCCGGCCGCAGGGTGAAGTCGTCCCAGACCAGCGCCTGGATCGGATGGGTGTAGGTGGACACCTCGTCGTCGGGCTGCGGATCCGGCACCAGCGAGCGGAACACCTTGAAGCCGCGCAGCCACAGGAACGGGCCGCCCTCGGCGGCGCGTTCGACACAGAACCCGAGCAGGCCCCGGCGGGCGAACTCGGTCGCGGTCAGCGCGAACGAGACGCCGTTCACGCCGCAGACCGCGTGGGCCCGGATACCCCGGACCGAACGGGACCGGTATCGCATGCCTCAAGGTAGTCCCCGGACGCCCCGGTGATACCCGCGCGGACGGGACGTCGGACGAGGTCGCTCGGCTTCGGGTTCACTGCGCGGGTCCGGACCCGGGGCACGTGCGCCACACCGCGCAACCTCGGCCGGGCGGGCCACCGCCTAGTGCAGCTGGTCGTGCCGGGCCACCTCCTGATCGTGGTTGGCGATCGGCGGCGGCGCGGCCGGCGCCCGCATCTCGGCCAGGTCGTCGCCCCGGCGCTCCCGGCGCAGCGCCTCCACCACCCAGTCGATCACCTCGGCGGTGGCCTGGGTGCGGGTGGTGACGTCCACGATCGCCGCCCGCAGCCGCTCCACCGGCGGACCGAGCAGCGCACCGCCGTGCGGGTGGGCCGAGATCACGGTGGCGGCCAGCAGCGCCTCCACGGCCAGCAGCCGCTCGACCAGGTCGAGCACCTCCTCGGTCAGCCTGATCGAGGAGTACGCCATCGACGAGTGGTCCTCCACACCGTCGCCGACGATGGTGCCGGTCAGCGAGATCGGGGTCGCCGCATGCTTGACGCGGGAGACCAGGGCCGATGCCGTCTGGGTCAGGATCACCGGTGTCACATAGCCGGCGGACGCGGTGACGGCCTGCACCTGCTCGGCCAGCGGGACGCCCTGCCTGAGGCGTCGCACCAGGATCGCCACCCGCCGCTCGGCGAGTCCGGCCAGGTGGGCCAGCGCGATCCGCAGCCCGTCGAAGCCGATCGCGATGTTGGTGATGGAGAAATTGCCGTTCGACAGGAAGAGGCCCCGCTCCGGGTCGAGGAACGGGTTGTCCGGGGCGCAGTTCAGCTCGACCACCAGGGTCCGTTCCAGCTCGTCCAGGTGATCGATCAGCGCCCCGTGCACCTGCGGCACGGTGCGCAGTGAGATCGGGTCCTGCAGGGTGTTGCTGACCCGGCGCCCGGCGGCGAGGTCTCCCCCGGCCAGGACGTCGCGGATCCGGCCGCCGCTGATCTGCTGGCCGGCGTGTGGCCGGGCGGCCAGCACGGTCGCGTCGAACGGGCTCAGGTTCGCCCCGACCGCCTCCAGGGTGAGGGCCGCCACCAGATCGGCCCGTTCGGCGACCAGGCTGGCCCGCCGCTGGGCGAGCGCGGCCGTGGCGATCGACAACGCGTTGGAGCCGACCAGCGCCAGGGCGTCCTTGGCGGCCAGCCGCAGCGGCGCAAGGCCGGCCGCTGCGAGCGCCTCGCCGCCGGGGACCACCCGGTCCTCGCCCGGGAACCAGGCCCGTCCGGCGCCCAACAGCACCTCGCCGACCGCGGCGAGCTGGGAGAGGTCCCCGGCACCCACCGAGCCCTGGTCGGGGATCACCGGGATGACGTCCCGGCGGAGCAACTCAAGCAGCCCGTCGAAGAGCGACGGCGAGGCCCCCGATCCCCCGGCCACCAGGGTGTTCAGCCGGGCCAGCAGGGCGGCCCGGCTCTCGATCCGGGACAGCGGCTCACCGATCGCCGCCGAGTGGCTGAGGATGACGAAACGCTGGAAGTCGGCGATCAGCTCCGCCGGGATCTCGCTGTCCCGCAGCGGTCCGAGCCCGCGGTTCAGGCCGTAGATCGGCGTGCCGGCGGCCAGCGCCTGCTCGACCAGCAGCCGGGCGTGCGCCAGCCGGTCCCGGACGCCGTCGCCGACCGTCACCACGGCATGGCCGATGGCCACGTCGGCGACGTCCTCGGGGGTCAACCGGTCACCGATCCGGACCACCCGGGGCGGCCTGTGCAGTTCGCCGCCGGTGGTGGGGCAGATCCGCGGCACCACGGCGGACGCCACAGCCGGCCCGGGTGCCGGCGGTCGCCGGTCCCAGGGGCCGGGGACGACCTCGATCAGTTCGGCGGCGCTCATCGGTCGCTCCGGTAGGCCGCGGTCCCGGGCTCGAGGCCCGGATCAAGGTGGGCCAGGAAGTCGATGCCGATGATCTGCTCGCATTCGGCCAGTCCGGCCCGGTCGATGCTCGAGCCGGAGACCGGCAGCCGGCCGGCCCGGGAGACCAGCAGCGCGACGTCCTGCCCACCACGGCCGGCGTCCTTGACCGCCAGCCCCTCACCGGTCGCCTTGTCGATGATCACGATGGTGTCGGGATAGCTGGCCACCCGGCCGCCGGGGCCTTCGACGGCCATGTACTCGTTGAGGTACGGCACGGTGTGCTCGCCGATGCCGAAGGCGCCGTGGTCCCAGCCGCCGACGGTCCGGGTCCGCTTCGCGATCCGCAGCGTGCCCTCGTCGATCAGCTCGGCACCGAGGCGTTGCCCGACCGCCTGCACGACGGCGTCCGGCCCCGAGACCCGCGCGGCCTCGATGTCGGCGCCCAGGTCGAGGGCCAGCGAGATCGAGCCGTGCGCCCCGTTGGCCTTCACCCAGCTCAACTCGACCGGGTTGCGGGCCGAGGCGATGAAGCCGCCGGTGCGCACCGAGGTGTCGCGCAGCACATTGTCGACGGTGTTCAGGTTGCCCCGGTTCACGCTCAGGAAATGCCCGTGCAGCTCCCGGTTGCCGCCGCTGACCACCTGGATCGACTCATACCCGGGACGCTCGCCTAGCCCCAGCCCGCCCAGCTTTCCGGTCGGGTGGGCCCGGACGTCGCCCGCGGAGTCCAGCACGGTCACCCCGAGCACCGCCGACTGGATCCAGCCGTTGAGCGTTGTGGAGTAGCCGTTCTGGGCGGTCATCACGGCGGTGATCGGGACGTCCGCGACCCGGATCAGCTCCTGCAGGGCGTGTACGTAGTCGACCGGACGGATCTCCCAGTTCTTCGCCGCCGGCGCCCCGATCGCGGTCACCGTCGCCACCCAGGTGTCGTCGGGGAGTTCGTCCACGGACGCCAGCACCGGCCGTTCCAGGCTGGTCGCCAACTCTCCCATCAGCTCGCCGTGATGCTTCCAGCCGCCTCCGCCGCAGGCCAGCACGCCGCCGCCGAGGACGGCGTGCCGGGCGTCGTCGCGGGTCAGTTCCCTCATCGTTCGCTCCCGTCCGCTTCGGTCAGCCAGGTCAGCGGGGCGTGTCCGGTCTCGCCGCCGGCGGCGACGCTGGCGGCCGCCTCCGGGTAGCCGGCGACGGCATGGCGCAGCACCCCGAGTCCGGTGTCGGCGTCCAGGGAACGCCGTAGCCGGACGGCGGTCGCCGGGCGTCCGTCGGCCACGATCGACACCCCGGCGGACTGCATCCAGCCGGAGTATCCGCCGCCGCCGGAGTGCACGGCCACCAGGTCGGCGCCGGTGGCGGCGAGCAGCAGCCCGTCCAGCAGCGGGAAGTCGGTGGAGCCGTCCGAGCCGTCCCGCATGCCCTCGGTGCCGATCCGCGGGTGGGTCATCGACGCCGCGTCCAGGTGGTCGCGGCTGAACAGCACCGGCGCGGCCAGCGTGCCGTCGGCGACCAGGTCGTTGACGGCGATCGCGAACTCGGAACGCTCCCCATGGCCCAGCCAGGCCGACCGGGCCGGCAGACCCTGCGGCGGGATCTTCGCGCGGGCCAGGCCGATCCAGCGGGCGATCTCGGGCCGGTTCGGGAACAGCCGGACGGCCAGGTCGTCGAGGACCCGCTGGTCCTCGGGCTCGCCGGACAGGCAGACCCAGCGGAACGGCCCGATGCCGCGGGCGAACAACGGACGCAGGTAGCCCTCCATGAAGCCGGGAATCCGATTCACCCGCTGCTCGGCGTCCGGGCCGAGGTGTTCGATGGCCTGCACCCGCAGGTTGTTGCCGTTCTCGAAGACGACGGCGCCGGCGTCCGCCAGTTCCAGCATGGCCGTCACCTGGCGGGCGATCGAGGCACGGGCGTCCCGCTCCACCTGCTCCGGACGCCGCTCGCGGGCCCGGCGCCAGCCGTCCAGGTCGTAGCCCCGCGGCAGGTAGCCGAAGCGGGCGTCGTGGGCCGCGGTCTGGTCGGTGACGATATCGGCGGTGATGCCGCGCCGGGCGATCTCCGCGAAAACGTCGGCCGCGTTGCCCACCAGCCCGACGGCAACCGCGGCGTCGGCCTGCCCGATGGCGCCGAGGGCGCTGTCGAGATCGTCGGTGACCAGATCCAGCCCGCCGGCCACCCGCAGCCGCTCCGCCTTGGCCGGGTCGGCCTCCACGCTCAGCGAGCTCAGCCCGAGCATGCGGGCGCTGATCGGCTGCGAGGAGCCCATCCCGCCCAGGCCGGCGGTGAGCAGCCAGCGTCCGCTCAGCACCTCGGCCTCGGCTCCGGGCGCCGCCCCGAAGTGCACCCGGGCGATGGTTGCGAGCAGCTCGTAGGTGCCGGCCAGGACGCCCTGGCGTCCGATGTACTGCCAGGCCCCGGCGGTCAGCCCGCCCCAGATGGTCCGGCCGGCGGCCGCGCGTTCGTAGAACCGTTCGGGCGTCGCCCACCGGCCGACGGTGTTGTTCACCGCCGAGACCACCAGCGGCGCCGCTTCCCCGGTGTCCAGGACGCCGACCGCGGCGCCGGAGGCCAGCACCAGGGTCTGCTGCTCCTCCAGCTCCAGCAGTGCGCGGGCGATAGCCCGGGCCTGCGGCCAGTCCCGGGCGGCCTTGCCCAGCGCGGCGTAGACGATCAGCTCATCGGGGTCCTCGCCGATCTCCAGGACGTTCTCGAACATCCGCAGCAGCCCCTCGGCCCGCCACGTTCGGGCACGCAGGCCGCGCCCGCGCTGAGCCCGCTGCGGATGCCCGGGACCGGCGAGCAGGCTGCTCACGGGCGGGCGGGCGGCGGGCACGCCGCCGGGCGCCTCGGAGGTGGACTGCACATGGGTCAGGTTCACGATCGTGCTCTCTGCTGAGAATGGTGTGACGGGTCGATGGCCGGGAGGCGAGCCCGACGACGGCGGGCGCGCGGCGACCTGGGCGCGAGTGGGCGGAGGCGGGTTCGAGCCGGCCGCGCAGGCGCGGCCGCACCGGCTCACGGCCGAGGGCCGGAGCGGGGCTCGATCAGCTGTCCTTGCCGGGCGCGGCTACATACACGCGCGCATCATCGCGGGCACACCACGACACTCGACGGCGCCCAGGGGCGCCGCGGGCCGACCGGCGTTCGCGCTGAAGAACATGAGCGGGACTGTACTTCGGCGAATCGGCCCGGGCAATGCCTGACCGGCCGGCGAGCCGCGATCCCCCGGCCGGTTTGCGGGCTCAGCCGGAGGTCCGACGCCGCGGCGAGCCGTCCAGCGCCTCGTTGACCAGCCGGTCGGCCGGCTTGTTCTCGGCTCGCGGCACCCAGGTCCAGGTGACCGCGGGCGGACGCAGCGACTGCGCCCTGAGCGCCAACGGCTTCAGGTCCGGATGCTTGATCTTCCAGCGGCCGGCCATCTGCTCGATCACCAGCTTGGAGTCCATCCGCACCTCGACGGCGGCGTCCGGGTCGATCGCCCGGGCCATCTCCAGGCCGGCGATCAGCCCGGCGTACTCGGCCACGTTGTTGGTGGCCGCGCCCAGGGTCCGGCCCTCGGCGTCCAGGACGTCGCCGGTGAGCGCGTCGCGCACCAGCGCACCGTAGGCGGCCGGTCCCGGGTTGCCGCGGGAGCCGCCGTCGGCCTCGACCACGAGCCGCCGCCGGGGAACCGTCTGCGCGGAGGCCGGGGCGGGTCGCGCGTCGTCGTCCACGAGTGACGGCCCGCCCTGGGGCAGCCGCGGGGCGCGGGCCATCACAGCCCTGATTCGGCCGTCCGGACCAGGATCCGGTTGCATTCCTCGCAGCGCAGCACCTCGTCCGGCGGCGCGGACCGGTAGCGGGTGAGATCCGCGGCGGTCGCCTCCAGCTGGCAGCCGGAGCAGCGCCGACGGATCAGCGCGGCGGCGCCCGAACCGCTCTTGACCCGGATCCGGTCGTACAGCTCCAGCAGGTCGCCGGGAAGCTCGGCGGCGACCCCGGCCCGCTCGGCGTTCCGCTCGGCCAGTTCGGCGTCCAGGACCGCCACCTGCTCGTCGCGGGCGGCCAGCAGCGCCCGCAGCTCGGTCTCCCCCGCACTCCGGGCGGCCACCACCTCGTCGCGCTCGGCGGTGGCCTCCTCGAGGCGCTCCATCAGCTCCAGCTCCACGTCCTCGAGGTCGCTGATCCGCCGCTTCAGGTGCTGGATCTCGTCCAGCAGGGCGTTCAGCTGCTTGGGGTCGGTCACCGCGCCCGAGTTGACCCGCTGCTGGTCGCGCTCGAGACGTTCGCGCACCGGCACCAGGTCGGCCTCGGCCTTGGCGACGTCGAGCTCCAGATCGCTGACGGCGGTGTTGGTCGCGATCAGCCGCTCACCCTGCCGGCGGCGCAGCTGCTGCTTCTCGGCGATCCGCGCGAGTTCCGGCAGAGACCGCCGGCGATGCTCCAGCTGGGCGATCGCGGTGTCGATCGACTGCAGCCCCAGCAGCCTCGATTGAGCGGTGGCAGCAGCCTGCATGGCGACCTCCTGGAGTTGTGGCCCCCGACTCTACTGGGCGGGTGGCGTCCGGGCTCCCCATGCGGCCATCGGACACGGTTAGATGGCGGCATGACACTGCTGTACCTGATCCGCCACGGACAGACCGCATGGAGCAAGTCCGGCCAGCACACCTCCTACACCGACATCGACCTCACCGCCGAGGGCGAGGAGCAGGCCAGGGCGCTGCGGCCGCGGCTCGACCCGAGCGAGTTCGGCCTCGTCCTGTCCAGTCCCCGGCTTCGCGCCCGGCGCACCGCCGAACTCGCCGGCTTCACCGACTACGAGGTCACCGACGACCTGCAGGAGTGGAACTACGGCGACTACGAGGGCGTCACGTCCGCCGACATCCGCGCCAACCACCACCCCGGCTGGCGGCTCTGGTACAACGGCGTCCCGAACGGCGAGACCGCCGACCAGGTCCGCAAGCGACTCACCCGCGTCGTGCACCGCGTCCGGGCCTCCGGCGTCGACAAGGCCATCTGCTTCGGCCACGGCCACGCCTCCCGGGTTCTCGCCCTGTGCTGGCTCGACTTCCCGCTGATCTTCGGTCAGGCCTTCCCCGTCGAGACCGCCAGCCTGTCCATCCTGGGCCGCGAGAAGGAGTCCTGGGCGGTCCTGCGCTGGAACAGCTGAACCGTGACCGACGACGACACCGCGCCCACGACCGGCGAGCAGAAGCTGCCCAACCGGCAGACGCCGTTCTCGGACCCGTTCAAGGAGTTCATCCCGCAGGGCTGGGCACCGTACTCCGCCGAGCTCCCGGACGCCCTGCCGGCGACCGCCTTCACCGGGGCTCGCCGGAGGGCGATCAGCGCCCAGTTCCCCGGTGACCGGCTGGTGATCCCGGCCGGCGAGCTCAAGGTGCGCTCCAACGACACCGACTACCGGTACCGCCCGCATTCGGCGTTCGCGCACCTGACCGGGCTCGGCACCGACCGCGAACCCGGCGCCGTGCTGGTCCTGGAGCCCACCGACGACGGCCACGACGCCACGCTGTACTTCAAGCCGCGGGCGCCGCGCACCGAGCCGGAGTTCTACGCCGACGCCCGCTACGGCGAGATGTGGGTCGGACAACGCGAATCGCTGGCCGAGATGGAGGCGCTGTCCGGTCTGGCCTGCGCCCCGATCGGTCAGCTCCCGGACGCCCTGGCCAAGAACGCCGGCACCACCCGGGTGCTGATCGTCGCCGACGCCGAGGCCGGGCTGACCGCGGCGCTGCAGGCGCAGCGCACCGCCGTCGGCGCCGAGGCGGACGCGGCGTCCGACGACCGGCTGAGCATCGCGCTGAGCGAACTGCGGCTGGTCAAGGACGGCTTCGAGGCCGACCAGCTGCGGGCGGCCTGCGACGCCACCGCCGACGGTTTCGAGGCTGTCGTCGCCGCCCTGCCCGAGGCGGTCCGGCGCGGCCGCGGCGAGCGCTGGGTCGAGGGCGTGTTCGGGCTGTACGCGCGGCACGCCGGCAACGCGGTCGGCTACGACACCATCGCGGCCTCCGGCGACCACGCCAACACGCTGCACTGGATAGACAACGACGGCGATCTGCGTCCGGGCGACCTGCTGCTGCTGGACGCCGGGGTGGAGTTGGACAGCCTCTACACCGCCGACATCACCCGAACCCTGCCCGTGTCGGGCCGGTTCTCGCCCGCTCAGCGCAAGGTCTACGACGCGGTGCTGGCCGCCCAGCGGGCCGGCATCGCCGCGGCCCGCCCGGGTGCCAGGTTCGCCGACGTGCACGCCGCCGCGATCCGGGTGATCGCCGAGCACCTGCACGAGTGGGGGCTGCTGCCGGTGAGCGTCGAGGAGTCGCTGAACCCCGAAACCGGCGGGCACCATCGGCGCTGGATGGTGCACGGGACCTCGCACCATCTCGGCATCGACGTCCACGACTGCGCCCGGGCCCGGCAGGAGAATTACCGCGAGGGGACGCTGGAACCGGGCATGGTGATCACCGTCGAACCCGGCCTGTACTTCAAGTCGACCGACTTGCTGGTGCCCGAGGAGCTGCGCGGCATCGGCGTCCGGATCGAGGACGACGTGCTGATCACCGACGACGGCTGCGAGATCCTCTCGGCCCGGCTGCCACGCACCGCGGACGACGTCGAAAGCTGGATGGCCGGACTACTGTCCCAGGCCTGAACGGCGGCATACCATTGCTGGCGGCTCGGGCAAGGAGATGGCCATGACAGCAGCTCAGAGCAGTCGGGACGCCGCACCCGCGGAGACCGGCGAGCGCAAGGCAGGCCACGTCCCGCCGGAGTGGACCTGGTCGCGGTACCACGCCGGCCGACGGCTGCCGTCGGCCGACCTGGAGGCCGCGGTCACCGCGGCGCGCGCCGGCGACGGGTATCTGTGGCTCGGCCTGCACAACCCGTCCGAGACCACGATGGGCACCCTCGGCGCTCACCTCGGCCTGCACGAGCTGGCCATCGAGGACGCCGTGCACGGCCATCGCCGATCGAAGCTGGAACGGTTCGACGACCACCTGTTCTTCGTGGTCTCCACCGTCGCCTACCAGGAACGGGACGCCGACGCGCCGCCCGAGATCGTCACCACCGGCGAGCTGATGGTCTTCCTCGGCGACTGGTTCGTGATGACCTCGCGGCACAGCGGCCCGTCGCGGATGCCGGAGGTGCGGGCCGAGGTCGAGCAGGAGTCCGACGACATGCCGCGCGGGCCCTCCCGGGTGCTGTACGCGTGCCTGTCGGTCGCCATCGACGACTTCGAGCGGGTGGCCCAGCAGATGGAGGACGACGTCGAGGACTGCGAGCAGCTGGTTTTCGACGATCGCAGCCGTCCCGATGTCGAGCGTCCGTACCAGATCAAGCGCGAGCTGATCGAGTTCCGCCGCTGCGTGGCACCCCTGTGCGCGCCGCTGACCGCGTTGTACACCCGGGAGTTCGGCCAGATCCACGACAACGCCAAGCCCTACTTCCGGGAGCTGGCCGAGCGCGTCCAGGCGGTGCGCGAGACGGTGCTGGCGCTGGAGGACCAGCTGACCAACATCCTGCAGGCCGCGCTGGCCCGGGCCAGCCTCGCCGACAACCGCGACATGCGGAAGATCTCGGCGGCGCTCGCGATCGTCGCCGTGCCGACCACGCTGGGCGCCGTCTACGGGATGAACTTCGACAACATGCCGGAGCTGCACTGGGAGTACGGCTACTTCGCGGTGATGGCGGTCAGCTTCGTGGTGATGATCGTGCTCTACCTGCTGTTCCGGAGATTCAGGTGGCTGTGACCCGGCGCGGCTCGATCGGGCCCGGCTCATCCGGCCGGTAGCAGCACCAGGTGCCGATCGACACCGCGGCGCTGAGGTGCGCGCCGAGAACCGGATGCACCCGGTCGATCCTGGCCAGCGAGTCGTGGAGGCGCGCCGACACGGTCTTGCGGGCCCGCTCCACCTCGTCCCCGAGCCGGCGGGCGCGACCGCCCAGCCCCGACGCGGCGGCGAGCTCGTGCCGCAGCGCCGCGAGTTCCGCGGTGGCCGCTTCGGAGGCCGCCGGGTCACCGTCGCGGTCGGCGTCCCGGAGTTGAGCGGCGAGCAGGTCGAGCCGGCGTCGGTAGGCGCGCCTGGCCTGGTCGTCGAGGACCGGGTCGGCACCCGTGGCGGGTTCGGCCCGCCCGAGCAGCGTGTGGACGTGGACCGGCTCGCCGGGCGCGGCGAGCAACCGCCAGGTCGTGCAGGCCCTTGGCGTCCGGCAGGTGTGCCTCCAGCCCGTCGTAGGCGAGGTGCCAGGTTGCGCCGTCCCAGCGCAGCCAGGTGTCCGGGCGCCGTCCGGCCAGTGCGGCGACCGCCCGGTCGGCCAGTCGAGCCCACCCGGGCGCGCCCAGGCGCGCGGCCTGCTCGGCGGCAGCCCGCAGGCGACCTGCTGCCGCGCCCGACTCGCCGATCCGGGCCGCGGTGATCCCCAGGTAGTGGTCGACCGGGCCGTAGTCGCTGGCGCAGCCCCCGACGACGGCGTGACCTCCGCCGTACGGCAGCAGCTGGTCGTGGATCGCCCGGCACTGCTCGTCGGTGCCCCGGAGCGCGAACGCCGCCGCCGCGGCGACCCTGAACTCGAGGTGGTACTCAGGCGGCAGCGCGGCGACCGGAAGCCGCCGGAGCGCCTCGACCTGGGTGTCGTCGCCGGCCAGCACCATCAGCACCGGCAGCACCGCGGCCACCGGGTCGTCCGCCGGCAGCGCGGGAAGGGTGACCGCCCTGCCCAGCACCGCGAGGCTGGTCATCAGCGTCCCGTGACAGCCGACGGCGTCCGGCACCCCGATCCGCTCCCCGATCGCCAACGCCTCGGACGCCGCGGCCGCGGCCGCATCGAGGTCGCCGGCGACCGAGGCGAGCGTGGCCCGTCGCGACAGCGAGGCCCAGCGGCCGCGGATGTGCCCGAGCCGCTCGAACAGTTCGACGGCGCGACGCAGCGCGGCCACCCCCGCGGGATCGCCGAGCTCGAGCAGCACCGCCGCGCGCAGGCCCTCCGCCTCGGCGCGCAGATCGGGGTCACCGGCGGCCTCGGCGGCCGCGATCAGTTCGGCGATCACCGCCAGCCTGGACGCCGCCGTCCCGGGACGCCAGCCGACGCGCCCGGTAGGGATCGTCCGGGGTCGAGGTGATCCAGCCGATCTCCGCCGGGGGCGCCGACAGCGTCGGGGTCAGGTGGGCGTGGTACTCCCCGAGGAAGCCGGCGGTGCGGCGTCCGAACCGTTGGACGGTCTCGACCGCACCCAGGTAGGCGGCCGCGCCGACCCTGCGGCCGGCCTCCCAGTGGGCCCGGGTGAGGGGTTCCAGGTCCTCGGGCCCGGGTGCGCGACCCAGGACCCCAATCCAGTAGTCGACGATCCAGGCCGAGGCCGCGTCGAACAGCGTGCCGATCGCCGCGCCGACCTCGTGGGTCAGGCCGGGCAGGTCCGCCTGGACCAGGTCGTGGCCGCACCCGGCGAGCACGGTCACCGCCTCGGCGATCGCGGCGGCGCAGTCGGGGTGGACGTCCCGGCCGTCGGCCCTGCGGGTGCTCCAGGCGATCCGCAGCCGGCCGGGGTCGGCCCCCACCTCGGCCGCCAGCCGGCGACGCAGCGGTGGCGCCGGGTAGGGATCGCCGAGGTCCGGACCCGCCACGGCGTCGAGCAGGGCGGCACTGTCCCGGACGGTCCGGGTCACGGCGTGCTCGACCCCCATCCCGCTCAGCACCTCGCCGTAGAGCGGGCCCAGCGGCACCCGGGCGCGGGTCGGCTTCAGACCGACCAGGCCGCAGGCGGAGGCCGGGTAGCGCAACGAGCCGCCGAGGTCGTTGCCGTGCGCGGCCGGCACCATCCCCGCCGCCACCGCGGCCGCCGAACCGCCGCTGGAGCCGCTGGTGGAGTGGCCGAGCGACCACGGGTTGCGGGTCGGGCCGTGCAGCGTGGGTTCGCAGGCCGACAGCAGGCCGAACTCGGGGCTGTTGGTCCGGCCCAGGACGATCAGGCCGGCCCGCTCCAGGCGGTGCACGAGTTCGCTGGTGACGGTGGAGACGTTGCCGCCCAGGAACCGGCTGCCCTCGGTGAACGGGACGCCCTCCTGCTCGACGACCAGGTCCTTCAGCAGGTACGGCACACCGGCCAGGGGACCGCTCGGCCGGCTCGCGGCACGCGCCAGCGCCCGGTCGTAGTCGGTGCAGATCACCGCGTTGAGCAGCGGGTTGACCGCCTCGATCCGCCCGATCGCGGCCTCGACCAGTTCGGTGGCGGTGACCTCTCCGCGGCGCACCAGGTCGGCCTGGCCGACGGCGTCCAGCAGCGCGAGTTCGCTTCGGGTGTCGGTCATCGCGGCACCGCCAACGGCACCGGGGCGGGCAGCACGGCGTGGACGACCTCACCGAGCGGCCGGACTTCGGGAAGCGGGAGCCCCGCGGCCAGGGTGTCGGCCCGGAGTTCCGGGCTCCTGCTGAACCGGCCGAACTCCTCGGCGCTCGGGCAGGCGTCGACGACGACAATGCCGGTTGAGGTGGTGGCCGCCACGTGCAGCGCGAAGCCGCTGTCGGGGAAACGGCTGAGCAGCCGGCGGTAGCCGGCGAACAGGACCGCCGGTGCGCCGTGATAGGTGTACGAGCCGAGAAACATGAGCTCTCCTGGGTCGATCGGACGACTACCCATGAGGCGCGAGACCGGATCTCGCGGGCCGCCGGATCGTCACTGGCGATCCGTGGTCGCGGGCCCGGGCGGCGCACTATCCTCGGCCGGGTGAAGGCACCCGAGCGCACCAAGATCGTCCTCGACGAGTCGAAGATCCCCACCCACTGGTACAACATCGTCGCCGACCTGCCCGAGGCACCGCCGCCTCCGCTGCATCCGGGCACCCGCGAGCCGCTGACCCCGGACGACCTCGCCCCGCTGTTCCCGATGGGGCTGATCGCGCAGGAGGCCAGCACCGAGCGCTGGATCGAGATTCCTCCCGAGATCCGCGACATCTACCGGCTGTGGCGTCCGTCGCCGATGATCCGGGCCTGGCGGTTGGAACAGGAACTCGGCACCACCGCCCGGATCTACTACAAGTACGAGGGCGCCTCGCCGGTGGGTTCGCACAAGACCAACTCGGCGGTCGCCCAGGCCTACTTCAACAAGCAGGCCGGACGGACGAAGCTGACCACCGAGACCGGCGCCGGCCAGTGGGGCTCGGCGCTGGCCTTCGCCTGCGACGTGTTCGACCTGGAGTGCGAGATCTGGCAGGTCCGCTCCTCCTACGAGGGCAAGCCGTACCGGCATGTGCTGATGGAGACCTTCGGCTCGACCGTGCACTCCTCGCCGTCCGAGCTGACCCAGGCCGGGCGGTCGTTCCGCGAGCGCTTCCCGGACACCACCGGCTCGCTGGGCATGGCGATCTCCGAGGCGATCGAGGTGGCCGCCGGCGACCCGAACGCGTCCTACTCGCTCGGCTCGGTGCTGAACCACGTGCTGCTGCACCAGACGGTGATCGGCCAGGAGGCGCTGCTGCAGCTGGCCGAGTTCGGCGAAGAGCAGGCGGACGTCGTCTACGGCTGCGCCGGCGGCGGCTCGAACCTGGGCGGGCTGGCGCTGCCGTTCCTGCGCGAGAACCTGGACGGCCGGACGTCCACCCGGCTGGTCGCCTGTGAGCCGAAGGCGGCGCCGTCCCTGACCGAGGGCGAGTACCGCTACGACTTCGGCGACACGGCGAACATGACGCCGCTGCTGAAGATGTACACGCTCGGCCCCGACTTCGTGCCCGACCCGGTGCACGCCGGCGGGCTGCGCTACCACGGGATGGCCCCGCTGATCAGCTTCGTCAAGCACCTCGGCCTGCTGGACGCCATCAGCGTCAAGCAGCGCGAGGCGTTCGCGGCCGGCGTCCTGTTCGCCCGGACCGAGGGCATCGTGCCGGCGTCGGAGTCGAACCACGCCATCGCCGGCGCCCTGCGCGAGGCCCGGCAGGCCGCCGAGGACGGCAGCTCGCCGGTGATCCTGATCGGCGTCTCCGGCTCCGGCCAGCTCGACCTGCCGGCCTACTCGGAGTTCCTCGCCGGGGACATGGCCGACAGCTGACCCGGGGACGGCTCTCCCGGCCACCAGCGCCGGGAACCCCTCCCTAACTACCTGGGCCCTCCCACCCGTGGGAGGGCCCAGGTAGTTAGGGAGGGCCTTACGGGTGGAGGTTGCGCCAGACGGCGAAGGCCACGGCGACCAGGGCGACGGCTGCCCACCCGAGGCCGGGGCGTCCGCGCAATCCGCGGGGCGGTCGGACGGCGGGGCCGCCCAACGCCTCGACCGCCCAGAGCACCCCGAGCAGCAGCAACCCCGCCAGGCCGACCAGGACGAACTGGTTGGCGGCCCAGGCACCGGCCAGATCCCCGCTGAGCAGTGCCATTCCCAGGTGGGTGCCGCCGCAGAGCGGGCAGAGCGTGCCGGTCATCGACCGCCACGGGCACGGGATGCCCAACCCGGTCGTCGCCGCGAGCACGCTCAGGCCCAGGCCCGCCGCACCGAACACGGCCAGCGAACGCAGCCCACGCCTCGCACTGAACGCCCGAACGGCGCCTGCGGGGAGCGACACGACACCATTATCGCGCTGACATGGACCAGGACGGCGGCACTGGGCCCGCATCGCCGTAGGATCAGTCCACCTGATCTCGACCCAGGAGAGACACGTGAGCAATCAGACGTGGAACAACGACCCCAAGCCCGAGGACTCCGGCGACGACCAGAGCCCGGGCTACACGCCACCCGCCGAACCCGGCGCCGACCAGGGCGGCCAGACGCCCAGCTACAACCCGCCCGGACAGACCCCCGCCCCGAGCGGACCGAGCGGCACCGACGCACCCGCCACCGGCGGCTACCAGCCGCCGAGCTGGGACGCCGGGCAGTCCACCGCGCCCAGCGGCTCCAGCGGTACCGACAACCCGCCCGGCGGCTACAGCGCGCCCGGCTACGGCCAGGGCTACTCCGCCCCGAGCGGCGGCGATCCGGCGTCGTCCGGCTACGGCCAGGGCTACGGCCAGGCGCCGAGCACGCCGGATCAGTCCTTCGGCCAGACGCCGTCGTACGGCGCCCCGACCCAGGACGCCTACGGCCAGCCGTCGTCCGGGCAGGGTGGGTACGACCCGAGCGCCGGCTACGGCCAGGCCGGGGGTGCACCGCAGGGCGGCTACGGCCAGTCGCCGTACGGCGGCAGCGCCCCGCAGGGCGGCTACGACCCGAACGCCGGCGGCTACGGGGCGCCCGGCCAGTACGGTGCCCCCACCCCCTACGGCGGCGGCTACCAGCCCAACCCCTACGCGCCGTCCGGGCCGGTCCTGGCCACCTGGGGGCGGCGGGCGATCGGTGGTCTGATCGACTTCGTCGCACCCGCGATCGTCGTCTCGATCATCATCAACATCGTGATGCCCAACGGAGGCGTCGGATCGACCGTGCTGTCGACCCTGTTGACCCTCGGCTGGTGGGTGTACAACACCGGTTACCGGGTGGCGACCACCGGCTACTCCTTCGGTCACAAGATCGGCAAGGTGCGGGTGGTCATGGAGGACACCGGGCAGACCCCGCCGCAGAACACCGCGATGGTGCGCGCGGTCGCCCACCTGCTCGACGAGCTGATCTGCGCGCTGGGCTTCCTGTTCCCGCTCTGGGATTCCAAGAAGCAGACGTTCGCCGACAAGATCTCCAAGACCGTGGTGATCGACGAGCAGAACGTCCAGCGCTGACCGCGTCACACTGATCGACCAAGCACATGGGCCGCCCGCTCGGGCGGCCCATTGCTGTGTTCTGACGCCACTCCTGCGCGGGGGCACAACCGCGTCCAGGTTGCCGATAGCCCACGGGCTCGCGAGATGGCGACCGATTCCGGACGCGTCCAGGCTCGGTGGCCTCGGGTCACGACCGAATCGGTCGCTGTTCGACGAGCCGGACGCCGCGACCGGGCACGGCGTCACGACCGCGCTCAGTTGTCGCCGCGCGGCGTCCGTCCGTCGTTCTCGGACTGGGGAGCTTCGCCGATTCCACCCTCGCCATAGGCGCCGTAGGGACGCTGGCCGCCGGGCTCGGCGGACGGCTCCGGCGCGGCCGGCTGGGCGGGTGCGCCGTAGCCGGGCTGCGCCGGGTACGGCTGGGCAGGGTATTGCCCAGGCTGGCCCGGATACTGCTGACCCTGGACGGGCGGCGTCGGCTGACCCGAATAGGACACCTGGCCCGGGTACTGCCCGCCGGGCTGAGCGGGATGGTGAGCGCCCGGCTGCTGCCCGGACTGCCACGGCTGCGGGGCGTTGCGCGGGTCGAAGGCCGCCGCCCGGGCACCCGGCATGGTGGCCAGCAGTTCGCGCGCCTGGGCCGCCACCTTGTGTTCGCACAGCACCTCGTAGCGGGCCGCGACCGTCTGGCTGATCGAGTTGAAGTCGCGCTTGCCGCGGGACGCCGCGTAGCCGATCGCCGCGAAGGCCATGCCGATCGCGATGCCGATCAGCAGGGCGCCGGGCAGCAGCACCAGGGGGTTGGCCTGGGGCTGGAGGAACCACAGGATGAAGGTCACCATCAGCCCGGTGGACACGCCGCTCTGCATGCCGCTGACCAGCACGGTGCGCCAGTTGCGGCGTCCGGTCACGCGCTCCACCGACTTCAGGTCGGTGCCGACGATGGCCAGGTTCTGCACGGCGAACTTCGAGTCGGCCAGGAAATCCACCGCCGCCTGCGCCTGCACGTAGCTGTCGTAGACCCCCACCGACTGCGGATACTCCAGTTCGAACAGCGAACTGAGCCGGGGGTTGGGCTGGGTCATCGGATTCCTTCCGTCGGTTCAGGTGCGTGCCGTGCCGGGCCGGGATCGGTCCGGGCAACGGCCTCTTCCATTGTGAGCGATCCCACCGTCGAGTTCATTCCGGCTGGACGACGTCGCGCGATCCACCGACGCCGTCGGTGGCGCGACCCGGTGCGGCCGGCCGGGGCCAGCCGTCCCCGCCCTCCGGGACGGACGCCGACTCCCGCGCCCGGGGTGGGCAGCTGCTGCCCCGCAGCAGCAGCTGGACGGGATGCAGCACCGTCTCCGCACCCGGGGTGCCCGGCTCGTCCCCCAGCAGCTGGCGCAGCATCCGGGCGGCCGCCCGGCCCTGCGCGTCGACGTCCTGCGCGACGGTGGTGAGATCGACGAACTCGGCCATCTCGGCGTTGTCGATCCCGACGATGGAGACGTCCTGCGGCACTCTGAGACCCGCGCGCCGCAACGCCCACAGCGCACCGACGGCGAGCTCGTCGAACTCGGCGAACACCGCGCTCGGCAGGTCGGGACGGGTCAGCAGCTCCGTCATGGCGGTGGCGCCGCCGTCGATGCCGTGCGGCCCCTCGACCACCAGCCGCGGATCGAAGCCGAGGCCGACCGATGCCAGCGCCTCCTCGTAGCCGAGCCGGCGGCTCATCGACGCGGTGAAGTCGAAACGGGTGTCGTCGGGCCTGCCGGCGATCAGCCCGATCCGCCGGTGGCCCTGGTTGAGCAGGTGGGTGACCGCCAGGCGGGCGCTCGCGACCTCATCGATCCCGACCGACGGGAAGCCGTCGATGTGCGAGCCGATGCTCACCAGGGGCAGGCCCAGCGCCCGGAGCGCCAGCGTGTGCACCTCGGTGAGCGGCATCGACAGCGACAGGATTCCGTCGACGCGGGCCGCCAACGGCATCCGGTCGAAGAAGTCGTCCCGTGCGGCCGCGTCGCCCAGGTGGTAGAGCAACACGTCGTAGCCGCCGTCGCGCAGCACGTCGAGCGCGGCAACCGTCGCTCTGGCGAAGAACCACCGGGTGACGAAGGGCACGATGATCGCCACCGTGCGGCGCCGTCCGGAGCCCGCCGCGGCGTCCGCGGGGGCCATACCGTAGGCGAGTTCGCGGGCGGCGTCGAGGACCCGCTGGCGCGTGCCCGGCGCGACCTTGGCGCCGTCGCCCAGCGAGCGCGAGGCGGTCGCGACGGACACACCGGCACGCGCGGCGACGTCCGCCAACCGCATGCGCTGTGTTCGCCTCCGCCCCCCGGGCTGCCCAGTCACGCGCCAACCCTACGACACGTCGCCGATCGAGCAGGACCGGTCACGGGCGACGCGGGCGGCGGGCGGCGCGCGTCCGGGCGCGATCGGAGCCGGTGGAAAGCGTGGAAGTCCGTGCGACACAACGCAGCAAAGATGCCCCGCAGACCAGCCGGATCCGGCGGTGAATGCCATGATTAGCCGCATTGCTTGCAAATTGCGCGACAGGTCTGTGAGGCTGAGCCCGCAAGATTTCCAAACAGTGCAAACGACGGGCAACTACGGCTGCGTTGCCGATCCGCCCGCCGATGCCGAGACCACAGTGAGGTGGCGGGCGTGACAGCCAATGTAATCGTTACCGTCGAGCGGGAGTTCGACTCCCCCCGAGAGCGGGTGTTCGACGCGTGGACTGAGCCCAGCGAGCTCTCCCAGTGGCGAGGCTCGCCAGGGTGGCACGTCGAACTGGAGACCGTTCGCGGCGTCCAGGAACTCGGCGGCAAGCACTTCCACATGAAGATCCGGGACAACGATCCGACGACCCGGGTCGGGACCGACGGCGTCTACACCGAGTTCTTCCGGCCGGACGTCTTCGTGTCCCGCGAGCGGATCACCGGCGACCCCGGGATCGACCCCAACATCCCGCTGGAGTTGCGGGTGGAGTTCACCCGGATGGGCCGCGACAACACGCTGGTGCGGATCATCCAGGGCCCCTACGAGCCGGACGTCGCGAGCTGGCACGGCGAGGGTTGGGAGAAGGAAATGACTCGCCTGGCCGACTACCTGGCCAGGACCAAGGGAGGTAATCGATGAGCGCGGGCGGCAACGTCAGCCAGACCAGCATCGTCCGGACCAAGCCGCTGATGTCGATGCCGGCGATCCTGGTGATGAACTTCGGGTTCTTCGGCATCCAGTACAGCTTCGGCATGCAGCAGACCGCGGTGAACCCGGTGTACGAGTTCCTCGGCGCCAATCCCCACGACCTGCCGATCCTGAACCTGGCCGGGCCGATCACCGGTCTGGTGATCCAGCCGCTGATCGGGGCGCTGTCGGACCGCACCTGGAGCCCGCGCTGGGGGCGCCGCAAGCCGTTCTTCCTGATCGGCGCGATCGGCTGCAGCATCTGCCTGTTCCTGTTCCCGTTCGTCACCGCGGTCTGGATGGCGGTGCTTCTGCTGTGGCTGCTGGACGCCAGCAACAACACCGCGATGGAGCCCTACCGGGCGTTCATCGCCGACAAGCTGCCGCCGTCCCAGCTGGGCAAGGGCTTCCTGGCGCAGTCCTTCTTCACCGGCCTGGGCATCACCCTGGCCAACGTGTCGCTGTTCGTCTTCCAGAAGTTCATCGAGGGCTCCACGGCCGCCGGCATCCCGTACTGGGTCGTGGGATCGTTCATGCTCGGTGCCGTCTGCTCGATCGCGTCCGTGCTGATCTCCGTGCTGCGCACCCCCGAGATTCCGCCGAGCCCCGAGGAACTCGCCGCACCGCGCAGGCCAAGAAGGGCGGCTTCCGGGCCGGCTCTGGCCGAGATCAGCGGCTTCATCCGGGACATGCCGGTGGAGCTGCGCGAGCTCGCGCTGGTGTACTTCTTCCAGTGGTACGGCCTGGTCATCTACTGGCAGTTCATCGCCTTGACCATCGCGCAGAACATGTTCCCGCAGACCGATGCGGGCAAGGAGAGGCGGTTGCCTGGACCGGTCTGGTCAACGGCTGGTACAACATCGTGTCCTTCTGCGTCGCGTTGCGCTGGTCGCGTTCGCGAAGCGGCGCGGGGCGCGGGCAGTGCATCATGCCTGTCTGCTGCTGGCCGCCGTCGGCCTGGCATCGGTGCCGTTCATCACCAACCGGTACCTGATCTTCCATCCCATTGACCGGCTTCGGCATCGCCTGGGCGTCGATCATGGGCGTGCCGTACATCGCCATGGCCGTGCGGATGATCCCGTCCACCCGGCTCGGCGTGTACATGGGCATCATCAACATGATGATCGTCATCCCGATGCTCATCCAGTCGGTCACCTTCGGCCCGATCTACAGCGGCTTGCTGGGTGACAACCCGGAGCAACGCGCTGCTGTTCAGCGCCGCCTTCCTGGGCATCGCCATGCGGATGATGCTGGCTCCAAAGGAATCCAGGGCCATTCGCGACGTCGACGACGTGGGCGCGCCATGCCCATGGCCGGCCACTGACCAGGAAAGGAGATGGGTCATGACCATGAAGGACTATCGGACCATCGTCGTGGGCACGGACGGCTCTTCGCTCGCAGAGCCGACCGCGGGCCGGGCCGCCTGAAAACGCCAACCACGACGACGCCAATCTGGTGATCGTCTGCGCCTACGCCCGGCTGTCCCGCCGCGACGAGGCCAAGAACGCGTCGCCACCCTGAAGTGGTGACACCCGGATCGGACAGCGGTGCTCGATCGCTGGCAGCCGGCCTCGCACTCGACCTCGGCGATGGCCGTCGCCGGTCAGGAAGGCGCCATCGTGACTGCGGCGCGCTGCTGATCGACGGCGATCCGGCCGAGGCGCTGGTCGCCACGGCCGACGAGCCTGATCGTGATGGGCGCCCTGGCCGATCGCACGCTCGCCGATCGCCTGCTCGTCCACCTCGAGGAGGTCGTGAAGCGCGCCCGCTGTGACGTGCTGGTCGTCCGCCCGGAGTCCGAGAGCGGCGAACTGGAGGTCCCGAGGACGTGTCGTAGCCCTCACCGATCGAAGGCGCGTCAGATCAGGCACCGCTAAGCGGTGCCGATCTGACGCTTCAGCCGACTGGGTGAGGTTCAACGACCGCCCGGCCAGCAGCGAACGCCGGCGGGACGCCAGGGTGGCGGCCAACGCACTCAACGCCCGAGCAGCCGGCCGGGCGCCGTCGGCGACCACGATCGGCAGGCCGTCGTCGCCACCGAGCCGCACCGCCGGATCCAGCGGGATCTCGGCCAGCAGCGGAATGTCGTAGCCCAGCCGGGTGGTCAGCGTGTTGGCGACCTCGGCGCCACCGCCGGCACCGAAGACGTCCAGTCGGTGGGTCTGCCCCGCAGTGCGGGGCGGTCGGCGTCCAGGTAGCTCATCATTTCCACCACGCCGATCACCTTCTGGTCAAAGCCAGACGCCGCTGGTGCACCGGCCCGCTCGGCGGTACCTCGGCGGCCGCCTGCTGGGGTGTGGTCACCGCCAGCGCGCACTCGGCGTTCGGCAACTACGGCCCAGCGACAGCGCCACATCACCGGTGCCGGGCAGCAGGTCGAGCAGCAGGAAGTCGAGGTCGCCCAGAACACGTCGGAGAGCAGCTGGTGCAGGGCACGGTCGAGGATCAGGCCGCGCCAGGCGATCACCTGCTCGTCACGACTGGCCTTCGGCGTGCCCATCAGATCGCAGCTCATGCCACATCGTGGGCACCGGCAGGATCATGCCGTCCAGGGACGTCGGAGTGGCGTCGGCGACCCCGAGCATCTGCGGGATCGAGTGCCCGTAGATGTCGGCGTCGAGCACGCCCACCGACCTGCCCTGCTCGGCCAGCGCCATCGCCAGGTTCACCGTCACCGACGACTTGCCGACACCGCCCTTGCCGGAGGCGACCAGGATCACCTGGGTCAGGTTGTTGGCGTCCGCGAACGGAATGGCGCGTTCGGCGATGCCGCCACGCAGCTGACGTTTCATCTCGGCGCGCTGCTCGTCGTTCATCGCGCCCAGGGTCAGGTCGATGCCGCACACCCCCGGCACCGAGGTCACCGCGGCGGTCACGTCGTGCTCGATGGTGCTCTTCATCGGACAGCCCGGAATGGTCAGCAGCACGGTGAGCGCGACCACGTCGTCGTCATCGACGGTCAGCGAGTCCACCATGCCCAGCTCGGTGATCGGACGCTTGATCTCGGGGTCCACCACCCCGGCCAGCGCCTCCCGGACGGCGGCGAGCAGTTCGTTGTCGGGCATGACAAGAACCCTACTCCGGGCCGCACGGGTCGCCGCCGGGTATCGCGCACGGCGTAGTTCCCGGGTTCCATTCCGAGTCAGGGGACGGTTCCATTCCCGTTCAGGGGACGGTTCCATTCCGAGTCAGGGGACGGTTCCATTCCCGTTCAGGGGACGGTTCCATTCCCGTTCAGGGGACGGTTCCATTCCCGTTCAGGGGACGGTTCCGTTCCCGTTCAGGGGACGGCCCCTCCGCACCCAACGGACCGTTCCGTCCGGTGCACGGAACCGAACCGATCCGGCGACGGAACCGGCCGACCGGCGACCGGGACACGCCGGCGCTACCGCGGTTGGTGCGAACCCTCACGGCCCGGCGGACGCCCGTCGCGACCAACCCGTCCCGCCTCGCGGACCGGACCGCGGGAGCCGTCGTCGGCTTCCTCTCCCCTGTCGAGTTCCTCCAGCAGATCGCGCAGCTCGCCGCGGATGAAGTCGCGGGTGGCCAGGTCGCCGATCCGCATCCGCAGCGCGGCGATCTCACGGGCCAGGAAGTCGGTGTCGGCGCGGGCCTGGGCGGCCACCTCGCGGTCGTGCTCGAGGCTGACCCGCTCGCGGGCCTCCTGTCGGTTCTGCGCCAGCAGGATCAGCGGCGCCGCGTAGGACGCCTGCAGCGACAGCAGCAGGGTGAGGAAGATGAACGGGAACGGATCGATCTGCCAGCTCCCGCTGGTGATCATGTTCCAGGCGATCCAGGCGACGATCAGCACCGTCATCCAGATCAGGAAGCTGGCCGTGCCCATGAACCGGGCGAAACCCTCGGCGAAGCTGCCGAACACCTCGGCGTCCATCCGTACCCGGGGCAGCCAGCGCCGCTCCCGGCCGGGGGTGTTGAGCCGATCACTGGATGACACCGCTCACCCCTTCCCGCAGCTGGTCCAGCTGAATCCCGCGCCAGTCGTTGGGCAGGATGTGGTCGAGGACGTCGTCCACGGTGACCGCGCCGAGCAGCCGGCCCTCGGCGTCCACGACGGGTGCGCAGACCAGGTCGTAGGTGGCGAAGTAGCGCGACACCACGGCGATGTCGGAACCCGGGCTGAGCGGGCTGATCCCCTTGTCGACCAGGGACGCCGCCAGCGTCGACGGCGGCTCGCGCAGCAGCCGCTGAATGTGGACGCCGCCCAGGAAACGGCCGGTCGGGGTGTCCAGCGGCGTCCGGCAGACGAAGGCCAGGCAGGCCAGCGCCGGCGGCAGCTCCTCGTTCCGCATCATCGCCAGCGCGTCGGCGACGGTGGCGTCCGGGGCCAGGATCACCGGCTCGGGCGTCATCAGGCCACCCGCGGTCGACGCGTCGTAGCTGAGCAGCGAGCGGACGTCCTCGGCCTCCTCGGGCTCCATCCGCTCCAGGATGTCCTCGGCCACCTCGGGCGCCAGCTCGGCGATCAGGTCGGCGGCGTCGTCGGGGTCCATCTCCTCCAGGACGTCGGCCGCCCGTTCGGCCTCCAGCGACTGGATCACCTCGACCTGCTCGTCCTCGGGCAGCTCCTCCAGCGCCTCGGCGAGCAGTTCGTCGTCCATCGCCTTGACCACCTCGGCGCGGCGTTGCGGGTCCATGTCGTGCAGCTCGCGGGCCACGTCGGCCGGCTTCATCTCCTGCAGTTCGGCGAGGATCTGCTCGGAGCCGCGACCGGGGATCAGGGCGAAGTCGGGCACCTCGTTCCAGGCCACGATGGTGACGTGCGGCCTGGCGAACGGACGCCGCCGCGACTGATCGCGCAGCGCGACCTCGGACAGCTCCCAGTCCCGCTGCCGGGCCCGCCGGATCGCCAGGTCGTAGATGGTGAACGGGTCGGGGTTGCCGCGCCGGAACACGGTGCGGTCGAAGAGGTCCTCGATCGCCAGGTTCTCCTGCTCGCGCCGCTCGAACCGGCGGGTGTTGACCACCCCCGAGATGATCACCTGGTTGGGGTCGATCGAGTGCACCCGCTCCATCGGGAAGAAGATCCGACGCAACGCGAACAGCTCCACCACCAGACCCTTGACCCGCGGCGCCCGTTTACCCGGACGGTTCTGCAGCACCACATCGCGCACCTTGCCCACCTGGTCGCCACTGGCGTCCAGCATCGGCAGCCCCTTGATCCGGGACACGAAGATCGACGAGCTGGAGGTCACCCTGGGAGGTTAGCGTGTCGACCACCCGGACGCCGACCCTCGCCCGCCCGGGGCCGCGAGCCGATGCCGGTCAGGTCGCCTCGGAGTCGAAGGGCGGCAGCGAGTGTGCCGCCACGGGTTCGGGCTCCGCCTCGGCGGCCTCCGCCGGGGTGGCCGCGATCGCGTCGTCCAGGCTGGTCCGGGCGCCGCGCACCTCGGCGGCGACCTCGTCCAGCTCGGTGGTCGCGCCGGGGCCCAGGTGCTTGGCGACGAACGCCTTCGGGTTCAGGTCGGAGAGCTGCAGGTCGGCGAACTCGGGGCCGAGTTCCTCACGCAGCCGCCCCTGTGCGTCGTTGGCGATCCGGCGCACGTAGTGCAGCACGCGGGCGGTCTTGCGGGCGAGCTCGGGCAGCTTCTCCGGACCGAACAGGACGATTGCCAACACGAGCAGGAGAACGATCTCGCTCGCGTTGAAATCCATGGCTCACAGGGTAGTGCGCGCGGTCGCCCCGTCGTTCAGAGACCGGCTGCGTCGAGCAGCGCCACGAATGCCGCCGCCTCCTCGGCGGAGGCGGGCAGCAGCGGCTGTCGCAGGACGGCCGGGCCGAACCCGCGGGCTCGCAGGCCGGCCTTGACCAGCATGCAGCCCTGGGTGGCGAAGACCCCGGTGAAGACCGGAAGCAGGGCGGCGTTGTCGGCGATGGCGCCGGCCACATCGCCGGCCAGGAACCGCTCGATCATGACCTTCGCGCGGGCGCCGGTGAAGTGCGTCGAGGTGCCGACCAGGCCGACCCCACCGACGGCGAGCAGCGACAGCGTCAGGGCGTCGTCGCCGGAGTAGTAGTGCAGGCCGGACGCGGCGATCACCGTGGCCGAGGCGACCAGGTCGCCCTTGGCGTCCTTGACCGCGACGATCCGGGGGTGGTCAGCCAGTTCGATCAGGGTGGAGGTCTGGATCGGCACCCCGGCCCGGTGCGGAATGTCGTACAGCATCAGCGGCAGCTCGGTGGCGTCCGCGACCGCCCGGAAGTGGGCCGCCACCGCGTCCTGCGGGGGCTTGGAGTAGTACGGCGTCACCACCAGCAGGCCGGACGCGCCGGCGTCCGCCGCCTGCCGGGCCAGTTCGATGGTGTGCCGGGTGTCGTTGGTGCCGACGCCGGCGACGACCTGCGCCCGGTCGCCGATCTCGTCGACCACCGCGGCGATCAGCTCGGCCTTCTCGGCGTCCGTGGTGGTCGGCGACTCGCCCGTGGTGCCGTTGATCACCAGCGCGTCGTTGCCCTGCTCGTCGACCAGATGGGCCGCGAGCTTTCGGGCCTCCGCCAGGTCGATCGCACCGTCCGCGGTGAACGGCGTGACCATCGCGGTGAGCAGGCGGCCGAAGCGAGGCTGGGACATGGCCGCAGTGTAACGGCGTCGTCCGCGGCGGTGTCGGACCGTCGGTGCCGGGCCGGACGGCGCGGCGTCCACCCCGGACGGCAGCCGCGTCCTGATCGGCGGGCACGCGCCGGTGCGCCTTCGATAGGCTGCCCCCGTGAGTCCTGCATCGCGCTCGGCCGCCAAGGCTGCCACCCCGTCACCCTCCTGGGCATTCTCGGAGTCGTTCGTCCCCGACGACGACACCATGCGGCTGGCCCGTGCCGCGAGCCGCCAGCTGGCCCTCACCCCGGCCAGCCAGGGTGTCACCTCCGCGCTGACCTTCTTCGCGCGGCTGATCGGCGCCCGTGCCGTGGTCGAGATCGGCACCGGGGCCGGCGTCTCCGGGCTCGCCCTGATCCGCGGCATGGCCCCCGACGGCATCCTGACCAGCATCGACCTGGAGACCGAGCATCAGGTCGCCGCTCGGCAGATCTTCGCTGCCGAGGGCATCCCGCCGCGGCGGGCCCGGCTGATCGCCGGCTCGGCGCTCAACGTGCTGCCCAAGCTGAGCGACGGCGCCTACGACATGGTCGTGGTGGACGGCGACCCGCTGGAGTTCGTCGAGTACGTCGACCAGTCCCAGCGGCTGCTGCGCAGCGGCGGCCTGCTGGTGCTGCACCACGCGTTGTGGAAGGGGCAGGTCGCCGAGGCGTCCAACGAGGACGACGAGACGGTGATCATCCGCGAGGCGCTGCAGGCCGTCCAGGACATGGAGGGCTTCACCGCCACCCTGCTGCCGGTCGGCGACGGCCTGCTGGTCGCGGTCAAGGCCTGACCCGACACTCCGCAACCCACCCCATCCGCCCGCAAAGGCCCTGCCTCACTACCTGTGCCCTCCCGCATGTGGGAGGGCACAGGTAGTGAGGGAGGGGTTTGCCGGCGGCGGCCGCGGGCACTGCTCGGGGTGGAGGCTACGGGCTGGGGATCGGGAAGCTCTTCGGCACCACGGTGACGCCGTCCTCGACGAAGAAGCCGCGCGCCTTGTCGTGCTCGGCGTCCACGCCGATCTCGACGCCGTCCGGCACGTGCACGTTCTTGTCCAGGATGGCCCGGCGGACGACCGCGTTGCGGCCGATCCGGCAGCCGGGGTAGACGACGGACTCCTCGACCTTCGCCCACTTGTCGACGATCACGTTCGGCGACAGCACCGAGCGGTCGACGTCACCGCCGGAGATGATGCAGCCGGCGCTCACGATCGAGTCCTCGGCGTTGCCGCGCAGGGTGAACTTGGCGCCCGGCGCCTGCAACTGCTCGGTGAACATCGGCCACTTGCGGTTGTACAGGTTGAAGTCCGGATCGACCGAGACCAGGTCCATGTGCGCGGCATGGTAGGCCTGGATGGTGCCCACGTCGCGCCAGTAGTTGAGATCGCGTTCGGTGGCGCCCGGCACCTCGTTGCGGGTGAAGTCGTACACCCCGGCCCGGCCGGCGTTGACGAAGTCGGGAACGATGTTGCCGCCCATGTCGTGCTTGGTGTCGGCGTTGGCGTCGTCGTTGAGAGCCTCGACGAAGGCCTTCCGGGTGAAGATGTAGTTGCCCATCGAGGCGAACGACTCGTCGGGGCTGTCCGGCAGCCCGGGCGGGTCGGCCGGCTTCTCCAGGAAGCTCTTGATCTTGGCGTTCTCGTCGGCGTCGATCACGCCGAACGCGGTCGCCTCGGAGCGCGGGACCCGGATGCCTGCCACGGTGCAGTCCAGGCCGGAGTCGATGTGTGCGCGCAGCATCTGCGAGACGTCCATGCGGTAGATGTTGTCCGCGCCGAACACGACCACGTAGTCCGGATCTTCGTCGTTGATGAGATTCATGGACTGGTAGATGGCGTCGGCGCTGCCCTGGAACCACTGCTTGCCGGTGCGCTGCTGCGCCGGCACCGAGGTGACGTAGCTGCCCAGCATCGGCGACAGCCGCCAGGTGACCGCGATGTGCCGGTCGAGCGAGTGCGACTTGTACTGGGTCAGGACGCAGATCTTGGTCAGGTCGGAGTTGACGAGGTTGGAGAGGACGAAGTCGATCAGCCGGTAGGTGCCGCCGAACGGCACGGCCGGTTTGGCTCGATCGGCCGTGAGTGGCATCAGGCGCTTGCCCTCACCGCCCGCCAGGACGATGGAGAGAACGGTCGGGTTGCTCATGATCCGAACATAGGCCCCGGGGCACGTCCGGGACACCCCTCGGGATGAAATTCTCAGGTCCGCCGCCTACTGGCTTGGGTGAACACCGGTGATTGTCCCGTACCCGGGGCGCAACCCTCCCCGCGCGCGGGTGCGGTGTGCGACGATCCGTTCATGTCATTGCGTGTATCCATCCTCACTCGTGAGTATCCGCCGCACATCTACGGGGGTGCCGGTGTCCATGTCGGCCAGCTGGTCCCGCAACTGCGCAAATTCACCGAGTCCGTCGATGTCCAATGCATGGGAGAGCCGCGCGAAGGGGCGACGGCACATGCAGAGGACTACCCGTCCGGGGCCAACGCAGCGCTGCGTGTCCTGGGCGCGGACATCTCCATGGCCGCCGCGATCCCCGAGGTCGACGTCATCCACTCGCACACCTGGTACGCCCAGTTCGCGGGGATCATCGGCGGCCACTTCCAGGACGTGCCGCACGTGGTCACCGCCCACTCCCTGGAACCCGACCGGCCGTGGAAGGTCGAGCAGCTGGGCGGCGGCTACCGGGTCAGCTCGTGGATCGAGAAGACCGCGTTCACCCAGGCCGACGCGGTGATCGCCGTCTCCGCGGCGATGATCACCAACATCACCAACGCCTACCCCTCGATCGATCCCGAGCGGATCCACGTGGTGAAGAACGGCATCGATCCCGAGGAGTTCAAGCCGGACACCAACACCGACGTGATCGACTCCCTCGGCGTCGACCGGGACAAGCCGATCGTCACCTTCGTCGGCCGGATCACCCGGCAGAAGGGCCTGATCCACCTGGTCCGGGCGGCTCAGCAGTTCGACCCGGACACCCAGGTGCTGCTGCTCGCCGGCGCGCCGGACACCCCCGAGATCGCCGCCGAGTTCGACGGCGCCTTCGCCGAGCTGAACAAGACCCGCAGCGGCGTGAAGTGGGTGCAGGAGATGCTGCCCCGGGCGTCCGTGCGCCAGGTGCTGACTCACTCGACGCTGTTCGCCTGCCCGTCCATCTACGAGCCGCTGGGCATCGTGAACCTGGAGGCGATGGCCTGCGAGATCCCGGTGGTCGCCTCGGCCGTCGGCGGCATTCCCGAGGTGGTCGTCGACGGCGAGACCGGCCTGCTGGTGCCCTACGACCCGGCTCAGGCCGGGGATCCCGAGTTCGTCCAGGGCTTCGAGGCGAAGTTCGCCGAGAACGTCAACGCGATCACCCGCGACCGCGACCGGGCCCGCCAGATGGGCCTGGCCGGACGCCAGCGCTGCATCGACGAGTTCAGCTGGGAGAAGATCGCCCAGGAGACCGTCGAGGTCTACGAGAAGGCCATCGCGGCCCACAACGGCTAGCCGACCGCGAAGGCCCCCGGGTGTTCCCGGGGGCCTTCGTTCGTCGTTCGGGTGCGGTGTGCTCAGGCAGGGTTGACGACGCCCGTCAGTGCCTCCAGAAGCTCCGCCGCCTCGGCCGCGTTCATCTCGATGACCAGACGTCCGCCGCCCTCGGCCGGGATCCGCATGGCGATCACGCGCCCTTCCTTGGCCACCTCGATGGGCCCGTCGCCGGTCCGCGGCTTCATTGCTGCCATTGCTCACCCTCGTTCTGGTTGGGGACTTACCGGGCCCATTATTCCAGAACGGCGTGGACGATGCCCGGAAGCGGTCCTGGCCCGCCGCGAACCGCGCCGAGGTCAGCCGCGCGGCTCCTCGGCGTCCGCCGACCGGGGTGCCGGCGGCCCGAACTCCGACGCCGCCTCCGGTGCAGTGGCCGGCTCGCCTGCCCGACCGGCGACCGCCCTGTCCGGCTGGCCGGCCGCCGGCCGGTCCGCCGGGCCGGCGTCCAGTTGGCGGGCCAGCCGGTCGAGCAGTTCGTCCACCTGGTCCATCGAATAGCCGCGCGGGACGACCGCGAACCGCAGGCCGCGCAGGTCGTCACCGGTGACCACGCCGGTCGGCAGGTGCGGACGCGGCGTGTCGGTCACCGTCCCGGGCAGCTCGCCCAGCCGTCCGGACGCCGCCACGGCCGCCAGGCCGAGCACGGCGACGGCGATCATCCACAGCACCCACTGCATGCCCGCGATCCTCTCACGTCCCGTTGCCGGCCCGGGACGCCCCGGTCACCCAGTCGATCGCGTCGGGCACGTTGTCGGTGATCATCAGCAGGTCGAGGTCCACCTCGGAGACGTAGCCGGCCTCCAGCACGCTGTTCCGGATCCAGTCCAGCAACGGCGCCCAGAAGGTGGTGCCGAACAGCACGATCGGGAACGAGGTCACCTTGCGGGTCTGCACCAGGGTCAGTGCCTCGAACAGTTCGTCGAAGGTGCCGAAGCCGCCCGGCATCACGATGAAGCCGCGGGAGTACTTGAGGAACATCACCTTGCGGGCGAAGAAGTAGCGGAAGTTGATGCCGAGCGTGACGTGCTTGTTCAGCGCCTGCTCGAACGGCAGCTCGATGCCCAGGCCGACCGAGACGCCGCCCGCCTGCGCCGCGCCCTTGTTGACCGCCTCCATGATGCCGGGCCCGCCGCCGGTGATCGCCGTGAACCCGGCGTGGGCCAGCCCGCGTCCGATCTCGACCCCGGCCTGCCACATCGGGCTGGCCTTCGGCGTCCGCGCCGAGCCGAACACGCCGATCGCCGGACCGAGCTCGGCGAGCGTGCTGAAGCCCTCGACGAACTCGGCCTGGATGCGCAGCGTGCGCCACTGATCGCTGTGGATCCACCCGGCGTCGCCCTTGCCGGCCAGCAGCCGCTGGTCGGTGGTGGTCTGCTGAACCTGGCCCTCGCGCCGGATCACCGGGCCCTGGGTGCGCGTGCGCTTGCTCACGCTGGTCAGCGTAGTGGCCGAGGTTTCCGGACGCCGCCGCCGACCGCCCCGGCTCGTTCAGCGGCCCCAGGTGCCCAGCGCGTCGGTGTTCAGGGCGCGTCCGAGCGCGGCGACCCGGCCCTGGTCGGGAAGCACGTAACCGGAGCCGTCGGGTGCCACGCCGCCGCCGGCGGTGGGCAGCTTGATCGTCTCCGGACGCCGCTGGGCCGACCGCAGCCGGACGTCGACGAACAGCTCCACCATCGCGCGGGCGTCCAGGCCGGCGTCCACCACGATGTCGCCGGCCAGCTGGTCGAGCACCGCCTTCACGGTGCCGGGGTTGAGCAGCGCCTTGCTGGTCAGCAGCCGTTCGACGATGCCCTGCAGCACCAGCCGCTGGCTCTCGGCCCGGTCGAGGTCACCCGGGCTGGTGCCGTCCTGGCGGACGTAGGCGAGCGCCTCCTCGCCGGACAGGTTGATCCGGCCGCGAGGGAAGTGGATGCCCTCGGCGGACGCGTTCATCGGGTTGTCGACCGGAATGCCGCCGAGCAGGTCGATCAGCCGCGACATCCCGGCCAGCCAGGTCAATGCGACGTGGTCGATCCGAACGTCCAGCAGCTCCTCGACCGACCGCACCACGGCCACCGCACCGCCGTCGGCGTAGCGGCCGCTCAGCCGCAGACGGCTGCCGTCGTCGCCGGTCACCAGCAGGTTGCGCGGCAGCGACACGACGTCCACCCGCTGGCGCGCGCCGTCCACGTGCACGACCAGCAGGACGTTGGCCTCCGCGCCGGCGAGGTGGGAGTCGGTGCCGATCAGCAGCAGGTTGAGCGCCCCCGGGACGCCGCGCCCGGCGATGGCGTCACGCGCGGGCAGCAGCTCCGGGCTGCGGTCGATGCCGGACAGCGACAACCAGAGCGAGCCGATCGCGGCGCCGGCCACGATGGCGACGGCAAGCAGGCCCGCGAGCACCACGGTGCCCACCCGCCTGAACAGCCGGACCCCGGGCCGATGCGGCCGCGTCCGGGAATAGGTAAGAAAATCGCTGATGGTCCGATCCCCCCGGCTCGGCTCATGTCGAGTACGCCGCGACCCCCTCCCGAAGGATCGCCGACGAGAGGCAAGAGTACACGTGCCGGTGACCAGTTCCCGCACCGGCGGAGCCGGTCGGTGATAGCGCTCTCAGATGAGCCAGCGGAGCAGGGCGTCGCGGCAGGTGAACAGGTCGCCGACCGGGCAGAACTCGTCGTCGGCGTGCGCCTTCTCGGGATTGCCCGGGCCGAAGTTCACCGCCGGAATGCCGAGTGCGGAGAACCGGGCGACGTCCGTCCAGCCGAATTTGGCGGACGGCTCACCGCCGACCGCGGCCAGGAACGCCGCGGCGGCCGGACGATCCAGCCCGGGACGGGCGCCGGTCGCCGCGTCGGTGAAGGTCAGTTCGTAGCCCTCCAGCAGCTCGCGGCAGTACTGCTTCGCCTCCTCGACACTGCGATGCGGCGCGAAACGGTAGTTCACGGTGATGCTGCAGCGGTCGGGGATCACGTTGCCGGCGATGCCGCCCTCGATGGCGACGGCGTTCAGTCCCTCGTGGTAGCGCAGTCCGTCGACCACGGGTTCCTCCGGCAGGTGGGCGCCGAGCCGGGCCAGCACGTCCGCGGCATCGTGGATCGCGTTGCGACCCATCCAGGCGCGGGCCGAGTGGGCCGCGCGTCCGGTGGTGGTGACGGAGAACCGTAGGGTGCCCTGACAGCCGCCCTCGACCCGCGCGCTGGTCGGCTCCATCAGGACGGCGAAGTCACCGGCGAGCAGGTCCGGCCGGCTCCGGGCGATGCGGGTCAGCGAGTTTGCCGACGACTCGACCTCCTCGTGGTCGTAGAAGATCCAGGTCAGGTCGCTGGTCGGCGCCGGCAGCGCGACCGCCGCCGCCAGCATCACCGCGACGCCGCCCTTCATGTCGCAGGTGCCGCGGCCGTAGATCAGGTCGCCCACCCGCCGCGACGGCAGGTTGCCGGCGACCGGCACGGTGTCCAGGTGGCCGGCGATGACCACCCGTTCGGCGCGGCCGAGCCGGGTCCGGGCGATCACGGTGTCGCCGTCGCGAAGCACGTCCAGGTGCGGACAGGGACGCAGCGCCTGCTCGATCCGGTCGGCGAGCTGACGCTCGTTGCCGCTGACCGATTCGATGTCGACGATCGCGCGGAACAGGGCGACCAGGTCGCCGCCGGGGTCGAGGCTCATGGCCCGAGCGTAGCGAGGGATGCCGTCCGCTCGTCGACGCGGCCGGGCCGGAGCCGCGACCCGCCCGCCCGACAGCCTCGGAGGGCCGCCACCGGCTTGTCGGACGCCCCCGGTAGCATGACCGCCATGACCGACACCCGCTCAGCCTGGGGCTGGGGCCTGGCCTCCGTCCATGCCTCCGGACAGGTGCTGGACACCTGGTTCCCCGCCCCGTGCCTCGGGCCGGCCGCCGCCGGCACGACGCCGCCCAAGCAGCTGGTGGCGGCGCAGGGCGGCGACGACGAGCGCGGCGTCCGCACCGAGGTGGTGCTGGTCGAGATCGACCTCGACGAGCCGCCGGCGACCACCTCGGACGCCTATCTGCGCCTGCACCTGCTGAGCGCCCGCCTGGTCCGGCCGCGCGAACTGAACCTGGACGGCGTCTTCGGCGTCCTGCCGAACGTGGTGTGGACGGCGCAGGGGCCGTGCGCGGTGGAGGGGTTCGAGGCGGTGCGGGCCGCGCTGCGGGCCAGCCGCGGGCAGCTGACCGTCTTCGGCGTCGACAAGTTCCCGCGGATGGTCGACTACGTGCTGCCGTCCGGGGTGCGCATCGCGGACGCCGACCGGGTGCGGCTGGGTGCCCACCTGGCCTCCGGCACCACCGTGATGCACGAGGGCTTCGTGAACTTCAACGCCGGCACGCTCGGCGCCTCGATGGTCGAGGGGCGCATCTCGGCCGGGGTGATCGTCGGCGACGGCAGCGACATCGGCGGCGGGGCGTCCATCATGGGCACGCTGTCGGGCGGCGGCAAAGAGATGGTCACGATCGGCGAGCGGTGCCTGCTCGGCGCCGAGTCGGGCGTGGGCATCTCGCTGGGCGACGACTGCACGATCGAGGCCGGGCTGTACGTGACCGCCGGCACCAAGGTGACCCTGCCGGACGGCGCCGTGGTGAAGGCGCGCGAACTGTCCGGACGCTCGGGGCTGCTGTTCCTGCGCAACTCGGTGACCGGCGCGGTCCAGGTGCGTCCCAAGGCCGGCGGCTCCTTCGAGCTGAACGCCGCGCTGCACGCGAACTGATGCGTCCGCACTGGCCCAGGATCATCGCGGTCGTGGTGGCCGCCGTGGCGCTGGTCTGCGGCCTGATCTGGGGCGGCGCGGTGATCTGGTCGAACGCCACCAAGCAGCCGCTGCCGATGGACGACCAGTGCCGCGCCGTGGCCGGCGGCGGCACCGTCACGCTGACCCCGGAGCAGGCGGTCAACGCCACGCTGATCACCTCGGTGGCGCTCACCCGGGGGCTGCCGGCCCGCGCGGTCACGATCGCGTTGACGACCGCCTACCAGGAGTCCGGGATCCGCAACCTCGACTACGGGCACGCCGACTCGGTCGGGCTGTTCCAGCAGCGACCCAGCAAGGGCTGGGGCACCGTGAAGCAGATCATGGACCCCTACTACTCCGCGGGCAAGTTCTACGACGCGCTGGTGCGGGTGAAGAACTGGCGCACCGGCGACATCAACGACGTCGCCCAGGCGGTCCAGCGTTCCGCGCATCCGGACGCCTACCGCAAGCACGTCAGCAAGGCGCGGGTGCTCTCCTCGGTGCTCACCGGGGCCGCCCCCGGCGGCTTCAGCTGCACGATCGGCTCGCCCGGCAAGGCGAACGCCGACGGCCTCGCCGACCTGCTCGCCAGGGCGCTGAAGTCCCGGGCCGAGGTGCGGAAGTCCGGGGCGAACGTGGTCGTCGCAGCCGCCAGCGAGGGCATCGCCTGGGCCGCGGCGAGCCTGGCGATCGCGCACACCGACGGCTACGGCGTGGCCAGGGTCAGCGTCGGTGCCGCGGACTGGGTGCACGACACCCACTCGCTGGCCCCGTGGAGCGGGATCGGCGGCGGCCGCAGCGTCACCATCGGCGTGAAGTCCTGACCGTCGGCGACCGGTCTGGCTCAGCCGGCGGTGAGCCGGCCCGCCGCGGCGGCTATCCGTTCGTCGGTCGCGGTCAGGCCGACCCGGACGAAGTCGCCCGACTCGGGCCCGTAGAAGTCCCCGGGGGCGACCAGGATGCCGCGCTCGGCCAGCCAGTCGACGCTGGCCCGGCCGGGTTCGCCCCGGGTGCACCACAGGTAGAGCGAGCCCTCGGAGTGCCTCACCCGGAAGCCGGCCGCCTCCAGCGCCGGACGCAGCAGGGCACGGCGCCGCCGGTAGCGCTCCCGCTGCTCGACCACGTGATCGTGGTCTGCCAGCAGCGCGGCCATGGCGGCCTGGACGGGGGCGGGGACGATGCCGCCGGCGTGCTTGCGCAGCTCCCGCAGCCCACTGACCAGTTCGGCGTCGCCGGCCACGAAACCGGCTCGGTACCCGGCCACGTTCGACCGCTTGGACAGCGAATGGACCGCCAGCAGCCCGTCAAGCGAGCCCGCGTTGACGTCCGGATGCAGCACCGAGACCGGCTCGGCGTCCCAGCCGAACTCGCCGTAGCACTCGTCCGAGGCCAGCACCGCCCCACGATCGCGGCAGTACCGCACCCATTCGGCGAGCTGCTCGCCGGACAGGATCGTTCCGTGCGGGTTGGCCGGCGAGTTGATCCAGACCAGCGCCGGGCGCAGGTCGGCGATCTCCGCCGGATCGTCGCAGGGCACCACCCGCGCTCCGGCCAGGCGGCAGCCGACCTCGTAGGTCGGGTAGGCGACCCGCGGGATGACCACGGTGTCGTCCGGCCCGAGACCGAGCAGCTGCGGCAGCGCGGCCACCAGCTCCTTGGTGCCGATCACCGGCAGCACTCCGTCGTCCGTCACCGCAAGGCTGCCCCAGCGGTCGCCGAGGTAGCCGCGGATCGCGGCACGCAGCGCCGGCGTCCCCCAGGTCGTCGGGTAGCCCGGGGCGTCGGACGCCCCGGCCAGTGCCCGCCGCCCGACCTCGGGGGTCGGGTCGACGGGCGTCCCGACCGAGAGGTCGACGATGCCGTCGGGGTGCGCCAGGGCACGGGCCTTGGCGCCCGCCAGCGAATCCCAGGGAAAGTCGGGCAGGCTACGGTCGCGGAGCCTCACTCGCCCTGCGGCGGCAGTCCGACCACGTACTCGTGATCGGCGTCGATCGGGCCCATCTTGGCCGCGCCGCCGGGCGATCCCACGGTGTCGAAGAACTGCACGTTGACGTCGTAGAAGACCTTCTGGTCAGCCGGGACATCGTCCTCGTAGTAGATGGCCTCCACCGGGCAGACCGGCTCGCAGGCACCGCAGTCGACGCACTCGTCGGGCTGGATGTACAGCATTCGGTTGCCCTCGTAGATGCAATCCACGGGACACTCCTCCACGCAAGCCAGGTCTTTGATGTCGACACAGGGCTGCGTGATGATGTACGTCATCTCGATCCTCTCCGAACCTCGTTGAATCGTGGAACACTCTAGCGTGCGCGACCAGCAGGACAGGGGGTGCCCATGGCCGGCATGGACGGCCTGAGGCCCGCGCTGCGGATCGGCGAACGGGTGTCCCTCAGGCTGAGCGAGCCGGCGCGGGACCTGATCGGATTCGTGGTCGCGCTCGATCCGCTGACGCTGGAGGACCGGCACGGCCGCACCCACGCCGTCGCCGCGGCCGCCGTGCTGGCAGCCCGCCGGGTGGGCGTCTCGCTGGGCCGGGACCCGCGGTCGGCGGCCCGCGACCTGCTGGACGCACTGGCCGCCCGCGCCGGCATCGCCGGCGAGGCTGTCGAGGTGCGGCGGATCAGCGACCTGCTGGCCGGACGCCCCGCGCCCGCCGAGGTGTTCGCCGGGCGCGGCGAGTGGGCCGAGGGCGTGTGGCGGGCCCGGGTGGAGGGCGAATGGCTGACCACGAACGTCACCGATCCGGCGCTGCTGGTGGAGCTGGCCTGGTGGGCCACCCGGCAGAACGCCCGCAGCATCCAGGTTCGCCGCTGAGCCGGCCGCTGGTCGCAGGCCGAGGGCCGGAAGAGGACGCGTCGAGCGGGAACCGACCTCGGACGCGGCGGACCGCCCCGACGCTGGCGTCAGTCCTGCCTGCGGCGGCTCCGCGCATAGACCAGGTTCACCAGCACGATCCCGATCCAGACCACCAGCAGCCCGGGCAGCCCCGCGGTGGAACTGCTGATCGCGGTCAGCGGCACCCCGATGCCCAACGACACGATGGCCAGCACGAACACCGTGCGGTCCGGACGCGGCTGCTGCGACACCGGCGCGGGGCCCTGGAAGGCGGATCCGTGGTGGCGCGCGGGCGTCTGCGAGGCCTGGTTGCCGGCGGGCACCGGATGGCCCGCCGCGGCGGGAGAACTCGCCGGCGGCTGGCTCCACAGCTGGTCGTTGGTCGGCTCACGGAAGTCTGAGCTGCTCATGCCGGCAAGGGTAACCCGCGACGCCGCTCGCGGCTCACCGTGCGCGCACCGTCAGGCCCCCGCGGCCAGGTGACCCGCCAGCCGCAGCGCGAGCGCCGCGGTGGTCAGGCTCGGGTTCGCGGCCGGGCTCGCCGGGAACACCGAGTTGTCGCAGGCGTACAGGTTGTCGTAGGCGAGGAACTTCAGGTCGGCGTCCACGACGCCGGCACCGTTCCCGGCCATCCGCAGGGTGCCCACCTCGTGCGCGACGCCGCCGATGGCGGCCGTCTCCAGGCCGAGGCCGCCCTCCCCGAGCACCGGCTGGGCGCCGATCGCGGCGAAGAACTGGGCCGCCAGGGCGTCGGTCTCGGCCAGCACGGCGGCGGGCGGCGTGGCCGGGAAGGCGGTCACCAGGACGTCGTCGGCCGGGTTGCCGGTGACCGCCACCTGGTGGCCCGCCCCCAGGTCGGCGTAGTGCATGAACACCAGCTCGCACAGCATCCAGCCCGCCCGGGCCTCGCGCTCAAGGGTCAGGTGGCCGGGGTTGATGAACCGGCCCTGGTTGAAGTCGGCGCCCAGCTCGACGACCACCGCGTACGGGTGGTCGGCCAGCGAGGCCTGCGGGTGTCGCAGCAGCACCTTCGCCGACTGGGTCGCGCTGGCCAGCGGCGATCCCGGTGGCAGGGTGAAGTGCCGGTAGCGGATGGTGTGATCGGTGATGCCCTTGCCGATCAGGCCCGCCGGATCGTTCAGGCCGCTCTGCAGGGCGATCTTGGCCGACTCCAGGGTGCCCGCGCTGAGCACCACCCGGTCGGCGGCGAACGTCCGCTCGCGTTGCCCGAGCAGATCCCAGCCGGTCACCCCGGTCACCCGGCCGGGGTCGGCGGGGTCGACGTTCACCCGCCAGACGGCGGTGTTCAGGTTCACCGTCGGCAACACGTGCCCGGGGTCGTCCAGCAACCGGTCCTGCATCAGCAGGTCGGCGGTCGAGAACAGCCCGGCGCCCAGGGTCAGCTCGGTGGCGCCCTCGTACTGGACGGCCACCCGGGCGTCCTCGGCGACGAATCCGGGGAAGGCCGCGGCCAGGGCGGCCCGGCTGGCCGCCTGATAGGGGTCGGCGTCCGGCGGGACGCTGCTCATCGCGGCTTCGGCGGCGGAGAAGCCCGTGGCCAGCAGGTAGTCGCGAACCGCGGCCGGCCATGCCGATAGCTCCCAGGGCGCCTGCCGCGGGATCAGTCCGCCCCAGAAGATCGACCGTCCGCCGAGGTTGAAGCCCTGGCCGCCGGCATAGGTCGAGCCGGGGGTGTTCTGGTACGCCTCGACTTTGAAGTCGGGCCACAGCGACCAGATGTGCTTGTCGAACTGCCCCACCTTGAGCCGCCGCGGCAGGTTCCCGATGTGGGTGGGGAACAGGTACGAACCGGCCTCCAGCACCAGGACGTCCGCCCCCGCCGCCGCGAGTCGCGAGGCCAGGATGCCGCCGCCCATGCCCGAACCGACGACGATCACGTCGTAGACGTGGTCGGGGCTCAGGTTGCGGGCGAAGAACCGCTGCGCGACGACCGGATTCTCGGTGACCAGTTCGTTGGCGGGCGGGAAGATCCACTCGCCGGCCACCTGATCGGGATAGTCGTGGACGCCGACCAGCGCCTCGGGCGGCAGGTACAGGTTGCCGCCGGCCATCCAGCGCCCGGGGGCGAGGACGAACTTGAAGGCGATGCCGTCGGCGAAGGCGTCCTCGTCCAGGTCGAACGACCACGCGCCGTCGACGAAGACGCCGCCGCGGTCCAGGTTCCAGTTCGGACCCCAGCGCATCGTGACGGTCTGGTTGGGTGCGAACTGCTCGGTGATGAGGCGGATGGTGAACACGACGGTCCCTCTCTGATCGGCGGGACCCGGTCGAGCGCCCCCGCGCTGCCGGCAGTGCGGGGGCACCTCGGCGGGCGGTGGGCGTCGGAACGCTCGTTCGCGAGCATTCCGGCTGACGGTTCGAGCGTCAAGAGTCCGGGGCCGTCCGCGGTGATACCGCCGGCCGGGCTCCGCCGGCCGGCGTCGCCGCGCCGGCGGTCCAGGGGTGGTCAGACGACCAGGAACAGATCCGTCCGCAGGATCGTCGGGTCGATGTCCGGGGACGGCTCGGTGACATAGACCTCGAAGAACCCGGACGGCTCCAGTGCGCGCTCGGCGGCGGCCCCGACCAGCCGGTCCCAGGACTGCGGCAACGCGTCGTAGGGGCCGACGTGGGTCAGCCCGAGCAGTTCGCCGCCGGGCAACTCGGACGCCTGCACGGTCAGGTCGCCGACCACCACCGGCGCGCCCAGCGGCTCGGCGACCGGGAAGCCGATGTCGAGATCGAACGTGGCGCTGGGATCGCCGCGGTAGACGGCGAACGCCGGTCCGTCGATGACCGCGCCGCTGGCGGCCAGCGCCGGGTAGCCGGCGTCGAACAGTCCGGCCAGCTGCTCGGCACGGACGCCCAGGTGCCGCACGATCACCGCCGGGTGCGCCTCACGGGTGACGAGGGTCGGTTCGGCCAGGGGTTCGCTGATCTCCATCGAACGATCCTGCCCGCTCGGCGGGTGGGCCGTCCAGACCGGACACCGACAACCCGGCGGCGGACGCCCGGGGTGCGGCTGCAGCCGCTTCGCGGTGGCTGGGCCGTGGCAGGCGCGGAGGTCACCACTCCAGGCGCATCAACACCCGGGGAAAGCCCGCCAGCACCGAGGTCGTCTCGGCCGCCTTGCGGAAGCCGGCCCGCTCGAACAGGGCCCGGGTGCCGACGTAGGCCATGGTCAGGTCGACCTTCTCGCCGCGATTGTCGACGGGATACCCCTCCACCGCCGGCGCGCCCTGGTCCCGGGCGAAAGCCACCGCACCCTCCAGCAGGGCATGCGCAACGCCCCGTCCGCGATGCCCCGGCCGCACCCGGAAACACCAGATCGACCAGACGTCCAGGTCATCGACGCGCGGGATCGTCCGGCTGCCGGCGAAGGAGGTTCCCGCGCGCGGATGGACCGCCGCCCAGCCGACCACCTCGTCCGACTCGAAGGCGAGGACGCCGGGCGGGCCCTGCCGGATCAGGGACCGCACCGTCTCGCCGCGAGCCTCGCCCCGCAGCGTCCGGTTCTCCTTGCCCGGCAGCCGATAGCTGAGGCACCAGCAGACGTTCGCGTCCGGGCGCTTCGGGCCGACCATGGTGGCGATGTCGGCGAACACCGTCGCGGGACGCACCTCGATGGTCATGCGGCCACCCTGCACGACCGGGAACGGGGAGGCAATCCCGCCCCCCGGGGCCGTCCGGGTGCCCTCGCCGGCGACGGGCGGGTCGGCGGACGGCGCCCCGGCCGGGCCGCGGATCGAGCCGACGTGGCAGGCTGAGGCATGCGCGGTTTCGTACTGGTCGGCGGATGGCCCGGATCGGGCAAGACCACCCTGTCCCGGGCGCTCGCCGCGTCGCTCGGCGTCGACTACCTGTCCAAGGACGACGCCAAGGAGGCGTTGATGGACGCGCTGGGGACGCCGGCCACCGTCGAGGAGTCGCGCCGGCTCGGGCGGGCGGCGGTGACCGTGACGCTGCGGCTGGCCCGGGGTTGCCGCGCGGCGGTGATCGACTCCACCTGGTACCCGTACGCCGCGCCGTTGGTCGCGGCCCTCGCGGGCCCACTGGTCGAGCTGCGCTGCGTCCTGCCGGTGGAACTCGCCCGCAGCCGCTATCGCGCCAGGAGCCGCGATCGACGGCATCTGGACGCCGTCCGCACCGATGCCGAGCTCTGGGGCGACGTGGTGGCCCCGCTGGGCGTCGGCACCCTGATCGAGGTCGACACCGAGCACCCGGTGCAGCTCGCCCGGCTGACCCGGCGGGTGCGCGAGGCGCTCGGCGGCTGAGGCACCAGTTGGCCGGCTAGCCGCGGGCCCGTCGCTCGGCGGCCTCCACCGTGTTGCGGAAGAGCATCGCGATCGTGGTCGGCCCGACCCCGCCGACCCGCGGGGTGATCCAGCCCGCCATCTCGTTGCAGGACTCGTCGACGTCCGGCAGCAGGCGCCGGCCCTCGTAGCGGACGCCGCCGCCCACCACGACCTGTCCGGTGCTGAGGTGTTCGGGCCGCAGGATGCCCGGGACGCCCGCGGCCGCGATCACGATGTCCGCCCGCCGGGTGTAGTCGGCCCAGTCGGGCACCCCCGTGTGCACCACGGTGACCGCGGCGTTGCCGCCCGGCCGCTTCAGGGACAGCAGCATCGACAGCGGCCGGCCCAGGGTGAACCCGCGGCCGAGGATCACCACGTTCCGCCCGGCGGTGGGAATCCGGTAGTGCAGCAGCAGCGCCTCGATGCCGGCGGGCGTGCACGGCAACGGTCCGGTCATGCCGAGCGCGAGCCGTCCCATGTTGAACGGGTGGGCACCGTCGGCATCCTTGTCGGGGTCGAGTTCGGCGAGCGCCGCCTCGTAGTCGAGGTGGGCCGGGATCGGGTGCTGGATGAGCACCGCATCGACCTCGTCGTCGGTGTTGAAGGCACGGATCGCAGCGACCAGCTCGGCCTGGGAGGCATCGCCGGGCAGCTGCACGTGACGCCCGCCGAAGCCCAGTTCGGCGGCGCGTTCCTGCTTCATCCGGATGTAGCCGGCGGACGCCGCATCGTCGCCGACCAGGATGGTGCCCAGGCCCGGGTTGTGGCCGGCCGCCCGCAAAGCGGCGATTCGCGGCCCGAGGTCGGCGAAGACGGCATCGGCAACCGGCTTGCCCGGCATCATCACAGCGCTCACGAGGGATCAGCCTATGCGGTGCGCGGCTGGCCCGCGGACGCCGTTGCCTCCTCGGCGTCCACGCGTCGAAGGCTGGACGCGAGGACCGCGCGCGACCTCCCGGGCGTGGGGCTCAGGGCTTCTTGCCGCAGACCACCGGGGTCAGGCTGTTGTAGCGCCAGAAGAACGGCTCGGACCGCACCAGCTTCTTGCCCTGGTAGAACAGCCGCTTGAACCGGACGTCGAAGCCGCTCATCGCGCTCTGCGCGACACAGCCCGGCGACGAGTCGTACTGGGTGGGACCGGGCGCCCGGTAGTTGCTGCGCACCGGCGCCGACGCCTTCACCGTGTACCGCTTGGTCGACCAGACCCGGACGGTGACCGAGCCGGTCTGTCCGACGCGTCCGGTGGTCCAGGCCTGCAGGACCACGCCGTAGGGCGAGTCGTTGCGGAACTTCATGTCGACGCTCACCCAGTCGAGGGTGGCCTCGCGGCCGACCGGATAACGGCTGAAGTACAGCGAGTGCGGCTTGTGGTAGATGTCCTCGAGGCCGGCGAAGAAGATCGCGTTGAAGGTGGTGGTGGTCGCCTGGGAGATGCCGCCACCCATCCGTTGCACCACCTTGCCGCCGTCGATCGCGCCACCGGACATCCAGCCGTTGGCGGTGGAACGGAAGCCGAGCGTCTTGTTCATGCTGAACGTCTCGCCGGGCTTGAGGAACGTGCCGTTGATCAGCCGGGCGGCCTTCCCGATGTTGTTCACCCGGTACGCCGACCCGGGGTAGCGGGTGGTGAACGACCCGGTGACCTGCTTGACGCCTAGCTTCTTGGCGTCCGCGGTCGTGAACGCCGCCTTCTGAACGGACGCCTGCACGGTGATCGAGCGCCCGGCCGGCTTCTCCAGCTCGCCCAGCGCGCCCTTGGCCAGCGCCGCCGGATCGAGGCCGATGCCGTCCACCGAGGCGATGATCTTCGGCTTGCCGTTGGCGATCGTGATCCGGGCGTCCTTGGGCTGCTTCAGCCCGAGTCCCTTGATCTGCTTCGCCGCCGCCTTGGTCAGCTTGTCGGCGTCCAGCGCGGCCCGCAGGGTGCCGTCGGCCGGTTCGAAAGACAACGCGGCCGCGAGCATCTTCGGGGTCAGCTGGAACGAGCCCGACGACCCGGTCTTGACGGTGACCGGGGAAGCCAGGGCCGGCTTGCCCACCGCGGTTGCCACCCGGTCGGCCTCCTCGGTGGTGATCTCCGGCGGGGTCTGTGCGACCACCGCCGTCACCCGGCTGCTGTCGACGAAGGCGTCGGCGATGGCGTCGGCGGTCTCGGGCCGCTGCACGGTCACCCCGGGCTTGCCCTCGGAGCGGACGACGGCGACGTCCTTGACGCTCAGTCCGGCGTTGGTGGGCCGGCTGTCGGCCTGGTCGGCGAGTCCCGCCACCGCCGCGGCAAGCTTCGCCTCGTCACGGGTCACCACCGGCCGCTGGTCGCCGCCCCCGGTGAGGACGACGAGGATGTTGACCGGGTTCCAGCTGCGTCCGGCACCCGACTTCGCCACCGTCGCGGCGTAGTCGATGCCCAGCCCGAGTTCGGCGGCCGTCGCCTGCGTGGTGTGGTCGCCGGCCTCGATGGCGAGCTGCCGGGTCAGCCGAGGGCCGAGCTCGGCCTGCAGCTTGGCCACCGCGGCGTCGGAGCTCAGCCCGCCGATCGGGACGCCCGCCACGGCCGCGTTGCGCGGCGTGTTGTCGCCGGCCAGCGCGTAGCCGGCACCGTAGGCGCCGGCCAGCACCACGAGTGCGGAGCCGGTCACCCACAGGGCAAGTCGACGGCCTGGCCGTGCTGGCTTGTCGGTGGAGGTGGACACAGCGGCTCCTGGGAAATCTGCGACGGGTGTCGGCTCAGTGTACGTGAGCCGGTAGTCGGCCCCGTCGCCGGCCGCCGCGGCGCCCCGATCAGCGGCCCAGGCCGGCGTCCAACTCGATCGCGAACGGCAGGCTCAGCACGCCGGTGGCCACCCAGCCCAGCCGCTCGGCCGCCGAGGCGATCAGCCCGTCCAGGTCGAGCCGCGCCGGGGCGACGGTGATGCCGCCGGTGACCGTCTCGCTGGACTCGGCCGGGCGGAACTGCTTCAGGAAGCCCAGCATCGACACCGGACGGACCGTGACGTCGTCGCGGCCCAGCCCGGCCAGCGCGCAGGCCCGGTCGATCGCGGCGCCCATCCCGCCGAGGTGGTCGATCAGGCCGAGCTCCTTGGCGTCCACCCCGGTCCAGACCCGGCCGCGTGCCAGCGGTTCCAGGGTGTCGAGCGCCAGCCCGCGGTCGGCGGCGGCCTTGCCGGTGAAGTCGGCATAGATGGCGTCCAGCCGGCGCTCGAGCGCGGCCCACTGGTCGTCGGTGAACCGGCTGTTCGGCGACATGAACGTCGCCCAGGCGCCGGCGGTCACGTCGCTGAGCACCAGACCCAGCTTCTCCTTGATCTCGGTGGTGACGAATTTGCCGGCCAGGACGCCGATCGAGCCGGTCAGCGTGGTCGGCTGCGCGACGATCTCGTCGGCCGGCATCGACACGTAGTAGCCGCCGGACGCCGCCATGTCACCCATGCAGGCCACCACCGGCCGCCCGGACTCACGCAACCGCAACACCTCGCGGCGGATCGCGTCCGAGGCGATGTAGGAACCGCCGGGCGAATCGACCCGCAGCACGACCGCCTTCACCTGCTCGTCGGCGGCGGCCGCGCGCAGGTGCTGGCCGACCACCTCGGACGCGGCCAGCGGCTGACCGCCGGCCTGCCGCTGCGGGCGTCCGGCGACGATCGCGCCGCGCACCTCGACGACGGCGACGGCCGGCTTCAGCCGGGCCTGTACCAGTTCGCGGGCCGCGGAGACCTTCGCGTAGCGGTGCACGAAGCGCAGCCCGGCGTCCTGGGTTCCCCAGGCCTGCCGTGCCTCGTCGTACACCTCGTCGCGATAGCCGATCCGGTCGATCAGGCCGTGCTCCAGCGCCTGCTCGGCGGACAGCGTCCCGGCGTCCACGCTGGACCAGACCTGCTCGGTGGTGCGGCCGCGCCGCTGGGCGATCGCGTCGACCGCCCAGTGCGCGATCGAGTTGGCGATCTGCTGCATCATCTCGTTGTTCGCCGGGCTGATCTCGCGGGCCGCGTAGGTGTCGGCGGCGGTCTTGAACTCCTTGCGCTGGCCGAACTGGGGCTCGACGCCGACCTTGTCCAGCACGCCGCGCAACAGCGTGATCTGGGCCCGGACGCCGCCCAGACCGAGCTCTCCGGACGGCTGCAGCCAGACCCGGTCGGCGTGCGCCGCCAGGGTGTAGGGCAGGAGACCGCTGCTGAACTCGCCGAACGACTCGGTGTAGGCCCACACCGGTTTGTGCTCGCCGAAGCCGGCGATCAGGTCGGCCAGCTCGCAGCACTGTGACGGGGTGATCGGGCAGGTGCCCAGGTGCAGGATCAGGCCGGCCACCGCCGGGTCGTCCGCGGCCGTCCGCAGACCGTCGCGCAACGCCCGCATGGTCGGAGCGTTGATCAGCTTCAGCGCCTCCAGCGGGTTGGCCGGGGCGTTGCTGAGGACCGAGTGATCGAGGTCGAGCTCAAGGATGACCTGGTCACCGATCGGGGATTTGCGCAGCAATGAGGACAACTTGCCGAGAGGATCCATGGCGCCAGAGTATGCCGAACCGGACGGCCTCCGATTCACCCGAGTGGCCATGCTCGCGATCGGCGGAAGCACCGCGAATCCGCGGCCGCCAGCGCGTCGCAGCGCCGACCGGGCCGGCGGGGTCCAGCATGAAGAGCGTGATAGGAGACAACGGAGCCCCTGCCCGGAGGCGGTGGCGACGGCGCGCGATCGCCACCGTCGCCGGGGTGGGCATCGCGCTCACCGGGTGCGCCAGGACGCCGCCCGCTCTCGACCCGACGGTGTCTGCCGTCCCGATGCCGTCCGACGCCACCCCGTCCACGTCGCCGAGCGAGACGCCTTCGGCGAGCAGTACCGCGTCGGCGTCTGGGACGCCGTCGGCGTCCGCCACCAGCACCGCGCCGTCCACGACCGGGGTGAAGGCGACCGGCTCGCTGACGCTGTACAGCGATGCCAGCTCGAAGCTGACCGGAACCTGCCGGACGGTCGCCGGTGCGCCGAGGATCACGGTGGCCGACCGGTCCAACGAGTTCTTCGGCACCATCGACGCGACCCTGGTGCTCGCCGCGCGACGGACGACGGTGTCGAGGCTCACCATCGCGCTCGGCGAGGACTCCGAACTGATCACCCGCACCCTGGACTACACCGCCGCCCAGCCCGCCCAGGGCACCTCCGTCGCGTTGACCGGCAAGGGGTCGAGCTTCACGGTGAGCGGCAAGCTGACCAACACCGAGAACGGGCGGGTGGCCGGGACGATCCCGGTCAAGCTCACCGTCACCTGCGCCGGCAGCAAGTGGTAGCGCCACCGAACCGGACGGTCTGACCGGTGCGACGCTCCGACGCGCCGGGTCGCGGCCCGGTGCCGCGGCCTCGACCCGCACGTCGGGCCGGGCGGGGGCGCTGACGACTGGGACGGCTCTCCGGCTGCCGCCGCCGCCGGACGTGCGGGTGTGTGTGTCGCGATGTCGAGATCGCTCCCCGATGCCATGTTGGCCGCTCGATTTCGGGTCCTAACGCGAAATCGACGAGCGTTCCGACCACCGGGCGACGATCTCGACATCGCCACACCGACCTGTCCGGCGACGGCGACAGACTCGGCCGGTCCGGACGGCGACACCCTCGGCAGTGCGGACGGCGACAGACTCGGCCGGTCCGGACGCCGACCGCCCGAGCCGGCGGCGATCGGGCTACTTGGCGATGGAGGCGGTCGCCTTCTTCTCGGCCGTTGCGTAGCCGGGCTTGGTGCCGCGGACCACGACGCTGACCTTCTTGCCCCTGTCCTTCGAGGTGAGCGCGAAGCTGGTCTTGGTCGCGCCCTTGACCAGGGTCGAGCCGCGGTACCACTGGTAGCTCAGCTTGACCGCTCCGGGACCCCAGTTGCCGCCGTCCACCTTGAGGGTCTTGCCCGACTTCCGGGTGCCGGTGATCGTGGGGGTCTTCGTGGTCAGCGTCCCCTTGGCCACCGCGGCGCTCGCCGCCGAGATCTGGCTGGCCGGGGTGTAGCCGCTGAGCGTGCCGGTCACCCTGACGGTCAGCTTGGTGCCGAGGTCCGCCGCCACCGCCAGGTAGGCGGGCTTGGTGGCGCCCTTGATCGCGGTGCCGTTGCGGTACCACTGGTAGGTCAGCGAGACCGCGACGGGGGCCCAGGTGCCGGGCTTGGCGGTGAGGGTCGCACCCACCTTCGCCGCGCCCGAGATGCTGGGGACGCTGCCGGAGATCTGCCGCGGCACGGCGCCGGTCGCGGCCGACGTCCTGGTCACCGCGCGGTAGCCGACCTTCGTGGCGCTGACGGCGACCCTGAGCGCGGCGCCGGCATCGGCCGGCTGCACGGTGTAGGTCGCCTTCGTGGCGCCGGTGATCGCGGCGCTGCCCCGGTACCACTGGAAGGCCAGGGTGACCGGTGCGGGCGCCCACGAGCCGGGCTTGGCGGTCAGGGTCGATCCCACCTTCGCCGCGCCGCTCACCGTCGGGGTGGGCGTGGCGGACAGGCTCAACAGCGGCACGGTGGCCGTCGCGGACGACGTCCGCAGGGTGGTGGTGTAGAGCTGCTTGGTCCCGGTCACCCGGACGCTGAGCGCCTGGCCGGCGTCGGCGGCGGTGACCTTGTGGGTGGTCGCGGTCGAGCCGCTGACCGCGGTCCGGCCCCGGTACCACTGGTAGGAGAGCCCGACCGACCCCGGCCCCCACTTCCCCGCGGTGACGGAGAGGGTCTGGCCGACCTCTGCCTTGCCGGCCACCTTCGGCGTGGCACCGTCCAGGGTCATGAACAGCGCCGCCCAGGTCCGGGCGTCGGCCCGGCCGGTGACCGACCTGCCGGCCGCCGCCTGGAACGCCTTCACGGCGTCGGCCGTCGCCGCGCCGAAGTCGGAGCTCGCACCGGCGGGGTGACCGGCCGCGGTCAGCAGCGTCGCCAGGCCACGGACGGCGTTGCCCTTGGCTCCGGTGGCGAGGGCGGGCGCCAGCGCGGTCAGGGTGATCGGACCGGCCTCCCCGTCGACGGTCAGCTTCTTCGCCTTCTGGAACTTCTTGACCGCGGCTACGGTCGCCGCGTCGTACCTGCCGGTGGTCGGCGCGGCATAGCCGGCGGCGCTGAGCAGGTACTGCAGGGCGGTCACCTTCGCGCCGGACTTCCCGGACACCAGCACCAGGTTGAAGGCCACGTTGTCGTAGTAGCGCAG
>JBGALC010000017.1:0-55940 GCA_044224095.1 Micropruina sp. | reverse complement strand
GACTTCGTCCTGAACATGATCGACACCCCCGGCCACGTCGACTTCACCTACGAGGTGTCCCGCTCGCTGGCCGCGTGCGAGGGCGCCATCCTGTTGATCGACGCCGCCCAGGGCATCGAGGCGCAGACGCTGGCCAACCTGTACTTGGCGCTGGACGCCGACCTGCACATCATTCCGGTGCTGAACAAGATCGACCTGCCCAGCGCGCAGCCGGAGAAGTTCGCCGCCGAGATCGCCCACCTGGTCGGCTGCGATCCCGACGAGGTGTTCCGGGTCTCGGCCAAGACCGGCGAGGGCGTGGATGTGCTGCTGGACGCCATCGTCGAGCAGATCCCGGCCCCGGTGGGTGATCCGGCGGCACCCGCGCGGGCGCTGATCTTCGACTCGGTCTACGACACCTACCGCGGCGTCGTCACCTACGTCCGGGTGGTCGACGGCTCGCTCGCGCACCGCGACCGGATCCTGATGATGTCCACCAAGGCCACCCATGAGGTGCTCGAGCTGGGCGTGATCAGCCCCGAGCCGCTGCCCGCCAGGGGTTTGGGCGTGGGCGAGGTCGGCTACCTGATCACCGGGGTGAAGGACGTCCGGCAGTCCCGGGTGGGTGACACCGTCACCCTGACATCCCGCCCGGCGACGACGAACCTGGGCGGCTACCGGCAGCCCAACCCGATGGTCTATGCGGGCCTGTACCCGATCGACGGAGCCGACTTCCCCGAGCTGCGGGAGGCGCTCGACAAGCTGCAGCTCAACGACGCCGCGCTCACCTACGAGCCGGAGACGTCCGGTGCGCTCGGCTTCGGGTTCCGGGTCGGCTTCCTCGGCCTGCTGCACATGGAGATCGTCCGCGAGCGGCTGGAGCGCGAGTTCGACCTCGACCTGATCTCGACCGCCCCCAACGTGGTCTACCGGGTGGTGATGGAGGACGGCTCCGGCCACATCGTGACCAACCCGTCCGAGTACCCCGAGGGCAAGGTGGCAGAGGTCTGGGAGCCGGTGGTGAAGGCGACGATCCTCACCCCGACCGACTACATCGGCACCATCCTGGAGCTCTGCCAGGCGCGCCGCGGCGTCCAGACCGGCATGGACTACCTCAGCGAGGACCGGGTCGAGATCCGCTACCAGCTGCCGCTGGCCGAGATCGTCTTCGACTTCTTCGACGCCCTGAAGTCGCGGACGAAGGGGTACGCCTCGCTGGACTACGACGAGGCCGGCGAGCAGGTCGCCAAGCTGGTCAAGGTCGACATCCTGCTGCACGGCGAGCCGGTGGACGCCTTCAGCGCGATCGTGCACGCCGACGCCGCCTACTCCTACGGGGTGGCGATGTCGAAGAAGCTCAAGGAGCTGATCCCGCGGCAGCAGTTCGAGGTGCCGATCCAGGCCGCGATCGGGTCCCGGGTGATCGCCCGGGAGACCGTGCGGGCGATCCGCAAGGACGTGCTGGCCAAGTGCTACGGCGGTGACATCACCCGCAAGCGCAAGCTGCTGGAGAAGCAGAAGGAGGGCAAGAAGCGGATGAAGATGGTCGGCCGCGTCGAGGTCCCTCAGGAGGCCTTCGTCGCCGCGCTGTCCACCGGCGAGACGTCCAAGAAGTAGCTGAAACCGCTCCCGACAAGGCCCTCCCGACAAGGCCCTCCCTAACTACCTCTGCCCTCCCACATGCGGGAGGGCAGAGGTAGTTAGGGAGGGCCTTGTGGGTCGGGGGAGGCTGCCCGGATGCGGCTCCGGGGTCAGGCGGCGAGGTCGCCGATGTAGAACCGGGTCAGGGTGCTCTCCGGCTTGCCCTGCCCGGAGTGCTGGTTGTTGAACGCCGCGCTGGCGTCGGTGCCGCAGAGCGGGACGATCCGGTCGGAGCCACCGGGATGCTGGCTCACCCACTCGGTCAGGTTGTACACCCCGCCGTTGATCGCCGCCCAGCAGTCGGCTGCGGAGTTGTGCTGCTTGACCTGGTCCAGGGTGTAGCTCTGCACCGTGCTGGTCGTCGACGAGGGGGTCGTGGACCCACTGCCGGACGCGGTCGGCGCCGGGTTCGTTGCGGCCACCGATGAGCTGGGCTGAGCCGCGGCCGTGCCACCCCAGACCGCGGTCGCCCCGCTGTGCCCGACCAGGACGGTCAGCACGATGGCTGCCGCCGCCGCCACCGCACTGACCGCGCCGAGCACCTTGGCGAGTAATGGCTGCCGTTCCTTGCCGCGCTGCAGGAAGTACCAGACGGCGGCCGGCACGAGCGTCGCGATTGCCACCCGGGGCAGCCACTCGCCCAGCGCCATGTGCAGCGCCGGCGTCCCGACCCGGGCGGCGAGCTCCTGGCCCGAGGCGGCGGCGACCAGGGTGGCACCGGTTCCCGCGACCAGACCGAGCAGGGTGAGGCCGGCGTAGCGACGGCGCAGCGGTGCGACCACGACGCAGGCGATCACGCCCAGCGCCGCGAGCGGAAGCAGCACCACCACCGCGTGGACGACGAGCGGGTGCAGCGGGAGTCCGAAGAAGTCGTACACGGTCAGCTCCTTGGTCGGGCGGGCGGCGATCAGGACGGTTGACGTGTCAACAATACCGCTGTGGACTCCGCAGCCAAGCGCTCGAAGCTGTGAGTCAGCCGTGAGTGCGGGCGCGGCGCCGGCCGTGGCCGAGCCAGGCGGCCAGCACCCCACCGATCGCGCCGCCCAGATGCGCCTGCCAGGAGACCCCGACCTGGGTGGGGAAGACGCCCCACAGGATGCCGCCGTAGACCAGGAAGACCACCACGGCCAGCAGGATCTGGTTGCCGTCGCGTCCGAAGATGCCGCGGGTGAGCAGGTAGGTCAGCCAGCCGAAGATCAGCCCGCTGGCGCCGATGGTGACCGTGTTCGGGGGGCTGAGCAGCCAGGCGAACACGCCACTCGACACGACCGACCACAGCGTGGAGAGCAGTGCCCGCACGGCACCGCCCAGCACGACCAGGAATCCCAGGACGGCGAACGGCAGCGTGTTCGCGCTCAGATGCGCCCAGTCGGCATGCAGCCAGGGGGCGACGAAGATCGACGGCAGCGAACTGACCTGCCAGGCGTGGATGCCCAGCGCGTCCAGCGAACCGCGGGTGAGCTGGTCCACGAGTTCGACCAGCCAGAGCAGCGCGACGGCCACGCCCACCACGATGCCGGCCCGGCGGGGAGCGACGGGCGCGTTGGGACGCAGTGCGAGGGAGTTGCTCATGGAGCCAGTCTGCCCGTCGCGGCCAAGCGGTCAGTCGACGAGCGTGCCGATCCGGAAGCTGGCCAGTTGCTGGTTCGGCTTCTCCTGGCTGTCGTGCTGGGTGCGGAACGCGTCGGTGGCGTCCGTGCCGCACAGGCCCGTGATCTTGTCCGGACCGCCGGGATGTCGGCTGATCCACGAGGTGACGTCGTAGACGCCGTCGTCGACGGCGACCCAGCAGTCCTGGGCGGTGTTGTGCGCGGCGACGTCGCCCATCCGGTAGCTGGCCGACGCGGACGCGCTCGGTGCGGCGGCGGCGGTCGCAGACCCGGCGGTCGTGGACGGTGCGGAGGTCGCGCTGCAGCCTGTCAGCGCGAGCACGGCAAGGGGAACCAGGGCGAGACCGGTGCGGAGGTTCATGCGCGAAGCGTACTGAGTCTGCGGAAGCGTCGCTAAGGGGTTCCCGGACGGCCCGCTCCGGTGCCGGCGTCCACACCGTCCCTTGGACGCGTCCCCGGAACGGGAATGGAACCGTCCCCTGAACGGGAATGGAACCGTCCCCTGAACGGGAATGGAATCGTCCCCTGAACGGGAATGGAACCGTCCCCTGAACGGGAACGGAACCGTCCCCTGAACGGGAATGGAACCGTCCCCTGAACCGAGAACGGAACCGTCCCCGGGGACTTCTGTCGGCCCGCCCGCGCCCGGCCCCCGGGAGGCCCGAACCTCCTTGTCCGGGTGTCTATTTCAAATATCAACCAGGTCTGGCCGGGGGCGCGCACGCGAACTAGGCTCCCTGCCATGGCGGCCCCACCCACCAACCGCCCGGCCGGTCGCCTGCGACATGGTCGGCTGGCCGGCGTGTTACTGGCCCCCAGCCTGTTCGGGCTGGCGGCGTTCCTGCTGTTCCCGATCCTGGTGGTGATCTGGCTGTCGCTGAACCGGTGGGACCTGCTCAGCCCGATGCGGTTCGTGGGGCTGGACAACTACGTCGAGGTGCTCAGCGACCCGACCTTCGGCAACTCGATGCTGCGCACGGTGATCTTCGTGGCGTCGGTGATTCCGCTGCAGACCGCGCTCGGGCTGTTCCTGGCGGTGCTGCTCTCCCGGGGCATGCCGGGCTCGGCGCTGTTCCGGGTGATCTACGTGATCCCGTGGATCTGTGCGCCGCTGGCGTTGGGCGTGGTGTGGAAGTGGATCCTCGCCCCCTACGACGGCGCGCTGAACAACCTGTTGGGGATCAACGTCGAGTGGCTGTCCAGCCCGGTGCTGGCGATGCCCGCGGTGGCCGGCGTCACCATCTGGTCGCAGGTCGGCTACACCACCCTGTTCTTCGTGGCCGGCCTGGCCGCGATTCCCGAGTCGGTGATCGAGGCCGCGCAGCTGGACGGCGCCGACGGTTGGCAGGTGTTCTGGCAGATCAAGCTCCCGCTGCTGGGGCCGACGATGTTCTTCGTGCTGGTCACCGGGGTGATCACGGCGTTCCAGGCGTTCGACCAGATCTACGCGCTGACGCCGCGCGGCGGCCCCGAGGGCACCACCGACGTGATCGCGAGCCGGATCTACCTGGAGGCGTTCCAGGGTGCCTTCAACCTGGGGCAGGCGTCGGTGATGGCGCTGGTGCTCTTCGTCATCCTGGTCGCCGTGACGCTGCTGCAGCAGCGCTACTTCGCCGGGAGGATCACCTATGACCTCAGCTGAACCCCGCACCGGCGTCCGGCGCCGCAGGCTCACGCTCAGCAGGCCGATGGCGGACGCCCTGACCTATCTGGTCCTGCTGGCCGGAGCACTGCTCACCCTGGGTCCGTTCGCCTTGAGCTTCATGACCGCGTTCAAGTCACCGCTGCAGTTCGCGTCCGAGCCGGCGCTCAACCCGCCCAACCCGGTGACCCTGGAGAACTTCGCCGCCCTGTTCAGCGGCGACTACAGCTTCGTCTCACCGATCGCGGTGACCGCGCAGGTGGTCGCGGCGATCCTGGTCGGCCAGCTGGCCTTCTCGATCATGGCCGCCTACGCCTTCGCGAAGCTGCGCTTCACCGGCCGCGATGCGTTGTTCTGGGTCTATCTGGCGACGCTGATGATCCCGCAGGTGGTGATCGTCATCCCGCTCTACACGATCATGGTGCAGACCGGGCTGCGCAACACCTTCTGGGCGCTGGTGCTGCCGTTCCTGTTCGGCTCGCCCTACGCGGTGTTCCTGCTGCGCGAGCACTTCCGCAGCATTCCGGACGACCTGATCGACGCCGCCCGCATCGACGGCGCGGGGGACTGGCGGATCCTCTGGCAGATCGTCGCGCCGATGTCGCGCGGCATCATCGCCACGCTGGCGATCATCACCGTCGTCAGCCACTGGAACAACTTCATGTGGCCGCTGATCATCACCACCGGACGTGACTGGCAGGTGATCACCGTGGCCACGGCGAACCTGCAGAGCCAGTACAACGCCAACTGGACCCTGGTGATGGCGGCCACCACCGTGGCGATGGCGCCGCTGCTGGTGGTCTTCGCGATCTTCCAGCGGACCATCGTGAACTCGATCTCGTTGACCGGCTTCAGGTGATCAGTGTCGGCGGCGAGTGATGTGATGATGGCAAGAACCAAATCGAGGAGGATTCTGTGAGATCGGCACACAGGCTGGGACGGCGGACGTTCGTGACCGCGGTGGCCGCGGCAGTGGCGCTTGGCGCCGCCGGCTGCTCGCCCGCCCAGCAGCAACAGGCCCAGCCCAGCGCGTCGGCGAGCGGTCCGACCACCACGGTCACCGTGCGGATGTGGGACGAGCAGTGGCAGAAGGCGTACGAGGCATCCTTCGCCGAGTTCAGCAAGCAGAACCCGGACATCACGGTGAAGACCGTCCTGGTGCCGTGGGCCGACTACTTCACCAAGTTGCGCACCGACGTCAGCGGCGGCAACGCCGAGGACATCTTCATGATGAACGGGTCCTACCTGCAGCCCTACGTGACCTCGGGCTCGCTGCTCGAGATCGGCTCCGACTTCGACGCCCAGAAGGCCGACTGGGTGCCGGCCGCGGTCGACCAGTACACCCGCGACGGCAAGCTGTGGGGCGTCCCGCAGACCACCGACGGCGGCATCGCGGTGTACTACAACAAGCAGTTGCTCGCCGATGCCGGGGTCACCCCCGAGCAGCTCACGGGGCTGACCTGGGCGCCGGGTGGCGCCAGCCCCGACACCCTGCTGCCGATCCTGAAGAAGCTGACCGTCGACTCGTCCGGCAAGCGCGGCGACGAGAGCGGCTTCAACGGGTCCAAGCCCAAGCAGTGGGGCTACTCGGCGGCGCAGGATCTGCAGGGCATCTACTACAACTTCATCGGCTCCAACGGTGGCCAGTTCCAGGACGACTCCGGCAAGTTCGTGTTCAGCTCGCCCGAGTCGGTGGCGGCGTTCCAGTACCTCGTCGACCTGATCAACAAGCACAAGGTCTCGCCCGCCGCGTCCAACACCAACGACAACGACAATTTCACCCGCGACCAGTTCCTGCAGGGCAGGATCGCGCTGTTCCAGTCCGGCGTGTACAACCTGAAGAACGTCTCCGACGGCGCCAAGTTCGAGTGGGGCATCGCGCCGATGCCCGCCGGCCCGAAGGGCGCGGTCTCGGTGGTGAACAACATCATCGCGGCCGGCAATGCCAAGTCGAAGAACCCCGACGCCACCAAGAAGGTGCTGCTGTGGATGGGCTCCACCGAGGGCTCCAAGTTCCTCGGCTCGTCGGGCACCGCCATTCCGGCCGTGATCAGCGCCCAGTCGGCGTTCAACGACTACTGGAAGGGCAAGAACGTCGACCCGTCGCAGTTCGCGACACAGGGCAAGCTGCCGTCGATCCCGGCGCCGACGGGTGAGAACTACGGCGCGGCACTCAACGCCTGGAAGCCGATCTTCGACGAGATCTTCCTCGGCCGGACGCCGGTCGCGGACGGTCTGAAGAAGGCGGAGGCCGCCGCCAACAAGGCCGCCGGCTAGGTCGACGGCCGAGCCGGTCCGGACGGGCTCGGCGTCGCCGGTCGATTGTGTCGTCGGCGGCCGAGCCGGTCAGGATCGACCCTGGCCGACCCCTGTCGAGGCGGGTCGGTCCTAACGGACCCGGCGTCGCTGGTCGAGACCTGGCACGGTCCGTTGGGTCGGGATGTCCGGACCGGCTGCATGTTCGGCCCCGACCAGCGACGCGCCGGTGCCGGACGGGCTGCACGTGATCCTCGGCATTCGGCCGCTCCCGGCCGTCGAGGCCGTGCCGGCGTCCGCCGGCCGCATGCTGGCCAGGTCCTAGAGTGTCTCCGTGCGTGCGGACATCGGGATCATCGGCGGCTCGGGCTTCTACGACTTCTTCGCCGGCGCCGACACCGTCGCCGTCGAAACGCCGTTCGGTGCGCCGAGCGCACCGCTCTCCCTCGGTGAGGTGGCCGGCCGCCGGGTCGCCTTCCTGCCGCGGCACGGCGTCCGGCACCAGTTCCCGCCGCATCGGGTGAACTACCGGGCGAACCTGTGGGCGCTGCGGTCGGTGGGCGTCCGGCAGGTAGTGGCGCCGTGCGCCGTGGGCGGTCTGCGCGCCGACCTCACCCCGGGCACCTTCGTCGTGCCCGACCAGGTCGTCGACCGCACCTGGGGCCGGGAGCACACCGTCTGGGACGCCGTCGGCCCGGTCGTCCACGTCTCGTTCGCCGACCCGTACTGCCCCCGTGGCCGCGCCGCGCTGCTGGCGGCCGGCGAGCCCGCCGTCGACGGCGGCACCCTGGTGGTGATCAACGGTCCGCGATTCTCCTCCCGCGCCGAATCGCGCTGGCACGCGGCGGCCGGTTGGTCGGTGGTGGGCATGACCGGCATGCCGGAGGCGTCGGTCGCGCGCGATCTCGCGATGTGCTTCAGCACCGTCTGCATGGTCACCGACTCCGACGCCGGGGTCGAGGGTCCCGGGGTGTCGCATGCCGAGGTGATCCGGGTGTTCGCCGGCAACATCGAGCGGCTGAAGGCGATGCTGGTCAAGGTGATCCGCACCCTGCCGGACGCCGAACCGGACGACGCCGCGCGCTGTGCGTGCCGCCGCGCCCTCGACGGCCAGCCGCTGCCCTTCGAGCTGCCCTGATGCCCTCCACGCTGCCCAGCGGGGAGCCTGCTCCCGACGACGGGTCGCTGCCCGACGCGGCGGTCGCCGAGCTGGGCGACGCCCCGATCTCGCTCTACCTGCACGTGCCGTTCTGCGCCACGCGGTGCGGGTATTGCGACTTCAACACCTACACGGCGGCCGAGCTCGGGTCGGCACCCGGGGCGTCCCGGCAGGCCTTCCTGGACGCCGCCCGCGCCGAGGTCACGCTGGCCGCCGGAGTGCTGGGGGAACGGCCGATCGAGACGGTGTTCGTCGGCGGCGGCACGCCGACCCTGCTGCGGGCGTCCGAGCTGGTCGGCCTGCTGGACGCCGTGCGCGAGCATTTCCCCTTGTCGGACTGCGCCGAGGTGACCACCGAATGCAACCCGGAGTCGGTGGACGCGGGCTACCTGGACGCGCTGGTGGCCGGCGGATTCAACCGGATCTCGTTCGGCATGCAGTCGGCCCGCAGCCACGTGCTGCGGGTCCTGGAGCGCACCCACACCCCGGGCCGGGTGGCCGACGTGGTCGGCTGGGCGCGGGCGTCCGGGTTCGACTCGATCAGCCTGGACCTCATCTACGGCACGCCGGGGGAGTCGCTCGAGGACTGGCGGGCCTCCCTGGAGTCCGCCCTGGCCCAGGCGCCCGATCATGTCTCGGCCTATGCGCTGATCATCGAGGACGGCACCCGGCTGGCGGCCCAGATCCGGCGGGGCGAGGTGCCGGCGCCGAGCGACGATCTGCAGGCCGACTGCTACGAGCTGGCCGACGGCATGCTCACCGGCGCCGGCCTCGGCTGGTACGAGCTGAGCAACTGGAGCCGTCCCGGGCACGACTGCCGGCACAACCTGGCCTACTGGCGCGGCGGTGCCTGGTGGGGGATCGGCCCCGGGGCGCATTCGCACGTCGGCGGCGTCCGGTGGTGGAACGTGAAGCATCCGCGCCGGTACAGCGCCGCCCTGACCGAGGGCCGGAGCCCGGCGGCCGCGCGCGAGGTACTGGACGCCGACGCGCGCCGGGTCGAGCGGGTGCTGCTGGAGTCCCGGCTCGCGGACGGCCTGGCGTTGGACGTCCTCACGGCGTCCGAGCGGGCGCGGGTGCCGGGACTCGTCGCCCGGGGCATGGTCGAGCCGGTGCGGCCGGAGTCCGTCGATGCCCCGGAACCGGTGGTGCCCGATCGCCGCCCGAACCCGTCTCCCGGCCACGAACGCGGGCCGGGCCTGCCGGGACCACACCCGCGATCGGGACCGAAGGCCCGGCTGCGGCTCACCCGGACCGGGCGACTGCTCGCGGACGCCGTCGTCCGCGATCTGCTCGACTGACCGACGCACGGCGAAGCCCCGGTCGATCGAGCGGTCGAGGGTCCTGCTCTCGAGCTGCTCAACCGACCGGGGCTCCGACGAAGCGCCGCGGCGCGAATCAGCGAATGACGCGACGAGCCGAGTTGTAGTGGCCGTACTTCTTCAGGCTGGAGATGTCGAGGTCGTCGCGGGTGTTCCGGGCGTGCACGATCTTGCCGCCGCCGATGTACAGGGCGACGTGGTGCACCGGGCTGTAGAAGAACACCAGGTCACCCGGCTTGAGGTTCTTCTTGGCGATCTTCTTGCCCTTCTTCGACATCGCCCGCGACGAGTGCGGCAGCTTGATGCCGATCTTCTTGAACGCCCAGATCATCAGGCCCGAGCAGTCGAACTTGTTCGGACCGGCGGCGCCCCGCTGGTACTGGCCCTTCTTGACCTTCGACTTCGCGGCCTTGATCACCTTGTTGGCCTTGGCCTTCAGCTTCTGCGCCTTGGTCTGCTTCTTCTTGACCGGTTCGGTGGTGACGGTCGCCGGGGCGGTCGTGGTGGCCGGGGCGGTGGCGGCCGCGGTCTCGGAGCTCGGCGGGGTCTCGTCCGCGACGGCCTGCGGGACGGCGGGACCCACCAGCAGGGCCAGCGAAGCGGTCACGGTGACCGCGAAGGACGCGGATTTGCGGACGGACATGGGTCAGCCTCCAAGAAGCGGGAACGAGGGACGCTGAGAGCCAGGTGAGGAAAACCTGAGTCCAAGCTGAGAGGGACCTTAACCGGTGGTTCGGCGGATGGCAAACCCTCGTTCACCGGACGGGTCGGCGGCGGCCCTCCCGGGGGCGGGTTCCGGTCCGCGACGACATCGCCCCGCTTCGGCGTCACTCACCGGTTCACACCGTGGACGTGGCGCCGAAGCGGGGCGGCGTGACTGGGCATGGCCCGGGCGACCGCTCGGCCCGGGCGCTCCGGTCAGGCGGGGACGACGTTGACCAGCTTGGGTGCCCGGACGATCACCGTCCGCACCCCGTTCGGGGTCTCCTCGACGATCCTCGGCAGGCCCAGGGCCTGGGCGCGCAGGGCGTCCTCGGCGATGTCGGCGGGCACCTCCAGGCGGGCTCGGACCTTGCCCTTCACCTGCACCACGCAGGTGACCGTGTCGTCGGCGACCAGCGCCGGGTCGGCCACCGGGAACGGCTCGTAGGCCAACGTCTCCGCGTGTCCCAGCCGCGACCACAGCTCCTCGGCGATGTGCGGCGTCAGCGGCGCGACCATCAGCAGCATCGGCTCGATCGCCTCCCGCGGGACGGCGTCCAGCTTGGTCAGCACGTTGTTGTACTCGGTCAGCCGGGCGATCGCGGTGTTGAACGACAGCCCCTCGTAGTCCCGGGTGACCGCGTCGATCGTCTTGTGCAACGCCCGCTCGGTGGCGGCGTCCATCGGCCCGTCCACCACGCGCACCTCGCCGGTGACCTCGTCGATCACGTTGCGCCACAGCCGCTGCAGGAACCGCTGCGAACCGACCACGGCGCGGGTCTCCCACGGCTTCGACTGATCCAGCGGACCCATTCCCATCTCGTAGATCCGGAAGGTGTCGGCACCGTAGGAGTCGTACATGTCGTCGGGAGTGACGATGTTCTTCAGCGACTTGCCCATCTTGCCGTACTCCCGGAAGACCTCCTCTCCCTGCCAGACGTAGCCCATCTCGCCGTCCGCTCCCGGGACCTCCGCGACCTCGTCGGCCGGCACCGTCTGGCCGCGGGCGTCCCGGTAGGCGTAGGCCTGGATGTAGCCCTGGTTGTACAGCCGGCGGAACGGCTCGGCCGAGCTGACCTGGCCCAGGTCGAACAGCACCTTGTGCCAGAACCGCGCGTACAGCAGGTGCAGCACGGCGTGCTCGACACCGCCGACGTACAGGTCGACGCCGCCGACGTCGGACGCCGTCCGCGGGCCCATCCAGTAGCGCTCCACCTCCGCGTCGATGAAGCGCTCGTCGTTGGCCGGGTCCAGGTAGCGGATCTCGTACCAGCAGGAACCGGCCCACTGCGGCATCACGTTCAGCTCGCGGCGGTAGGTCTTCGGCCCGTCGCCCAGATGCAGTTCGACGCTGGCCCACTCCTTGACCCGGCCCAGCGGCGGCACCGGCTCGGACGTCGAGTCGTCCGGGTCCAGGGTCTGCGGGCTGTAGTCGTCGATCTCGGGCAGTTCGACGGGCAGCATCGACTCGGGCAGGGCGATCGGATGGCCGCCCTCGTCGTAGACGATCGGGAACGGCTCGCCCCAATAGCGCTGCCGGCTGAACAGCCAGTCCCGCAGCTTGTAGGTGACGGTTTCCACGCCGTGACCGTTGGCGGTCAGCCACCCGATCATGGTGCGCTTGGCGTCGGCCATGCCCAGCCCGTTCAGCGAGATCTCGTCGTTGGCCGAGTTGATCGTCGGGCCGTCGCCGGTGAACGCCGTGTCCTCGTCGTGGTCGGCGGGGGGCTGCACGGTGCGGATGATCGGCAGATCGTAGGCCTTGGCGAAATCCCAGTCCCGCTCGTCCTCGGCCGGCACCGCCATGATGGCGCCGGTGCCGTATCCCATCAGCACGTAGTCGGCGATGAAGATCGGGATCCGGGCGCCGTTCACCGGGTTGACCGCGTAGGCGCCGGTGAAGACGCCGGACTTGTCCTTGTTCTCCTGGCGCTCCAGGTCGGTCTTGCGCGCGGCGGCCTCGCGGTACGCCGTCACCGCCTCCGACGGAGACGCCGCACCGCCCGTCCAGGCGTCCTTGGTGCCTGCCGGCCAGGAGTTCTCGCCGGGGGTGATCGCGTCCACTATCGGGTGCTCGGGCGCCAGCACCATGAAGGTCGCGCCGAACAGGGTGTCCGGACGGGTGGTGAACACCGCGATGGCGGCCTCATGGCCGTCCACGGCGAAGGTGACGGACGCGCCGGTCGAGCGGCCGATCCAGTTGCGTTGCATCGCCTTGATGCTGTCCGGCCAGTCCAGCCGGTCCAGGTCGGCCAGCAGCCGGTCGGCGTAGGCGGTGATCCGCATCATCCACTGCTTCATGTTCCGCTTGAACACCGGGAAGTTGCCGATGTCGGAGCGACCCTCGGCGGTGACCTCCTCGTTGGCCAGCACGGTGCCCAGCCCGGGGCACCAGTTCACCGGGGCGTCCGAGACGTAGGCCAGCCGGTAGCTGTCCACGATGGTGGCGCGCTCGGCGGCCTCCAGCTCGGCCCACGGGCGATCGGACGGGGTGGGGCGCGCCCCGGATTCGAACTCCTCGATCAGTTCGCTGATCGGACGGGCCTTGTCGGCGTCGGTGTCGTACCAGGCGTTGAAGACCTGCAGGAAGATCCACTGCGTCCAGCGGTAGAACTCGACGTCGGTGGTGGCGACGCTGCGGCGGTCGTCGTGGGCCAGCCCCAGCCGGCGCAGCTGGCGGCGCATGTTGGCGATGTTGGCGTCGGTGGAGATGCGCGGATGCTGGCCGGTCTGGACGGCGTACTGCTCGGCCGGCAGGCCGAAGGCGTCGTAGCCCAGGGCGTGCAGCACGTTACGGCCGCGCATCCGCTGGTAGCGCGCCCAGCTGTCGGTGCCGATGTAGCCCAGTGGGTGGCCGACGTGCAGTCCGGCGCCGCTGGGGTAGGGAAACATGTCCAGCACGAACAGCTTCTCGCGGCCGGCCACCTGCTCGGGCTCGGCCCAGACCCCGGCCGGGTTCGGCGCGTGGAAGGTGCCCTCGGCCTCCCAACGGTCCTGCCAGGCGGTCTCGATCCGGCCGGCCAGTTCGGCGGTGTAGCGGTACGGCGTCTCGCTCATCTCATCCTTCGTTTCACTCTGCTTCGGACATGAAAAAGCCCCTCACGCAGGGAGGGGCGCCGCGATGACGGGAAAGGTCAGCGCGGCTGGCGAAGCAGAAGTCGGCGTGCCACGAGGACAGCGTACCGCAGCCGCACCCTGCGGCGCGTCGGACCGGCCCGACCACCGCGCGGCCCCCGGGGCGGGGGCCGTCCCCGCGGTTCAGCGGATCCGGAACCGCAGCGTCCGGGCCTCGGGACGCAGCGCGTGCTCGGGCCAGACGTCCGGCCCGCACGCCCGCGAGCCCAGGCCGTGCTGGGCGGCGTCCAGGTAGAGATAGGTGGCCGACGGCTCGGGCAGTTCGTGCGGGTGCGGCGCGGCGTCCAGTTCCTGGGCGGTGTGCGGCGTGAGGGTGAACCCAGGCAGCCGCCCGGCGGTGTCCGGGATCGCGGTCAGGTGCAACCGGTCGACGTTGCCGGTGCGCAGCGTGAGCGAGCGCAGGTCGCTGCGGTGGCCGTTCTCCTGGGGCCGCGCGTACGGGGTGGTCAGCTCGGCCAGGCCGGCCGAGTAGCGGCCCACCAGGGCGGCCCGGCGGCTGTCCGGGTACGACTCGTGCGGACCGGTGCCGAACCAGGACGCCCCGTCGACTGCGGTCGGCAGGTCGAAACGGACGCCGAGCCGCGGCCAGGGCAGCTCCCAGCCCGCGCTCGGCAGCAGCTCGATGTGCAGGTCCAGGGCGCCGTCGGCCAGCGACCAGCGGACGTCGCTGACCACGCTCAGCCGCGAGTGGGCGGCCGCCCAGCGGGTGCGGGTGCGCAGTGCGGCCGGGCCGCCCGCCCGGTCGAGCACCCGCGGGGTGAGCCGGTGCAACCCGGCCTGCCGCCACAGCAACTGCGGCGGCGGCCCGGGACGGGCGGCCCAGGGCGGCGCCCAGGGGTCGCCGGCACCGACGCCGTCGCCGCTCTCGCGCCAGCCGGCCGGGTCGTAGCTGCCGAGGCTGGCGATCCGGTCGTTGTCGGTCGGTCCACGCCACAGTTCCAGCCGCGGTCCGCTCACCGGCATCCCGGCCAGCGCGACCAGTTCGCCGCCGTCGAACTTGGCCGGTCCGATCCGGTCGGGCAGCACCTCGGACACCGACGTCCGGGGCGCTCCCACCGGGACCGCTGCGGTGCCGCCGGCCGTGGAGCGGGACAGCAGCACCTGGGCGGTGACCAGCACATGACCGGCCGTCGCCCAGGCGGTGTCGTGGGCCAGGACGGCCTCGACGCTCAGCCACAGCTCCCCGTCGCCGGCGCTCACCCGGGGCAACGCGGCCCGGGCCGAGCCGCCGGCGAGGATCACCGGAACCTCCAGTTCGCCGGCCGCGACCGGTGCGCCGTCCAGTTCGGCGCGCCAGGTGAATCGCACGTCGGAGGAGTCGGCGCTGTGCCGCAGGTTGCGCACCTCGACGTCGCCGCCGAAGGTGATCCGGAACGGGGCCACGACCTGCTTGAACTCGTGCAGCGCGGGGCTGGGGGTGCCGTCGGAGAAGACCAGGCCGTCCATCACGAAGTTGCCGTCGTGGACGACCTCGCCGAAGTCCCCGCCGTAGCCGAAGAACTCGACGCCGTCGGCGGTGCGGGTGCGTAGGCCGTGATCGCGCCACTCCCAGACGAACCCGCCGTGCAGCCGGGGGTAGCGGTCGACGAGCTCCTCGTACTGGTCCAGCGCGCCTGGGCCGTTGCCCATCGCGTGAGCGTATTCGCAGAGCAGGAACGGCCTGGTGCGCTGCCGCGCCGACTCGGCCACCGAGGCGCCCAGCAGCGGCTCCAGCGAGTCGCGCCCGATCGCGGCCACCTCGGGTACGGGGGCGTACATCCGCGAGTACACGTCGGTGTAGGCGCCGGCGTGATCGCCCTCGTAGTGCACCGGACGGCCCGGGTCGCGCTCGCGCACCCAGGCGGCCATGGCGGCGAGATTCCCTCCGGTGCCGCTCTCGTTGCCTAGCGACCACAGCACGATCGATGGGTGGTTCTTGTCCCGCTCGACAGCACGCTCGATCCGGTCCAGCAGGGCGTCCCGCCACGCGGGGTCATCGCTGGGGTTGCCCACCCAGCCGCCCGGTTCGAACCCGTGCGTCTCCAGGTCGCCCTCCTCGATGACCCAGAAGCCGAGTTCGTCGGCGAGGTCCAGCAGCTTCGGATGCGGCGGATAGTGGCAGGTGCGGATCGCGTTGACGTTGAACCGCTTCATCAACGCCAGGTCCTCACGGGCCCACGCCTCGTCGAAGACCCGGCCCCGGTCGGGATGGGACTCGTGGCGGTTGACGCCGTGGAAGACCACCCGGGTGCCGTTGACCAGCAGCCGGTCGCCCTCGATCGTCACGCTCCGGAAGCCCAGCCGCAGCGACACCGTCTCGCCGGCCGAACCGACGGTCGCGTCATAGAGCCGGGGGAGTTCGGCCGACCAGGGCCGGACCCGGCCGACCACCAGCGGTGCCACCTCGCTCGCGGTGCGCCAGACCGTCTCGACGCCCAGCTCGGGGATTCGCACCGTGACCGGGTACGCGTCCGGCCCGGCCACGATTTCGGGTGCGATGCTGCCCACTCCGTCGGCGTAGCCGGTGCGCAGCCAGACGTCGTCGAGACACCCGGCCGGCCTGGCCAGCAGCGTCACGTCGCGGAAGATGCCCGGTAGCCACCACTGGTCCTGATCCTCCAGATAGCTGCCCGCCGACCATTGATGCACCCGCACCACCAGCAGGTTGGTGCCCGGCCGGACGGCGTGGCTGACGTCGAACTCCTGTGCCAGCCGGCTGCCGGAACCGACCCCGATCTCGACTCCGTTGAGCCACACCCGGTAGCGCGACTCGACTCCGTCGAAGCGCAACAGCACCGACCGCGCGCCGGTGAACTCGGTCGGCAGGTCGAACCGGCGCCGATGGTCGCCGGTCGGGTTGTCGTCCGGGACGTGCGGTGGATCGAGTGGGAACGGGAACTGGGTGTTGGTGTAGATCGGGCGGCCGTAGCGTCCGGCACCCTGCAGCACCCAGTGCGAAGGGACGCTCAGTTCGTCCCAGTCGGAGTCGTCGAAGTCGTCGGCGGCGACATCGTCCGGACCCTCGCCGGGCGGCAACACGCGATGGGCGCCACCGGGGACGCCGGGTAGCAGCCGGAACTTCCACGGGCCGTTCAGCGACAACTCGGGTGCATCGCTGTGCACCCGGGCGCGGGCGGGGGCCCGGGTACCGGACCCGGGCCCCCGATCGGTCAGGTAGTGCGGGTTTACTTCACCGCTCCTTCCGTGAGGCCGCCGCGCCAGAAGCGCTGCAGCACGATCATGGCAATGGCCAGCGGGATCACCGACAGCAACACGCCGCCGGTGGTCAACTGGTAGAACTCGGGCAGGCGATCGACCTGGCCGAGCCAGTTGTTCAGGCCGAGCGTGATCGGATAAAGGTTGGTGTCGGCCAGCATCACCAGCGGGAGGAAGTAGTTGTTCCAGATGCCGATCAACTGGAACAGGAACACGGTCACCAGTGCCGGGGTCAGGATGTTCAGCCCGACGGTGTGGAAGATCCGCAGCTCGCCGGCGCCGTCCAGCCGGGCCGCTTCCAGCAGGGCGTCGTCGACGGTGGCGTCGGCGTAGATCCGGCACAGGAACAGCCCGAACGGCGAGACCAGCGACGGGATCAGCACGCTCCAGTAGGTGTTGGCCAGGCCCATTTGGCTGAACATCAGGAACAGCGGCAGTGCGGTGGCCGTGCCCGGGACCAGGACGCCGCCCAGAATGATCGCGAAGATCGCATTGTTGCCCCGGAACTTGTACTTGGCCAGCGCGTACCCGCCGGCTGCGGCGAGATAGGTGGCCAGCAGGGCACCCACGCCCGCGTACAGCACCGAGTTCAGAAACCAGCGCACGAAGATGCCGTTGTCGTAGGTGACCACCTGGGTCAGGTTGTCCCAGAGTGCGAAGTTCGGCGCGAACCAGAAGCCGAAGGTGGTGAACAGGTCCTCGCTGGTCTTGGAGGCCGCGACCAGCACCCAGTACACGGGTATCAGGAAGTAGAGCGCGACCACGGTGAGGATGCCGGTGACCAGGACGGTCATCCCGGCCGAGCGCCCGGCGGACCGGTTGGCGTGGTCGCCGGCCTTGGCGGGCTTCGCCTTGACGGTGGAACTTGCGGTGGTGGCGGTCATCAGCCCTCCCGGTTGGTGAGACGGAGGAACGCGAACGACAGGACGAACGCGACCACCGCGATGAGAACCGCCTGGGCCGCCGCGACGTTGTAGTCGTTGTAGGCGAACGCCGTGGTGAAGGCGGAGAGGTTGGGGGTGTACTGGCTGTCGATGGCTGGTGCCGACTTCATCAGGACTTGCGGTTCCGCGAACAACTGCAAGGTGCCGATGATCGAGAACACCGTGGTCAGCATCAGGGCCGGAGCGATCAGCGGGATCTGGATCCGCCAGGCGATCTGCATCGGCGTGGCGCCGTCCACCCGGGCGGCCTCGTAGAGCTCGTTCGGGATCGCCTTGAGCTGGGCCACGATGATCAGCATGTTGTAGCCGGCGTAGCTCCAGGTGACGATGTTGGCGATCGACCAGAGCACGCTGTCGGCGCCGAGGAAGTCCACCTGGATGCCCATCCAGCCCGCCACGTCGATGATCGGGCTGAGCCCGGGCACGTACAGGAAGGACCACAGGATGGTCGCGATCACGCCGGGAACGCCGTACGGCATGAAGTACGCCGACCGGAACAGCGCGGGCCACCTCGCGGAGGCCGACTCGAGCAGCAGGGCCAGGATGGTGGCGGCGATGATCATCACCGGCACCTGCACGATGCCGAACAGCAGCATGCGTCCGATCGACGCGATGAAGTTGGCGTCGCCGAGTGCCTGGGCGTAGTTCGCGAAACCGGCGAAGCCGCTGGTCACGCCCTGCTCGCCGAAGAGGCCGGCGCGGGTCACCTTGGTGAAGCTGGAGCCGACCGCGGTGAGGATCGGCAGGATGAAGGTGAGCAGGAAGAGCCCTAGGAACGGGGCCAGCAAGAGCCACGGGGCTCGCGCAGCCGCCGCCTTCGGGCCGCGGTGCGGGGGTGTCGTGGGGGCGGTCATGACTGCTCCTTCCGGATGGTCAGGCCTTTGCCCTGGAAGGCCTGCAGGATCAGCTTCTCGGCATCGGCGACGGCGTCGACGAGGCTGCCACCGGCGGCCTTGCGCCGGAAGCCGTCGGCGAGGATGTTGAACGACTGCTGGGTGATCGGCCACCAGGACCAGTCGGCGTTCTGCTGCGCCGCGGCCGGGACGAAGATCTCCTGGTTGTAGTTCTGGCCGCTGAAGAACTCCGACGGCTTCATGCGTTGGGCGCCGATGTAGTCGGGGGCGGCCGACCAGCCGATGCCGCTGTTCTCGATGAGCCCGTCGACCCCCGGGTGTGAACTGTTCAGCCACACCGCGAACTGCAGGGCCTCGTGCGGGTGCCGGCTGCTGGACAGGACCGCCGTGGTGGAACCGCCCCAGTAGCTGGAGCCGAAACCCGACTCCCACACGGGCATCGGGGCGACCCGCCACTTGCCCGAACCGCCGGCGATGCCCTCGATCAGCGCATCGGCCCAACTGGCACCGGTCAGTGCGGCGAGCCCGCCCTTGGAGCAGGCGGCGAACCAGGCCGGCGAGAAGGGGGCGAACTCCGTGGTCACCACCCCGGAGTCGATGGCCTGGTCGAAGAACCGGGCCACCTTCATCGTGGCGTCGTCGGTCATGTTGATCACCCACCCGTCGCTGCCGGGCTTGAGCCACTGGGCTCCGGCCTGTGTGGCGATCGAACAGAAGAAGCTGGCGTCCGCGAGGGCGAAGCACTCCAGGTAGGTGTTCGCCTTGCGGAGTTCGGTGGACACCGCCAGCCAGTCGTCCCATGTCTTCGGCGGGGTGGCGCCGACCTTTTCCAGCAACGCCGGCTGGTAGTAGAACCCCATGGGACCGGAGTCCTGCGGGATGCCGAAGACGCCGCCGGTGAAGCTGACCTGGCTCCACAGCGTCTTGTCGAACTTTGCCTGGTGGTCGGCGGCGCCGTAGCGGTTGAGGTCCACCAGGCCGTTGACCAGCATGAACTCGGGAATCGAGCGCAACTCGATCTGTCCCAGGTCCGGGCCGCCGCCGGCCGCGAGGGCCGAGTAGAGCTTCTGGTAGCCGCCCTGGTTGCCGCCGGGGATCCAGACCGTCCGCACCTCGATGTCGGGGTGCTGCGCGTTCCAGACGTCGGCGACCTTCTGCAGATCCTTCAGCCATGCCCAATAGGTCAGGGTGATCTTCTCGCCCGGTGCCTTCGGCGGGATCACTGGCGCGTTGTTGACCGATGTCGTACCGGGGGTCGCGCAGCCGGAGAGTATCGCAGCCGCAGCCGTACCGAGGCCCAAGCCGAGCAATCGGCGTCGTGTGAGTGGTCGCATGTGCCTCCACATCGTTGTGTTCGGAGTTGGACCGGGTCGGGGCCGGCCCGGGTGAGGGGACTCTAACACTAAAGTCGAGTAGACGCTCGGTTTTCAACCGATGAATTTCTGCCCCGCGGCCCGGGCGTGGGTCCGGGGCCGAAGTCGTCGCGGGAGAAGGCCGTGGGTACACTCCGTCCGGTGGAGACCAAGGTGACTGCTGAATCGTTGAACGGGCAGCGTCGGCGTCGGCGAGGTCCGTATGCGAAGTCGGCCGAGCGCCGCAGGCAGATCGTGGACGCCGCGTTCGAACTGTTCGCGGCGCGTGGCTACCGGGGCGCCTCCCTGCAGGATGTCGCGGACCGGGTCGGGCTCAGTCAGACCGGCCTGCTGCACTACTTTCCCAGCAAGCGCGAGTTGCTGATCGCCGTCCTCGCCAAGCGCGACAGCAAGGCGGAGATGGACCCGGCGGAGGTCCGGCGCGAGCTGGACCGGGAGGTGCTCGACCAAGTGCAGCACAACGAGAGCGTGCCGGGCCTGATTGAGCTGTACACCGTGTTGTGCGGTGAATCGGTGACCGAGGAATACCCCGCTCGGGAGTACTTCATCGACCGATTCGACGATCTGCGGACGGAGTACGCCGAACGGCTGATCCAGTTGCGGGCCTCGGGACGGCTGCGCGACGGCGTCGACGTCGACCGCGCGGCCGCCTCGCTGATCGCGCTGTGGGACGGCATCCAGTTGCAGTGGCTGCTGGACCGGGATGGCACCGACGTGGCCGGCTGTCTGCGGGACTATCTGGACGGCATCTTGCTCCCCGCACCCGCGGTAGTCCCGGCGGGACGCCGGTCGGGCGTTAAGGTCGATGGGTGAGTCGATACCCGCGCGACGTCCTGGCGCCCGGCTGGCAGCGGGCCGGAAAGCCGACGACCACCGACATCCCCGCGCAGTACGGCATGGTGCTGGAGGACCCCACCTCGGGCTTCGTCGGGGCCCTGGTGAAGATCGAGAACGGCCTGCTGGTGCTGGAGGACCGGCGCGGCAAGCGCCGGAGTTTTCCGCTGGGGCCCGGCTTCTGGCTGGACGGCAAGCCGGTCGCGATCACGGCGCCCAAACGGCAGCCAAAGGGGCAGCCCACCCACACCGCGTCCGGGTCCCGGACGAGTGCCGCGCCCGCTCAGGCGAAGCTCGCGCTGCCCAGCCGGATCTATGTCGAGGGCCGGCATGACGCCGAACTGGTCGAGAAGGTCTGGGGCGACGACCTGCGCCACGTCGGCGTGGTCGTCGAGTACCTGGGCGGCATCGACGACCTGCCCGCGATCGTGGCCGAATTCGCGCCCCAGCAGGGCCGCCGGCTGGGCGTCCTGGTCGATCACCTGGTGCCCGGCTCGAAGGAGTCCCGGATCGTGGAGCAGGTCACCAACCCGTGGGTGTTCGTCACCGGGCACCGCTTCATCGACATCTGGACCGCGGTCAAACCGTCGGTGCTGGGCCTGAAGGCCTGGCCGGACGTGCCGCGCGGCCAGGACTACAAGGAGGGCCTGTGCCGGGCGCTGGGGTGGCCGGCCCGTACCCAGACCGACATCGCCAACGCGTGGCGGCAGATCCGGTCCAGGGTGACCTCATGGCGCGACCTCGACCCCGCGCTGCTGACCGAGGTGGAGAAGCTGATCGACTTCGTCACCGCCGACCACGCCGACACCCTGGAGCCGTGATGACCGGATCCGCGATCAGCACTGCCGAGGTCACGGCCGCGATCCGCGAGGTCGCGGACGCCGAGATCGTGCCCCGCTTCCGGGCGCTGGCCGACTCCGAGATCATCGAGAAGCGGCCGGGCGACGTGGTCACGGTCGCCGACCGGTTGGCCGAGCGAGCCCTCACCGCCATCTTCCGGGAGCGGGATCCGGGCTGCCTGGTGGTCGGTGAGGAGGCGATCTACGCCGATCCGGCGCCGCTGAAGGCGCTGCCGAGCGCCGAGCGGTCCTGGGTGATCGACCCGGTGGACGGCACCCGCAACTTCGCCTCGGGCAGCCCCGACTTCGCGGTGATGGTGGCCGAGGTGCGCGCGGGGGTCACCACCCGCGGCTGGATCTGGCAGCCGATGCACGACCGGATGTTCGTCGCCGAGCGGGGCGCCGGCGTCTGGCTGAACGACGCGCGCGTCACGCCTCCGACGATCCCCGACCACCTGGTCGGCGCGCTCCACGGCAGGTGCGGACGCCTGCGCGAGGGCGTCCCGGACGACGTCACGCTGGTCCGCCTGGCGGGCTGCTGCGGGGTCGACTACCCGAACCTGGTCCGACGCGAGCGTGCCTTCCTCGGCTACTGGTCGATGCACCCCTGGGACCACCTGCCCGGCGGACTGATGGTCACCGAGACCGGGGGCGTGCTGGCCACCATCGACGGGCAGCCCTATCAACCGGGAGTAACCGGACGCTATCTGCTCGCCGCGGCGAACCCCGAGATCTGGGAGCTGGCCGCCGGGCTGGTGCAGCAGCAGTTCGCCCACTGACTCCGTTGCTGGTTCGAGGCGTTGGAGTTCGATGAGCTCAATAACCATCGGTCGAGCTCGTCGAGACCCTGGTTCGAAGCGGCGGCATCCGCCATCCCGGGCTTGCCCCGGATCTCGGCCGGGATCCCGACGTTCGCCGGGATGACCATGAGGTGACGCTCGCTCAGCCGTCCAGCCGGTGCAGGGCGGCGGTGGCCAGCACCAGCTCGCCGACCTGGTCGGACGCGTCGCAGTCGACGACGGCGTCCAGCACCCAGTCACGGTTGTCGTCGGGGTCGCGGACGATCTGCCGGGCGTCCCGAACCCGACCCGCCGCTGTCTCCGGGGCGCCGACCGGCTGGCCCCGGCGCTCGTCGCCGATCACCACGTAGGACGGGCCGCGGGCGTCGCCGTCGAGCAGCATCGCGTCGTGTTCGGCGTAGTAGTCCCCGAGTGCGGCGTCCCACCTCGGACGGGTCATCGCAATCTCGCGGGCCGGCTCGGTGCGCTCCGCCGCCTCCCGCTCCAGCCGGACCAGGGCGGCCAGGTCGTCGCGGGCGCAGGCCGCCAGTCGTGCCCACAGCGCGTTGCGGATCAGCACCTCGAAGCTGCGGCCCTGCCTCGACAGCGGACGGGGCGGCGGCGGCGCGGTGTGATCGATCACGTCGTGCGGCGCGTGCTCGGGATCCATCAGCGCGGTCCACTCGTCGAGCAGCGACGAGTCGGTCTGCCGGATGGTCTCGCCCAGCCAGTCGATGATGTCGTCCAGCCCCGGGCTCCGGTGGGTGTCCGGGACGGTGCGCTGCAGGGTGCGGTAGGCGTCGGTCAGGTAGCGCAGCACCACGCCCTCGCTGCGGGCCACCTGGTAGCGGCCGACCAGGTCGGTGAAGCTCATCGCCTGCTCCCACATCTCGCGGACCACCGACTTGGGGTCGAGTGCGTCCGCGGGGAACCACGGGTGGGACTGCCGGTAGGTCTCGTAGGCCGCCTCCAGCAGTTCGGCCAGCGGCTTCGGCCAGCCGGTCGACTCCACGATCGCCATCCGCTCCTCGTAGTCGACGCCGTCGGCCTTGAGCCGTCCGATCTCGTCGCCGCGAGCGGCGTGCTGCTGGGCGAACAGCAGGGTCATCGGCGGCTCCAGCACCGACTCGATCACCGAGAGGACGTCGAGCGGGTAGCTCTCCGCCTCCGGGTCGAGCAGGTCGAGGGCGGCCAGCGCGAAGTGGGCCAGCGGCTGGTTGAGCGCGAAATCGTCCGGCAGGTCGACGGTGAGCAGGTAGTGGCGCCCGTGAGCGTCCGGTGGGTCCAGCCGGGTGACCACCCCGGACCGCACCAGGGAGCGGACCAGCCGCAGCGCCCTGCGCACCAGCCGCAGCTGGGACCGCCGCTCCTCGTGGTTGTCGGTGAGCAGCCGGCGCAGCACGGCGAAGGCGTCCTCGTCGCGGCTGAGCACGTTGATCAGCATCGCGTTGTCCACCTTCATCCGGCTGACCAGGCGCTCCGGCTGGCCGGCGACCAGCCGGTCGAAGGTCTGCTCGCTCCACACCACCGCCCCGTCCGGCGCCTTCTTCAGTTGCGCCTTGGACGCCCGCTTGGCGAGCTTGGCCTCGCTCATCGCGGCGTTCCTGGCGGCCGCCTTGGCCTTGGCGCGCTCGTTGGCGATGACGTGCTCGGGCGCCTGGACGACCACGTAGCCGGAGGTGTCGAAGCCGGCCCGGCCGGCGCGTCCGGCGATCTGCAGGAACTCGCGGGTGCGCAGCACCCGCTGCCGGGAGCCGTCGAATTTGGCCAGCCCGGTGAACAGCACGGTGCGGATCGGCACGTTGATGCCGACGCCCAGGGTGTCGGTGCCGCAGATCACGCTGAGCCGGCCCTGCTGGGCGAGCTGTTCGACGAGCCGCCGGTACTTGGGCAGCATGCCCGCGTGGTGGACGCCGATGCCCGCCTTGAGCAGCCGGCTCAGGGTCTTGCCGAACCCCGCGGCGAACCGGAAGTCGCGCAGCAGGTCGGCGTCGGGGTCGGTGACCGGACGCCGGGCGCCGGCGGAGCGCTTGGCGAAGCCGCCGGCGAGCAGGGACACCGCGTGCTCGACGGCGGCGGCCTGGGTGAAGTGGACCACGTAGACCGGTGCCTGATGGGTCTCCACCAGCTCGTCGAGGGTCTCCTCCAGCGGCGTCATCGCGTAGCGGAAGCTCAGCGGTACCGGACGCTCCGCCTCGGCGACGATCGCCACCTCGCGTCCGGTGCGGCGGGTCAGGTCGTCGGCGATGCCGGACATGTCGCCCAGGGTGGCCGACATCAACAGGAACTGGACGCCGGGCAACTCGATCAGCGGCACCTGCCAGGCCCAGCCGCGGTCGGGCTCGCCGTAGTAGTGGAACTCGTCCATCACGACCAGGCCGACGTCGGCGTCCGGACCCTCGCGGAGCGCGATGTTGGCCAGCACCTCGGCGGTGCAGGCGATGACCGGGGCGCCGGCGTTGACCGCGGCGTCCCCGGTCAGCATGCCGACGTTGTCTGCCCCGAAGATCGCCACCAGCTCGAAGAACTTCTCGCTGACCAGCGCTTTCACCGGGGCGGTGTAGAACGACACCCGGTCGGTGGACAGCGCCGCGTGGATCGCCGCGGTCGCCACCAGCGACTTGCCGGAGCCGGTCGGGGTGGTGAGCACCACGTGCGAGCCGGCCAGCAGTTCGATGATCGCCTCGTCCTGGTGCGGGTAGAGGGTCAGCCCGAGGCGCTCGGCGTAGGCGCTGAACGACGCGTAGAGCCGGTCGGGGGTGGCGTCATCGCCCGGATCGACCCGGAGCGGGCGGAGCAGGCGGGTCGTGTCCATATCGGTAGGAGTATCCCACCCGGTGTGTCCGGCCATGTCATCGACTGAAATTCCTCGGAAGATGAATACGGATTGGCACACTCGATCCACTCCGACGCTGTGCTTAATCGATTCGGCGCCACATCGAGTGTGCCAATCCGTATTCACCAGAGAGTGAATTCTGTCGACGGAGCGTCGGGCTCGGGCTAGAGCAGGCCGCGCTCCCGGGCCACGGCGACCGCCTCACCGCGGCTGCCGACGCCGAGCTTGGCCAGGATGTTGGAGACGTGCACGCTGGCGGTCTTGGTGCTGATGAAGAGCTGCCGGCCGATCTGGCCGTTGCTGCGGCCGAGGGCGAGCAGGTCGAGGATCTCCTGCTCGCGGCGGGTGAGTTCCTGGCCGCCCCGGCGGCCCGATTCGACCAGCGCGGGCACCGCGGCGAGCAGCCGCCCCAGCGGCTCGGAGGGCAGCGCGGCCGCCGCACTCCGGACCCGGTCCGCCACCCGGCGGGCCTCGCTCTGGTCGCCGGTGGCGCCGAGTACGGCGGCCAGCCGGATCCGGCTGCGGGCGGCCTCGTAGGGGTTGCCCCACTCCTCGAAGGCCGCGACCGCCGCCTCCCAGGCGCCGACCAGCACCGCGGGGTCAGCGGCCCGTCCGCCGCGCCAGGCCAGGAACATCGCCTCGGCCTCGAGCCGAGCCGCCCAGGCCCGGCTCTCCGCACCGAGCCGCCCGGGCAGGGTCGTCCCCTGCCCGTCGTCGCGATAGCCGTCGAGGACGTCGCGGGCGCGTGCCTCCAGCCGTGCCCGGCACGCCTCGAGGGTCGCGCGGATCACCGGATCGGTGATCTCGGCGTCCGTGACCACCGCGGTGAGCACCGCGGCGATCCGTAGCAGCACCTGTTCCCGCGAACCCCACTGGCGCTCCATCACCGCCAACGCCCGCTCGACCAGCCGCGGAATGCCGTCCAGCTGCTGGCGCCGGCCGAGCAGCTCGATCTGGGCCGTCATCGACGTCAGGGCGAGCAGGGCATCGTCGGGCCAGTACGGCAGCACCGACTCGAACAACCCGTCGTCGACGCTCCAGTCTCGTGCGGTCAACACGGCCAGCCGGGTCGCCAGGAAGGCCGCGTAGCCGGGCTGCGGGTAGGGCGGACCGGCGGGCGTCAGGCGGCGCAGGGCGTCATCGAAGTGGCCGTGCTGGAAGGCGGCCAGCGCACCCGTCCGCCGCGCCTCGGCCTCGAACACGCCCCAGGGCCGGTTCGTCCGGTCGGCGATGGCGACGGCGGCGTCCAGATGGTGCAGGGCCCGGACGAGGTTGCCGCGGGTGTACTCCAGGAGACCCAGCCGGTAGTGGGCCCTGACGTGCGTCGGGTGGGTGAGCGGCCGGTTGCGGACCAGGTCGAGCAGTTGCGCCTCCACCCGTGGCAGGTCGGCGTCCTCGCTGTCCCAGGCGACCAGGATGGTCCGCAGGTCGGTGGCCAGGTCGGTGGCGTCCAGGTCGTCGGCCAGCGCCAGTGCGGCCTCGCTGGCCGCCAGCGCCTCGCGGTAGCGGTCGGCGTCGGCGAGCGCCTGCACCTGCGCGACCAGGGCCTGCAGCCGGGTCCGGTCGCGCAGCCCCTCGGTCAGGGCCACCGCCTGCAGAGCCCGCTCCAGCAGGTCCGGCGGCTCGTCGTAGACCCGGGCCAGGGTGACGTAGCCGGCCAGCAGCCGGGCCCGCGCCGGCGTCCGCTCGTCGCTGTGCGCCAGCCGGTCGGCGATCAGGTGGACGCCGCGGGCGACGTCCCCGGTCGCCGCGGCGGCCATGCCCGCCTGCGCCGTGGCGTCGTCGCGCCGCGGATCGTCCTCGGCCATCCAGTCGAGCACCTGCTCGAACAACGCCGACGCCTCCCGCGGCCCGCCCAGCGCCAGCGCCGACTCGCCCGCCGCGATGCCGGCGGTGACCGCGGTCTCGGCGTCCCCGCCGGCGGCCGCGTGCCGAGCCAGGTCGGACGCCGTGCCGAGGTGGGGGCGGGCCGCCAGCGCACCGGCGAAGGCGGTGTGCAGCCGGCGGCGCTGACCGGGCAGCAGGTCGTCGCGGATCGCCTCGGCGACCAGGGCGTGCCGGAAGCCGTAGGAGTCGTCGCCGACGGCCTCCAGGGTCTGATGGTCGACGGCGGCGGCCAGGGCAAGGTCCAGCTCGTCCGGGGGAAGCTCGACCACCGCCTGCAGCAGGTCGTGGCGAAGCCGGCGTCCCATCACCGCCACCGCCTGGACCACCCGCTGTGCCGCGGGGTCGAGCTGCTCGAAGCGGGCCCGCAGCACCCGGCCGAGGTCGGCGCCGAGCACGTTGCCGCCGGCGACCAGTTCCTCGGCGAAGAACGCGTTGCCGGCCGCCCGCTCGACGATGTGGGCGACCTCGGCGTCGTCGGCGTCGGTCAGGGTGCGGACCAGTGTCCACATGTCGGGGGTGGGCAGCGGATCGAGGTGCACCCGGGTGACCTCGGGCAGCCGGGCCCAGACGCCGAGCGTGGCGTGAAGCGGGTGCCGGCGGTGCAGGTCGTCGGAGCGGTAACTGACCACCAGCCCGACCGGGGCGGTGAACCCGCGGGTCAGCAGCAGGGTGAGCAGGTCGCGCGAGGAGTGGTCGGCCCAGTGCGCGTCCTCGAGCACGACCAGGACGCCCCGTCCAGCGGCGACCCGGCTGAGCGCGGCGTGCACCGCCTCGGCCAGCAGACCGGGACCGGTGGAGGCCCGCACCTCACCGCGGGCGGGCGTCCCGGCGACCAGCTGGGCGAGCGCCGGATGGGTGTCGGCGACCTCGCTGATCAAGCCCGGCGCCTCGGTGCGCAGGGCGGTGGTCAGCTCGGCGAACGGCAGGAAGGGCAGGTCCGCGCCCGCCTCGGCGACGCAGTGGCCGACCACCACCACCCAGCCGGCGGCCTCGGCCCGGCCGGCCACATCGCGCAGCAGGCGGGTCTTGCCGATGCCGGCGTCCCCGGACAGCACGACCACGCCGCCGGTGCCGTCGGACAGGCCGAGGGCGGTAACGACGCGGTCGAGTTCCGAGGTCCGACCGACCATCTCCCGGGAGTCCCGCATGGCTTCGATTATCCCCAGCGGACCCCCGGGAGACGGGGTGGACGCGGCGGTCACGCGGCGTCCCGTGCCTGCTCGCGATGCCGGCGGAGGTCGCGGACGATCTCCAGCGACGAGCGCCAGCTGCGTGGCTTCGGGATCAGGCCGGCGGATGCCAGCTGTTCGTCGCGCGCCTCCAGATGTGCGTACAGATCCAACAACAGCGGATTCATGGGTTCTCACCTCGCTTCCTCTCCCGGTGAATCCAGGGTCGGTCACTGAGGTAGGCCCGGACATCGGGCGATAGCCCTAACTGGGACCGGTGGGTACCTCAGAGGGCGGCCCCCGGGGTGAGGAATCATCGTCGGTCGGGGCCCGGAACCGATGGTCGCGCCGACCCGCCCCCGGATCGGGTGTCGACGGACCGGCCGGCGGGGCGGGTCAGAGCAGCCGGAGCTGGGGGCGCGGCACTTTTCCCTCGGCGGCGAGCTGCGCGTAGGCGATCGGCAGCACGGCGGCGATGGTGTCGTCGTCGTAGGGCCAGTCGCCGGCGGCGAGGGCGTCCTCCGCCTTCACGCCCTGACCGATCAGGTGCTCGACCTGGCCGTAGACGGCGGAGATCTCGGCGCGCTGGGTGAACGCGAAGACCCGATCGACCGGCTCGCCGTGCCCGGGCACCAGCAGGGTGTCCTGCCTGACCAGGCCGAGGATGCCGTCCAGCGCGGCCGGCCACTCCTTGAGGAAGCAGTCCGGGCCCATCGCCGGGGGAGCGGACTGCTCCAGCAGGTCGCCGGTGAAGATCACCTGCGCGTCGGGCACGACGACCACCAGGTCGCCGGCGGTGTGCCCGCGTCCGAAGTGCACCAGTTCGACGTGACGGTCGCCGAGATCGACCATCCGGGCCAGCGCCAGCGGCCTGTTCGGCGGCCGCAGCTGGCTGCGCTCGAAGCCCAGCTCGGACGCCTCCTCGGCCACCTGCGCGGCGTCCAGCGCCGCGCTCAGGGTCTCGTGGCCGTAGCCGGCCAGGTCGTCGAACGCGCTCAGGCCGTAGTAGTGGTCGAAGTGGCCGTGGGTGACGACGGCACCGATCAGCGGGACGCCGGCGACGGCAGCGGCCGCCTCCCGGATCTGGGCACCCTGAGCGGGCGACGAGCCGGTGTCGACCACCAGCGCCCCGGTGGACCCGACGATCAGCCCGATGTTCACCGCCGCCGGCTCGGCGACGGCACGCCAGACGCCGGGGCGGAGTTCGGTGAAGGGGGTCAGCGAGAACTGCACGGGGGCGAGCCTACGCGTAGCCGCCGGCCACCAGGTCGAGCATCGAGTGCGACCAGTCGTTGACCGCGTCGAGTCGGTCGGCGAAGGCGGGATTCACCTGGGCGGTGCCGGTGTACCACAGCGCGAAGGCGACCTGGCGCAGCGCGATGAAGTCGTCGAGGTGCGTCACGTCGACGTCGCGCACGCGGCGGTAGCCATCGAGCAGGGCGGTGCGGAAGGCGTCGTAGTCGTCCCGGTCGCGCTGCTCCCAGAGCGCGACCGCGACGTCGTAGAGCCGGTGCCCGACGCCGCAGTCGTCGAAGTCGATCAGCTTCACCCGGTCGCCTTCGAACACCGCGTTGCCGAGATGCAGGTCGGCATGGATCAGCCCGTGGTCGGGTTCGGCGGCCATCACCGTGGCCAGCCGGTCGGCCACCTGCTGGAACCTCTCCCGAAGGTCGTCGGGGAGGAGCAGCCAGACCTCGGACGCCGGCAGCCCGCCATAGACCATCACGTCGCCGAAGAACGCCTCGTGGTTCCAGTCGATGCGCTGGAAGGGGCTGGGCGGCGTCCAGGCGTCGGCGTGCCGGTGCAGCGTCGCCATGGCGGCTCCGAGCCGGCGCAGGTGTGCCGGACGCGGGGAGTTCTCGTGAACCCGGCCGTGCTGCCAGCGCAGCACCGACACCACCCGGGTGTTGTCGCCCGCGGTGGCCTGCACGGTGACGCCGCCGCTTCGGGTGTGCAGCGGCTCGGGCACCTCGAGGCCGGTCTGGGCACGCAGGGCCGTCAGCCAGGCCAGTTCGGACTCGATGGCCAGCACCGGGTCGGCGTCGCGTCCGTGTCGTTGCGGACGGTGCACCCGCACCAGGAAGCGACCCTCAGCCGAGTCGTGCCGGAAGGTGGTGTTCTCACCGTGATCGACGAAGCTCAGCGTGCCGTCCGGCAGGTCGTAGTGGGCCAGGGCGGCGAGGGCGACCCGTCGCATGCGGGCGATCTGAGTGGCGCGGCTGAGCATCCCCACATGTCACCACTCGTCGGGATGCTCGGCAATGGGTTCGGCCGGACGGGCGGAGCTGCGGGTCAGCCGTTCAGCGACAGGGCGAGGAAGACCAGCCCCAGAGCGGGGAAGAGCCCCTGCACCAGGGCGGCCCGGACCCGGCTTCGGTCGTTGGCGACCAGCACCAGGGCTGCCAGCAGCATGGAACCCAGGGCGACGATCAGCAGCGTGTTCGAGACCACCGGCCACCCGAACAGGACGATCCCCGCGATCGCGGTGATGGCCAGGAACAGGTTGTAGAACCCCTGGTTGAAGGCCAATTGCCGGGTGGTGGCGGCCTGTTCCGGCGTGGTGCCGAACACCCGGCGGGTTTCGGCGCGCTCCCAGCGCAGCGACTCCATCCAGAAGATGTAGACGTGGAGGAGCGCCGCCAGTGCGGCGAAGATCATGGTGACCGGACGCACAGTGCCTCAATTCCGTAGCCGACCCTCGCAACCCGGGGTCGCCGGACGACGGCCGGGGTGACAGGTTCGTCTAGACTGGCACTCGATCACAGAGAGTGCCAATAGCGGCGAGTGCCGAGGGAGGGTCATGGTGGACGACCGGAAGCTCGCCATCCTGCGTGCCATCGTCACCGACTACGTGTCGTCGCAGGAACCGGTCGGCTCGCGGGCCCTGGTCGAACGGCACAATCTCGGCGTCTCCCCGGCCACCGTCCGCAACGACATGGCGGTGCTGGAAGAGGAGGGCTACATCACCCAGCCGCACACCAGCGCCGGCCGCATCCCCACCGACAAGGGGTATCGGCTGTTCGTCGACCGGCTGGCCGCGGTCAAGCCGCTGTCGCTGGCCGAACGGCGGGCGATCCAGACCTTCATGGCCGGCGCCCTGGACGTCGACGACGTGGTGCGACGCACGGTGCGGCTGCTGGCCCAGATCACCCAGCAGGTGGCGATCGTGCAGTACCCGGTGCTGTCCAGCGCCACCGTCCGGCTGGTCGAGGTGCTGGCGCTCACCCCCGGACGCGGGCTGGTCATCGTGGTGAACTCCACCGGCCGGGTCGACCAGCGTCCGATCGACCTGATCGACGCCGGCGAAGAGCAGCTGTCCGAGCTGCGCGGACGCCTCAACGCCGCCCTGGTCGGCCGCACGCCGTCCGCCGCCGTGGATCGGCTGTCCACGCTGCTCGACGACCTGCCGCCCGACCTGCGCCCGGTCGGCTCGGTGGTGATCGCCACCCTGCTGGAACTGACCACCGCCGACCCGGCCACCCGGGTGGTGGTCGGCGGGGTGCCCAACCTGACCCGCTTCGGCGACCAGTTCGAGACCACCGTGAAGCCGGTGCTGGAGGCGCTGGAGGAACAAGTCGTGCTGCTCCGGTTGTTGGGTGAAGCTGGTGGGTCCAGCGGGGTCACCGTCCGGATCGGTCACGAGAACCCCTACGAGCCGCTGCAGTCGACCTCGGTCGTGGCCAGCGCGTACAGTCACGGCGACGATCTCTGGGCGAGCATGGGAATCGTCGGCCCCACCCGGATGGATTACCCGAGCACCATGGCCTCGGTGCGGGCGGTCGCCCGCTACGTTGGCCGCTTCCTGGCAGAAGGATGATGTTGACCAAGGACTACTACGACGTTCTGGGAGTGTCCCGGGACGCGACCTCCGAGCAGATCAAGAAGGCCTACCGCAAGCTGGCCATGAAGTACCACCCGGACGTCGCCGACACCGCGGACGCCGCCGAGAAGTTCAAGGAGATCGGCGAGGCGTACGAGGTGCTGCACGACGCCAACAAGCGGGCGATGTACGACCGTGGCGTCGACCCGATGGCGTCCGGCGGCGGCTTCCCGGGTGGAGGCTTCGGCTTCCCCGGCGGCGGCGGGGCGGCCGGCTTCGACTTCACCAACCTGGTGGACGCCATGTTCGGCCAGGCCGGCGCCCGCGGCCCGCGCTCGCGGGTCCGGCGCGGCCAGGACGCCCTGGTCCGGTTGTCGCTGACGCTGGCCGAGGCCGCCTTCGGGATCACCAAGCCGGTGCGGGTGGAGACGGCGGTGATCTGCGGCACCTGCAACGGCTCCGGTGCCAAGGACGGCTCCGAGCCGGTCACCTGCTCGACCTGCCACGGCCAGGGCGACATCACCCAGATCCAGCGCTCGTTCCTGGGCGACATCCGGACCACCCAGCCCTGCCCGGTCTGCCGCGGCTACGGCACGATCATCCCGCACCCCTGCGGTGAGTGCTCGGGCGAGGGACGCGTCCGGTCGCAGCGCACCATCAACGTGAAGATCCCGGCCGGGGTGAACGCCGGCAACCGGATCCACCTGGAGCACCAGGGTGAGGTCGGCCCCGGCGGCGGCCCCGCCGGCGACCTCTACGTCGAGCTGACGGTCGAGCCGCACGACACCTTCAAGCGCAACGGCGACGATCTGGAGATGGTGATCAAGCTGCCGATGACGGCGGCCGCGCTCGGCACCGAGGTGACGCTGCCGACGCTGGAGGCCGAGCGGGACGACCTCGACCCGGAGGCCGGCACGGTCCGGCTGACCATCCCGACCGGCACCCAGTCGGGCGCCCGGATCCCGATCGCCGGTCGCGGCGTGCCGCGGCTGCGGGGTGCCGGACGCGGGGACCTCGGGGTTACGCTGCTGGTGCAGACCCCCAACAGACTCGACGAACACCAGCGCGGCCTGCTGCGGCAACTCGCCGAGGCACGCGGCGAGGGTGGCGAGATCGCGGTGGAGAAGCAGCACAAGGGTGTATTCGGCTGGCTGAAGGACGCATTCACACAATGACCGAGGCATTGTTCCTGGCGGATCTGGAATCCCCGGCGGTCGGCGACTCGGTCGCCGTCACCGGCGACGAGGGCCGGCACGCGGCGATCGTCCGCCGGATCCGCAAGGGCGAGGTGGTGCTGGTCAGCGACGGCATCGGCAACGCGATCAAGGGGCCGGTGCTGACCTCCGACGTGAACGGCCTGGTGGTCGAGGTGGCCGAGGTGCTGCGCGACCGCGCCCGGCCGGTGCGGTTCACCGTCGTCCAGGCGCTGGCCAAGGGCGACCGCTCCGAGTTGGCGCTGGAGATGCTGACCGAGCTGGGGGTCGACGAGATCGTGCCCTGGCAGGCGTCCCGCTCGGTGGTGCGATGGGCGCCTGATCGGGTCGAACGAGCGCTCGGACGCTGGCGCGCCATCGTGCGCGAGGCGACCAAGCAGTCGCGGCGGTTCCGGGTGCCGCGGGTCAGCCCGCCGCTGACCACCGCCGAGCTGGCGTTGCGGATCGCGGAGCCCGCACTGACCCTGGTGTTGCACGAGGACGCCGACTCGTGGCCGCAGGCCGCCGACCTCCCGGCCGAGGGCGAGGTGATGATCATCGTCGGCCCGGAGGGCGGGCTCACCCCTGAGGAGCTGGCGGTGTTCGCCGAGGCCGGGGGGCGTCCGAAGCTGATCGCGGACGCGGTGCTGCGCACCTCGACGGCGGGCGTCGTCGCGCTGGCGCAGCTGCAGGCGCTGGCGCGTGCCTGAAACCCTCGCCCAGCCGGACACGGTCGGCGCGGCGACGGTCCGGACGCCGGATGCGCCCTTCTCCTTCACCCCGGGCGCCGTGCTGCCCGACGGCAGGGGCCGCACCGGCGTGATCGACACCCCGCACGGGCCGATCCGGACGCCCGCGTTCGTCGCGGTGGGCACCAAGGCCACGGTCAAGGCCGTGCTGCCCGAAGCGGTCGCCGAACTCGGCGCGCAGGCGGTGCTGGCCAACGCCTACCACCTGTTCCTGCAGCCCGGCTCCGACATCGTGGACGCCGCCGGCGGGCTCGGGGCGTTCATGAACTGGCCCGGGCCGACCTTCACCGACTCGGGCGGCTTCCAGGTGATGAGCCTGGGCGCCGGGTTCAAGAAGGTGCTGGCCATGGACACCGTCGGCCTGGCCGACGACGACGTGATCGCCGAGGGCAAGACCCGGCTGGCGCACGTGGACGACGACGGGGTGACCTTCACCAGCCACCTGAACGGCGACCGGCACCGGTTCACCCCCGAGATCAGCATGCGCATCCAGCACGAACTCGGCGCCGACATAATGTTCGCCTTCGACGAGCTGACCACCCTGCTGAACACCCGCGGCTACCAGGAGCTGTCGGTCGACCGGACGCACGCGTGGGCCGTCCGCTGCCTGGCGGCGCACGCCGCGCTTACCGCGGAGCGTGCCGGCAAGCCGTACCAGGCGCTGTTCGCCGTGGTGCAGGGCGCCCAGTACGAGGACCTGCGGCGGCAGGCGTCCCGCGATCTCGCCGCACTGGAGGTCGACGGGCAGTCCTTCGACGGGTTCGGCATCGGTGGTGCGCTGGAGAAGGAGAACCTCGGCACCATCGTCGGCTGGGTGACCGACGAACTGCCGTTCGACAAGCCACGACACCTGCTCGGCATCTCCGAGCCGGACGACTTCTTCGCCGCCATCGCCGCCGGCGCGGACACCTTCGACTGCGTGATGCCCTCGCGGGTGGCCCGCAACGCCGCGCTCTACACCCGCGACGGCCGGTTCAACGTGAACACCGCCAAGCACCGCCGGGCGTTCGAGCCGATCGAGGACGACTGCGACTGCTACACCTGCGCGCACTACACCCGGGCCTACCTGCACCACCTGTTCAAGGCCAAGGAGATGCTCGCCTCGACGCTGGCCACCATCCACAACGAGCGGTTCACCGTCCGGCTGGTCGATGAGATCCGGGCGTCCATCGGGAACGGCGAGTTCGACGCCTTCAGGGCCGACTTCCTCGGCCGGTTCTACGCCGGACGCCGCTGACGCCCGTTGGTCGGGCGTGTCGAGACCTCAGTCGGTCGGGTGCCCGTCAACTGGCGACCGATTCCCGGACATCCCACGCCTGGGGAGGCGAAACCGTCCCCGAATCGGTCGCCATCTGACGCCGCTGCTCAGCCTCAGCCGTCGGAAGGATCCCGGTCGGTGACGCAGTACAGCAGCCCGGCCGCGTCGCGCAGCACCGTCCAGTGGTCGTGCGCTGGTCCGGTGTCGGCACCGGTGCGGCGGGTCGAGTGATGCGGCGAACCGCGATCCGGATCGGGCTGGAACAGCCCAGCCCGATCCGGATCGCCGCCACGGGTCCTGCCCGGTGGGACTCAGCGTGGCCCGCCGCCACCCCCGCCGGCCGGGCCGCCGAATCCGCCGCCGCTGGTCACCTGCGAGGTGTCGGTGGTTCCGACCGAGGTCCCGTCGACGTAGACGGTGTACGTCTCGCCCTCCTTGATCTGATCGTTGGAGACGATCAGCGAGGAGATCTGCCGGGTGGGGGAGTAGCTGGCGACCACGGCGCCGGAGGCGTCCTTCACCTCCACGGTCGAGCCGGCGGCGGCGCTGGCGCTGATCATCAGCGACTTCTGCGACGAGTCGGTGCCCGGAGCCTGGGCCATCCCGGACGATCCGCCGGCCACCAGCGTGCCGCCGGTGATGGTGAAGGTCCCGTTGTAGTCCAGTGCCGCATTGCCGTTGCTGGTCGGGCCGTTGACCACGACCGTGCCGCCGCTCATCGCGATGTCGCCGTTGGAGTCGATGCCGTCGCCGTCCGCGGTGACCGTCAGCTCGCCGCCGGAGATGCTCAGCATGGTGCCCTGCTGGGCCTCCATCTCGCCGGCCGTGCTGGCCGAGTCGGTGGCGTTCAGCCCGTCGTCGCTGGCAGTCACCGAGGTGCTGCCGCCGCTGATGCTGATCGCCTTGGCCTCCAGGCCCTCGACCGACCTGGCCACCGTGGTGGTGCCCCCGGTGATGGTGATCGCCGTCCAGGCGTCGATCCCGTCATCGCCCGAGGAGAGCGTCACGGCACCGTCGGCGACGCTGACGTAGCCGAGCCCCGAGTCTTCCTCGTTGTCCGACTTCAGCGAGTCGCCGCCGCTGGTGACCTGGACGGTGCCGCCCTTGATCACCAGGTAGTCCTTGCCGCGGATGCCGTCGTCCTTCGCGGTGACGGTGATCGTGCCGGAGACGATCACCAGGCCGTCCGAGCTGGCGATGCCGTCGTTGTAGTTGCCGGTCACGTTCAGCGTCCCGCTGCCCAGGATGGTCAGGTCGTCGGAGCTGTCCAGCGCGGCGCTGGGGTCGTCGTCGCCGGTGGCGGCGTAGCTGGAGCCGTCGGTGATCGAGTTGGTCGTGCCGTCGGTGAGCGCCAGGACGGTCAGGTCGGCCTGGGCGATGACCACGGCCGAGCCGTCGGAGTTGGTGATCGAGGCGTCGTCCAGGATCAGGTAGACGGTGCCGTCGCCCTCGCTGTTCACCACCACCTGGCCGTCGGCCAGGGTGCCGGTGAGCCGGTACGCCCCGGACTTGGTGATGGTGATCACCCCGTCGGCGACGGTCACCCCGTCGGTCGCCTTCGGCGACGACAGGTCGATGGTCACCTCCGCGCTGCTGTCCCAGGTGTGGTCGGCGTCGGTGTCGTGATCGGCGGTGAGCGCAACGGTGGCGCTCGCGGTCGTGCTGGTCGAACTGGACGTGGTGGACGCGGTCGCCGCCACACCGGCGCAGCCGGCCAGCCCGATCAACGCGGCGGCCAGTCCGCCGGCCAGCCAGGTCTTGACGTTGGTCAGTCGGTTGTTCATGGTGAGTGGTCTTTCCTGTCGGTGTGGGCGGTCAGTGGGTGAGGGCTTCGTCGTGGGCGGTCTCGGCGGCCAGAGGTGCCGCGGTGCGGACCCGATAGCGGACGTCGACCACGGTGGTGTCGCGAACCTGGTCGACCTGCTGCACGGTGAACTGCTTGATCTCGGCGCCGAGCAGGGTGCTCAGCTCGGTCCGCAGCTCCAGTTCGTCGGTGATCGCCCGGTCGAGGGTGAGCACCTGGTGCCGGTAGCCGCCGAACAGCGCGGGGTGATCGGCCAGGAACATCGCCGCGACCAGCAGGCCGATCAGCACCTGACCGAGCCAGGTCGGGTCGAAGGTGAGCCCGGCCAGCAGGCCCATGGCGAGCGAGACGAAGTAGTAGGCGACCTCGGAATGGCTCAGCTCCGAGGAACGCAGCCTGATGATGGAGAGGACGCCGAACAGGCCGAGGCCGAGGCCGAGGCCCACCGACGCCCCGGCCAGCGCGGCGCTGACGGCGAGGACGGCCACATTGAGGCCGATCATGGCCACCATCACCTCGCGGCGGCGGTAGCGCTGGAAGTAGACGCCGAACGCCAGGACGACGATGGCGGCCAGATCGATGCCGAGACTGAGGATGCTCATAGCGGGATTTCCTTGTTCGTGGGTGAAGCTGCGTGCGTTCTGTGTGAACCGATGACTTGACCGTACGGAACCGAACCGGGACCCGCCTTTGAGTTTCCTGTGCGGCGTCTGTGGCCATTCGAGCCGGCCCAACCCCTTGTCAGCGCCGTGGCGTCGGCGATCTCGACGGACGCGGACGACGACGACCGGGGCTCGGCTTGGTAGCCTGACGCCGACGCCGGGGGCCGCCCGGCCCGCACGCACAGGGGGAGAGCCCATGCCGCACGTCGCCGTCGGCGCGTCCACCGACGTGGGCCGCGTGCGGGCGTTGAACGAGGACGCCTTCCTGAACGGCGAGCACGTCTGGGTGGTCGCCGACGGCATGGGCGGTCACGCCGCGGGTGACGTCGCGAGCCGGCTGGCGGTCGAGTCGCTGCGCGAGCTCGACGCTGTCGAGGTGCTCCGGCCCGCCCTGGTCAACGCGGCCGTGGCCAGGGCCAACGCGGCCGTCGTCCGGCACGGCATGGTGCATCCCGAGGCCCTCGGCCTGGGCACCACGGTGACCGGCCTGGCGGAGGTGATCGTGGGTGGGGTGCCGCACTGGGCGGTGTTCAACGTGGGTGACTCCCGGGTGTACCGCTACGCGGGCGGCGAACTGCTGCGGGCGACCATCGATCACTCCGAGGTCGAGGAGCTGATCGCCGAGGGTCTGATCGACGCCGAGCAGGCCCGGGACCATCCCGCGCGGCACATCATCACCCGCTCCGTCGGCATGCGACCGGCGCCCGCGGTCGACCTCTGGGTGCTGCCGCAGACGCCCGGCGAACGCTTCCTGCTCTGCTCGGACGGACTGACCTCGGAACTCGACGACGATCAGATCGCCGCGGTGCTGGCGGGCCATCCGGCGGCCGCAGCTGCCGCCGACGCGCTGGTCGCTGCGGTGCTGGCGACCCCGGCGCGCGACAATGTCACTGTGCTGGTGGTCGACGTCCGCGGTGCCGACGACGCCGCGGACGACGAGATCACGGTGCCGCGCAACGTGCTGGAGGGAGAGCGGTGATGGCCGGAGCGGTGTACTTCTACACCCCGGGCGGCGTGCTCGCCGTGTGCGGGTCGAGGGTGGCCACCCTGGTCGACCTGCCCCCCGACGCCGGCCTGGTCCCGGGTCTGTACGACCTGATCGGCGACGAGTCGGCCGGCTTGGACGAGGTGCTGGAACTGCTGGTCAGCCCCGGCCTGCGGGCCGTGGAGCACTTCGCGTTGGCCGAGCACACCGAGGAGGGCCTGCGCACGGTGGTCCGCGGGCGCTTCCGCGCCCTGGCGGGGTCGCACACCATCGAGGGCCGCGGCCTGTGGACCGACCGGATCATCCAGTCCGACGGCTACACGCTGATCGACCCGGACGCGCCGGAGGCCGGCCCGCTGCCGCTGACCGCCGGGGGCATCGTGCTGGCCGGACGCGTCGAGCGGCGGGCCGGGAACGCACCGGTCATCCCCCGGGTGGCGCCCCCGGTGCAGTCGCCGGCCGAGCCGCCCCGGCGTCCGGAACCGCCGAGGGTGGCCGCCGAGGACGCCCCGGTGACGTCGGAACCGGGACCCGAGGGAGCCGCTCCTGGTCAGCCCGGGTCGCGATCCGGGACCCTCCCGCCCGGGGCGATCCCGCCCGGCGCCCCGAGTGCTTCCGGCCTCCCGAACGTGTCCGGCGGCCCGAACGTGTCCGGCGGCCCGGCCTCGCCCGGTCCGCCGAGCGTGCCCGGCGTCCACGGTCCGGGCGTTGCGCCTCTCCCGTTGCCAGCGGCCGCGCCGGTGGCGATGCCGTCGTCTGCCGGACCGGCCCGCACCGTCACCGCGGGCGTCCGACCGGATGGCGGAACCGACAGCCCCGCCGCCGGCGCGTCCGAGCTCAACGCGCCGACCACCGGGCACACCTTGCCGACCCCCTTCACCAGCCCGGTCGCCGATCTGCCGGCACCGCCGCCGTCGCCGTCCGTGGAGGAGGAGCGGCCGACCTTCATCGACTCGCTGCCGTGGAGCTCGCCGGACGACGAACCGGCGGCGGCGCGGGGCGACGGGTCGGCGGGCCCCGCGTCCGAGCGGACGATCAGCCGCGACCAGCTGCCGCGGGTCGGCGTCCAGACCGTGGTCGCCGCGCGCTGCCCGGCGGGTCACCTGAGTCCCGCCTACGCCGGCACCTGCCGGGTCTGCGGACAGCCGTTGCCGCAGCAGCAGCCGGTGGAGGTGCCCCGTCCACCGCTGGGGGTGCTGCGGCTGTCGAACGGCGACACCGTGGTGCTCGACCGGGGCTGCATCCTCGGCCGCAACCCGCGGGTGCCGGCCGGGTACTCCGGCGAGCAGCCCAACCTGGTCAAGCTGATCGACCCCGACAAGGACATCTCCGGCCAGCATCTGGAGGTGCGGCTGGAGTACTGGCATGTCGCGGTCAAGGACCTCGGTTCCACCAACGGCACCCAGGTGATCCCGCCCGGCGAGCACCCGGTCACGCTGCGCCCCAACGACCCGGTGATGATCGAGCCCGGCACCAAGGTGGTCCTGGCCGGCGTGTTCAGCTTCACCTTCGAGGTGCCCTCAGGACCATGAGCTGATTCCCGGTGACCGAACGACCCGCCCCCGTCATTCCCGGTCTGAGCTTCGTCCGTAGGCTCGGTGCCGGCGGTTACGCCGATGTCTACCTGTACGAGCAGGCGCTGCCCGCCCGCCGGGTGGCGGTGAAGGTGCTGCGTGACTCCGACGTCGCCCGCGGGGTGGCGCAGCGGTTCCGCAGCGAGGCCAACGCGATGGCGCAGCTGGAGCACCCGAACATCGTGCCGGTCTACGCCACCGGCAGCACCGGCGACGGCCGGCCCTACCTGGTGATGATGTACTACCCGCGCGCCAGCCTCGCTGACCGGGTCAAGTCCGAGCGGCTCACGGTGCCCGAGGCGCTGCGGATCGGCGTCCAGCTCTCCAGTGCCGTCGAGACCGCGCACCGGGCCGGGCTGCTGCACCGCGACATCAAGCCCGCCAACGTGCTGACCAGCCAGTACGGCACGCCCGGGCTGACCGACTTCGGCATCGCCGCCGAGGTCAGCGAGGCCGACGACGCCGACACCGGGGTATCGGTGCCGTGGTCGCCGCCGGAGGTGCTCTACGTCACCGCGCCGGCCACCGCACGTTCCGACGTCTACTCGCTGGCCGCCACGGTGTGGCACCTGCTGGTCGGCAGGTCCCCCTTCGAGCAGCCCGGACGGGACAACTCGCACTACGCGCTGATGAAGCGGATCCGGGACCAGCCGGTGCCCGACACCGCCCGGCCGGACGTCCCGGCGTCCCTGGAGCGGCTGCTGAAGGCGGGCATGGCGAAGGATCCCGGGCTGCGGCCGGCCAGCGCGATGGACTTCGCCCGCTCGCTGCAGGTGATCGAGCAGGAGCTGCGGCTGCCGCGCACCGAGATCGTGGTCGCCGAGGAGGTGGCCGGGCCGTCCGGGCCGGACGACGGCGGCGACGAGACCCGGATGCAGGGTCCCCAGCTGCTGGCGGCGCAGACGCCGTCCGGACACACCCCGCCGACCGAGGACCTGCGCACCCGCCGCCGGACGCCCGAGGTGCGCGGCGTGAACGGCCCCGACGACGCCACCGTGCACCGGCCGTCCACCTCGCTGGAGCACGACCTGGCCGACGACGAGGAACGGACGCCGCGGCGCGCGCTGGTCTGGCTCGCCGTGGTCGTCGCCGTCGCCCTGATCGGCGTCGGGGTCTGGGCGGCGGCCGGCGGGCTGCGGCCGGAGGCCAGGCCGACGGCCAGCCCGATCCATTCCGAGCCGCCGCCCGATCCCGGCACCTCCGACCTGCCGCCGGGGAAGCCGCAGATCGCCGGTGAGCGGGACGGTGCGTCCGTCACCTTCCGCTGGACCTACGCCAACGCGCTGCCCACCGACAGCTTCTTCTACAAGCTGGCCGAGGCCGGCGAACCGCGTCCGCTGGCCCAGCCCTGGCTGCGGCTCACCGATCAGCCGCGGGACGAGCAGGTATGCCTGTGGGTGCGGGTGAAGCGGGCCAGCGGACGGGATGCGTCCAGGACCTTCGAGAAGGGATGTGTGCGATGAGCACGGTGACCGTCGACTTCCTCGGCGAGCTGTACCGACGCGAACCGGGGGATTCGCTGACCGTCGGACGCGAGGCCGACGTGGTGGTCGACGACGAGAACCCGTTCCTGCACCGGGTGTTCCTGATGGTCGGCGAGCGGCACGGGCTGTGGTGGCTGAACAACGTCGGCTCGCAGCTGACCGCAACCGTCTCCGACGGCAACGGCGGCCTGCAGGCCTGGCTGGCGCCCGGCGGGGCGCTGCCGCTGGTCTTCGCGCACACGGTGGTCTGGTTCACCGCTGGGTCGACCACCTACGAGTTCGACATCTACCTCGACGACTCCAGCTACGAGCCGGTGGAGGCGGTGCCGGCGTCCGACGGCACGGTGACGATCGGACGCGTCCAGCTCACCCCCGACCAGAAGCTGCTGATCGTCGCGCTGTGCGAGAACGTGCTGCGCCGGGGCGAGCGGGGCGCCGGCCACGTGCCGCAGTCGGGCGCGGCGGCGCAGCGGCTGGGGTGGACGATCACCAAATTCAACCGCAAGCTCGACAACGTCTGCGAGAAGCTCTCCGACCTCGGCGTCCGAGGCCTGCGGGGTGGGCCGCGCAAGCTGGCGTCGTCCCGGAAGGCCCGCCTGGTCGAATACGCGATGGCCGCCCGCATCGTCACCGTGGACGACCTCGACCTGCTGCCCTGACCCCTGGACCCCCGGATCCCTGGAACCCTGGACCCCCGGACCCCTGGACCCCTCCCTAACTATCTCTGCCCTCCCACCTGTGGGAGGGCAGAGATAGTCAGGGAGGGGTTGTCGGGCACGGTGCCGGCGCATGCTCACGGTTGCCGCCCCGGCGGCTCGTCAGCTGGCGACCGATCCGCACCCGTCCCAGGCGAATAAGGCGGGACGCCTGGCGAATCGGTCGCCAGTTCACGACGCCCGGGGGCCGGAAGCAGCCCGCCCAGCCCGTCTTCTCGCCGACATGGAGGGGCAGGGTGGTGAACGGCCGCACGTCAGAGTTGAAGATGGAGCCTGAGCGCATCGTCAAGTTGGTGAATCAGGACAGCGGGCAGGCGTCCGAGCATGGGGCCGACGCGCTCGACCGATACTGCGCGCACCTGCTCGGCCTGCGCTTTGGAGTCCAGCCGGATTCCGGTCTGGCCGGCCGGCAGCAGCACCTGGAACGGAAAGACCCTCGTGGTGTTGCTGGTCACCGGGACGACGGTGATGACGCCGCGGCCCAACCGGGCTGCGGCGGCGTTCGCACGGTCGTTGCTGACGATGACCGCCGGACGATGCTTGTTCGCCTCGCCGGGACGTGCGGGCTCGAGGTCGACCAGCCGGATCTCGCCACGCAGCATCAGTCGAGCCCGTCGGCGACCGTGACGGCCCAGGACCGCGCGTCGCCGGAGTCCTCCCACTCCTGCCAGGCGGACGCGTAGGCGTCCTCCAGTTCGGAGTTGCCCAGCATCCGGATCGCCTGCTGGATCGCCGCCGATCGCGATTTCAGCCCGGCTGCCCGCGCGTACGCGTCGAGTGCGGCGACGTCGTCGGGGGAAAGGCTGACGCTCAACTTCACCTGGCTCATGCCACTACGGTAGCACTGGAGTAGTACTCACGGCGGTTCGGTTGCATCCGCCGTAGACCCTCCCTAACTATCTCTGCCCTCCCACCTGTGGGAGGGCAGAGATAGTTAGGGAGGGGTCCAGGGGAGTGCTCCCCGCCGCAGGATTCGGGGCTGACACAGGCTTCGCTTAGGCTGGCGGGAAGGACATTCTGTCGCCGGGCACCCCCACTGACCCGGCCGAGCGGTGGAGGAATCGCCGAGATCATGCGTGCCAGGTCGATCGTGCGATGGCTACCCGGCCTGATCGCGACGCTGACCCTGGCCGTGATCGCTACCCTGGCCGTGGTGTCGGTCGGCTATCCGGTGAACAAACTCGACCTGCACGACTCAGGCATCTGGGTGACCAACGACGCCGAGCAGTCCTACGGCCGGATCAACAAGTCCGCGGTCGGCCTGGACGCCTTCCTCGACCTGCCCGGCTCGGCCGGCACCCCCGAACTCGACGTGCTGCAGGACGGCTCGGCGGTCGTGGAGTACGACGCAGCCGGAGGCTCGCTCGTCCCGATCGACTCGGCGGCGGTCACCAACGCGACCGATCAGGTGGTCAACCTCCGTCCCGGCAGCCTGGTGGACATGCGCGGCGGCACCATCGCCGCCGTCGATCCGGCCAGCGGCAAGGTGTGGGCGGGCCGGTACGACCCGGCCGAGCGGGTCGCCGACCTGCGGACCCTCGACCCGGCGTTGCCGGCGCTGGCCGAACTCGGCGAGCCGCCCGCCGGGGTCACCGGGCGAACCGTCGCGCTCGCGGTCGGCGTGGACGGCACCGTGCACGTCGCCGGGGTGGACGGCAAGACCCTCACCATCGGCGTCCGCGACGGACGCCTCAGCCAGCCGGTCAGCGGCACGCTGACCACGGCCGTGCGCTCCGTCCAGCTCGCCGCGGTCGGCGCACGACCCGTCGTCTACGACGAGACCCTCGGCCTGGTGATCCTGCCCGACGGACGCACCAAGCAGGTCACCGCGGCGGTCGCCGGACGCCTCCAGCAGTCCGGCCCGGACGCCCCGGGCGTCCTGCTGGCGCTGCCCGAGTCGCTGACCAGGATCAACCTGAACGACGGGATCAGCACCGAGGTGGCCAAGGGCATCGGCGCCACCCCGGCCGCCCCGGTCCGGCTGGCCGGCTGCGACTTCGGCGCCTGGGCCGGGACGCCGACCACCGTCGTCCGCGCCTGCGCCGAGGGAACCGCCGAGAACATGGCGGTCACCAGCCGCGCCCAGCCGCTGGTCCGGCCCGTCTTCCGGATCAACCGCAACAGCCTGGTGCTCAACGACGCCGCCGACGGCCGGGTGTTCGATCTCGACCAGCAGCTGCGGGTCGACAACTGGGACCAGATCAAGCCCAAGCCGAACCAGAACCCGAACGACCCGCAGAAGTCCGACAAGCCGGCCCTGAAGGACGCCGAGCCGCACGCCAACGACGACCGGGTCGGCGCCCGCTCGGGCCGGACCCAGATCGTCCACCCGCTCGACAACGACACCGACTCGATCAGCAGCATCCTGATGATCAGCGCCGTCCGCGGCGTCCCCGAGGGGTACCGGGTCGACATCACCCCAGATGGCCAGGCGCTCAAGGTGACCACCCCGTCCGATGCCCGCAGCTTCTCCTTCCGCTACGTCGCCGGCAACGGCTACCACGACGACGAGGCCACCGTCACCGTCGACATCAAGGGCCCCGAGGTCAACGGCAAGCCGTACCTGCGCGAGGGCGCCACCAACCCCAGCTACAGCGTGCCGTCGTTCGGCACCCTCACCGTCGCCCCGCTCGGCGACTGGCGCGATCCCGAGAGCGACCCGGTGCTGCTGGTGGACGCCGGCGTCGGCGGTGAGGCGGTGCCCACCACCCCCGACGGACGCCTGGAGTACACCGCCGGCGGCGAGCCCTCCGACGTCCGCAAGAAGATCGGCTACCGGGTGGCCGACGTCCCCGGCAACGAGGTGAGCAAGGACCTCAACGTCACCGTGCTCGGCGAGAAGGCACTCACCGGCGGCAAGCCGGTCGCCAACCCGGACAGCGCCCGCGGCGAGGTCGGCAAACCGATCGTGCTGCGGCCGCTGGCCAACGACCTGCCCGGCTCCGACCCGCGCACCCCGGACGCCCGGCTGGTGCTGGGCGGCGACATCGCCCCCAAGGCGAACCTGAAGGTGACCACCGACCAGCGCTCGGGGCTGGTCACGGTGATCGCCAGCCGGCCCGGGCCGTACTTCCTCGACTATGTCGCCGCGTACGGCTCGGCCCGCGTCGACCGTAGCCAGATCCGCATCGACATCGCCAAGGACGCCGCCGGGTTCGTCCCGCAGACGATGCCGGACGCCGCCGCGATGCGCGGCACCAACCCGGTCCGCGTGGACGTCCTGGCCAACGACGCCGACCCGCGCGGCGGGCTGCTCACCGTGCAGTCGGCCGAGACCGAGGCCGACGTGGACGTCGCCGTGATCGGGGGACGCTGGCTGATGCTGACCCCGCGCTCCGACCGGATCAGTCCGAACCCGTTCACCGTGCACTACACCGTCAGCAACGGCTACCAGAGCGCTGGCGGTGATGTCACCGTCGCCCAGCTGCAGGCGGTCGGTGCCGACACCCCGCTGACCCGCAAGGACCGGGCGATCGTCCGCGACGGCGACACCGTGCTGATCAACGCCCTCGGCAACGACACCAGCCCGGCCGGCTCCCGGCTGTCCCTGGTCAGCAACCTCGACGGGGCGGACGTCGTCGGCCAGCTGCCGCTCTACGACGCGGCCAGCACCTCCACCGAGGCCACCGACGCCGGCCGCGCCTGGGTGCACGCCGACCAGATCCGCTACGTCGCGCCGACCGGGCTGACCGAGGCCCGGGAGATCACCATCGAGTACTACGCCCAGTCGCCGACCGGGGAACGCACCCGCGGCGAGGTGAGCGTCACCGTCAAGCCGCAGCCCGAATCCGCGGACGACAATCACGCGCCGCGGCCGGGCGACCTCGAGGCCCGCGCCAACGCCGGCCAGCGAATCAAGATCTCGCTGCCCACCGCCAGCCAGGATCCGGACGGCGACTCGGTCACCGTTGCCGGCATCGGCTCGGCGCCTGACCTGGGCCGGGTGGTCGGGTTCAGCCCGACCTCGCTCACCTACGAGGCCTATCCGGACTCCGACAACGTCGGCACCGACACCTTCTCGATCATGGTCACCGACCGGTACGGCAAGCAGGCGCCGGCGATCGTCCGGGTCGCCGTGACCCCGCCGGGTGCGCCGCAGCCGCCGATCGCCATCGAGGACAACGTGACCGCCGCGCCGGGTGCGCTGATCCGGGTGGACGCCCGCGCCAACGACCTGACGGCCCGCGGCGACAAGGTCGACATCGCGCCGCTGCAGCCGCTCAACGACACGCTGCCGGCCGGGGTGCAGATCACCCGGGAGGGCTTCATCACCGCCCAGGCGCCGGAGAACGGGCAGCCGCTGCTGCTGCAGTACGCGCTGCGCGGCAACGGCGGCACGGGTCCGGCGGCCGGCATCACCATCACGCCGCGCGAGGGCTACGAGAACCCGCCCGTCATCTTCGACGAGGTGGCGGTGGTGGACGGCGCGGTGGCCAGGGTCGACGTGCTGAAGCGGGCCTGGGACCCGGACGGCCGCGACGAGCGGCTGGCGGCGTCCGTGCTGCGCAGCGATCCGGCGATCACGGTGGCCGGCGGCACCATCACGGTGCCGGTGACCGACGCGCCGCAGGTGGTCCCGTACCTGGTCACCGACGAGCGCGGCGCGCAGAGCGCGGCCCTGATCTTCGTTCCGCCGGCCGGTGGCGGGGCGCCGGTGCTGCGTCCGGGTGCGCTGATCGAGCTGCCGGAGAACGGCACCCAGACGGCCCGGCTCGGCGACATGGTGACCTCGCCGCGCAACCGCGACGTCCGGCTGACCACCGCGGACACCCTCGCGGCCTCGCCCGCCGACAAGGTCACCATCGCCGCCGCCGGCAACACCGGCTTCACCGTCAGCGCGAAGGACGACTACGTCGGCCCGGCGGCGGTCACCGTGCAGGTGATGGACGGCGAATCGGCCACCGACGACGACGTGCTGACCTCGTATGTGACCATCCCGGTGCAGGTCGGCCCGCGCACCCCGGTGCTGCGCTGCCCGGACGCCCCGATCAGCCTGCCGGCCGGCGGCCAGCCGCGCAGCCTCGACCTGACCAGCCTGTGCAACGTCTGGACGCCGAACCCGGACGACGCCGCCGCGCTCGCCTACACCGCGCAATGGGCGGCGACCGCGCCGGCCGGGGTCGAGGTGCAGGCCGGACGCACCCTGGAACTGGCGGCCTCCGGCGCGGCGGTGCCCAACACCTCCGCCCAGCTGGTGATCGGGGTGGCCGGCACCCAGGCCAGGAGCCAGACACTGACCGTGCGGATCACCGAGGCGCCGCTGCCCTCCATCCAGGGCCGCAGCTACGCCGACATCAAGCAGGGCACCCCGGTCCGGGTGCCGGTCGGCATCAGCTCGGCCCTGTCGGACGCCCGACCCGGGATCGTCAAGGTGACCCAGGTCGGCGGGCCGTCCACCCCGTTCACCATCTCGGGCACCACCGTCACGTTCACGCCGCCCTCGGACGCGCACGGCCGGATCGAGTTCGACGTCACCGGCACCGACGTGGCCGACCGCAACCGTGCCGACCGGCACGTGACGGCCCGGTTCACGCTCACCGTCTACGGGGTGCCGGACAAGCCGTCCGCGCCGCGTCCGGGCCCGAAGGTGCAGTCAAAGGCCGAGACCCTGAACTGGACGGCGCCGGCCGCGAACGGCTCGCCGATCACCGGCTACCAGGTGCGCGACAACCGCGGCCGGATCACCCGCTGCCCGGCCACCAGCTGCCGGATCACCGGGCTCACCAACGCCGTCTGGTACACCTTCCAGGTGCAGGCGCTGAACAAGGCGGGCGCCGGCGAGTGGAGCGAGCCGAGCCGGCGGATCCGTCCCGACCAGCCGCCGCCCGCGCCGTCCGGGCTGCGGGTGTCGAACCCGCAGGACCATCAGGTCACCCTCAGCTGGCGGCCGGTCCGATTCGAGGGCACCGACGTCAAGCGTTTCCACATCCTGGTCGACGGCCGCAAGCTCACCGCGGCCGGCAACGCCACCTCGAAGGTGATCACCGGCCTGGACAACAACACCATCTACTCGATCACCCTGGCCGCCGAGAACGAGCTGGCGATCGGGCCGGGCGCCCGCATCCAGGGCCAGTCGGCGGGCAAGCCGCTGGGCCTGAACGCGCCGCGGTTCGCCGCCGCCACCGCCACCGGCGCGGCCACCGCGCTGCGGGTCTCCTGGAACGATGCCGACAAGAACGGCCCGGCCGACCTGACCTACTCGGTCGTCCGCGACGGCTCCAAGACGATCTGCTCGAACACGGCGGCGACCAGCTGCACCGACGACCGGGTGACCTACGACGGCTCCACCCACCGCTATGTGGTGACGGCCCGCAACGGCGCCGGCAAGACCTCGACCGCCGCGGCGTCCTGGCAGGCGGTGGGAACCCCGGAGCGGCCCGGCGCGCCGCGGGTGACGCCGACCGGCAGCGACCGGACGATCCGTGTCCAGGGCACCGCGCCGGATTCCCGGGGCCGCTCCTCGACGGTCCGGATCCTCGCCGGCGGCTCGGTGGTGGACAGCTTCTCGGCGTCCGCGCGCGGCCAGGCGTTCGACCGCAACGTGCGGGTGGCGTCCGACGGCGTCGCCTACGGGTTCACCCTGCAGGTCTGCAACGAGGAGCGCTGCGGCCCCGCCTCGGGCGGTTCCTCGGCGACCGCCTACGGCCCCATCCAGGGCTTCTCGCTGAGCCGCAACAGCGCCAGCGGAACCAGCGTCAGCTTCGACATCAACGTGAACCCCAACGGCCGGGCGCTGCGGGTCAGCGTGGACGGCTCCAACCTGGCCAGCACCGACGCCCGCGACGGCAGCTGGAGCCGCGCGGTCACCCGCGACCTGGGCGGCTACAACCGCAGCCACACCTTCACCGTGACGGTCAGCGACGCCAGCCGCAGCCAGACCCGGACGATCACCCTCACCTCCCAGGACCCACCCGATCCGAAGGTGACGCTGATCTGGGGGCCGTACACCAGCCACAACCCTGCCGGCTGCAACTACACCAACAACTGCCGGTTCATCGGTGCCCGGATCTCGAACGCGCAGGGCACCCTGCGTTGCTCGGTCCACGACGACGCCGGCACGAACTTCGGCACCACCTGGTCGCAGGGCAACGGGGAACGGATCAGCCAGGCCTACTGGGGGACCCATTCCAGCAGTGAATGGGTGGAGGTCAGATGCGGCGGGATCGCCGACCGCTGGCACGGCAGCAGACCGGCGTAGCGGGCCGGACGAGCGTAGGAGAGAGGGCATCATGAGCATCACCGACGACCAGGCGACCTGGTTCAACCAGACCTTCGAGCAGCTGGTGGCGAACGTCGAGCTGGCCATCCGCGGAAAGAGCGACATCATCCGGATCGCGCTCACCTGTCTGCTCAGCGAGGGCCACCTGCTGCTGGAGGACAACCCGGGCACCGGCAAGACCCAGCTGGCCAAGGCGATCGCGAACACCGTGCAGGGCAGCCACAGCCGGATCCAGTTCACCCCCGACCTGTTGCCCTCGGACGTGATCGGGGTCACCGTCTACGACCAGCACAAGCAGACCTTCGAGTTCCACAAGGGCCCGATCTTCGCCACCGTGGTGCTGGCCGACGAGATCAACCGTGCCTCGCCGAAGACCCAGTCGGCGCTGCTGGAGGTGATGGAGGAGTCCAACGTCACCGTGGACGGCGTCCGGCACACGGTCGGCCGGCCGTTCATGGTGATCGCGACCCAGAACCCGATCGAGCAGGCCGGCACCTACCGGCTGCCCGAGGCCCAGCTGGACCGCTTCCTTATGAAGAGCTCGATCGGCTACCCCGACCACGACGTCGCCGTCGAGCTGATGGCGCAGGCGGCGAACCGGGACCGGTCCGCCCAGGTCAACCCGGTGATCGCGGCGCATGCGGTCGCGCAGATGTCGAACTTCGCCAACGACGTCCACGTCGAGCCGGCGATCCTCGCCTACATCAGCCGGCTCGCCGAGGAGTCGCGGCGCGACGGCAGGGTCAAGCTGGGCCTGTCGATGCGCGGCTGCCTGGCCTACGTGCGGGCCGCGAAGACCTGGGCGATCGCCAAGGGACGCCCGTTCGTGATCCCCGACGACGTGAAGGACCTGGCGGTGCCGGTGATGAGCCACCGGCTGATCCTGAACGCCGAGGCCCAATTCTCCGGGGTGACCGCCGAACAGGTGATCGACGATCTGCTGGCCGCGGTGGCCGTCCCGGCGGATCGGCGCAACTGACCCGATGTCCGAGCACACCCGCGTCCGGCCGCCGGCGCCGCCCGACCCGCAGGGTCCGGGCCGCCGCCGGTGGGGCGTGTCGCGCCCGACGGCGACCGAACCGGGTTCGGACGAGCTCCGCCGGCGGATCGGCTGGTGGAGCGGTCCATGGTCGGGTCTGTCCAGGCATCTCGGGACGCTCGGGTCGAGCGCGTCGAAACCCTTCGTCCGGCTCTGGACGGCGTCCGAGCCCTACCGTGCCGCGCTCCGTCCGGCCCTGGACGCCTGCGCCCGGGTGCTGGCCGCCGTCACCGGCTTCGGCTGGACCGTGTTGGCCCTGGCCGGAGCGTCCTGGCTGCTGGCGGGCCTGTTCGGCTGGGGCGAGTGGGCGCTGCTCGCGGCGGTGCTGCTGATCGGGTTCGTGATCGCCTGCGGGTTCACCGTCGGCCGGATGAACCTGGCCGTGACGCTGGAGGCCGACCCGCTGCGGGTGACGGTGGGGGAGTCGTCGGCGGCCCGGGTGAGCGTCACCAACCTGGCCCGGACGCCGGTGCTGCCGATCGGGCTGGAGTTCCCGGTCGGCCAGGCGCTGGGCCGGTTCACCCTGCCGGCGCTCGGTGCCGGAGCGAGCCACGACGAGGTGGTGATCATCCCCACCCAGCAGCGCGGCGTGATCGAGCTCGGGCCCGTGGTCACCCAGCGCGGCGACCCGTTCGGGCTGGTCCGCCGCGAGGTCACCTGGACCGAACGCCTGGAGCTGTTCGTGCACCCCCGCCGGGTGCCGCTGGAACCGCTGGGCTCGGGACTGCTGCGCGACCTGGAGGGGCACACCACCAACGACACCTCGATGAGCGATCTGGCCTTCCACACCCTGCGCGAGTACGCGCCGGGCGACGACCGCCGGTACATCCACTGGCGGTCGTCGGCCAAACTCAGTGGCGCCAGCGGCGCCGGCACCTTCCTGGTCAAGCAGTTCCTGGACACCCGCCGCTCGCACATCGCGGTGGTGGTGGACGCCGACCCGGACAGCTACGCCGACGACGCCGAGTTCGAGCTCGCCATCTCGATCGGTGCCTCGATCGCGGTGCGGGCGCTGACCGACGAGATGGACCTGACCATCGTCGTCGGCGACCACGCCGCGGCCAAGCCGCACCCGGCGCTGGCCCTGGACACGTTCTCCCGGGCCGGGTTCGGTCCCTGGCCGCTGGCTCCCTCCACCGGGCGGCTCACCCAGTTGGCCCCGGACGCCAGCGTCGCCATTCTCGTCTCGGGTTCCCGGGCCGGGTTCCCCTCCTTCGCCCGCGCCCGCGCCCACCTGGCGCCCGAGGTGCACACCTTCGCGATCACCGCCGAACGGGGCGGGGCGCTGGCGCTGCGCCAGGCGTCCGGGATGACGGTGCTGGGCATCGGCCGGCTCGACGATCTGCCCCGGGTGCTGCTGGGGGTGAGCGTTCAGTGAGGGTGATCCATGCCCAGGTGCGGCCCGGCAGCACCGGCCGCACCCTGACCGCGCGGCTCAAGCTGCTGCGGCCGACCACCCCCGACCTGGTCGACGCCGGCTTCCTGTTCGTCGCCTGCCTGCTGGCGCTGGCCGGGTTCGTCACCGGCTTCGACAACGCCCGGTTCCTGCTGGTGGCCGCGGCGGGCCTGCTGGTCGGCGTCTTCGCGGCGCACGCGGCCAACGTGTTCCGCTGGCCGTGGGCGGCCGCCGTGCTGGTCGCCGGACTCGGCTACTTCCTGCTCGGCGGGCCGCTGGCCGCGCCGCGGCTGGCGCTGGCCGGCTTCCTGCCGACGGCGGCGTCCCTGGCCGCCCTGGGCGGCTCGCTGGTCACCGGCTGGATGGAGTTCCTCACCACGCTGGCACCGGTGGACGGCGACGGCGGCTTCCTGGCCCTGCCCTGGGCGCTGGCGTTGCTGGCCGGCAGCATCGGGCACTGCGTGGCGCGGCGTTCCCGCCTCGCCTGGACCCCGCTGCTGGTTCCCCTGGTGCTGCTCTGCCTGGTGATCGCGCTCGGCACCCTGGACGCCCCGCTGCTGCCGTTCCAGGGCCTCGGTTTCGCCGCGCTGGCCATCGGCTGGCTGGCGGTGCGTTTCCCGCGGACCCGCCGGGTGCTGGGCTCGGGGCGTCCCGGACGCCTGCAGCTCGGGCTGGGTGCCGGCATGCTCGCCGCCGCCCTGCTCGGCGGCATCGTGGTGGCACCGGTGCTGCCCGGGGTCGGCGGCACGCGGGTCGTGCTGCGTTCCGAGTTGGAGCCGCCGGTCGACGTGCGGCAGTACCCGTCCCCGCTGGTCGGCTTCCGCACCTTCTCGGGCCAGGACCTCAAGCTGTACTGGGACACCCCGCTGCTGCAGGTGGACGGTGTCGCGGCCGGCGCCCAGCTCCGGCTCGCCGTCCTGGACCGCTGGTCGGGTGCGACCTGGAGCGGGCTGGGCGACGGGGCCGCGGACGGCAGCGGCTTCCAGCGGCTCGGGGCGCGGGTGCCGAACCCGCCGACGACCGGCGTGGTCGGGGCGCGGATTCGGGTGCTGGAGGGGTACGCCGCCAATCCCGCGCTGAGCGCCTGGCTGCCGTCGCTGGGGCAGGTGTCGGCGATCGGCTTCGACGGGCCCGGCGCCCAGGACCACCGCGACCACTACCGGTTCAACCTGGTCACCGACCAGGGCTTCGTGCCCGACCGGCTGCGCGCCGGCGACACGGTGCTGATCGACTCGGCCCCGCTGCCCGGCTACGCCACGCTGAGCGGCGACCCGGCACCGGGCGACGGCGTCCGGCAGGACGACGCCGGCTCCGCCTTCCTGGCCGCCACCACCCAGCGGCTGGCTGCGGGCGACGCCGAGCAGTGGGCGCAGCTGGGCCAGGTCGCGAAGGCGCTGCAGCAGGGCGCCTGGAGCGACGGAACCCGGGCCGGCGAGGAGCAGTACCTGCCCGGCCACGGCCAGTACCGGCTCAACCAGTTCGTCACCGGACCCCAGTTCGTCGGCAGCGACGAGCAGTACGCGGCGGCGTTCGCGCTGATGGCCAGCCGGTTGGGCTACCCGGCCCGGGTGGTGTTCGGCGCCCAGGTGCCCGCCGGCGGCGAGGTCCGCGGCAAGGACGTCCAGGCCTGGGTCGAGTTGTCGGTCGCCGGCCACGGCTGGGTCAGCGTGCCGACCTCGGTGTTCACCCCGGACCGCAGCAAGAAGCCCGAGGAGAACCAGCGGCAGAACAACGACCAGGAGTCGATCCGGAACGTGCCGCCGCCCAACCCGGTTCCGCCGCCGGGCAACTACGACGAGATGACCGACACCGATCCGGCCTCGGCCCGTGCCGAGCTGCCGGCCGCCGAGCAGTTCTGGCGGGCGTTCTGGGCGGTGCTGCGCTGGGTCGGTCCGCCGCTGGGGCTGCTCGGGCTGATCGTCGGCACCATCCTCGGGTTGAAGGCGCTGCGCACCCGCGGACGCCGGACTCGCGGTGCGCCGTCCACCCGGATCGCCGGCGGCTGGGACGAGGTGCTGGACGCCGCCCGGGACGCCGGGCGTCCGGTTCCGGCCGGGGCGACCCGGCGGGAGGCCGGCGATCTGGTCGGACGCGACGACGTCCGGGACCTGGCGACACGGGCCGACGCGGCGGTGTTCGGCGCCGGCGACATCACCTCGACGCGGGTCGACGAGTACTGGCGGGGGGTGGCCGAGGCACGTCGCGCACTGGTGCAGGACCTGCCGTGGTGGCGGCGTCCGTTGGCCCGGCTGAACCTGGCCTCGCTGGCCCAGCATCGGCCGTCCGGTTCGCCCCGGTGGCGCGGGTTGCCCGGCCGGGTGAGGACGCCATGACCCTGCCGACCTGTGCGGCCTGCGGGCTGCGACAGACCCTCCGGGCTCCGCGCTGCGCCCGGTGCGGGGCGCCGCTGGACGGTTCGCCGGTGGCTCGGCCGGGCGGTTCGGGGCCTTCGCCGGTGGCTCCCGCGAGCGGTTCACCGGCTGCGTCGCGCGACCCCTCAGGGCTGAGATTGGCGTCCGATCCGCCGGCGACCGCGTTGCCGGCCGGAGTTCCGGCCGCCGGGGAGCTTCCCGCGGCCGCGGGTGTTCCCGCGGAGCTTCCCGCGGCCGGTGCGGCCACTGCGGAGTTTCCGGCGGTTGGTGCGGCCACTGCGGAGTTTCCGGCGGTTGGTGCGGCCACTGCGGAGTTTCCCGCGGTCGGTGCAGAGCCTCCCGCGGCCGGTGCGGACGACCGCACCCTGCTGCGCAGCGACCTGCCGCGACCACCGGCGGCGTCCGCGGAGCCCTCACCCTGGGATCCGGTGCCCGGCCCGACGGCGGCGTCCGCGTCTCCGTGGGGTCCGCAGGAAGCGGCGAGACAAGCCGGCCGGCGTGGGTTCTGGCGCCGGCTCCGCGGACGGTGACGAGCGGTCCGGTCGACACGGCGCCAAACTGTCGACTGTGACGGGCGGATCCGTCGGCGCGGCGCCGTTCGCTCGCTTTGTGGTGCGATCTCGACATCGCCGTGCGATGGAGGGTTGCCTCGCCGATTTCGTGTCGTGACCTGACATCGGCCGGTCTTGTGACCAGCGGTGAGCGATCTCGACATCGCCGCGGGCGGATCCGTCGGCGCGGTGCCGTCGGCGCGGCGCCGTCCGCTCGCTTTGTGCTGCGATCTCGACATCGCCGTGCGATGGAGGGTTGCCTCGCCGATTTCGTGTCCTGACCCGACATCGGCCGGTCTTGTGACCAGCGGTGAGCGATCTCGACATCGCCGCGCGCTGGGCTCGGGTGGGTGAGGGCTCGGCTGGCCAGGGGGCTCGGGTGGGTGAGGGCTCGGCCGCGTCGGGGGCCCGGATGTGTGAGGGCTCGGCCGCGGTGAAGGCTCGGGCGCGTGACGGAATCGGCGGGCCCGGGTCTTCCGGACTAGGCAGCCGGCGAGAGGCCCTCCCGGCGCCGGATCCAGCCGATCACCCGGTAGGTGACGGGCAGGAACAGCACCTCGACCAGCACCTTGTAGACGAAACCGACCAGCGTGTAGTTGGCCAACGTCGGCCAGTCCAGGCTGCCACCACCGAGGAAGGCGCCCAGCGGGCCGAACGCGATCAGGCAGAACACCAGCGTGTCGGCGAACTCCCCGACCACCGTGGAACCGACCAGCCGCACCCACAGCCGGCGCGGTCCGAACCGCTCCCGGATCCAGACCAGCACTACCGCGTTCAGGAATTGTCCGGCCAGGTACCCGGCCAGGCTCGCCAGCACGATCCGCGGCACGAAGCCGAGCACCGCGTTCCAGGCGTCGTTGTTCGGCCAGTCGGACGCCGGGGGCGCGGCCGCGACCACGGCGAATGTCAGCGACATCAGGGCCGCCAGTACGAACCCCGTCCAGATCGCCCGGCGGGCTTTC
>JBGALC010000016.1:0-56434 GCA_044224095.1 Micropruina sp. | reverse complement strand
TCCCAGGACGTGACCATCTTCGGCGGCGCGCTCGGCGAGGTGTACGGCGAGAAGATCTGCAAGGTGATGGACCTGGCGCTGCGCACCGGCGTCCCGATCGTCGGCCTGGTCGAGGGCGGCGGCGCCCGCATCCAGGAGGGGGTGGTGAGCCTCGGCCTGTACGCCGAGATCTTCAAGCGCAACACCCACGCCTCGGGGGTGATCCCGCAGATCTCGGTGATCCTCGGCGCGGCCGCCGGCGGGCACGTCTACTCCCCCGCGCTGACCGACTTCGTGGTGATGGTCGACCAGACCTCGCAGATGTTCATCACCGGGCCGGACGTGATCCGCACCGTCACCGGCGAGGAGGTGACGATGGAGGAACTCGGCGGCGCCCGCACCCACAACACCCGCTCGGGCAACGCCCACTACCTGGCCGCCGACGAGCACGACGCGCTGGAGTTCGTCCGGCACCTGCTCGGCTTCCTGCCCGCCAACAACCTCGACGAGCCACCGGCGCTGGAGCCCGACCCGGACACCGAACCCGACGGCGCCGACCTGGACGCGCTCATCCCGGACGCGCCGAACCAGCCCTACGACATGCACGAGGTGCTCAGCCGGGTGCTGGACGACGGCGAGTTCTGCGAGGTGCACGCCCGGTTCGCCGCGAACGTGGTCTGCGGCTTCGGCCGGGTCGAGGGACGCCCGGTCGGGGTGGTCGCCAACCAGCCGATGGTCTACGCCGGCTGCCTCGACATCGACGCCTCCGAGAAGGCGGCCCGGTTCGTCCGCACCTGCGACGCGTTCAACGTGCCGGTGCTCACCTTCGTCGACGTGCCCGGCTTCCTGCCCGGCATCGACCAGGAGTGGAACGGCATCATCCGGCGCGGGGCGAAGCTGCTCTACGCCTACGCGGAGGCGACCGTGCCGCTGGTCACCGTGATCACCCGCAAGGCCTACGGCGGCGCCTACGACGTGATGGGGTCCAAGCACCTGGGCGCCGACATCAACCTGGCCTGGCCGACCGCCCAGATCGCGGTGATGGGCGCCGAGGGTGCGGTGAACATCCTGTACCGCCGCGAGCTGAGCGAGGCGGCCGACCCGATCGCCCGCCGGGCCGACCTGGTCGAGGCCTACAACGACGAGCTGTCGAACCCGTGGATCGCCGCCGAACGCGGCTACGTCGACCGGGTGATCGCGCCGCGCGACACCCGCGCCGAGATCGCCCGGGCGTTGCGGCTGCTGCGCACCAAGCGCGCCCAGCTGCCGCCCAAGAAGCACGGGAACATCCCGCTGTGACCGCACCGATCGTCGTCCGGGGACGCCCGACCGATGCCGAGCTGGCCGCGCTGACCGCCGTCCTGCTGGGCCGGCGGTCCGCGGCCGCCGACGACCCGGCACCGGCCCGACCGGCCCGCGGCTGGGGCTCGCCACGCGATCGGCTCCGGCTCGCGCCGGCTCCCGGACCCGGGGCCTGGCAGGCCGCGCTCAGGCACTGAACACCGAGAAAGGACGCCTCGTCATGGGGAAATTCGCGAAGGTCCTGGTGGCCAACCGGGGCGAGATCGCGGTCCGGATCATCCGGGCGGCGGCGGACGCCGGGCTGGCCAGCGTGGCCGTCTACGCCGACGCCGACGCCGACGCCCTGTTCGTCCGGCTCGCCGACGAGGCGTTCGCGCTGGGCGGCAGCACGCCGTCCGACACCTACCTGGACATCGCCAAGCTGCTCGCCGTCGCCGACCGTTCGGGTGCGGACGCCGTCCACCCCGGCTACGGCTTCCTGGCCGAGAACGCCGACTTCGCCCGGGCCGTGATCGGTGCCGGACTGACCTGGATCGGACCGTCGCCGGAAGCCATCGAGGTGCTGGGCGACAAGGTGCAGGCGCGCCACCTGGCGGCCCGGGTGGGTGCGCCGCTGGTGCCCGGGACGGCCGACCCCGTGGCCGGCGCCGACGAGGTGGTCGCGTTCGCCGAGCAGCACGGGCTGCCGATCGCGATCAAGGCGGCCTACGGCGGCGGCGGACGCGGCCTCAAGGTGGCCCGGACGCTCGCGGAGGTGCCCGAGCTGTTCGAGTCGGCGACCCGTGAGGCGGTCGCCGCCTTCGGTCGCGGCGAGTGCTTCGTCGAGCGGTACCTGGACCGGCCCCGGCACGTCGAGACCCAGTGCCTGGCCGACGGCGACGGCAACGTGGTGGTGGTCTCCACCCGGGACTGCTCGCTGCAGCGCCGGCACCAGAAGCTGGTCGAGGAGGCCCCGGCGCCGTTCCTGACCGACGCGCAGCGGGACGAGCTGTACACCGCCAGCAAGGCGATCCTGCTCGAGGCGCGCTACCTGGGCGCCGGCACCTGCGAGTTCCTGGTCGGCACCGACGGCACGATCAGCTTCCTGGAGGTGAACACCCGGCTGCAGGTGGAGCACCCGGTGTCGGAGGAGGTCAGCGGCCTCGACCTGGTGCGGGAGCAGTTCCGGGTGGCCGCCGGCGAGCCGCTCGGCTACGACGACCCGGTGCTGCGCGGGCACTCCATCGAGTTCCGGATCAACGCCGAGGATCCCGGGCGGTCGTTCATGCCGGCGCCCGGCACGCTGACGGCCTGGCGGCCGCCGTCGGGGCCCGGCGTCCGGGTCGACGAAGGGTACCTGGCCGGGATGACCGTGCCCGGGTCGTTCGACTCGCTGGTGGCCAAGATCGTCGTCACCGGCGCCGACCGGCAGCAGGCGGTGCAGCGAGCCCGGCGGGCGCTGGCCGAGACGGTGCTGGAGGGCATGCCCTCGGTGCTGCCGTTCCATCGTGCCGTCCTGGACGAGCCGGACTTCACCGCCACCGACGGCGCGTTCGGCGTCCACACCCGCTGGATCGAGACGGAGTTCGCCGCCGAGATCGCGCCCTACACCGACTCCGCCGCCGACCGGGAGGCCGCCGAGCGGCAGAGCTTCGTGGTCGAGGTGGACGGACGCCGGCTCGAGGTCCGGCTCCCCGCCGAACTGGTCGCCCCGGCCCGTTCGGCGTCCGCGTCGGCTCCCCGTCAGGCGCGGCGCGGTCGCGCCACGCACCAGGCCGCCGCGGCGTCCGGCGATCTCACCGCGCCGATGCAGGGCACCATCGTCCGGGTCGCCGTGGCTGAGGGCGATCAGGTGGCCGAGGGCGACCTGGTGGTGGTGCTGGAGGCGATGAAGATGGAGCAGCCGATCGCCGCCCATCGCGCCGGCACCGTCCGCAACCTGCGTGCGACTACGGGTGCGACCGTGACCAGCGGTGCCGTGCTGTGCAGCATCGAGGACTGAGCGGGCTCCCTCCGGAACCCTCGACGGCCGGCTCAGACCCTTGCGTCGCAGGGGAAATTCACCGGATCTTCTTGGTGACATGCCAGCTTTTGTGTGCACAATGACCAGATGGACTATCTCGGCGTGGTGTTGCTGGTGGCCGTCGTGGCCGCCACCTTCGTCGTGATCGCTCGGAGCAGCGTCGGACAGGAGCGACGCGCGCGCGCCGAGCGGGCCCGCCAGCTGGCCCTGGCCACCCGCGCCGCCGAGGCCGACGTGAGCGGGTTCGGCGACGAGGTGGCCCGGCTGGCCGCTCTCAGCGAGGACGACCCGGTCGCCGCCGACCTCCACGAACTGGTCACCGCGCTGCATGCCCGGGCGCTGGAGACCCTGCATGCGGCCAGGCAGCCGGACGAGCTCTGCGGGGTCACCGAGATCCTCGAGGAGGGACGCTGGGCGGCCGCGCGGCTCACCGCCCGGGCCGCCGGGAAGCCGATGCCGTCGCGACGTCCGCCGTGCTTCTTCAACCCCGGCCACGGGCCGTCGACCCGGAACATCACCTGGCAGCGCCGCAGCGTGCCGAGTTGCGCCGCGGACGCCGCCCGCGTCGAGGCCGGCGCCGACCCCTACATCCGCACCGTGGAGCGGGATAACCGCCGGGTGCCCTACTGGGAGGGCGGCCCCGCCTACGCCGGCTGGGCCCGCGGCTACTACTCGTCGTGGCGGGGCAACCGGCTGGTGGCCGACATCGCGTCGACCAAGGTCTGAACGGATCCATGCGCCGCACGCTGTGCAGCATCGCCCTGATCACCGTGGTCACCGGCTGCACGCCGATCGTCGTCGACCCCGCGCCGGCTCCGACCACCAGCGCCGGGGGCTTCCCGTGTCCGCCGTTCGAGCGGCCCACGTCCGCCTCGCCCGAGCCGGTGGTCCAGTCCGGCCGGGTCCAGGTGGGGAAGGTCTCCTACCCGGCGGCGCCCGCCCCGTATTCGGCGCCGTCCAACACCGAATACATGGCCTTCGCCAACCTGATCGGCGCGCAGCACGCCCAGGTCGAGCAGGCCGGCAACTCCTCCCTGGGCTGGAACTCGGTGGTGGCACTGGCGCGACTTAGCTCCGGCGACGGCGCCTGGGGTGCCCAGCGGGCGGCCGAGGTGGTGTCCCAGTGCTCGCTGTCGGTCACCTGGCTGGGCATCGACTACCACCCGCAGGTCCGCCGCGACGAGCCGCTGAGGGTCGACGGCCACCCGGGTTGGATCCGGGTCACCGACCTCAGCTTCGCCGTCCCCGGCATCCGCGCCACGCGCGAGGTGCAGACGGTGGTGATCGTGCAGCCGGGCAACGAGAGCTACGCCTACCTGAGCTACCTGCCCGACTCCGCGGAGCATCTCAAGGCACACCTGGACGCCACCCGCGAAGGCCTCCGGGTCTCCTGACCCGGCCCGCGCATCGCCGCCGCCAAGGCCCCTGCCTAACTACCTGTGCCCTCCCGCATGCGGGAGGGCACAGTTAGTTGGGCAGGGGTTTGCGGGAGGACGGCGCGGGGGCGGGAAGGGGTCAGTAGGGCGCCGACTCGCCGAGGGATCGGTTATGCAACCGGCGCGCGGCCTCGGCGATCGAGCCGGTGAGCGAGGGGTAGACGGTGAAGCTCTCCGCCAGCTGGTCCACCGTCAGCTTCTCCCGGACGGCCAGCGACAGCGCCTCGATCAGCTCGCTGGCGATCGGCGCCACCACCACGCCGCCGATCACGATCCGCGTGGTGGGCAGGCAGAACACCTTCACGAAGCCGTCGGTGATGCCGCGCATCTTGGCCCGCGGGTTGGTGTGCAGCGGCAACATCAGCGAGTGGGCGTTGACCAGCCCGGCGTCCAGTTCCGCCTGCGTCCCCCCGACGGTGGCGATCTCCGGAGCGGTGAAGACGTTGGCGGCGACGGTCCGCAGGTCGAGCGGGCCCACCGCGTCGCCGAGCGAATGCCACATCGCGATCCGGCCCTGCATCGCGGCCACCGACGCCAGCGGGAACACCCCCGTGCAGTCACCGGCGGCATAGACGCCGCGAGCCGTGGTGCGGGAGACCTTGTCGACGGTGAGGTAGCCGCGGTCGTCGGTGGCGATCCCGGCCTGCTCCAGGCCGATGCCGGCCGTGTTGGGTACCGAGCCGACCGCCATCAGGCAGTGCGAGCCGGTGACCGTGCGGCCGTCCGCCAGCCGCACCACCACCTCGTCGCCGACCACATCGGCCGCCTGCGCGCGGGAGCGGGAGAGGATGGTCATGCCGCTGCGTTCGAAGACCTGCTGGACGACCCGGGCGGCGTCGGCGTCCTCGCCGGGCAGCACCTGCTCGCGCGAGCTGACCAGCACGACGTCCACCCCCAGCGCGTTGTAGGCGCTGGCGAACTCGGCACCGGTGACGCCCGAACCCACCACGATCAGCCGCTCCGGCAGCTCACGCAGGTCGTACAGCTGCGTCCAGGTGAGGATCCGTTCGCCGTCCGGGCGGGCGTCGGGCAGCTCGCGCGGGGTGGTGCCGGTCGCCACCAGGATGATGTCGGCGCTCAGCCGCTCCTCGCCGTCGGCGGTGACCGCGATCACCGCCTCCGTGCCGTCGAGGCGTCCGGTGCCCTCGATCAGCCGGACGCCCTCGGCGCGCAGCCGGGCCCCGATGTCCACCGACTGGGCGGCCGCCAGCCGCAGCACCCGATCGTTGACGGCCGCCAGATCGACCCGGAACACGTCCGCCAGGTCGCGGCTGCCGTCCAGCCGCAGGCCGAGCTCGTGGGCGCCGCGCAGGGTCGTCATCACCTCGGCGGTGGCGATCAGGGTCTTGGACGGCACCACGTCGGTGAGCACCGCCGAGCCGCCCAGGCCACGGCGTTCGACGAGGGTCACCCGGCCGCCCAGCTGTCTGGCCACCAGCGCGGCCTCGTATCCACCCGGTCCGCCGCCGACGATCACCACGTCCGTCACGAGCGGCATTCTTGCATCCCGACGTTACGGAGCCACCCTCCGCGGCGCTCAGCAGCGCCGATCGACATGATCGCGGTGGCCGGGTCGGGTCAGCTGCAGGTCGCGGCGGACGATCAGCAACCCGGGAAAATCGCGGCAACCGGCCGCGAACGCCCGGTCGCGGTACTCGATGACGTAGACCCGGTTGCCGTAGGCGGCGGTGTACTCGGCACACTCGTGGTACTGGTTGCACTCCTCGGCGATCGCGAAGTCGGTCCGCATGGTGGCGGCGCGGCCGAGCAGTTCGGTGGAGTTCTTCTGCGCGGAGGCCAACCCGTTGGCGTGGGCGATCGCGGAGAAGGCGCCCATCAGCGCCACGTTGTCGTCCTGCGACAACCTCCCTCCGGAGCGCGCGTAGCTGTCCAGATTGTCGATCTCCAGGGCGTCGAACCCGGCCCGCGCGCACCCCTCGATCCACTTCCCGACGACCGCCGCGATCCCGGCCCGGTTCGTCTCGGTCCGGGTGTCGAGCAGCAGCTCCCCCCAGTCCCGGTCGACCACCGGCTTGCCGGCGGCATCGGTCAGCACCAGGTCGGGATGCTCGGTGAGCCAGAACCGCTCCTCCTCGGGTTGGGTCTGGAAGCCGTTGACGTAGCAGATCGAGTACGCGCCGGGCGCCGGTGAGTCGGCGCGGTCCCGGCTCACCACGGTGACGCCGGCGGGCAGCGGGTAGCCGCCGCCGAGCTGATAGTCGAAGCCGCCGGTGGTCGGCGGCAGCATCACCGACGCTCCCGGCGAGGCGGACGCCGAGGGCCTCGCGGCGTCCGAGGGCGACCCGGACGCCGGAACCGTCGCGGACGAGCCGGCCGGGCCCGGTGTCGGAGCGTCCCCTGCCGAGCCGGCGGAGCCGCAGCCGCCGATCAGCAGCGCCCCCACCGAGGCCAGGGCCAGCAGCCGGGGCAGCCGCCCGACGGCGTTCGGCGTATCGGTGGTACCCATCCGGCCATGGTGGCACGACGCCCCACCGGGACGGTCGCTTCCGTGACGTGCCGGGCCACTAGGCTCGTCGGGTGCCCCGCGATCGCTCGACCCTCACCGTCGGGGTGCTGTGCGGCGTGCTGGTCGTCGCCGCGGTGGTGATGATCGCACTCGGGCTGCCCGAGCAGACCCTGCTCCAGCAGCGCCTGCTGCAGCTGTACTCGGTGCCCCTGTCGGGCGCGCTGGCGCTCGGCGTCGTGCACGCCGCGAGCCGGCTGCCGAGCCTGACCGCAGCCACCCGGGTGGTGCTGGCGGTGGCGGCCGCGGCGTCCGCGCTGGGCGTCGCGGGGATGGCCGCCGGTGTGCTGCTGGGCCTGGACGTCCTGCTGCCGGCGGCGCAGGCGATCATCTGGCTGAGCCTCGGCTTCGCCCTGCTGTGGCTGGTCGGCCAGCTGCCCCGCCGCAGCGAGCGGCGGACGTTCGGCCTGCGGCCCGTCGACGACGATCCGGACGAGGACACCGGACCCGCCGACTGACGGCCGGCGCCCACCGCGTCCGCAGCTGCCCGCGGGCCGACGGGCGACCGCTATCGTCGCCGGATGGACGATCCGTACCTTCTCGCGGCGCGGGCCGCGGACGCCCTACGCCACCGGTTCGGCGTCGACGGCATCGAGGTCGCGGTGGTGCTGGGTTCGGGATGGTCCCAGGCCGCCGACCGGCTCGGCGAGGTGATCGACGAACGTCCGCTGGACGAGTTCCCCGGTTTCTCCGCTCCGGTGGTGGCCGGCCACGGCGGCACCCTGCGGCTCATCCGGACCGGTTCCGGCGCGCGGGCCGCGGTCTTCACCGGCCGCACCCACTACTACGAGGGCCGGGGTGTCGCGCCGGTCGTGCACGGCGTCCGGACGGCGGCGGCGGCCGGGGCGTCCACCCTGCTGCTGACCAACGGCAGCGGTGGCATCGCGCACCCTCCGGGCACCCCCGTGCTGATCGCCGACCAGATCAACCTGACCGGGGCGACGCCCCTGGTCGGACCGCGGTTCCTGGATCTCACCGAGGTCTACAGCCGTCGCCTGCGGGAGCTCGCCAAGGATGTCGACCCGAGCCTGGAGGAGGGCATCTACTGCCAGTTCCACGGCCCGTCCTACGAGACTCCGGCGGAGGTGCGGATGGCGCGGGCGATCGGCGGCACGCTGGTCGGCATGTCCACCGCGTTGGAGGCGATCGCGGCCCGGGAGGCCGGGCTCGAGGTGCTGGGCATCTCGCTGGTCACCAACGCCGCCGCCGGCATCGCATCGGCGCCGCTGTCACACGCGGAGGTGATCGCGGCCGGACGCGCGGCCCGGCCCCGGCTGCGCGCCCTGCTCAGCGGACTGCTGGCCCGCCTCTGAACCCTCCCCCCGGATCGCGCCGCGGCATCGCGGTGAGCCGCTTTGGTCGGTTCCTGCTGTGGCGCACCGGGAAGGGTGAGCGGCGGTCCCACCGCGTGCCCACGGCACTTACGGAGGTGCTTCCTCAGCCGATCGGCGCCCACTCCGGGCCGGTCTCGGCCAGCTTCGGGTCCAGCTTGGTGAAGATCGGAGTCGGCTTGGCCAGCGGCGTCCCGGCCGCGATCGGACGGGACTCCCAGACCGCGGCCTGGTTCACGTAGTCGCCGCGGAGCACCGGGTAGGGGGCCTCCGCACCCGGCTCGGTGACCTCCACCAGCTCCGGCTGCGCGGCCCAGACGCCCTCGCCGCCGAGCGCCTCGAAGACCTTCTGGGCGGCGTGCGGCAGCAGCGGGGTGAGCAGGGTGTTGCAGTCCTGGACCACCTGCAGCGCCACGTGCAGCACGGTGTCGCGCCGGGCCGGGTCGTCCTTCAGCTTCCACGGCTCCTGGTCGGAGATGTACTTGTTGGCCAGGCCGACGACTCGCATCGCCTCGGTGGTGGCCGCCTTGAACTTGCACCGCCCCCAGGCGTCGCCGACCGTCGCGTAGGCGTCCCGGGCGGCCTGCAGCAGCGCCTCGTCGTCGTCCGTGAGCCCGCCGGCGGCCGGGATCGCACCGACGTTCTTGTGCGCCATCGAGATCGACCGGTTGACCAGGTTGCCCCACTCGTTGGCCAGCTCGAAGTTGATCCGGCGGACGAACTCCTCCCAGGTGAAATCGGTGTCCTGGTTCTCCGGGCCGTTGACGGCGATGAAGTAGCGCAGGGCGTCCGGGCCGAAGTCGCGCAGGAAGTCGCGCACGTAGATGACGTGGCCGCGCGAACTGGCCAGCTTCGAGCCCGACATGGTCAGGAACTCCGAGGAGACGATCTCGGTGGGCAGATCGAGCAGCCCGAACGCCGAGGGCTCGCCGCCCTTGTCACCCTGGCCGTTGGCGCCGAGCAGGATGCCCGGCCAGATCACCGAATGGAAGGTGATGTTGTCCTTGCCCATGAAGTAGTACGAGCGGGCCTCGTCGTTGCTCCACCAGCGCTTCCAGGCGTCCGGGTCGCCGGACCGCTTCGCCCACTCGATGGACGCCGACAGGTAGCCGATCACCGCGTCGAACCAGACGTAGATCCGCTTCATCGGGGCGTCCTCCCAGCCCTCGAGCGGGATCGGCACGCCCCAGTCCAGGTCGCGGGTGATCGCCCGCGGGCGCAGCTCGGCGAGCAGGTTCTCGCTGAACTTGAGCACGTTGGGACGCCAGTCGGTCCGGGTCTCCAGCCACTCGCCCAGCGCCCCGGCGAGTGCCGGCAGGTCGAGGAAGAAGTGCTCTGTCTCGATGAACTGCGGGGCCTCGCCGTTGATCCGGGAGCGCGGGTCGATCAGGTCGATCGGGTCGAGCTGGCGTCCGCAGTTGTCGCACTGGTCGCCGCGGGCGCCGTCGAAGCCGCAGTGCGGGCAGGTGCCCTCGATGTAGCGATCGGGCAGGGTGCGCCCGGTGGACGGGCTGATCGCCCCCTGCTGCCGCTGCGCGGTCACGTAGCCGTTGGCGTGCAGCGCCCGGAACAGCTCCTGGACGACCTCGCGATGGTTGACCGTGGTGGTGCGGGTGTACAGGTCGTAACAACAGCCGAGGCCGGCCAGATCCTCGGCGATCACCCGGTGGTACTTGTCGGCGGTCTGCTGCGGGGTGAGCCCCTCCTTCTCGGCCTGCACCTGGATCGCGGTGCCGTGCTCGTCGGTTCCCGAGACCATCAGCACGTCGTTGCCGGCCATCCGCATGTAGCGCGAGAAGACGTCCGACGGGACGCCGAAACCGGAGACGTGGCCGATGTGCCGCGGGCCGTTGGCATACGGCCAAGCCACCGCGGTCAGGATGGGAGAAGTCATGATCGGCATCCTAAAGGCTCGGCACGCCGAGCCCGGACGCGCGGTCGGCCGTGACCGGCCCGGACATTGTGAACCACCGATTAACAAGGGGTTACAGCAGACCCTCAAGCAACTGTTTCCGCGGTGACGAGAATGTCCCTACGATGAACACGTGTCCCCCGAGCTCATCCTCTTGGCGCTCGTCGTCGTCACGGCTCTGGCCTTCGACTTCACGAACGGATTTCACGACACGGCCAATGCGATGGCTGCGTCGATCGCCACGAAGGCGCTGACCCCGAAGACCGCGGTGGTGCTGTGCGCCTCGCTGAATCTCGTGGGCGCTCTGCTCTCGGTCGAGGTGGCGTTGACCGTGACCAACGCGGTGATCAATCTGCAGAGTCCGGACGGCTCACCGCGTCCGGAACTGCTCGCCGACGGGGGCACCCGGCTGTTGCTGATCCTGCTGGCCGGACTGGCCGGGGCGATCATCTGGAACCTGGCCACCTGGCTGTGGGGGCTGCCGTCGAGTTCGTCGCACGCCCTGTTCGGCGGGCTGATCGGCGCCACCCTGGCCGGTCTCGGCTGGGGCGGCGTCAAGTGGGTCGGCGAGGGCAGCAAGGTCGACGGCGTGCTCGGCAAGGTGATCCTGCCCGGGCTGATGTCGCCGGCGATCGCGATGATCGTGGCGCTGGTCGGCACCAGCCTGGTGTTCAAGGTCGCCGCCCGGCTCACCGAGAAGTACCGCACCCAGGGGTTCCGCTGGGGCCAGGTGGGTGCCGCCTCGCTGATGTCGCTGTCGCACGGCACCAACGACGCCCAGAAGACGATGGGCGTGATCACCCTGGCCCTGATCGCGTCGGGCCAGTGGACCAGCACCCACGAGGTGCCGTTGTGGGTGAAGCTGGCCTGCGCCGTCACCATCGCGCTGGGCACCTACCTCGGCGGCTGGCGGATCATCCGCACCATGGGCAAGGGCCTGGTCGAGATCGAGCCGCCGCAGGGGATGAGCGCCGACATGGCGTCGGCGTCGGTGATCCTCGCCTCCAGCCAGCTCGGCTTCGCACTGTCGACCACCCACGTGGCCACCGGTTCGATCCTCGGCTCCGGCGTCGGACGCCCCGGCGCGCAGGTGCGCTGGGGGGTCGCCGGGCGGATGGCGTCCGCCTGGCTGACCACGCTGCCGGCGGCGGCCGCCGTCGGGGCACTGATGTTCCTGGTCGGCAACGCGCTCGGCCCCGGGTTGGGTGCCAGCGCCGTCTTCCTGGTGTTGTGCGCGTCCGGCGGCTACATGTGGCTGCACTCGCGCCGGGAGCCGATCGGCCACCACAACGTCACCGACGACTGGGCCCCGGCTCCCAAGAACAACAAGCAGAACAAGGAAGAGGTGGGGGTCTGATGTGGCTCACCGCCCTCGATGACGCCTGGCGCATCCTGGTCGCCGGGCTGGCGTTGGGCGCCGGGCTGCCGATCCTGTTCGCGCTCGGGGTGAAGTCCCTGGCCTGGGCCCATGGCGACCTGCCCGACACCGCACGCAACCCGTTCGGACGCTGGCTCGCCGTCCTGCTGTTCGCGGTCGTCCTGCTCGCCATCGTGCTGGGGATCGGCTACATCGTCGCCCACGGCTTCGGCTACACCATCGCCTTCGACGGCCTGATGCCGTCGATCAGCAAGCGCTGAGGGGTCCTGGCACCCTCGGCCGGCTCGCACAAACCCTTGTTCGCCGCGCGGGTTCACGGCGCGGGTTCGGGCTGGCGCACCAGCGTCCAGGGCAGGAAGCACTGGGTGAGCGGACCGATGGCCAACGCGAACACGACGGTGCCGAGCCCGGCGGTGCCACCCAGCGCCAGACCCACGGCCAGCACCGCCACCTCGATCAGCGAACGGACCAGCCGCAGGCTGCGCCCGGTGCGCCGGGCCAGCCCGGTCATCAGCCCGTCGCGCGGGCCGCGGCCCAGCTGGGCACCGATGTAGACCGCTCCGGCCACCCCGTTCAGCACCACGCCGGCCAGCATCAGCGCCACCCGGGGCGCCCAGTCCGGCGGCGCCGGCAGCCAGGCCAGGGACGCGTCCACGGCCAGGCCGATGACGATCGCGTTGGCCAGCGTGCCGACCCCCGGCCGCTCGCCGACCGGCACCCAGAGCAGCAGGATCACGAAGCTGAGCGCGATCGTGATCTGGCCGAAGGTGAGCGGCAGCCAATGGGTCAGCCCGACGCTGAGCACGTCCCAGGGCGCCACGCCGAGGTTCCCGCGGATCATCAGGGCGATCGAGAACCCGAACAGCACCAGCCCGGCGAACAACTGCACGACGCGGCGCGGCAGGCGCCCGGTGCGCAGCTGGCCCACCGGGCCGAGGTTGGAGATCTCGATCGGACGGCTCGGACGCATGCACTCATCCTCACGCGACAGTGGCCTTGTTTGAAAGAGCCAATCGTGACACGGTGGCCTGGTGAGTGGCACCATTCCCGTCGCCCGGCTATCCAATCTGGTGGGCGAGGTCACGTCCCCCGCTTTCAGCGGGCTGGCGGCCAGGCTGGCGTCCGTGATCGCCGACGGCATGCTGCCGGTCGGTCAGCGACTGCCGAGCGAGCGTGACCTGGCCTCCGCGCTCGGCCTCTCCCGGACCACCGTGACCAGGGCGTACGGCACCCTGCGGGAGGCCGGCTACGCGGTGGCCCGGCAGGGTGCGGGCACCTGGACGCAGGTCCCGGGCGGCGGCGCCAGGGCCCACGACCGGGCCCTGCTGCCGCAGCCGGACGGTCCCGCCACCATGGACCTGACCTGCGCGGCACCGGCCGCCGTCCCGGGGCTGGCCAGCGCCTACGCGTCCGCCGTCGCGGCGCTGCCCGCCTATCTCGCCGGTCACGGCTACTTCCCGCTCGGCCTGCCGGAGCTGCGGCAGGCGATCGCCGAGCGGTACCGGCGCCGCGGCCTGCCCACGACCTCCGATCAGGTGCTGGTCACGTCCGGGGCCATCGCCGCCATCGCGGCGTCCGCTCAGGCGCTGCTCGGGCCGGGTGACCGCGCCCTCGTCGAGTCCCCGGTCTACCCCAACGCGGTCACCTCGCTGCGCCGCGCCGGGGCTCGGGTGGTCACCGTGCCGGTCGATCCCGACGGCTGGGACCTCGACGCCATGGACGCCGCCCTCCGCCAGGCGGCGCCGCGGGCGGCCTACCTGATCCCCGACCACCAGAACCCCACCGGACTGCTGATGGACGACGCCGGGCGGGCGCGGCTGGGGGCGCTGCTGGCCCGCGCCCGGACGACGGCGATCGTCGACGAGAGCCACGCCGACCTGCAGCTCGACGACGGCCCGGCACCGGCTCCGCTGGCTGCGCACAGCCCCTCGGCGATCACCGTCGGCGGCTCGTCGAAGGCGTTCTGGGGCGGTCTGCGGGTCGGCTGGCTGCGGGTGCCGGAGGGCCGGCAGCAGCGATTCACCCAGGCCCGGCTGGGGCTCGACCTGGGCGCTCCGATCCTGGAGCAGCTGGTGCTGACCGAGCTGCTCACCGGTCCGGACGCCGACGCCGGCCAGCAGCGGGCCCGGCTGCGGCAGCAGCGCGACGTCCTGTCCCGGGCGTTGTCCGCTCGACTCCCCGAATGGCGGTTCCGGATGCCGGCCGGCGGGTTGTCGCTGTGGTGCGAGCTCCCCCGCCCGGTGGCCGCCGCACTGGCGGTGGAGTGCGAGCGGCGCGGGCTGGTGATCACCCCCGGCTCGGTGTTCGCCCCCGAGGGCGGCCTGGCCTCGTTCGTCCGGCTGCCCTACACCCGGCCGGCGGACGACCTGCTGGCCGCGGTGGAGATCCTGGCCGCGTCCTGGACGGCCCTGGACGACCGGAGCACGACGTCCGACCCGGTGCGGATACTGATCGCCTGAGCCGCCGCCGATCGCCGGGTCGGGTACCGGTCACGCACCCTCCTGGGGCGCTGACGGGTCAGGCCGGGGGCAGCCGCCGATAGCGTCCGGTCTCCAGCCAGCCACGCAGCCGCCGCACGCTGGCGGCCGTGTAATCGGGGATCAGGGTGCGCAGCTCGGCGTTCTGCTGTTCCAGCAGGTCGTCGACCAGCAGCAGGTTGCGGCCCGCCACCATGCCCTCGAAGACCTCGGTGCCCACCTCGGGCAGTGGCCGGACGCCGGCGTAACCCTGGCGCAGGGCGTCCTCGGCGGCCGCGTCGTCGCGCAGGTAGTAGACGGCGATGGCGAGGTCGAGCGCGGGCACCCCGAGGCCGGCGTCGTCGAAGTCGAACACGCTCAGCCGGCCGTCGTGCCACTTCAGGTTGGCGCCGTGCAGGTCGGCGTGCAGCGGAATGACGCCGCCCGCCGCGAACGCCTGGTCCTGCAGCTCCTGCGCCCGGGCGTACGCCGTGGTGAGCACGGCGCGGGCGTCGGCGTCCAACGCCGGATGGTCGGCGAACCGGTCGGGCAGACCGGTCAGCACCTCGTCGAACAACGGCAGGGCGCCCTCGTCCGGGGGGCGCCAGCCGACCGCGTGCTCGTGCAGCAGCGCCATCGCCCGGCCGAGCGCCCGCAGCTGATGCGGACGTGCCTTCCGCCCGAGATTGCGGCCCTCGAGCCAGGAGAACAGCACCACCGGCAGCTCCCGGCCGTGGTCCGGGCTGGGGATGCGGGCAGCCCAGTCGCCGTCCCGGGTGCGCTGCGGCGTCGGCACCCTGAGCTCGGTCTCGGCCGAGAGCGCCGCAAGCCAGGCCACCTCGGCCCGCAGGTGGGCCTCGGTCTTGCTCGGGATCACGTTCACCCTGAGGGCGAACCGCCGCCCATCGGCGGCGTCGACCCGGAAGGTGGTGTTGTAGCCGTGGTTCAGCAGCCGCAGCGAGGCGCCGGCGAGCCCCCAGGACGGCAGCGCGTCCGCGGCCAGCGCCCGCAGCCGGCTCACCTGGGTGCCGGCCGTGGCCTCCACGAACGGTGTGCGCATGGGCGTCACCGTAGCCGCACCCGGGCGGCGCCGGCCCGGGATGGCGACGCTCACTCCGCCGGCGGTTCCGGCCACAGCAGCGGGACGTCGGCCACGAATGCCCGGACGAGCTGCTCGGCGCCCTCCAGCGCCGAGACCTCGTTGCCCGCGACGGCGTCCTCGATGCGCCGCCGCGCCGCGCGCACCCGGGGTGCGCCGCGCAGGCCGTCCAGCACCTCGCCCTCGACCAACGACCACAGCCATTCGACCTGCTGCCGGGCCCGTCGGGCCTCCAGCCCACCCTGCGCCTCGAGGTGCGCCCGGTGGTGCAGCACCGCCTGCCAGACGTCGTCCAGACCCTTGCCGGTCAGCGCCGAGCTGGTGAGCACCGGCGGACGCCGGGCGTGCGGGTCGGAGCTGATCAGCTTCATCGCGATGGTCAGCTCGCGGGCCGTCACCCGCGCCTCGCCCTCGTGGTCGCCGTCGGCCTTGTTGACCGTGATCACGTCGGCCATCTCGAGGATGCCGCGCTTGATGCCCTGCAGCTGGTCGCCGGCCCGGGCCAGCGTGATCAGCAGGAAGGTGTCCACCATGCCGGCCACTGCGACCTCGGACTGCCCGACTCCGACGGTCTCCACGAGCACCACGTCGAACCCGGCGGCCTCCATCACCACCATCGACTCCCGGGTGGCCCGGGCGACGCCGCCCAGATGCCCACCCGACGGCGACGGCCGCACGTAGGCGGCGTCCGATGCGGCGAGGGTCGCCATCCGCGTCCGGTCGCCGAGGATCGAGCCGCCGGTGCGCGAGGAGGACGGGTCGACCGCGAGCACCGCGACGCGGTGGCCCTGCTCGATCAGCCGGACGCCGAGGGCGTCGATGAAGGTCGACTTGCCTGCTCCCGGGACGCCGGTGATGCCGACGCGCACCGAGCGTCCGCTGTCGGGCGCGAGCAGCCGCAGCAACTCCTTCGCCCTGTCCCGATGATCGGGGCGGGACGACTCCAACAGGGTGATCGCGCGCGCGATGTGCGGCCGCGACCCCTGCCGCACCCGCTCGGCCAGCTCACCCGGGGTCATCCTGCGCATGTGGTCACCCTCTCAAAGACCTCGTCGGCTGAGTCTGTCGAAACCCTGTCGGTGTCGCGACCGTCGTGAGCGGTGCTTCATCCGACGGTTCGCTGCTCGCGGGGCCGGCGACGGCGTCCCCGCCGCGCGGACGCCGGGACGTCCCTGGACCGGAATGGAACCGTCCCCCGAACCGGAAAGGAACCGTCCCCCGAACCGGAATGGAACCGTCCCCCGAACCGGGAGCGATCCGCACTCGGGCGTTCACTCCTCGCCGAGCCGGTCCCGCAGCTTCTGCAGCAGCTCGACGGCGGCGTCCGGGATGATCGTGCCGGGCGGATAGATCGCGTCGGCACCGGCGTCCCGGAGTTCGTCGAAGTCCTGCGCCGGGATGACGCCGCCGACGACGATCATCATGTCGTCGCGGCCGAGGGCGTCCAGCTCGGCACGCAGCGCCGGCACCAGGGTCAGGTGACCGGCCGCCAGCGACGAGACGCCGACCACATGGACGTCCGCCTCGACCGCCTGCCGGGCGACCTCGCCGGGCGTCTGGAACAGCGGGCCGACGTCGACGTCGAAGCCGAGGTCGGCGAACGCCGTCGAGATCACCTTCTGGCCGCGGTCGTGACCGTCCTGGCCCATCTTCGCGACCAGGATGCGCGGACGCCGTCCCTCGACCTTCTCGAACTCCTCGACAAGCTGGCGTGCGCGTTCCACTCCCCTGGACTCCCCGGTCTCGCTTCGGTACACGCCGCTGATCGTACGGATCTGCGCGGTGAACCGGCCTNCGTGGAGTCATCCTGCGCATGTGGTCACCCTCTCAAGGACCTCGTCGGCTGAGTCTGTCGAAACTCTGTCGGTGTCGCGACCGTCGTGAGCGGTGCCTCGTCCGACGGTTCGCTGCTCGCGGGGCCGGCGACGGCGTCCCCGCCGCGCGGACGCCGGGACGTCCCTGAACCGGAATGGAACCGTCCCCCGAACCGGAATGGAACCGTCCCCCGAACCGGAAAGGAACCGTCCCCTGAACCAGAAAGGAACCGTCCCCCGAACCGTAGCGATCGGCACGGCGGGCGTTCACTCCTCGCCGAGCCGGTCCCGCAGCTTCTGCAGCAGCTCGACCGCGGCGTCCGGGATCACCGTGCCGGGCGGATAGATCGCGTCGGCACCGGCGTCCCGGAGCTCGTCGAAGTCCTGCGCCGGGATGACGCCGCCGACGACGATCATCATGTCGTCGCGGCCGAGGGCGTCCAGCTCGGAGCGCAGCGCCGGCACCAGGGTCAGGTGACCCGCCGCCAGCGACGAGACGCCGACCACGTGGACGTCCGCCTCGACCGCCTGCCGGGCGACCTCGCCGGGCGTCTGGAACAGCGGGCCGACGTCGACGTCGAAGCCGAGGTCGGCGAACGCCGTCGAGATCACCTTCTGGCCGCGGTCGTGGCCGTCCTGGCCCATCTTGGCGACCAGGATGCGCGGACGCCGCCCCTCGACCTTCTCGAACTCCTCGACCAGCTGACGTGCGCGTTCCACTCCCCTGGACTCCCCGGTCTCGCTTCGGTACACGCCGCTGATGGTACGGATCTGCGCGGTGAACCGGCCGAACTGCGACTCCAGCGCGTTGGAGATCTCACCGACGGACGCCCGGGCGCGGGCGGCGTCGATGCTCAGCTTCAGCAGGTTGCGGTCCGGATCGGTCGGATCGGGGTTGGCCGCGGCCCAGGCGAGCCGGTCCAGGGCCGCCTGGGCGGCCTCCGGGTCGCGCTCGGCGCGCAGCCGCTCCAGCTTGGCGATCTGCTCGGCGCGGACCTTGTTGTTGTCGACCTTCAGCACCTCGGGCGGTTCGTCGTTCTCGACCCGGTACTTGTTCACGCCGATCAGCGGCTGGCGTCCGGAGTCGATCCGGGCCTGGGTGCGGGCCGCGGCCTCCTCGATGCGCATCTTGGGGATGCCGGCCTCGATCGCCTTGGCCATGCCGCCGGCGGCCTCGACCTCCTGGATGTGTCCCCACGCCCGCTTCGCCAGGTCGTAGGTGAGCCGCTCGACGTAGGCCGAGCCGGCCCACGGGTCGACCACCCGGCAGGTGCCCGACTCCTGCTGGATGAACAGCTGGGTGTTGCGGGCGATCCGGGCCGAGAAGTCGGTGGGCAGGGCGATCGCCTCGTCCAGGGCGTTGGTGTGCAGCGACTGGGTGTGCCCCTGGGTCGCCGCCATCGCCTCCAGGCAGGTGCGGGCCACGTTGTTGAACACGTCCTGCGCGGTCAGCGACCAGCCGGACGTCTGCGAATGCGTCCGCAGCGACATCGACTTGGGGTTCTTCGGCCCGAACTCGCGGACCAGCCGCGCCCAGAGCAGCCGGGCGGCGCGGAATTTGGCGACCTCCATGAAGAAGTTCATCCCGACCGCCCAGAAGAACGACAGCCGCGGCGCGAACTGGTCGACCTTCAGGCCGACCGATTCGCCGGCCCGGATGTACTCGACGCCGTCGGCCAGCGTGTAGGCCATCTCGATGTCGGCGGTCGCCCCGGCCTCCTGCATGTGGTAGCCGGAGATCGAGATCGAGTTGAACTTCGGCATGTTCGCCGAGGTGAACGCGAAGATGTCGGAGATGATCCGCATCGACGGCGCCGGCGGGTAGATGTAGGTGTTGCGGACCATGAACTCCTTGAGGATGTCGTTCTGGATGGTCCCCGAGATCGAGTTGAACTTCGGCATGTTCGCCGAGGTGAACGCGAAGATGTCGGAGATGATCCGCATCGACGGCGCCGGCGGGTAGATGTAGGTGTTGCGGACCATGAACTCCTTGAGGATGTCGTTCTGGATGGTCCCCGCCAACTGCGCCGGCTGCACCCCCTGCTCCTCGGCGGCCACCACGTACAGCGCGAGCACCGGCAGCACCGCGCCGTTCATGGTCATCGAGACGCTCATCCGGTCCAGCGGGATGCCGTCGAACAGCTGCCGCATGTCCAGGATCGAGTCGACGGCCACGCCTGCCATCCCGACGTCGCCGGTGACCCGCGGATGGTCGGAGTCGTAGCCGCGGTGGGTGGCCAGGTCGAAGGCGATCGACAGCCCCTTCTGGCCGGCGGCCAGGTTGCGCCGGTAGAACGCGTTGGACTCCTCGGCGGTGGAGAAGCCGGCGTACTGCCGGATCGTCCACGGCTGGTTGACGTACATGGTGGCGTACGGGCCGCGCAGGAACGGCGGGATGCCCGGGTAGGTGTTCAGGAAGTCGAGCCCGGCCAGGGCGTCCGAGCCGTAGACCGGCGGCACCAGGATGTGCTCGGGGGTCTGCCAGCCCTTGCTGTAGGAGGGCACCTGATCGATCAGGTCCTCCCACTGCTGCGCGGAGTCCGCCGGCGGCAGGGCATCGCCCAGCTCGATCGTGTCGAAACGCGGAATGGTCACCGCTCTACTCCCAACTCGTCCAGGGTCCCGGCCAGGAAGCCGGCGACGTCCATGCCGTCGAAGATCTCGCCGTCGATGACCTCGGCGGCGTCGTCGGCGCCGGTCTCGGTGCGGCGTCCGGCGATCAGCACCTTTCCTACCCCGGCGTCCTTCAGCGCGGTGGCCACCTCGATCGCCTGCGCCGCGTAGACCCTCGCCGAGGAACACAGGATCACGACGCTCGCGCCCGCGGCCCGCACCTGCTCGACGATCGCGGACGCAGTGCCCCCCTCGCTGGAGGGATGCGCGATGCCCGCGACCTGCAGCACGTTGGCGGTGAACTGCTCGCGGGGGCCGAAGTCGCGCCGGGCGCCCAGGCAGGCCAGGAACACCTGCGGCGCGGGGTCGGTCGCCGCCACCCGGTCGCGCAGCGCCTCGAACACCTCGCTGTCCCGCCGCGGGGCCAGCCCGCCGAACCGCGGCGCCTCGGGCCGCGGCCGGACGTCCAGCGGCTCCTCGTTCGCCGCGGGGAACATCGACACGCCGGTGATCGGCTGCCGCCGGTTGGCCAGCCGGACGCCGCGCGCCGCGACCGTGCCGTCGATCCACTCGGCCACCCGGCCGTCGGCCAGCGCCGCGGCCATGCCGCCGGCGGCCTCGATCTCGCCGAACCGCGCCCAGGCGCGTCCGGCCAGCTGATCGGTGAGGCTCTCGACGTACCAGGAGCCGCCCGCCGGATCGGCGACCCGGCCGAGATTGGACTCCTCTGCGGCCAGCAGTTGGATGTTGCGGGCCATCCGCCGGGAGAAGTCGGTGGGCAGGCCCCAGGCGGTGTCGTGCGGCAGCACCGTGATCGACTCGGCGCCACCGGCGGCGGCCGCGAAGGTGGCGATGGTGCCGCGCAGCAGGTTGACCCAGGGGTCGTCGCGGGTGATCATCCGCCACGAGGTGACGGCCAGCTGGACGGCACCCCGCGCCGCGGCAGGGACGCCGCTGACCTCGCCGACCCGGGCCCAGAGCCTGCGCAGCGCGCGCAGCCGGGCGATGGTCATGAACTGGTCGGCGTTGGCCGGCACCCGGAAGGCGAGCTGGCCGAACGCGGTCGCGGGCGCGACGCCCGCGGCCTCCAGGTCGCGCAGGTACTCCACGCCGGTGGCGATCGCGAAGGCCAGGACGTCGACGTCCCCGGCCCCGGCGTCGTCGTAGACCAGGGAGTCGACGGCGATGGCACGCGCCTTGGGGAACTCGCGCAGCGCGGTCGCCACCCAGTCACGCTGCGGCCCGAACGCGGGCGCCTCGCCGGTCAGGGCGGCGTGCCCGAGGGCGTCCAGGCCGAGGCTTCCGCCGACCTCGGCGGCCTTGCCGCTGGCCCGCCAGAAGCCGGCCAGGGCCTCCGCGGCGGCCGTCTGATCGGTGCGGCTGCTGACCCGCAGCCGGGCGAGTTCGGGCAGGACCCCGGCCAGCACCCCGGCCAGGTCGGCGGCCGCGATGGCGTCCGGATCGACCCGCAGCCACAGCGAGGTGGCGCCGCGGGTCAGGTCGGCGAGCACCGCGGCGTTGCTGAATCCGACGTCCGGATCCTCGTGCAGCTGGGTGATGTCCCAGGCGTGGATGGTGCCGGTGCGCAGCGTGGACCCGCGGGTGAACGGGGTCACCGCGGGATGTCCGAGGTCTCGGTCGGCATGGCCGTCGCGGACCTGCAGCGGGTCGATGACGAGGCCGTCCACCGTGGTGGTGGTGAGGCGCTTCATCGCCTGCTCGATGGAGAGTTCCTTGCCCTCGGGACGGCGCCGGTTGAGCACCCGGAGGACCTCGGTTTCCCAGTCCTGGCGGCTCGGCGCGACGAAGTCACCGGCCAGGGTCAGCGGGGATTCGATCATACTACGGAGCGTAGTATTCGTTTCCGGATTGCGCTGCGGGTCCACCGAAAAGGCTCGCGTGCTGAGCCCGGGAATCTCGTGATTCGGGACGTCGGGAGCGCCGGGAGAGGATGCCGGCACGGGCCGCTCGGTGGCATCCTGAGGGCGTGGTCGACGAACCGGTCGCCGCGCCGGACGGCACTGGTCTCCTCGAGCGTGCGTCCCAGCTCGACGAACTCCGCGCCCGCGTCGGCGAGGCCGTCGCCGGGCAGGGCTCGCTCACGCTCGTCCTCGGTGAGGCCGGCGTGGGCAAGTCGGCGCTCGTCCGAGCAGCCGCCGACCGGCGACCGCGCGGCGTCCGGGTGCTGTGGGGCTCATGCGACCCGCTGAGCACCCCTCGCCCGCTGGCACCGCTGCACGACATCGCGCTTGCGGCGGGCGGCGATCTCGCCGCGGCGATGGCCGGGGACGTCCCGAAGCACCAGCGGCTCGCGGCGGCGCTCGCCGAGCTGGCGGCGCCCCGCCCGCCCGCGCTGGTGGTGATCGAGGACGTGCATTGGGCCGACGACGCGACCCGCGACCTGCTGGTCTTCCTGGCCCGGCGGGTCGGGTCGACCCGTGCCGCGGTGGCCGTCACGGCGCGCGACGACGAACTCGTCCGCGATCATCCGCTCACCGGCGTCCTCGGGCAGCTCTCGACGCTTCCCGGGGTGCGCCGGCTGGAGCTGGCTCCACTCAGTCGCCAGTCGGTGGCGAGGCTGGCCGCCGGGCTGGACGCCGACCAGGTCTATGCGGCGACCGGCGGGAATCCGTTCTTCGTGACCGCGCTGGTCGAGGCCCGCACGGCGGACCTGGTGCCGTCCAGCGTCCGCGCCGTCGTCCTGGCCCGCGCGGACGCCCTCGGCCCACAGGCACGCCGAGCCCTGGACGCCGCGGCGCTGATTCCCGGGGCGGACGCCGAGGTGGGCCTGGTGCTGGCCGCGGCCGAGGTCCCGCCCGCCGCGCTGGACGAGTGCCTGCGCAGCGGCATGCTGATGGCGCGGACGGGCCGGGTCGCCTTCCGGCACGAGCTCGCCCGTCGCGCCGTCGAGGATTCCGTGCCGCCCGGCGTCGCCACCGACCTGCATCGGCGCCTGCTCGCGGAACTGGAGAGTCGTGGCGCCGACCCCGCCAGGCTCGCCCACCACGCCGAACGCGGCGGTGACGCCGTGCGCACGGCCAGGTATGGCATCGAGGCGGCCGCGGCCGCCAGCCGTGTCGGCGCGCATCGATCCGCGGCGCGCCAGTACGAGCGCGCGCTCGGCTCGGGCGCCCTTCCGCGGCAGGACGCGGCCGCCGCGTGGGAGAGCCTGGCTCGCGAGCACACCGCGTTCGCCGACGACCGCGGCGCCCTCGGTGCCTGCGAGAGCGCGCGGGCGATCTGGCGCGCACTGGACCGGCCGGACGACGAGGATCGCGCCGCGGCCACGGCCGCCACCACGCTCTGGCGCCAGGGTCGCGGCGGCGACGCCCGCCGTGCCATCGACGACGTCCTGGTCCGCTTCGACCATCGAGCGGACAGCGCGGCCAAGGCGGTGGCGCTGTCGGTCGGCGCGCAGCTGCACATGCTCGCCCGAGAGGTGCAGCGGGCGACCGCCCTGGGCCGCGAGGCGGCGGAACTCGCCGCCCGCTTCGGCGACGATCGCACCCGGGCCGGCGCGCTCAACGCGGTCGGCACGTCGCTGTGGTTCGTCGATCCCGACCAGGCCGAGGAACCGCTGGTGCGCAGCCGGGCCATCGCCGAGAGCCTCGGCGACGACATCGCCGTGGCATCGGCGCTGATCAACCTCGGATCGGGTGCGGGCGAGGTCCGCCGGTACGCCCAGGCCGATCGCTGGCTGGACGAGGCGCTCGCCTGGTGCGCCGAGCGCGACCTGGACCACAGCGCCGACTACGCGGCGGCGTGGCTCGCCCGATCGCGCTTCGAACAGGGCCAGTGGACCGCGGCGACCACGCTGGCCGAGTCGGTCCAGGACGCGCCCAGCGTGATCGCGCGGATCGTGGCGCGCACCGTCCTCGGCCGCGTTCGGGCCCGCTCCGGAGCGGCGGACGCCGAACGTCCGCTGCTGGCGGCGCGCGAGCTGGCGAACCGCACCGGTGACCTGCAGCGACTGTGGCCGGCGGCCGCGGGACTCGCGGAGGCCGCCTGGCTGAGGTCGGAGCCCGAGCGCATCCCGGCGCTGATCTCCGAGACGTTCCGGCTCGCGGTGGACCTGCGGCAGGGGTGGGCGATCGGCGAACTCGGCTTCTGGCTGTGGCGCGCGGGCGAGCTCACCGCCCTTCCCCCCATCGCCGCCGAGCCGTTCGCCGCCCAGGTCGACGGCGACTTCGGCGCCGCGGCCGCGCTGTGGGAGCGGATCGGCTGCCCCTACGAGGCCGCGGTCGCCCTCGCCGACAGTCGCGAGGCCGCCGACCGCCTGCGCGCGCTCCAGGTCTTCGACCGCCTCGGCGCGAACCCGGCCGCCGACGAGGTGGTGGCCCGGCTGCGCGCCGAAGGGACGGCGTCCCTGCCGCGCCGGCCGTCCCGCAGGACCGCGGCCAACCCGGGCGGGCTGACCACGCGCGAGCTGCAGGTCGCGGGCCTGCTCGGCGACGGCCTGACCGACGCGGAACTCGCGGCACGGCTGCACATCTCCCCAAAGACCGCCGGCCACCACGTCTCGGCGATCCTGGCGAAACTGGGTGTCGCATCGCGCCGCGACGTCGCCGCGGCGATGGTGACCGCGGGAAGTGGGGAGCCGCCGCCCCAGAGATAGGGAGCGTGCCCGATGCCCCGGGCGGGCCCGCGCGCCGACCCTGGATCCAGGCGGCCCGGAGGCTCCGGGCCCGGAGAGGATCCACGATGACCCGCTACCTGGTGCAGCGCACCTTCCCGGACGGACTCCACGTCCCCATGACCGATCGCGGCGCGGAGGCCCTCGCCGGGATCATCGACCACAACGCCGCCGAGGGCGTCACCTGGGTGCAGTCCTTCGTCGTCGACGACAAGGCGACGACGTTCTGCGTCTACGACGGCCCCAGTCCCGACGCGATCCGCAACGCCGCCGAGGCCAACGGCCTGCCCGTCGACTCCATCACCGAGGTGCGGGTGCTCGACCCGTACTTCTACCACTGAGGCGGTGACGGGATGACCACCCGACCGATGCTCCGCGTGCTGGCCGGGCTCAGCGCGATCGGCCTGCTCACGCTCGGCGGCTGCGCGGCGGCCGGTCCGGCTGCCCCGAGCGGGTCGCGCGGCCCGCACGGCGACGCTACGGAACTGGACCCGCAGCTGGAGTCGGCCCGTGCCGCGACGGAGCGCTTCGCCGATCACGCCGCGGCCGAGGCCGCGGGCTACGCCAGCACCCTGACCACCCTCGGCTGCTTCCAGGACGCCGACAAGGGCGGGATGGGGCTGCACTACGTCGCGGACCGGCTGATGGACGCCACGCTCGACCCGGCGACTCCGGAGGCGCTGGTCTACGAGCTCGACCCCGCCGGCACGCCGGCGAGGCTGGTCGCGCACGAGTACCTCGTGCCGGTGCAGGCGTGGAGCTCGGACGACCCGCCCAGGCTGTTCGGTCAGCATCTGCACCGGCACGCGACGCTCCCGCTCTGGGTGCTGCACGTGTGGCTCTACCGCGACAACCCGTCGGGCGTCTTCGCCGACTTCAATCCGGACGTGGCACGGTGCCCGGCCGGCGTGCCGGTGTTCGGGGTCGACCTTCCGAAGCCGGCGGCTAGCTCACCTGGCGCACCAGCGCCTCGGCCGACGCGATCATCCGCAGCGTCTCCCACTCCCACTCCGGCTCCTGGCCGCGGAACGGTCCGGTGGCCAGGGAGATGATCACCGCGGCCGCCCGCAGCCGCAGCTCGGTCGGGTCGACCCTGGTGTCGAACACCGGCACCCAGGCCCGGATCAGCCGATGCACCCGAGCCTCCTGGCTCGGGCTCATCCGCTGGATCGTGGACAGGTGGGCGATCAGGCAGGCCAGGTCGTCGGCTCGGCGTCCCGGCCCGACCGTGTCGACGTCGAGCACGCCGACGATCCGGCCGTCCGCCACATGCAGCTGGCCCTCGTGGAAGTCGCCGTGGGTGGGCTCGCTGCCGAGCGGGATGGAACCGAGCCCGGCGGTGATCCGACCGGTCAGCCAGGCCAGCTTGTCGGTCGCCGCGGGGACGGCGGCGGCCACCATCTGGGCGTAGTGCTCGACGGCGTCCGACCAGGGTGGGCGGCGTTCCAGCTGGGTGACGCTCATCGGCATGGCGTCCAGCACATGGATCAGCTGCTCGGCGGTGCACGGGTCGTCGGAGTCGAACACCGCCTGGGCCAGCGGGCGGCCGGGCAGGTTGCGCAGCAGCAACAACGCGTCGGACGTCGTCGCAGCCACCTCGGGGGCGGGGACGCCGGCCGCCAGCAGCACCTCGTGCCGGCGGACGACGTCGCCGAAGACCCGCTCGCGGAGCACCTTGCAGTACAGGGTGGTAGGCGGCCGGGAATCGGACGCGTCGCCGACGTCCACCCGCAGCACGGCCCGCCGGCGCGGCCGGTAGCCGATCATCCGCAGCCGCACCTCCGACTCGCTGACCGGGCGGCCCAGCACGTCCCGCTCGGTGAGCAGCTCGGCCATCCGTTCGGTGTAGGCGGCGCGGGCCAGGCCGGGCAGGTCCGGGTCGTTGGGGTACAGCCAGACGGCCACCTCGCGGTCACCGTCGGCGAAGATCTCGGCGCGGCTGTCCGAGGGCGCCGGCCCGCCCGCCCGGGCGCTCACCCCGAGCAGCTCGTCGCGTTCCCCGTAGGGCCACTGCACCGAGGCCGAATAGGTCGCGGTGGTCGACTGCTGCGGGTTGGCGTCCACGTGGTCGAGCGCCCAGTTCAACAGCGTGCCGCCGGCGTGGGCGACGGCAGCCTCCAGCAGTTCCCCCACCTCGGGCGAGGTCAGCAGCCGGGAACCGTCCGGATCCTGCTCGGGCACTGCACACCTCCTTGTCCGGACGCGTCCGGGGTAGGTTACTCAGCCGCCGGCACCGTGCCCAGCCGGCGCAGCCGCAGTCGCGCCGCGCGCCGTCCGTCGAGCTCGGAAACGGTGAACTCGAAGCGTTCCGGTTCGGCCTCGGACGCCTCCACCGGGTGGAGCAGCACCTCGATCACGTCGCCCAGCTCGGGCAGGTGACCCAGGTGCGCCATCACGAAGCCCGCCACGGTGTCGTAGGGGCCTTCGGGCAGCACGTAGCCGTGGTCCTCGCCGAACTCCTCGAGGGTCTCCAGGCCGTCCACCTCGGCGCCGGTCGGCGAATCGGAGGCGTTCCCGGTCGGGCCGTCGAACTCGTCGGAGATGTCGCCGACCAGCTCCTCGACCAGGTCCTCCATGGTGACGATCCCCGCGGTGCCGCCGTACTCGTCGCGGACGATCACCAGGTGGGCGTTCGCCGCGCGCATCTCGGACAGCGCCCGGAGGATCTTCATGGTGTGCGGCAGCGACTCCACGGGCCGCACCAGCTGACTCACCGGGGCGTTGCGGGCCGCCGGGTCGAGGTCGAACAGGTCGCGGACGTGCACGAAGCCCAGCACGTCGTCCACGTCCTCGCCGATCACCGGGTAGCGGCTGTGCGCATGCTCCTGGAAGTTGCGGATCGCCTTGTGGGCGGGCAGGTCGCCGGACAGGAAGTCGACCTCGGTGCGTGGCACCATGGCCTCCCGCAGACTGACCTGGCCGGCGGCGAACACCTCGTCCACGATCTGCCGTTCCTCGTCGCCCAGCGTCGACGACGACGTCACCATCGCCCTCAGCTCCTCGTCGGTGACCTCCTCGCGGGACGCCTTGGGGTCGCCGCCCAGGACGCGGACCAGCGCGTTGGTGGAGACGCCCAGGAACCAGATCACCGGGCGGGTCAGCGTGGCGATCGCGTTCACCAGCGGCGCCAGGCCCATCGCGAAGGTCTCGGCGCTCTGCATCGCCAGGCGCTTGGCGGTGAGCTCGCCGATGACGATGGAGAAGTACGAGATGACCACCGTGATCGTCACCAGCGAGAGCGGTCCGGCCACGCTCTCGTGGACGCCCCAGCCGATCAGCACCTGCGACGTCGGCTCCTCCAGCGTCGCGCCGCCGAAGGCGGCGGACAGGAAGCCGGACAGCGTGACGCCGATCTGCACCGCCGACAGGAACCGGTTCGGGTTCGCCGCCAGCGCGGCAACCGTCCGGCCGCGCTGGCCGCGGGTGGAGAGCTGTTTCACCTGGCTCTCGCGCAGCGACACCAGCGCCATCTCGGCGGCGGCGAACACACCGCCGATGATGATGAACAAGAGGATCAGCAGGATGTTGCTGATGGTTGAGTTCATCGTCTGCCCTCGATCACCGGCTCAGCCTATCGGTCGCTGTCCGGCTGCCGGTCGCGGCCGTTCACGGTGCAGGAGCGCCCGTTCCCGCCGCGGCGGGGCCGCGGGCCTTCGGCCCGCTCTCGTTGAGCACCTGGTAGCGGGTCCGGACCAGGCCTTCGGGCGTCGCCCGACAGTCGAGCAGGCGGAGCCGGATGGGCAGTTCCGACAGGCCCAGGGGATCGCCGTCCATGATCGATGGGGTGCCGGCGCCGCCGACCAGGCCGGGCAGCGTCACGACGTCGAGCTCGTCGACCAGGCCCGCCCGCAGCAGCGCCGCGTTGAAGGTGCCGCCGGAGTCGGCGACGACGGTGGTGGCCGCCAGCACCGATCCGATGGCGGCCAGCCCGGCGGCGAGATCGACCCGCTCGACGCCGGCGTTCAGGTGTCCGATGCCGCGATCGTGCAGCAGCTGCAGGTAGCCGGACGGGGTCGCCTCGCAGACCAGGACGACGAGGGCGGTGCTGTCGTCGCCGGCGAAGGTCCAGTCGACCCGACCCCGGCTGTCGGCGACGACGAACCAGGACGGCGTCCGGCGCGGGATGGCGTCGCGGCGGAGTTCCGCCTCCGCCAGCCGCGGCACCGGCAGCTCCGCCCGCGGCGCACCGGGGACGACGAAGCTGCCGCTTCCCTCGATCGTGACCGTGGCACCGTGCTCCGCTCGCCGGGCACCGAGGAACTCGTCCGTCCCGGGTGGCTTCATCGCCGCCCACCGGCGCCCGGCGTCCGGTTGCAGCAGGACGGTGTCCCGGCTGAGCGCGATCCTGCCGTCGACCGAAGCGGTGGTCGTGATGATCACCCGCGGGAGGACCGGCGCTGTCATGCCCCGACGGTAGGGCATGGCCGCCGCCCGGCCCACTAGGGTGTGCGGGTGCCCCCCTCCACCGATGCCCGGTTCACGTTCGCGAAGGGGAATGCCGCGAAGCTGCTCACGCTGCCCCGCTATGTCGTCGGCGGCGTCCGGACCCGGTTCGTCACCCGCGACCCGCGGCTGTGGGTGTTCGGCAGCGCCTTCGGACTGGCCGACGGCGCGCTCGCCCTGCTCCGGGCGGCGCGCCGGCTGGAGGCCGGGATCCGGCTGGCCTGGCTGGTCGGCAACGCCGAGCAGGCGCGCAAGGCTCGCTCGCTGGGCCTGGAGTGGGCCGCCAAAGACTCCCCGGAGGGCTTCGAGCTGACCGCGTCCGCGGGCGTGGTGGCGGTCACCCACGGCTTCGGCGACGTCAACCGCTACGCCCTGGGTGGCGCCACCATCGCCCAGCTGTGGCACGGCTCGCCGATGAAGAAGCTGCACGCCGACTCGCCCGCTGCCCTGTCGCTCGGCCCGCTCAACCGGTTCGCGCCGGCCCGTCGGCTGATCCGGGAGGCGTACCGCCGGGGCACCCGGCGGATCAGCCTGCTGCCGGTGGCCTCCGACACGTTCGTGCCGTTCATGTGCAGCGCGTTCGACCTGACCCCGCAGAAGGTCCGGGTGCTCGGCGAGCCCCGCACCGACGTTCTGTTCCGGGGCAGCCCGGCCGGTCGCCGCGCCGCGGCCCGGGAGCTGCTGGAGCGCAGCGTTCCCGGCCTGGTCGGACGCCGCGCGCTGCTGTACGCGCCGACCTGGCGCGACGGGGAGCCGGACCCGAGCGTCCCCACCGACCGGCAGTGGCGCCGCATCGACGCGTTCTGCGCGGCGACCGACAGCGTGCTGCTGATCCGCCCGCATCCGCTCGGGGTCGGCTCCTACCGGCACGCGTCGCGGTACGTGCGGCTGGTCCCGCCGACGGTGCTGCCCGAGTCGATGCCGCTGCTGTGGGGTATCGACACCCTGATCACCGACTACTCGTCGATGGCGTTCGACTACGCGGTTACCGGCAACCCGCTGATCTTCCTGGCCCCCGATCTGGAGCATTACGCCGCCACCCGCGGCCTGTACCTGGACTATGCGACGGTGACCGGCGGTCGGTGGCAGCAGGACTGGGACGGCGTGCTCGACGCGCTGGAGCAGCTGGACGCCGACGCCGCCGCCCGTGAGCGCGCGGGCCGGCGCAGCGCCGCCCTGGCCGCGTTGGCGCACCGGCACACCGACGGCCGCAGCGCGAAGCGGGTGGCGCAGCACCTCGCCGGACTCATGTCCTGGTGAGCCGCGAGGTGTCGACCGTCGCCTGCCCACCGGTGAACAGGCCACGCAGGAAGCCGGCACCCCAGGACAGGTGCATGATGCCCAGCACGGCGACGTTCAGCAGCCACTCCGAGGCCGAGTCGGCACCGAGCGATCTCTTGGCGACGGTCGCCAGCCCCGCGGCGTAGCTCAGCGGCGCGGCGTAGACGACACCGGCGAGGGCCGCCGGACGATCGCGCAGCACCCCGCTCAGCTGCGCGACCGCCACCAGCCCCGACGTGGCCAGGGCGGCCACCAGCAGGGGCGGGGCGAGGTACTTCAGCGGGGTCCGTCCGTTCTGTTCCCGGACCAGGTGCCCCCGCCACACGCCGGTGGCGAACATCTGCCGCCGCAGCGTCACCGGGGTGGCCCGCGGCCAGTAGGTGACCGCGACGTCCGGGGTGTACCAGATGGTGTGACCGGCCTTGCGGATGCGCGAGTTGAGCTCCCAGTCCTCGGCGCGGCGCATGCTCTCGTCGTAGCCGCCGACCTCGTCCAGCACCTCGCGTCGGAAGACGCCGAGGTAGGCGCTGTCCGACGGCCCGGCCTTCCGGGCGCCGTGGTACTGCCCGCCGCCGAGCCCCCAGGGCGAGTTGTAGGCGCGGGCCACCGCCGCCTGGAACGGGCTGCGACCCTTGGCGTGCATCACCCCGCCCACGTTGACCGCGCCGGTGGCGTTGAGCAGGTCGACCATGGTCCGGGTGTAGCCGGCCGGCAGTTCGGCGTGGGCGTCCACCCGGACGACGATCGGGTGCCGGCTGGCCGCGATGGCCAGGTTGAGCCCGACCGGAATGTCGTTGCGCGGATTGTCGACCAGGACGATCCGATCGTCGGCGGCGGCGAGTTCGCGGGCGATCGCGGTGGTGCGGTCGGTCGAGACGCCGAGGGCGAGCACGAGCTCCGCCGGGGCGGGGTATTCCTGGGTGAGGACCGCGGTGACCGCGTCGGCGAGATGGGGCTCCTCGTTCAACACCGGCATCACGTAGGAGACCGCGGGATACTCGCTCACCGGTCGAGGCTATCGTGCCCGCTCAGCGCCTCCCCCACTGCCACGGCGGACGGCTGAGCAGTCCCTGGCCGTCGACCTCGGTCTCGCCGTGCGGCTTGACCAGCTCGTGATGGAGGGCGCCGGCGTCGGTCAGCGCCGCGACCAGGGCACGCGCGTGGGTGACCACGACCAGCTGGCTGCGCCCGGCGGCCGCGACCATCAGCCGGGTGAGCGCCGGCAGCACGTCGGGATGCAGCGAGGTCTCGGGTTCGTTGAGCACCATCAGTCCCGGCGGGCGCGGGCTGAACAGGGCGGCGGCCAGCAGCAGGTACCGCAGCGTGCCGTCGGACAGCTCGCGCCCGGTGAGCGGCCGCAGCACGCCGGGCTGGAGAAGCTCGAGCTCGAACCGGCCGCCGTGGTCGGCGACGCTCACCTCGGTGCCGGGGAATGCGTCGGCGATGACGCCGCGGAACGGCTGCGCCCAGGCCGACTCGAGGATGGTGGCGACGGCGGGCGCCAGGTCGTGGCCGTCGGCGGCGAGCACCTCGGTGCGGGTGCCCACCTGGGGCAGCCGCGCCGGGGCGTCCGGATCGACCCGGAAGCTGTCGTAGAACCGCCAGCCACGCACCAGGTCGCGGACGGCCGTCACCTCCGGCCGGTGGATCGGGTCGACCAGCTCGTCCAACACGCTGGCCCAGGGCGGCAGGCCGACCTCGAGATGCCCGCCGGAGCGGGACGGGGCGCCGCTCTCGCCGGCCACCCGCACCCCGCGGGCCGTCCGCTCCAGCAGCGTGGCGGCCGGCCGGAGCACCGGGCCGGCCCAGATGAGCTCGCGCTTGATCAGCGGGTCGCGACCGAAGATCGACGGCGGTCGCTCGGGCACCGGCAGGCCGACGTCGATCAGGTAGCCGAGGTCGTCGGTGGTGAAGCCGAGCTGCAGGCTGATCGGCGCCCTGCGCGAGCCGGTGCCCTGCACCGGCACCTCGCCCCGCCGCATCGCACCGGAGATCTGCTCGGGACCCGCCCACAGCACCGACGACAGCCCGCCGGCGGCGGCGATCGAGCCGACGAGCCGTCCGGACGCCGTGCCGGCCAGCAGCTGGAAGGCGCGGTAGAGGTTCGACTTGCCCACCCCGTTCGCGCCGGTGACCACACTCAGCGGTCCCAGCGGCAGCAGCACCTCGCGCAGCGAGCGGTAGCCGTGCACGGCCAGCGTAGTGATCATGGCCGGAGCGTACGGAGCGGCCCGGACACTTTCCCGGCCGGCGCCGGCAGCGCCGCCGATCAGCCGGGCAGGCACTCTCCGCCCGGATCGATGGCGAGCCCGATCCGTCGTCCGATCGTGGCGAGCTGCTTCACCTGCGGCCGAGTGAGCGGATCGAAGACCAGCCGGCGCACCTCCGCGACGTGGCCCGGTGCGGTGGCGACCACGATCTCCCAGCCCGGGTCGGTCAGCGTGGCCAGCGTGTAGCGACCGTCGGTGGGGTCGGCCGCCCGCCGCACCAGGCCCTTGTGCTCCAGCCGGGCCACCACCTGCGAGAGCCGCGACAGCGAGCCCTCCGCCACGGCGGCCAGGTCGCTCATCCGCATCGTCCGCCCGGGCTGCTCGGACAGCCCGGCGAGCACCGAGTACTCGAACAGCGTGAGGCCGGCGTCGCGGCGCAGCTGCGCGTCCAGCGCCGGGCCGAGACGCATCAGCAGGCCGATCAGGTTGAGCCACGCGGACCGTTCCTCCGCGTCCAGCCACCGTCCCTCGACCACCTCGTCCACGCGGGCATCGTAGCCCAGGCGAACCACGCCCGTCCGCGCACCGGCGAACCCGATTGACTTGAAGCTTGAAGTAATCATGCCTAGGATTCACTTCATACGTTAAGTAATCACGGAGGCTCACGCCATGAACATCACCTTGTGGATCGTCGCCGGTCTGCTCGCCCTCGCCTTCCTCGGGGCCGGCACCATGAAGGTCGTCCGCACCAGGGAGCAGCTCGCCGCGTCCGGCCTGGCCTGGACGGAGGACTTCTCGGCCGGCATGGTGAAGACCATCGGCGTGCTGGAGATCCTCGGCGCGCTGGGGCTCATCCTGCCGGCGGTGACCGGCATCCTGCCGGTGCTCGTCCCGCTGTCGGCGCTGGGACTGGCGCTGACCATGATCGGCGCGATCATCACCCACCTGCGCCGGCGCGAAGCGTTCCTGCCGCCCGTCGTGCTGCTGGCGCTGGCGGCCTTCGTGGCGATCGGACGCCTGCTGGTGCCGTTCGGCGGCTGAGACCGGCGATGCCGGGGCCCGGACGGGCGAAGGGTTCCCTGGAGCGCGCTCCAGGACCGAGACTGATCCCATGACCACACCCGGCGCCACGATCTCGCGGGCGGCCGACAGCCTCGGCCTCAGCACGGACACGCTGCGCTACTACGAACGCGACCAGCTGCTGCTGCGTGCGGTGCCCCGAGAGCCGAACGGGCACCGCCGATACCAGCAGGCCGACCTCGGCTGGATCGAGCTGATCACCCGGCTGCGGGCGACCGGCATGCCGATCCGCGACATCCGGCGCTACGCCGCCCTGGTCCGCGGCGGCGACGGCAACGAGACGGAGCGGCTCGAGCTGCTCCAGGCCCACCGGCGCCGGGTGCTCGCCCAACTCGCCGAGGTGACCGCGAACCTGGCCGCGATCGACCACAAGATCGCCCTCTACACCGACCGGCTCGGACGCCGCGCACGCTCCGCTTGACCTGGAGCGCGCTCCAACGTGTTGGCTGGTGTCATGAACACGCAGATCCCCACCCGGACGCTCGGTTCCGGCCCCGCGGCACTCACCGTCTCGGCCCTCGGCCTTGGCTGCATGGGCATGTCGGAGTTCTACGGCAGCCCCGACCAGGCCGGCGGAACCGCCACCATCCACCGCGCCCTCGAGCTCGGCGTCAGCCTCCTGGACACCGCCGACAGGTACGGGCCGTTCACCAACGAGCGGCTCGTCGGCGAGGCGATCCGCGGACGCCGCGAGGCCGTGCGGCTGGCCACCAAGTTCGGCAACGAGCGACTCCCCGACGGCACCCGGCTCGGCGTGAACGGCCGCCCCGAGTATGTGCGTGCCGCCTGCGACGCCTCCCTGCAGCGGCTCGGCGTCGACCACATCGACCTCTACTACCAGCACCGGGTCGACTTCACCGTCCCGATCGAGGAGACCGTCGGGGCCATGAAGGGCCTGGTCGAGGCCGGGAAGGTGCGCTTCCTCGGTCTCTCCGAGGCGTCGCCGGAGACCGTCCGGCGCGCCCACGCGGTGCACCCGATCACCGCCGTGCAGACCGAGTACTCGCTGTTCACCCGCGACGTCGAGGACGCCGTCCTGCCCACCCTGCGCGACCTCGGCATCGGCCTGGTGCCGTACTCGCCGCTGGGACGCGGCCTGCTCACCGGGGCGGTCGACCGCTCCTCGCTCGCCGCCGGGGACAGCCGGCGCAGCGCCTACTTCCCGCGCTTCCAGGGCGATGCGCTGGAGGCGAACCTCCGGCTGGTCGATCGGGTGCGCCAATTGGCCGCCGAGCACGGCTGCACGCCCGGGCAGCTGGCCCTGGCCTGGGTGCTGGCCCAGGGCGAGGACGTCGTCCCGATCCCCGGCACCAAGCGGGTCCGCTACCTGGAGGAGAACGTGGCGGCACTGAAGGTCTCGCTTAGCGCGGACGACCTGGCCGCGCTCACCGAGGCCGTCCCGCGGGACGCCGTCGCCGGCGCCCGCTACGGCGACATGAGCACGATCGACGGCTGAGTCCGACCGGCGCGCGCCGGCGGATCCGGACGCTGGTCGAACGCCGGAGCCGCCCGGCCTCCGCCAGGCGTCACCGCCCGCTCCCGGTGGACACCCGACGCCACCAGGGCGGAAACTGGCCCGCACCTGCTCCGCTCGGACCGCGGCCACGACGCGCCCCGGGTGAGCATGCATCAGCAGGGGACGCGCCGGCTCCTGACGGTTGACGCGCCGACCTCGGGAGGGCCCATGACGTTGACCCGTGAGGATCCCCTGCCGCTGCGCCCGATGGTCCGCTCGGCCGCGCTGCGGACCGCGTTCCTGGTGGTGGTGACCCTCGCCGTGTTCTGGGCGGTGACCAGCTACGCCGATGACGTCGTGCGGTTCCTCCGCGAGCTCGGCCTGCGATCCCGCCAGATCGAACCCTGGCGGCTGCCCGCGATGGCGGTGCTGATCGCCCTGCCGGCCTGGCACGCGCTGAGTGCGGCGTCCGAGCTGGCCCGGTTCGGACGCCGGCTCCGGATCGCCCGCAACTGGGAGCGGCAGCTCGACGATCCGCAGCGGGCCGCCGCGGTGCCTCCGCTCGGCTCGCACCTGATCAAGGCCAGCCGGACGACCGTGCGGACCGCCGCGGGCGTGGTCATCGGATCGGTGCTGCTGACGCTGGGCTCGGCCGGTTTCGCGATCGGCGCGGCGTACGGCGTGCTGCCCTTCCAGCCGTCCGAGGACGCCGTCGGCTACAGCTGGCTGATGGCGGTGGTGTCCGGGTGGGCGATCGTCCGCTCCGCGAAGGCCCTGGGTGAGGCCCGCCGGGCCGACACGGTGGAGCGGCTGTCGTCGTCCGGCCCGATCGAGGTGGAACAGCGGGCGGGTGCCCGCGCACAGCAGGTGCCGCAGCTGACCGTCCGCTACGCCGCGGCGCTGCGGCCCGCGCCGGACCGCACCGTCGGCCGGATCCTCTACCTGCGGCTGTTCGACAACCGCGCCGGCACCGACCGGTTCGTCGACCGCTGGCGCCGCTACGGCGTCGTCCACTACCTGCGCAGCGCCGACCAGGTCACCGCCGATGAACTGAAGACCTGGAGCCGCCGGGTCGGCGACCTGTCGGTGTTCATCGACAACGACGCCGAACTGGACGAGTTCCTGGCCGCCACCCGCCCGCAGGCCGGCCCGGACGGCTACCCCGCCGGCGAGCTGCTGTGCCACGGCAGCTACTGGAAACGGGCGGTCCTGCGGCTGCTGCAGGTGGTGGACTTCGTGGTGCTGGACCTGACCGGCTTCCACACCGGGCACGGCGGCACGGCCTTCGAGGTGCGCTCGGCGATCGACCTGGTGGACGTCGAGCGGTTGAAGCTGACCGCCGGGCCGGACAGCGACCGGCGCTTCCTCACCGCCCAGCTGCAGCACGCCTGGTCGGAGATGGCGGCGGACTCCCCCAACGCGGGCACCGGCGGCCGCACCCTGACCGTGCATCTGGGCTGAGACCCGGCCAGCGAGTCGAACGCCGTCCGAGGACGCGGTCGAGCCGGGGCGTGATTGGTAGTCTCCTGCCGTCACCAGTCCTCGAGGCATCGAAGGGTCACGATGAGTCCGATCATCTACACGCACACCGACGAGGCGCCGCTGCTGGCGACGTACTCCCTCCTGCCGATCGTCCGGGCCTACGCCGCGGCCGCCGGGGTCGAGGTGGAGACCCGCGACATCTCCCTGGCCGGTCGCATCATCGCCCTGTTCCCCGAGCGGCTCAGCGACGAGCAGCGGCTACCGAACGCGCTGGCCGAGCTCGGGGAGCTGGCCAAGACCCCGGACGCCAACATCATCAAGCTGCCCAACGTGAGCGCGTCGATGCCGCAGCTCAAGGCGGCGATCGCCGAGCTGCAGGACAAGGGCTACGACCTGCCCGACTACCCGGACGACCCGGCCGGCGAATCGGAGGCCGACGTCAAGGCCCGCTACGACAAGGTCAAGGGCAGCGCGGTCAACCCGGTGCTGCGCGAGGGCAACTCCGACCGTCGTGCCCCCGAGTCGGTGAAGAACTACGCCCGGCAGCACCCGCACTCGATGGGTGCCTGGAGCCCGGAGTCGAAGACGAACGTCGCGACGATGGACGCCGACGACTTCCGGCACAACGAGAAGTCGGTGGTGATCGGGGCCGACGACGACCTGCGGATCGAGCTGGTGCCGTCCGACGGCGGCGAGACGGTCGTGCTCAAGGCGTCGGTGCCGGTGCTGGCCGGCGAGGTCGTCGACGGCACCGTGATGCGCGCCGAGGCGCTGGAGCGCTTCCTGGGAGAGCAGGTGGCCCGCGCCAAGGACGCGGGCGTGCTGTTCTCGGTGCACCTGAAGGCCACCATGATGAAGGTCTCCGACCCGATCATCTTCGGCCATGTGGTGCGGGCGTTCTTCCCCACCACCTTCGCCAGCTACGGCGACACGCTCGCCGCGGCCGGGCTGAGCCCCAACAACGGCCTGGGCGGCATCCTCGCCGGACTGGACGCGCTGCCCGACGGGGCCGCCATCAGGGCGTCCTTCGAGCGGGAACTGGCGGACGGCCCGGCGCTGGCGATGGTCGATTCCGACCGCGGCATCACCAACCTGCACGTGCCGTCCGACGTGATCGTGGACGCCTCCATGCCGGCGATGATCCGGATCGGCGGCCACATGTGGGGGCCGGACGGCAAGGAGGCCGACACCCTCGCGGTGATCCCCGACTCGTCCTACGCGGGCATCTACCAGGCCGTCATCGACGACTGCCGGGCCAACGGCGCCTACGACCCGGCGACGATGGGGTCGGTGGCCAACGTGGGGTTGATGGCCCAGGCCGCCGAGGAGTACGGCTCGCACGACAAGACCTTCGAGATCGGCCGGCCCGGCACGGTGCGGGTGGTCAACCGGGCCGGCGAGGTGCTGATCGAGCATGCGGTGCAGCCCGGCGACATCTGGCGCGCCTGCCAGACCAAGGACGTCCCGATCCGCGACTGGGTGAAGCTCGCCGTGACCCGGGCCCGCGCCACCGGCGACCCGGCGATCTTCTGGCTGGACGACACCCGCGCCCACGACCGCAACCTGATCGCCAAGGTGGAGACCTACCTGGACGATCCGGAGATCGCCGGCGACACCACCGGGCTGGACATCTCCATCGGCTCGCCGGTGGACGCCACCCAGGTGTCCGTGGAACGCATCCGGCAGGGCAGGAACACGATCTCGGTGACCGGCAACGTGCTGCGGGACTACAACACCGACCTGTTCCCCATCCTCGAGGTCGGCACCTCCGCGAAGATGCTGTCGGTGGTGCCGCTGATCAACGGCGGAGGGCTGTTCGAGACCGGCGCCGGCGGGTCGGCACCCAAGCACGTCCAGCAGCTGGTCAAGGAGAACTACCTGCGCTGGGACAGCCTGGGCGAGTTCCTGGCGCTGGCCGAGAGCTTCGCCAAGTACGCCGAGGTGACCGGCAACGCCTCCGCCAAGGTGCTCGGCGAGACCCTCGACCGGGCGACCGGCACGTTCCTGAACGAGAACAAGTCGCCGGGACGCCGGCTGGGCACCATCGACAACCGCGGCAGCCACTTCTACCTCGCGCTGTACTGGGCCGAGGAGCTGGCCGGGCAGGCCGACGACCCGGCGCTGGCGGCACGGTTCGCCCCGCTCGCAAGGACCCTGCGCGAGCAGGAGGCGACGATCAACGCGGAACTGCTGGCGGTGCAGGGGTCCCCGGCCGACCTGGGCGGCTACTACCGCCCCGACGACGCCCTGACCAGTGCCGTGATGCGCCCCTCGTCGACGCTGAACGGCGCCATCGGGGCGCTCTGAAGAGGCCCCGCCGACCCGACGAGATCCCGGGCAGGCCCGGGATGACCAGCCGGTCGTCCCGGCGAACGCCGGGATCTCAGTCGGCTCCCACTGCCACGCTCACCGTCCGCGGGCCCGTTGCGGCTGGCCCTGACGCGCCCGGTACCCTTGCGCGGTGATCGACTCCACCCACTGGTTGCTGACCCTGGCCTGCGACGACCGGCCCGGCATCGTCCATGCCGTCACCGGCGCGATCGCCCAGGCGTACGGCAACATCACCGAGCTGCAGCAGTTCAGCTCGCCGGAGTCGAGCCGGTTCTTCATGCGGGTGCAGGTGCAGTCGGGCTTCGACCGTTCGGTGTTCGAGCACGCGATCACCCCGATCGCGAACTCGCTGGGTGCCGAGTGGGTGCTGGACTATGTTGGACGCCCGCGGCGCACGCTGATCCTGGCGTCCAGGGCCGGACACTGCCTGAACGATCTGCTGTTCCGGGCCCGTTCGGGCTACCTGCAGATCGAGATCCCGCTGATCCTGTCCAACCATCCCGACCTGCGCGACCTGGCCGGCTTCTACGGCGTCCCGTTCGAGGATCACGTCGTGCTGCCGGGCACCAAGGCGGCGTTCGAGGCACGCGTGCTGGAGGCCGTCGAGCAGCACGACGTCGAGCTCGTCGTGCTCGCCCGCTACATGCAGATCCTGTCACCCGAGCTGTGTCAGCGGCTGGCCGGCCGGGCGATCAACATCCACCACTCGTTCCTGCCCGGCTTCAAGGGCGCGAACCCCTACCGGCAGGCGCACAGCCGCGGGGTGAAACTGATCGGTGCCACCGCGCACTTCGTCACCGCCGACCTGGACGAGGGCCCGATCATCGAACAGAACGTCCGCCGCGTCGACCACTCGGTCGACGTGCCCGAGTTGGTCGCGCTCGGTCAGGAGCAGGAGTCCCGGACGCTGACCGAGGCGGTCAAGCTGTTCGCCACCGCGCACTTCTTCCGGTAAGCCGGCCGCCGGCGCGGATGCACGTGCCCGGCTCAGGCATCCTGGGATGGCGCCGAGCACCGGATCATGGCCGACGGCCAGCGCACGGTGATCTTCCGGTAGGCCGGCGGTCGGCGCGGATGACGGCCGCGGCCACGGTCAGCTGCCCGGGTCGCCATGGGCATGGCCGTCCGCTCCGACTCGGGCAACGCCGCCAGCCGGCGCTGAACCACGAGCGCTCGGCAGCGGCGGCGTGGGTCAGCAGACCGAGCGGCGTGGTCAACGAGGGCACCAGCCGGCGCCGCGCGTCACCGCCGCTCAGCCCGGCCACACATCGCACGAGGTCGGCGCGACCTCGCATGCCTCCACCCCGCTCCGCGCCCGCGACGATCACGACCGCGCCAGCCCCGCCGCTCACCGGCGGCAGCGCCGACCAGGGGAAGACGATCCAGGCGTCGGTGTCCTTCCAGGCGAAGTCGACCTGGTAGATGGAGGTGGGCTTGGTGTACAGCACCGCGGTACGCACCTCGGCACCGTGCGCCAGCAGGATGTCCATCACCAGACGCAGGGTGCGGCCCGAGTCGGCGACGTCGTCGGCCACCAGCACCCGGCGTCCGGCGATGCTGTCGATGTCGAGCAGCGGGGCCAGCAGCACCGGGTCGGGCAGGGTCTCGGCGACGTCGGTGTAGAACTCGACGTTCATCGCGTCGGCCAGCTTCACACCGAGTGCGTAGGCGAGGGCCCCGGCCAGCAGCAGTCCGCCGCGCGCCACCGCGACGATGACGTCGGGACGGAACCCGGCGCCGGCGATCTGCCCCGCCAACTCCCGGCTCGCCTCTCCGAGACCCTGCCAGGTGAGGATCTCCTTGCCGTCGGTGTCGGTCGCCTCAGCGTGGTAGGCCGTCATGCGGCAAGCCTAGGGTGTCGCCCGGGCGGCCCCCGGCGGTCTCGGCAGGCCTACCGCCGGGCTCGACCACCGACGGAGCCACCCGTCGGCACGCCCGATGATCGCCCGGTCCGGCCCCGGGCGCCGCGACCTGCTGCCGGACGTATGACGCGCGCCACTAGCCCCGCTTCAGACCGGTGGCGTCCACCAGGCGTCCCTGGTCGTCGTACATCGCCACCGCGACCTGGCCGGCCAGCAGCCGTTCCATCCGCCGCGCCGTCGCCGGGTCGACCCTCAGCGCGATGGCGTCCGCCAGCTCCGGGTGCGCAACCCGGACGCCGCCCGGCAAGCCCTTGCGGTCGCGGGTCAGGCTCACCACCTCACCGCCGGTGACGGCCTCGGCGTCCAGGGCGAGGCCGCCCTTGGCGGAGAAGTGCAGGCGCCAGGAGAACGTCGCCGGGTCGGCGCCTTGCGGCACCGCGTTGGCCGGGTAGGCGATCAGGTCGGCACGCACCAGCACCGCGCGGGCGACCTTGAGGTCGGGCGTCGCGCTGGCCTGGGTGACCGACACCGACACCTGATGACTGGCCAGCACGTAGTTGATGGTCACCAGCATCCCGTCCGCCGGAACGGTCAGGGTCACGTTGTCGGACGGATACGACTCGTCGGAGCTCAGCCCGTGCGCCACCTTGAACTCGTAGCTGCCCTGCGGGATCTTCACCGACGCCCAGGTGTAGGTGCCGTCGCCGTCGAGATCCTGCAACCACGGCCGCATGCAGTCCGGCTTCCAGTCGGCCGCGCAGCCCAGCTCGCTCTGGAAGCTGCCCGGTGCCGTCAGGATCGGTCCCTGCGCGCTGCTGGTCACCCAATGGGTGGCGTGGTCGTAGTAGAAGTCGACCCTGCCGCCGGTGGGTTTGACGTTGACGTTCGACCCGTTGCGGGCGCCCCCGGCACCGTAGTTCTCGTCCCAGCCCTTGTTGATGGCCGCCTTGTAGGCGTAGTCGCCGGCGGCGAGGGTGAGGCTGCGCTTCCAGATCGTGTCCTCGTCGTCCAGGGTGAGCTGCACCTGGTCGCAGTCGGGCATCCAGTCGGCGGCGCAGCCGACCGAGGCGTTGAACGATCCCGGCACCGACACCGCGTCGGGCTGCTTCTCGGGCGGGTCGTAGCTGATCGTGCTCGGCCCGGACGACCCGCCCGCGTCGCCGACGAACGCCCAGGTGGAGGTCGCCGAGTAGCGTCCCGCGAGGTCCTTGGCCACGATCCGGTACTCCAGCAGGCTGCCCTTCGGCAGCGCCGACACGTCGTGGTAGACCCGGTACCGCGGATTGTCGTCGGTGCCGATCAGCTTCCAGGCGGTGGTTCCGGCCGGCCGGTAGTAGAAGCTCACCTCGGCGAACCGGCTGGTGTCGGCGAGGGCGACCGACAGCTCGGCCCGGCCGCCCACGGTGCCGCCGGCCTTCGGGGTCATCGGCAGGATCACCGGCGCCGCCGATGAGGCCGGCATCGGGCTGCCGGCCCGGAACACCCGGACGCCCAGCGCGGGCACCCGCACGGTCACCCGTCCGGATCGATCCGAGCGCACGCCGCCGCCCGACCCGAGCAGTTCGGCGAACCGGGTGCTGGGCGAGTAGGTGGCGAAGGTCGCCGAGGCGGCCTTGGCCGCGTTGTTGGTCACCACCAGGTACTCGCGCCGCGACCCCTTGTCGATGCGGCTGACCGCGAAGATGCCGGCCTCGGACGACGCGTACCGGTGCACCTGGGCGCCGTCGGAGAGCGCCCGGTGCCGGGCGCGGAGCGTGGCGAGCTGGGCGATCTGCCGGTACAGCGGCGCGGAGGTGTCGTAGCGCGCACGGGATCCGGCCTTGCCGCCGATCACCTGTTCCTTCGCGAACGCCGGCACCTTGGTGGCGAACATGTCCTGCCGCGCGGCCTTGTCGCCACCGCTGCCGGCGAAGCCCTGCTCGTCGCCGTAGTAGACCACCGGCTGCCCGCGGGTGAGGTACATCAGCGCGTTGGCCAGCTTCAACCGGGTCAGGGCGTCCTTCCGGCTGACCCCGGACGACCGGAGCAGGTAGGCCAGCCGGCCCATGTCGTGGTTACCGGTGAAGGTGGGCAGCTGGTAGGCGTTGCTGTCGGCGTCGGTGTACCAGTCGTCGCCGGCGTACAGGTCGCGCAGACCGGTGGTGGCCTTGCCCTGGGCGAAGCCGAGAGCCGCGTTCTGGAAGCCGAAGTCGAGGGTCGCCTGCAGCTTGCCGGTGGTCGTGTACTGACTGGTGAAGGTCGGCGAGGAGTCGTAGACCTCGCCGAACATGAAGAAGTCGTCGTTGCCGCCGGCCTTGGCGTGATCGAGCACGTCGGGCGCGAACCGCTGCCAGAACTCGGTGTTCACGTGCTTCACGGTGTCGATCCGGAAGCCGTCGATGCCGAAGTCGGCCCAGGCCTGGTAGATCTTCGTCATCCCGTCGACGACCTCGTGGTTCTCGGTGAACAGGTCGTCCAGGCCGACGAAGTCGCCGTAGGTCGACGACTCTCCCGCGAACGTCGAGTTGCCCCGGTTGTGGTAGAGCGTCGGGTCGTTCAGCCAGGCGGGCACCTTGACCGTCTTGTCGGACGCGCTGCGGAACTTCGGCACGTAGGGGAAGGAGGTGTCGGGGTCGAGGGTGGGGAAGGTGTCCCTGCCGGCGTAGTCGCGGTCGTCGAACTCCCGGCCGCCGGCCGTCTTGTAGGGGGCTGCCTCCTTGGAGACGTAGCCGTAGTTGCCGGGCTCGGTGTAGTCGATGATGTCGGCGGTGTGATTGGTGATGATGTCGAAGAACACCTTCATGCCCTTGGCGTGGGCCTTGGCGATCAGGTTCTTCATGTCGGCGTTGGTGCCCAGGTGGGGGTCGATCTGGGTGAAGTCGGTGATCCAGTAGCCGTGGTAGCCGGCGCTGACGTCGTCTCCGGAGCCCTGGACCGGGTTGTTCTTGAACGACGGCGTCAGCCAGATCGCCGTGGTGCCGAGGCCCTTGATGTAGTCGAGCTTGGCGGTCACCCCCTTCAGGTCGCCGCCGTGGTAGAAGCCGCTGTCGGTCGGGTCGAAACCGGTCTTCAGCCGGCCGCCGACCAGCCCGCCGGTGTCGTTAAGGGTGTCGCCGTTGGCGAACCGGTCGGCCATCAGGAAGTAGAACCGCTCGCGGGTGAGCGCCTCGCGCAGTGACCCGACCGCCAACCGGCGATCGGCGGCGGTGGTGGAGCCGGGCAGTTCGACCGGTTTGATGGTCAGCAGATGAGTGGCGTCGTCGTAGCTGAACAGCAGCCTGGCCGGCTTGGTCAGCGCGAGCGGAATGTTCGCCGAGCCGCCGTCGGCGCCGTAGCTCTCGTCCCAGGAATGGTTGATCGCCACCTTCAGCTGCCATTCGCCGGCCGGCACGGTGAACTCGCGGCTGAACCGGTTGCCCTGTCTGGTCAGGTCGGTCTTGGTGCAGACCGGCTGCCAGTCGTCCGAGCAGCCGAGTTCGTTCTGCAGGTCACCGACCAGGGTCGCGGTCCGTTCCTCGGCGCGCGCCGGTGGCGCGGTGGTGAACCAGCCCAGCACCAGGGCGAGGACGACAAGCAGGGCAAGGCTCTTGCGACGTTGCACGACGGACTCCCTTCGCGACTCCCAGGGGCAACCTAATCGCTGCCTCCGACAACTGCCAGTGCCCGGCGTCGCACCCGGCGGACGCCGGGCGCCGTCCGAGCCGGATGCCAGGATGTCCGCCATGACCGCTGTGGAACTCCTGCGACGTCTCGCCGCCACCGTCGACGCCCACGACTGGGCGGGGCTGCCGGCCATGCTGCATCCCGACTTCCGCTGCCGCCTCGTGCACACCGGCGAGGTCTTCGACGCCCCCTCCTGGGTGCGCTTCAACGCCGACTATCCGGGCTTCGAGCGCTTCCTGCTCCTCGACCAGCTGGGCGACGGCTCGCGCGCCGCCGGGCGAGCCGAGGTGACCGGGCGCACCGACGACGGCGTCCAGCGTTTCGCGGTGGCCCAGTTCCTGACGGTCCGCGACGGCCTGATCGCCGAACTCGTCGAGGTCTGGACGGGCACCGACGAGCAGCCGCCGCCCGGCACCCGGGTCACCTGATCAGCCGTTCGGGCTGCCCAGCACGGCGAATCCGTCCTCCGGATCGGGGGCCGGGAAGTCGATGCCGCGCAGGCTCCAGCCGGCGTCCGGATCGCCGTCGGCGACGATCACGGTGGTGTTCGGCAGCCCGCGGCGGCCCAGTTCGGCGTGCACCTGCGGCATCACGAAGCCGGCCCAGGTGCGGATCGCCGCACCGTGGCTGACCACCAGGACGGCCCGGTGGCCGGCCTCCGCGACCCGCCGGATGCCGGCATCGAAACGCTCCAGGAACTCGGCGCCGTCCTCTCCACCGGGAATCCGGACGCCGTGGTGGCCCTCGCCCCAGGACCGCAACGCCAGCACGTAGCGCTGCAGGTCGGGCGACATCTCGTCGTCGCCGGCCCCGATCTCGCGCAGTTGCGCCAGTTCGTGGTGCGGCACCCCGAAGGTCCGGACGGCGGGCAGGCCGGTCTGCACCGCGCGGACCAGATCGGAGCTGTAGACGGCGCCGATCCGTTGGCCGGCCAGACGGTCGGCCAGGGCCGCGGCCTGCGCCAGCCCGACGGCGTCCAGCGCGGGTCCGGGCGGCGCGGTGTCGAGCAACGCGGCCACGTTCGAAGCCGTTCGGCCATGTCGGGCCAGCAGCAGTCGCACGGTGGCGAGCCTAGCGCCGCCCGCCGACAGCGGCTGCCGGACGGATCGCCCGGCGCCGCGTCACGGGCGCTGATAGCGTGAAATCCGTCACCACTCGTCGTTGAGGAGAATCACCGTGAGCACACCTGTCAAGGTTGCCGTGACCGGCGCGGCCGGCCAGATCTGCTACAGCCTGCTGTTCCGCATCGCCAGCGGCGCCCTCCTCGGCGCCGGCCGTCCGGTCGAACTGCGGCTGCTGGAGATCACCCCGGCCCTGAAGGCGCTCGAAGGTGTCGTGATGGAACTCGACGACTGCGCCTTCCCCGACCTGGCCAAGGTCGAGATCGGCGACGACCCGACCAAGGTGTTCGACGGGGTGAACCTGGCGATGCTGGTCGGTGCCCGGCCGCGCACCGCCGGCATGGAGCGTGGCGACCTGCTGAGCGCCAACGGCGCCATCTTCACCGCGCAGGGCAAGGCCCTCAACGAGGTGGCCGCCGATGACATCAAGGTGCTGGTCACCGGCAACCCGGCCAACACCAACGCCCTGATCGCCATGCGCAACGCCCCCGACATCCCGATCGAGCGGTTCAACGCCCTGACCCGGCTCGACCACAACCGGGCGATCAGCCAACTCGCCGCGAAGGCGGGCGTGCCGGTGACCGGCGTGAAGAAGATGACCATCTGGGGCAACCACTCAGCCACCCAGTACCCGGACCTGTTCCACGCCGAGGTCGACGGCAGGAACGCCGCCGAGCTGGTCGACGACCAGGCCTGGATCGAGAACGACTTCATCCCCACCGTCGCCAAGCGCGGCGCGGCCATCATCGCGGCCCGCGGCTCCTCGTCGGCGGCGTCCGCGGCGAACGCCACCATCGAACACATGCGCGACCTGGTCGCCGGCACGCCCGCGGGCGACTGGGTGTCGATGGCGGTGCCGTCCGACGGCTCCTACGGCGTGCCCGAGGGCCTGATCTCGTCCTTCCCGTGCACCACCGCGGACGGCACCTACAGCATCGTCCAGGGCCTGGAGATCGACGACTTCAGCCGCGGCAGGATCGACGCCTCGGTCGCCGAACTGCAGGACGAGGCCAAGGCGGTCACCGAGCTGGGACTGATCTGAGCCCACCGAACGACGACTGACACCCACGGGAGCCACTGGCGCTTTGCAGAGCGGCAGTGGCTCCCGTTCCGGTCAATCAAATCTCTACGCCCCGTCGAAACCCGCCCGGGGCGCTGCGGTGGTTGGATAGCGGCATGCCCCAGATCGGACGCCCCGCCACCCCCGCCACCGACGCCGTCCGGGCGGCCCGCGATTTCCTGTTCGCCCATGCCACCGACTACGACGGTGCGGTCACGGGTTTCCGCTGGCCGGAGCTGACCGAGTTCAACTTCGCCCTGGACTGGTTCGACGTGGTGGCCGGCGAGCATCCCGACCGGCCCGCGGTCACCATCGTGGACGCCGACCTGAACGCCCGGACCACCAGCTACGGCGAGCTGTCCCGGCGCTCCGACCAGGTGGCCGGCTGGCTGGCCGGCCTGGGAGTGCGTCGCGGTGACGCGATGATCGTGATGCTGAACAACACGATCGAGCTGTGGGAGATCCTGTTCGGCCTGCTCAAGATCGGTGCGGTCGCCATCCCCACCTCGACCCTGCTGACCGCCGGCGAGCTGGAGTTCCGGGTCGCGACGGCGGGTGCCCGGTTCACCATCGCGCCGACGGCGCTCGCCGACCGGTTCGCCGAGCTGCCCGCTGAGGTGACCCGGATCGGGGTCGGCGAAGCGGTGCCCGGCTGGGTCGACTTCGCCGACTCCGACGGGGGTCCGGAGGGTTTCACCCCCGACGGCCCGACGCCCGCCGGCGACACCTGCCTGCTCTACTTCACCTCGGGGACGACCGCGCGGCCCAAGCTGGTCCGGCACACCCAGGTGTCCTACCCGGTCGGCCACCTGTCGACCATGTGGTGGCTCGGGGTGCGCGCCGAGGACGTCCACCTCAACATCTCCTCACCCGGCTGGGGCAAGCACGCCTGGAGCAACTTCTTCTCGCCGTTCCTGGCCCAGGCGACCGTCTTCATCTTCAACTACGCCCGCTTCGACGCCGGCGCCCTGATGCGGGTGATGGACGCCCACCGGGTGACCACCTTCTGCGCACCGCCGACCGTGTGGCGGATGCTGATCCAGGCCGACCTGACCCAGCTGCGGACGCCGCCGCGCGAGCTGGTCGGCGCCGGCGAGCCGCTCAATCCCGAGGTGATCGCCCAGGTCCGGGCCGCCTGGGGCTCGACCATCCGGGACGGCTTCGGCCAGACCGAGACCACCTGCTGGGTGGGCAACTCCCCGGGCCAGCGGGTCAAGGACGGCTCGATGGGGCGTCCGCTGCCGGGTTACAACGTCGAACTGCTCGATCCGGTGACCGGCGAGCCCGGGCAGGACGAGGGCGAGATCTGCCTCGACCTGGCCCGGCGTCCGCTGGCCCTGATGAGCGGCTACTTCGGCGACGACGAGTACACCGCCGAGGCGATGCGGGACGGCTACTACCACTCCGGCGACATCGCGGCCCGGGACGCCGACGGCTACCTCACCTACGTCGGCCGTGCCGACGACGTGTTCAAGGCGTCCGACTACAAGATCAGCCCGTTCGAGCTGGAGTCCGTGCTGCTGGAGCACCCCGCGGTGGCGGAGGCCGCCGTGGTGCCGAGCCCGCACCCCGTCCGGCTGGCGGTGCCGAAGGCGTTCCTCACTCTGGCCGCCGGCGTCGAGGCGTCCGAAGCGACCGCCCGGTCGATCTTCGACCACGCCAGGGCGAACCTGTCCGGCTATCAGCTGGTCCGGATCATCGAATTCGTCGACGAACTGCCGAAGACGATCTCCGGCAAGATCCGCCGGGTCGACCTGCGCGGCCGGGAGGCGGCCCGGGTCGCCGGCGGGGACGCCGAGGCGTCCGGGCAGTTCCGGTATTCCACGACGTAGCATTCGCCGGCCTCGCGAAGCGGCATTCGCCCCTCGGTCATCCCGGCGAAGGCCGGAATCCCCGCACCGATGGAAGCTCCGACCTGCGTTGGTCGAACTCGTCGGGACCCTGGACGGCGGCGCTGAGGGGGCTGTGACGAGTTCGACCAGCGGTGCATGTTGATCCGCAATCCCTGATCCGCGCCACCAGATCCCGGGGCGGGCCCGGGGTGACGTGGCAATCAGTTCCGCAGCGCCGGCACCGCCCAGGCCAGCACCGTGATCCCGATGCCGACGCCCAGCAGCACCACCGTGTCCACCGCTCTGCTGCGGACCGCGAGCAGCCCGACGCGGCGGTTGGGCAGCAGCCGGAACAGGCCGCCCATCGTGATCGACAGGCCAATCAGCGTGCTCCCGGTGCGCCAGTGGCTGGTGGCGACCACGATCAGGCCGGCGAACACGCCGAGCAGCACGCTGGCCAGCGGCCACTGACCCAGCACCTGCTGCACCGGGTTCTTCGGTGGGCGCTCGCCGGTCGAGGTCATGGCCCCGATCGTGCCACGCGACGCGGGCACCTCAGTGGAAGAAGTGCCGAGTGCCGGTCAGGTAAAGGGTCACTCCGGCCGCCTGGGCGGCCGCGACGGTCTCGGCGTCCCGCACCGACCCGCCCGGCTGGACGATGGCCCGGACGCCCGCGGCGATCAGGATCTCGGGGCCGTCGCCGAACGGGAAGAAGGCGTCCGAGGCCGCCACCGCACCGGCGGCCCGGGCGCCGGCCCGCTGGACGGCCAGCCGGCACGAGTCGACCCGGTTCACCTGGCCCATCCCGACGCCGACGGAGGCGCCGCCGGCGGCCAGCAGGATGGCGTTGCTCTTCACCGCCCGGCAGGCGCGCCAGGCGAACGCCAGATCGGCCAGGGTGGACGCGTCCGCCGCCTCGCCCGCGGCCAGCGTCCAGTTGGCCGGGTCGTCGCCGGGGGCGTCGATCCGGTCCGGCTGCTGCAGCAGGGCACCGCCCGAGATCGGCTGCAGCTGTCGCTCGCGATGCTCGTAGGGGGCCGCCCGGAGCAGCCGGATGTTCTTCTTCCGGCTGAGGATCTCCAGTGCCCCGTCCTCGTAGCCGGGCGCGATCAGCACCTCGGTGAAGATCTCGGCGATCTGCCCGGCCAGCTCGACCGAGACCGGGCGGTTGGTCGCGATGACGCCGCCGAAGGCGCTCACCGGGTCGCAGGCGTGGGCCTTGCGGTGCGCCTCGGCGACGTCGGCGCCGACGGCGATGCCGCACGGGTTGGCGTGCTTGATGATCGCCACCGCCGGCTCGACGAAGTCGTACGCGGCCCGGTAGGCGGCGTCGCCGTCGGTGTAGTTGTTGTAGCTCATCTCCTTGCCGTGCAGCTGGGTGGCGCCGGTGATCCCGGACGGCCCGCCCGGGTAGCGGTAGAGCGCCGCCTCCTGGTGGGAGTTCTCCCCGTAGCGCAGGCCGCCCACCTTGTGCCAGGTGCCGCCGATCCAGGCCGGCCAGGCGTCCGGGGAGAACTGCTCCCCCATCCAGGACGCCACCGCGATGTCGTAGGCGGCGGTGTGCCGGAACGCGACGGTGGCCAGCGCGCGCCGTTCGGCCAGGGTGAAGCCTCCGGCGGCCAGGGCGTCGGTCAGCGACGGGTACTGCTCGGGCGAGGTGACGATGGCCACCGACGGGTGGTTCTTGGCGGCGGCCCGCACCATGCTCGGCCCGCCGATGTCGATCTGCTCGACGCACTCGTCCGGGCCGGCGCCCGAGGCGACGGTCTCGGTGAACGGGTACAGGTTGCTCACCACCAGCTGGAACGGCTCGATACCCAGGTCGTCGAGCTGGGCCCGGTGCGACTCCAGCCGCAGGTCTGCGAGCAGGCCGGCGTGGATGTGCGGGTGCAGGGTCTTGACCCGGCCGTCCAGGCATTCGGCGAAGCCGGTGACCTGCTCGACCGGGGTGACCGGCAGGCCGGCCCCGACCAGGGTCTTCGCGGTAGAACCGGTGGAGACGATCTCGACCCCGGCGTCCACCAGCGTGCGGCCGAGTTCGACCAGTCCCGATTTGTCGTACACCGACAGCAGGGCGCGGCGGATGGGCAGCCGGTCGGTCATGAATTCTCCTTGGAGGCACGTTCGTTGACGGTGCGGACGAGCAGGACGCGCTCGGCCACCTTGATGCGTTCATGCAGCGAGTCGACGGTGTCGCCGGGCAGCACCCGGACCGGCTCCTGGGCCAGGATGCGTCCGGTGTCGACGCCGGCGTCCACCTCGAACACGGTGGTGCCGGTGATCTTGACGCCATGCTCGAGGGCGTCGCGCGGGCCGTGCATGCCGGGGAAGCTGGGCAGCAGCGCCGGATGGGTGTTGATCGTGCTGCCCCCGAAGCGGGCCAGGAACACCGGCCCGACCAGCTTCATGAAGCCGGCCAGCACCACCAGGTCGACATCGTGGGCGGCGACGAGCTCGGTGAGCTCGGCGTCCCAGGCGGCCCGGTCGGAGCCCCTGACGAAGGGGTGGACGAAGCTCGGCACGCCCGCCTCCGCGGCCCGCTGCAGACCTCGGGCGTCGGCCCGGTCGGCACCGACGACGGCCACCTCGGCGTTCAGCTCGCCGGCGGCCTCGGCGTCCAGCAGGGCCTGGAGGAGACTCCCGGTGCCCGAGATCAGCACGGCGATGCGGAAGGCCATGGACGGCAGCCTAATGCTCATGCTCGGGCCGCCGGTGCGTCGCGCCCGGGCCGGACAGCCCGCCGGCGCTGACGGGAGCGGTCAGTCCCGGCCGAGCACGACGGTGTCGGCGTCGAGCGGCTGGGTCGGTTGATCGAGTGGCTCGGTGGGCAGATCGAGTGGTTCCGTGCCCGCCTCGGCCGGATCGGACGCCGGCAGCCGTCGGCCCTTGGTCAGCCAGTGGGTCAGCGCCGACAGTGCGCCGCCGAGCAGCATCGGCGCCGGGGCCAGCAGCAGCAGGCTGAGCATCACCGGGCCCATCCCGATCAGCCGCTCGCCGCCGAGGTCGCCCCGGGACAGCGCGGCGACGGCCAGCACCAGCAGCGCCACCGCCAGGCCGGCGCCCGCCCCGCGGGCGAGCCAGACGGCGAGCCCGCGGCGCACCGCGGGAGCGGTCGCGGCCGCCACCCAGCCGGCCACGGCCCCCACGGCCACGCCGCTGGCCAGCCAGGCGTAGCTCCACGGGCCGCCGGTGCCCGGTTCGGGGACGGCGCCGAACGCCGGGATCGCGGGCAGCATGCCCGCCGTGGTCAACATCGGCGAGACCAGCGAACCCGCCCCGACGCTGATCCCGGCACCGAGCGCCCAGCTGGCGGCCCACGCCAACAGGTTCGGCAGGTAGAGCAGCTGCAACACCACCAGCAGCCAGGCACCGACGGCGTCGGGCGCGAGCGAGTCCTCGATCACCGAGATCCGCTGGCTGCCGAGCAGCAGCCCCACCAGCAGCACCGCGGCGGCGAGGGCGGCGATGGTGGCCAGGCCGGCCAGAATCGAGCGACCCGTCCCGCGCAGCACGGCCGGTGGATTGATCAGGGCGCGCAGCCGTCCGGCCAGCGACCAGCCGGCACCCAGTCCGCCGACCACGATGCCGCCGAGCAACACCGGGACGATCCGCGGACCGGCACCGGAGCCGAGTGCGACCACCGCGGCGACCAGCAGGTACCCGGCGGTGGCCAGGCCCCATGCCTTGGCAGCACCGGCGCCGTCGAGGTTCTCCCGGGGGGTGGCGCGCAGGCCCAGGCCCGTGACCGTCCTGGCCAGCAGCACGAAGGCGGCGCTGAGGCCGAGCGGGGTCAGGGTGACCAGCACCCCGCCGACGACCGCCCCGGCGCCGTGCCCGGCCAGCCAGAGTTGCGCCGCGAAACCCAGCGCGACCGGCAGCGGCATGGCCATCGCCGTGAACCAGCCGACCATCACCATGCCGACCACGAGCAGCCAGCCGGCCAGCGCGGACGCCGCACCGGCGGCCAGCGCGACCGGAACCAGCGGGAACTCGGGCGCCGCGTGCGGCTGTTGCCCCGAGGTGACCTCCGCCACTGTCAGACGGACGCGGGAGCGGCGGCGTTCGGATCGAGTGGGCATGATGCCCCATGGTCGCCGAGCCGTCCCGCCCTCCTGCGGCGGACACGCCCGACCGCACTAAACTCGGCCGGGTTCACACGCCTGACGACGACGAGGACGAGATGAGCGACACCGATCCGGGAAGGCCACGCCGAGCCGCCGACGATGCAGACGGCCGGCCCGATGCCGCCGGCGGCGGCAGCGGCGTCGGCGCGGGGCGTCCGCCGCGTGCCTGGGTGCCGGCGGACGACTCCGCGGCCGACCCGACGCCGCACCAGCCCGCGGTCAGCACGCCCATCCCGCCGCCCGCGCCGGCGCTTCCCGAACCGGCCCAGCCGCCGGACGCCGGCCGCCGGTTCTCCGCCGAGGACCTGCCGGACGACTGGCAGAGCCCGGCGCCGCGCCGGTCCGCGATCAGTGTCTCGTCGCCCCCGTTCTCACCCAGCGAGGTACCCAGCCCGGTGGCTCGCGGGAGAGTCGCCGCGGCGCTCAGGGCCGGCGGAACCGGTGCCGGACCCCGCGACTCCGGCCCCGGCGGCCCACCCGCAACAACGTCCCCGACCGCCACGACGTCCCCGACCGCCACGACGTCCCCGGCTACGGCCACGGACGCCGCGGGCGGCGGCGCCGACGCCCCCCGACGGAAGCCGACTCCCGGGTCGGCGCGGCGGGCACGCCCGGCCGCCGGCGCACCCTCGCCTGGGTGGCCGGCGGAGTGGCCGCCGCCCTGGCGATCGGCCTGGTCGCGTGGCTCACCGTGCAGCGGCCCGGGGCCACCTCCGCCACGCCCGCGACCCCCAGCCCGGCGACCCCCGAACCGAGCGCGTCGGCCAGCCAGGCGTCCGCGTTGGTCGACGCCCAGCTGATCGCCGCGCCCGAGCTGGCCAATCTGCGGAAGGGCACCAGCTGGACGGTGCAGGATCCGCCGGGCACCGGCATGGCCCGGCAGCCGGCCTGTGTCGAGCTGTCCGCGACCGGCGGCGCGTCCCCCGACCTCGAGCTGAACCGGCTGCTCGCCGCCCGTAAGGGCGGAGCCACCGTGCTGCAGGTCGTCCAGGCCTGGCCCGACGCGGGCTCAGCCGGCACCGCCTTCGACGCGCTGCTCGCCCAGGCGGGAGCCTGCAAGGACGGCCTGCTGCGCTCGGCCGAGCGCCACACCGGGCTGGCCGACACCGCCACCGCACTGACCGTGCAGACCTCGGACGGCGCGACCCACACCCTGTTGTTCGCCCGGACCGGCCGCTTCGTCTCCGTGCTGGACGGCACCGTCCCCGCCGACGCCGACGCCTTCGGGTCGGCCGCGCTGGCGAGCGCCGCCGCCGCGTCGCTGGGCCGGCAGTGCGGTCCGGCCACCGGCGCCTGCCCGTCGAAGCCACGGGCGGTGGCGACCACCCCGCCGGTCACCGAGACGGCCGGCTGGCTGGCCCAGGTCGATCTGCCCCGGGTGAGCGCCGGGACCGGTACCTGGACCGGCACCGAGCCGCAGGCCCCCAGCCTGGTCGGCAGTCAGTGCGAGAACGTCGAACTGAACAAGCTGCCCGGAACCACCGACTCCCTGCATCGCACCTACCTGCTCACCAACGACCCCAAGGCCCCGGACGGCTTCGGCATCGACGAGGCGGTGTACACCTTCGCCAAGGCGTCCGCGGCGCAGGCGATGGCGAAGCAGCTGGCGAAGAACTTCGCCGACTGCGGCGAACGCACCCGCACCGCCTCGGTCAAGGACGCCGACGTCACCGCTGCCGCCGCCGACGGCAAGGACCTTCGCGCCGCCAGCTACCTGGTGACCCAGCGGATCAGCGACTCCCGGACGGTCACCTTCCGGGTCGGCGTGGCCGCGGTCGGCGACCGGCTGGTCTATCTGCTGGCCAACCCGTCGTCCGGCTTCGACTTCAGCAACGGCGCCTGGAACGCCATCGTCGCCCGGGCCACCCAGCGCACCACACAGTTCGCCTGACCGCCGGACGCCGGTCGGCACCGGACCTGACTGACACGAACGGGTGCCACTGCCGCTCTGCGAAGCGGCAGTGGCACCCGTTCACGTCACTCACCGGGCCCGCCACCGATCCCAGGCCAGCGGCGTCCCGGCCCGCAACAGCGCCGCCCGCGCCCGGCCCATCAGCGTGGCGGGTGTGTCCAGCAGGGCGCCGGTGACCCGCACCACCTGCCAGTCCAGGGACCGGAGCTCATCCTCGCGCGCCTTCTCGGCGACCAGCGCGGCCTGCTCCTGGTACTTGCCCTGGCCGTCGCTCTCGACCAGCACCCGGGTTCCCACGATCCGCCCGTCGGCCCGGTACCGGGTGCCCGGCACCTGGAACTGGGGTTCCAGCACCAGCCCCCAGGAGTCCAGGGTCAGCGCGGTCCACGATTCCAGCGGAGACTCCCGACGGCCGTCGCCGAGGCGCAGAACGGTCTCCAGGTGCCCGTAGCCCCGGTGACCGGCCAGCCGCTTCGCCGCCAGCCGCACCTGGGCCAGGGACGCGACGTCTGCGGCGAGCGCCGCGTCCAGCGCCATCAGGCCGGACTCGGGTGAGCCGAGCGCGGTCTGGGCGACCACCAGTGCCGTGGCGAGCTCCTCGGGTACGTCGACATGCGCATGGACGACGACCCTGCGCCGGCACGCGGCCGAGCCGGGCCCCGTCCGCATCAGGTGCACCGTGGACCAGTCCGGCCGATGCACCGGCAACCCGAGCAGCACCGCGCCCGAGTAGTGGCTGGCCCGCACCTCGTCCCGCTCCGCCAGCTCGGCCCGGATCCGCAGCCGGTGCAGGTCGGAGGGCCACTCCGGGCGGCTGCCCGAGTACCACCCGCGCTTCAGTCGGATCAGGTCACCGCCGCGGGCGGCCTGCCGGAGTTCGAAGTCGGTGACGCCGGCGGGCCCTGGCCTGCTGTGCGGTGAACAGCTCGCGTTCGAGCAGCGCGGGAGAGATCACGTCCAGAGTGTGTGCCCGTCCGCCGGCAAACCGGTCAGACTCGGCGCGGCCAGCGCGCCGGAGCCGACCACTGACACGAACGGGAGCCACTGCCGCTCTGCGAAGCGGCAGTGGCTCCCGAAGATGTCAGTCGGCTGGCACGCCGGCCCGGCTCAATCCGAGCGCGACGGCCGGCCGGGATCAGTCCCGGCCCTCCATGATCTCGCGCACCAGGGACGCCGTCTCGCTCGGCGTCCGGCCGACCTTGACGCCGGCGGCCTCGAGCGCCGCCTTCTTGGCCTGCGCGGTGCCCTTGGAGCCGGACACGATGGCGCCGGCGTGGCCCATGGTCTTGCCCTCGGGCGCGGTGAAGCCCGCCACGTAGCCCACGACGGGCTTGGTGACGTGCTCGGCGACGTAGGCCGCGGCACGCTCCTCGGCGTCGCCGCCGATCTCGCCGATCATCACGATGCAGTCGGTGTCGGGGTCGGCCTCGAACGCGGCCAGCGCGTCGATATGGGTGGTGCCGATGATCGGGTCGCCGCCGATGCCGACCGCGGTGGAGAAGCCGATGTCGCCCAGCTCGAACATCATCTGGTAGGTGAGCGTGCCGGACTTGCTGACCAGGCCGATCCGGCCCGGCTTGGCGATGCCGGCCGGGATGATCCCGACGTTGGACCTGCCGGGGCTGATCACGCCCGGGCAGTTGGGTCCGATCAGCCGGGTGGTGCCGCTGTTGGCCGCGTGGGTGTAGAACTCGGCGGTGTCCTTGACCGGGACGCCCTCGGTGATCACCACCACGAGGTCGATGCCGGCATCCACCGCCTCGAACACCGCCTTCTTGGTGTAGGCCGCCGGCACGAAGACCACCGACACGTTCGCCCCGGTCGCCGCCTTGGCCTCGGCCACCGAGTCGAACACCGGCACCGGGTCCTCCTCGAAGGTGACCGTCTGGCCGCCCTTGCCGGGGGTGACGCCACCGACCACGCGGGTGCCCGAGCTGATCATCCGCTGGGTGTGCTTGCGGCCCTCGGAGCCGGTCATCCCCTGCACGAGCACCTTGGAGTTCTGGTCCAGCCAGATCGTCATCGACTGATGTCCTTTCAGTTCTTGCTGGCCAGTTCGGCGGCCTTGCGGGCGGCGGAGTCCATGGTCAGTTCCATCGTCACCAGCGGGTGCGCCGCC
>JBGALC010000084.1:0-9538 GCA_044224095.1 Micropruina sp. | reverse complement strand
CCGTCGGGGAACGCCCGGTGGAGATCGGCGCGCACGACCTCGGGCGGTGTGGCGGCGATCCGGGCGAGTTCGTCGCTGAGGGACGGGTGCGGCTCCCGGGGCGGCGGTGCGTTGAAGTTGGGCCAGGCGGTGCGTCCGAGCGGGGCTGTCGCGAACAGCAGGTCGAGGTTCAGGCGGCCCGCCGTGATCTGCGCGGCCCGGATCCAGCGTCGGTGTTCGGGGAAGGCAGCCGGCCGTCGATACACGTAGGTGGCGGCGACGAGCTCGATCAGCGGCGAGATCGCGAACCGGGTGTGCAGCAGGTCGTCCCGGTCGAACACGAAGGTGATCGTGGAACCGCCCGGGGTCGCCATCGATTCAGGCTAGCGCGAATCGTTCCGGTTCCGGCGGCCGCGCCGACTACAACGGGGTGGTCACTACCCGACGAGAGGTAGTCAGGAAATGGGCAAGGTGGTCATGCACAACGTCGTCTCGGTCGACGGCTTCATCGCCGACGAGAACGATGACATCGGTCCGCTGTTCGACTGGTACGTCAACGGGGACACCCCGGTGGCGGAGGGTGGATCGTTCCGGATGTCGGCGGCCTCGGCCGCGTACGTCCGTTCGGTGTGGGAATCGATCGGCGCGATGGTCATCGGTCGGCGCCTGTTCGACCTGATGGACGGCTGGGACGGCCGGCCGCCGGTCGGCCAGCACGTCGTCGTGGTGTCGCATCGGCCGAAGCCGGACGGCTGGCACCCGGAGGCGTCCTACCACTTCGTCGCCGACGTCGCCGACGCGGTCAGGAAGGCGCAGGAGCTGGCCGGGGACGCGGCGGTCTCGCTGGCCGCTGGCCAGGTGGCCGGTCAGGCACTTCAGCTCGGTCTGGTCGACGAGGTGGCGATGGACGTGGTTCCCGTGGTGTTCGGGAGCGGGCGGCGCTACTTCGGTGACGTGTCGTCCCAGATCGTGCTGGATGGTCCCGACGTCGTGATCCGGGGCGAGCGGGTGCTGCACCTGCGGTACGCGCTGCACCGCGGCTGAGGACCCCCGTCCGGCGGCCCGTGCATCCGGTCATCCGTCACCGGTTCGGCGGCACGATCGGGCGCATCCACTCAGAAGGTCGCGTGCGCGGCTGCCCCGGGCGCGTGAATCGTGGGTTCGTAGTGGTCGGCGAACAGCTTGGCCACGAGTTCGCCCCGGGTGGCCACTCCGACTTTGGCGAAGACGGCCTTGAGGTGGTCCCGCACGGTGTACGGGGAGAGGTGCAGCGCCGCCGCGATCTCGGCGTTGGACAGTCCGCGGGCGACCGCCTGGGTGATCTCCTGCTCGCGGGGCGTCAGCCCATAGGCCTCGATGATGATCGGGGCGATCTGGGACGACTTCGCCGGGCCGATCGTCACCGCGATCGGGCCGGCGGATCCGTCCGGATGATGCAGCGAGGAGGCATGCAGGACGATCCACCTGGGCGCCCGACTGATCGCGGCGGACACCATGCTCAGCTCGGGTGTGTCCGAACTCCATCCGGGACCGGCCAGCTCGTCCAGCCACCGGGAAGCCGCGGCATCGAGCGACAGCATCCGGCCGTCGGCGTCGTAGAGCAGCGTCCCGGCCGCGTCGTCCTCGGCCGTCGCGTCGGCCCGGCGGGTCGCGATCCGGCGAAGTGCTGCCGCGATCTCGGGACCGAGTTCGCCGAGGATCCTCAGCTCGCGGTCGGTGAACGGCGTCCGCTCCTGCCCACGGAACAGGGCGACCACCCCCCACGTGCTCGAGCCGGTACGGAAGGCGGCGCGCAGTTCGTCGTCGTATCCCTGCGGCCGGAGGAACTCGCGGGCGCGGGCACTGCGCGTGGGCGTCCCCGCCGTCGCGTGGTGCAGCGTGCCCACCCCGGTCCGGCTGCGGGCGAGGTCGCGGAAGAGCAGCACGTCCTCCACCTGGTGCTCCCGCTCCCAGAAGGTCACGCACTCACCGTCCTGGACGTTCTCCGCGCGCACCGGCAGGGTCGCCAGCACCGTCGAAGGGTCCGTGGCGAACCAGGTGGACCCGTCGAACGGGACGATCCGGCGCAGCCGGGCCGATACCTGCTCGAAGAGGTCGTCGCCGCTGGTCGCGTGCCCGGTGGCGTCCCGGACGGCGTCCAGCCCGTGCTCCAGGGTTCTGGTCACCCGATCCAGTCTGCGCCCTCCGGAGCCCATTCCAAACCCTCCGGATGTAGGAGATGTGCGCCGAAAGTCGCCTTGCGACGGGGGATGGGGACCGGGGCGCCCGGCACGCAGGCTGGTCAGCGCCGGGGCGCACCGCGCCGCGGAACCCGTCAGCCGAAGGAGTCAATCATGTCCATCCCCGTCGATCTCGACCTGCTCGCGCTGGACCTCGACGGCGTCCTCACCCTGCCCGGCGAGCCGGGCTGGGACCGGGCCCGGCAGGCCTGGAACCTCGCCGTCGACCAGCAGCCGGTGGCGGTCGGCACCGTCACCTCGGTGCGCGATGTGCGGACGGTGGTGACCGCGGCGCGGCGCCTCGGCCTCCGGGTCGCCGCGCAGTCGACCGGCCACAACGCCTCGCCGATGGGCGACCTCGCCGGCACGATCCTGCTACGGCTGTCGGAGCTGCGGGGGGTGACGGTCGATCCGTCCGTACGGGTCGCGCGGGCGGAGGGCGGTGCCCAGTGGGCCGAGGTCACATCGGCCGCGGCACGGCACGGGCTGGCCGCACTGGCCGGGTCGTCCGGCGATGTCGGCGTGGCCGGGTACACCCTCGGCGGCGGGGTGAGCTGGCTGGGCCGCTCCCACGGGCTGGCACTCAACCACGTGCGGGCGTTCGAGGTGGTCACCGCCGACGGCGCGGTGCGCCGGGTCGACGCCGAACACCACCCCGACCTGTTCTGGGCGCTGCGCGGGGGCGGGCGTAGCGGACCCGCAGGTCCGTGCCGCGCAGCACCCGGTCAGCTCCCGAGCCCGGCCACGGCCTGGTTCAGGGCCTCCAGCCCGTCGACCGCGGCCGGCGACGCCGACGTCTGGTTGGCCCGCAGCGGGACGATCCGGCCCCTTCGCCGCCGGACGGCTCGGCCTCGGTGATCAGCCGGTAGCGGAGGTCGCCGATGGTCGCGACGTCGGTGATCGCGGCCGGAATCGACACGGGTCGCTCGGGTGGCTGCAGGTCGATCAGTGCCGCCCCGCCGGCCGGCAGCCGGCGGGCCAGTTCGGCCAGCACGGCCGCCCGCTCACCCGGATCGAAAATGGCCGAGAACGCCCAGCAGGATCGCACCGCCCAGCGAATCGGGAAGCGTCGCCGAGAAGAAGTCCTCCGGCCGCAGGGTGACTCGGGCGAACCACTCCGGGTGCGCGGCGATCCGGGCCAGGGCGAGCGACCGCATCGAGGGGCTGGGCTCCAGCGCGTGGAGCCGGGCGTCGGGGAGCCGGTCGAGGACCCACTCGAGGTTGGCGCCGCTGCCCGCGCCGACGTCCAGGATCGGACCCGCATCGGCCCGCAGCAGGGGGAGCAGCCGCTCCAGCGCGGCGATCTGGGCAGCCCGCCAGGGGGCGTTCATCAGGTCGTACAGGCTCGCCGTCGCCGCATACGAGTCGCTCATCCGCTGCCGTCCCCTTCCGCCGGATGCGACGACTATAGAGGACGATTCTCATTAGCATGGAAGTGTGGAGCGAGATCGCCACGGTCCACCGAGGACCGGTCGGCTGCCCGCGGCCCGGTGATCCCGTGCGCTCCGTCCCGGCCGGCCGCCGGTCAGCGCTTCTCGACCCGGACGCCGGTCCGGGCGCCGTCCACCTGGCGCTGGGTCTCGGTGTCGCCGATGGTCGCGAAGGTCATCAGTACGCTGCGCGAGCCGTCGGGATGCTGGACCACGACCACGTCGACGTTGTCGCCGGGTATCGAACCGAGGTAGTCGATCCGTACCTCGTAGCGCAGCTCCCAGGCGTCCAGGCCGCCCAGCGTGAGCGCCCTGCTGCTCTTCGGCACCATCCGGCCCCGGCCGCCGTTGTAGAAGCGGGCGACCGAGTCCTCGGCGATGGCGTCAGCCTGCCCCTGCAGCGAGCCGGTCCGGGATCGCGGCTGGACGCCGGCCAGGATCACCTCGCTCACCCAGGCGCCGGTGATCCGGCGCTCCAACCCGGTCGCGCAGATCGCCCACGGGATGGTGCGGACCGGGTTCACCGTCCAGCGGCTGTCGCGGATCACCGGGACGCTGAGCCCACCGCCGTAGAGGCGTCCGTTCACCACCGCGGTGTCGTAGCGCGGGCAGGGCAGGCTGGTCTCGTGGGGTTCGACGGGCGTCGGGGTGCGGGACGGGGTCGGTGTGGGCGTTGGTGTCGGTGTCGGCGTGCGGGTGGGCGTCGGGGTCGGGTCGCCCTCGTCCCAGGCCGACCCGGTCGGGGCCGGCGGCACCGGGCGGGTCGGGGACGGACCGCCGCCGAACAGCTGCGGCAGCGCGAACACGCCCAGCAGGGCCACCACGACCACCCCGGCCACGATCGCCCACAGCACGGCCGGATTGCGCTCGCCGGAACCGGGCCGTCCGTTCGGCCTGCCCGCGCCCGCGCTGCCGCTGGTCGGGCTGCCGCCGGCCGCGTCGGCCTCGGCCGGGTTCGCCGACAGCTGCTGGGTCCAGGCCGAGCCGTCCCAGTAGCGGTACATGCCCTGCTGTCCGCCCGGATCGGGATACCAGCCCGGTTGTGGCATCGCCAGCCTCCTCGTCGACTCCGGCCATCATGCCCCCGCGGGCGGCCGCTCAGGGCAGGGTGAGAACCTCGGCGCCGTCGGCGGTGACCACCAGCGAGTGCTCGAACTGGGCACAACGGCTGCGATCGTTGGTCACCACGGTCCAGCCGTCGTCCCACAGATTCGAGTGGTAGTCGCCGAGGGTCAGCATCGGTTCGATGGTGAAGGTCATGCCCGGCTGGATGACGGTGGTCAGCGTCGGCTCGTCGTAGTGCGGGATGACCAGGCCCGAATGGAACGCGGTGTGGACGCCGTGGCCGGTGTAGTCGCGCACCACGCCGTAGCCGAAGCGCTTGGCGTAGGACTCGATCACCCGTCCGATCACGTTCACCTGGCGTCCGGGCCGCACCGCCTTGATGGCCCGGTTCAACGCCTCCCGGGTGCGTTCGGTGAGGTCCCGCGAGGCCTGGTCGACCTCGCCGCAGAAGAAGGTGCCGCAGTTGTCGCCGTGGACGCCTTCGACGAACGCGGTGACGTCGATCTTCACCAGGTCGCCGTCCTCGAGCGGCCGGGTGTCGGGGATGCCGTGGCAGATGACCTCGTTGACCGACGTGCAGATCGACTTCGGGAAGCCGCGGTAGCCCAGCGCCGACGGGTAGCCGCCGTTGTCGCAGATGTACTCGTGGGCGACCCGGTCGAGCTCGTCGGTGGTCACTCCCGGGGCGATCGCGGCGGCGGCGACGTGCATCGCCTGCGCCGCCAGGCGGCCGGCCACCCGCATCCGCTCGATCACCTCGGGGGTCTGCACGTCGGAGCCCCGGTAACGGTCGGGCGCGGGGCGTCCGACGTAGTGGGGACGGCCGATTCCGGCCGGCACCCGACGCTCGGGCGTCAGCGGATAGGGCTTGATCGCGGTCACGGGCGCGATCATAGTGGGGGCATCCGAGCGACAAGGGGGCGACGGTGAGCGACGGCGAGTGGTACTGGTGCCTGAAGCACCACGCGGTGGAACCGTATGAGGGCTGCAAGGCCGAGGACCGGCTCGGCCCCTACCCGACCCGCGACGAGGCCGCGGATGCGCTCGCGAAGGTGCGGGCACGCAACGAGCGCTGGGACCGCGAGGACGACGAGGACGACGACGATTCGCCGTCGATCCTCGGTGGCTGACGGGTCTCGGACCGGCGCTCGGCCATTCCCGCCCGGACGCCTCGTCGAACGGCGACCGATCGCCACACCTCTACGCCGGGCGAGGCGGGACGACCCGCGAATCGGTCGCCGATCCACCGACCGGTGGCGCTGCGGCGCCGGAAAGTGGGGGCGTGCCGTCCCCGGCCACGGCCCCCGCACACGACCGATCGCGCGCCGTTTGGTGGATGTAACCCAACTGAAACACACCGGGCGGCAGACTAGCCGCCATGGATAAGCAGACCGAGTTCGTCCTGCGCGCCATGGAGGAGCGCGACGTCCGCTTCGTCCGGCTCTGGTTCACCGATGTGCTGGGCTTCCTGAAGTCGGTGGCCATCGCGCCCGCCGAGCTGGAGGGCGCGTTCGCCGAGGGGATCGGATTCGACGGCTCTGCGATCCAGGGCTTCGCCCGGGTGTACGAGTCCGACATGGTGGCCCACCCCGACCCGTCCACCTTCCAGCTGCTGCCCTGGCGGGGCACCACCCAGGGCACCGCGCGGATGTTCTGCGACATCCGGCTGCCGGACGGCTCGCCGTCGTTCGCCGACCCCCGCTACGTGCTGAAGCGGGCGCTGCGCAAGGCGGCCGACATGGGCTTCACCTTCTACACCCATCCCGAGGTCGAGTTCTACCTGTTCAAGCAGCCGCTGGAGCCCGGCGTGGCACCGACCCCGGTCGACCGGGGCGGCTACTTCGACCACACCACGGCCAACGCCGGCACGGACTTCCGCCGGCACGCCATCACCCTGCTCGAGCAGATGGGCATCTCGGTCGAGTTCAGCCATCACGAGGGCGGCCCGGGCCAGCAGGAGATCGACCTGCGCTACGCCGACGCGCTCACCATGGCGGACAACATCATGACCTTCCGGGTGGTGATCAAGGAGGTCGCTGCCATGAAGAACATGTTCGCCTCCTTCATGCCCAAGCCGTTGGAGAACGAGCCCGGGTCGGGCATGCACACCCACCTGTCCCTGTTCGAGGGGGACAGCAACGCCTTCTACGACGCGTCCGCCGAGTACCACCTGTCCAAGATCGGACGCCAGTTCATCGCCGGCCTGCTGCGGCACGCCGCCGAGATCGCCGCGGTGACCAACCAGTGGGTGAACTCCTACAAGCGGCTGGTCGGCGGCTCCGAGGCGCCGCGCTACATCTGCTGGGGGCAGAACAACCGCTCGGCGCTGGTCCGGGTGCCGATGTACAAGCCGTCCAAGGGCGCATCGGCACGGGTCGAGCTGCGTTCCATCGACTCGGCGGTGAACCCGTATCTCGCCTACGCGCTGGTGCTGAACGCGGGCCTGGCCGGCATCGAGAACGACTACGAGCTGCCCGAGGGCGCCGAGGACGACGTCTGGTCGTTGACCGAACGGCAGCGCCAGGCACTCGGCATCAAGCCGCTGCCGCGCTCGCTGGACACCGCGATCGGGCTGCTGGAGAACTCCGAACTGGCCGCCGAGACCCTCGGCGAGCACGTCTTCGACTTCGTGCTGCGGAACAAGCGGGCCGAGTACGAGGCGTACCGCGCCCAGGTCACCCCGTGGGAGTTGCGCACCGCGCTGCCGTCCCTGTGACCCCGCCGCCCGCGTCCGGCGTCGGCTATCCGTAGCCCCCACAAGGCCCTGCCTAACTAGTTCTGCCCTCCCACCTGTGGGAGGGCAGAACTAGTTAGGCAGGGCCTTTCCGGGCGGGGCCGGGGGGCGGAGCGGGAACAGCCCGGACAGGTCGCTGTGCGCGCCGCTGGCCCGGACGCGGTGGCCGGCCCGGGCGTCCGCCCAGGTCAGTTGTCCGGTGGCCAGGGCGAGCAGGGTGACGGCATCGGTCTCGACGACATTGGGCGGGGTGCCCCGGCGGTGGGTGCTGCCCTCGTCCAGGGCCAGCTGGACGGCGGCGTAGGGCGGCACGCGCAGCTCGACGGTGCGACCGGGGTGGTCGGCGGCGATCAGGGCACAGAGCCGACGGACGGCGCCGGCGGTTCGCGCGGCGTCCGCGGCGGGCCCCAGCGCGGCCAGTTCGTCCAGTTCCGGCCAGTCGAGTGCGGGCGCCGGGCGGCGAATCGGACGGGACGGCACGACGCCGACGATAACATCGCCGCCATGAGCCGCATCTCGACCACCGAGGGCAACCTCGCCCGACTGGGCTTCGGCGATCCGCATCGCGCCGCCGAGATCCTGGACGGCTGGTACGACGACCTGGACGAGGCCTGCGACCATCTGATCACCGAGCTCCTGGACAGCGCCGACCCCGATCTGGCGATCAGCGGCCTGCAGCGCGTCGTCGGCGAACGTCCCGGGCTGCTGAGCCAGCTCGGCACGGACGGCGGCTGGTCCCGCCGGCTGATCAGCGTGCTCGGCGCCAGCGTCGCGCTCAACCAGCATCTGGGCGTCCACCCGCTGGACGCCGACGTGCTCCGCGCTCCGGCCGGACGCCGCGACGCCGCCGAGCTGCGCCGCACCCTGCTGAACGCCGTCGGCGCCGACCCGGACGCCTCGGCCCCGGTCGCGCACCCGGCCCGCTCCGACGACCTGCGGCGGGCCTACCGGCGCGAGCTGCTGCGGATCGCGGCCGCCGATCTGACCGCCGCCGACCCCCTCGAGCTGCTGCCGGAGGTGGCCGGCGAACTGGCCGACCTGGCCGACGCCACCGTGGAGACCGCGCTGGCGCTGGCGCGCGGCGAGGTGCCCGGCTGGGAGTGCACCCGGCTGGGCATCGTGGCGCTGGGCAAGACCGGCGGCCAGGAGCTGAATTACCTCAGCGACGTCGACGTGCTGTACGTCGGCGAGGCCGCGGTCGACGAGGCCGGCGAGCCGGTCTGCGACACCGCGCGCGCGATCACGGTCGCCACCAAGCTGGTGGGCGCGCTGACCCGGGTCTGTTCGGCGCACACGGCGGCCGGCACCATCTGGCAGATCGACGCGGCGTTGCGTCCCGAGGGCAAGGCCGGGCCGCTTGTCCGGACGCTGTCCTCGCACGCCGCCTACTACGAGAAATGGGCGAAGAACTGGGAGTTCCAGGCGATGCTGAAGGCCCGGCCGATGGCCGGCGACCTGGCCCTGGCCCAGGACTTCGTCGACCTGATCGCGCCGATGGTGTGGCACGTCGCCGAGAACGACCAGTTCGTCTCCGAGACCCAGGCGATGCGCCGCCGGGTGATCTCGCTGCTGCCGGCCCGCGAGGCCGGACGGGAGATCAAGCTGGGCGCCGGCGGGCTGCGCGACGTCGAGTTCAGCGTCCAGCTGATCCAGCTGGTGCACGGCCGCGCCGACGACCGGGTCCGCCAGCGGGGCACCCTCGCCGCGCTGGCGAAGCTGATCGAGTTCGGCTACGTCGGCCGTTCCGACGGCAAGGACCTGGATGCCGCCTACCGGCTGCTGCGGCTGCTGGAGCACCGCATCCAGCTGGAGAAGATGCGCCGCACCCACCTGATGCCCGAGGACGCGCTGAACCTGCGCCGGCTGGCCCGCAGCGTCGGGCTCGGCGGTGCCGACGAACTCCGCAGCCGCTGGCGGGACGCCACCCGGCGGGTGCTGGGCCTGCACCAGCGGCTGTTCTACTCGCCGCTGCTGGAGGCGGTGGCGCGGATCCCGTCCGAGGCCGTCCGGCTGACCAGCTACGGCGCCGAGGTGCGGCTGCGGGCGCTGGGCTACGCCGACCCGAAGGCGGCGCTGCGGCACATCGAGGCGCTCTCCCAGGGGCTGAGCCG
>JBGALC010000083.1:0-9803 GCA_044224095.1 Micropruina sp. | reverse complement strand
CCGCCAGCATCCGGGTGAACCAGAACGCCGAGCTGAAGCAGGAGGTGGCCCGCCTGGTCGTCGACCTGATCCGTCCGGGCCGCTCGCTCCTGGTCGACGACTCGACCACGGCGCGGTGGGTGCTGCGGCTGCTCGAGGTGGTGCCGATCACGGTGGTGACCAACTCGATGCTGGTGGCCCGCGAGTTGGCGCGGCGTTCCGGGGTGCGGCTGTTCGTGACCGGCGGCGAGTACCAGGCCTGGGCAGAGGCGATGCTGGGCCAGAGCACCACCGACGTCATCTCCGGCGTCCGGGCCGACTACTGCCTGCTCTCGGCGTCCGGGATCAGCGATCTGCAGTGCTTCCACCCCTACGAGGACTGCGTGCAGGTCAAGCGCGCGATGATGGCGTCCGCGGCCCAGTCGATCCTGCTGCTCGACCACACCAAGCTCGACCGGCGGGCGCTGCACACCTTCGCCTCGATGACCGACTTCGACCAGGTCATCGTCGACTCCCAGACCCCCGACCATGTCGTTGCAGAGCTGGTCGAGCGGCAGGTTGCCGTCGTCCGCGCCGGCTCCTGATCCTCACACCTGAGGGCGCTTTGCCATCACAAAAGCTGTTACAAACCTCTCAGCAACTGGTAGTTTCATGCGCGGGATGGGGGTCTCGATGGCCGCCAACAAGTGCCCGGGATCCGGGCGAGCACGGCTCACGACAGCTTCTCGGTGGAACGGCTGATCCTGTCCGACAACGCACAGGTGCTGGCCTTCGGTCAGCGGGTGATCGGGATCGAGTTGGCGCGACGGCTGGCCAGGGAGTGGCTCGGCTACACCTTCGACCCAGCCTCCACCTCGGCACCCGAGGTCGTCGCCCTGGAGGCCTACGACACCGGCGGCACGGCGGCCGAGGCCACCAGCCAGTCCTGCGATTGACCTGGTCCCGTGGCAGGACCCGCATCGACCCGCCGGCCGCCCGATCTTCCTGGCCACCACCCTGATCTGGGCGATCGCGGGCATGCTGGGCGCCAGCAACTAGCCAACGACCGAACCTACGGAGACCACGCCGCCATGCGCGATGTCCTGAACCATCCCGATGAGTTCTACGACGCCTATGTCTTCGACATGGACGGCACGATCTACCTGGGCGACCATCTCCTGCCCGGCGCGGCTCGGATGATCAACGAACTGCGCCGGCGGGAGATCCCCATCCGCTACCTCTCGGGCGACCATCTCCTGCCCGGCGCGGCTCGGATGATCAACGAACTGCGCCGGCGGGAGATCCCCATCCGCTACCTCTCCAACAACCCCACCAAGGACCCGGAGATGTACGCCCGCAAGCTGACCGCGCTCGGGCTGCCCACCCCGGTGGCCGACATCTCCAACACCATCGTCACCACCACCAAGTGGCTGCTGGCGAACCATCCGGACGCCGTGCTCTTCCCGATCAGCGAGGATCCGCTGAAGCGGGCCCTGACCAGGGCGGGCTTCACCCTCAGCGAGGATCCCGAAGAGATCGACATCGTGATCGCCAGCTACGACCGGAGCTTCGACTACCGCAAGCTGCAGATCGCCTTCGACGCCATCTGGTTCTACCGGCGGGCCTTCCTGATCGAGACCAACCCGGACCGCTTCTGCCCGTTCCCGGGCGGACGGGGCGAGCCCGACTGCGCCGCCATCACCGCTGCCATCGAGGCCTGCACCCGGACCACCTGCGTGCGGTCGCTGGGCAAGCCCGACCCGATCATGCTGCAGGTCACCATGGAGGGCCTGGACGCCCGCGTCGAACACTCGGTGATGGTCGGCGACCGACTGCAGACGGACATCCAGATGGCGCTGGACACCGGCATGGTGTCCGGCCTGGTGCTCACCGGCGAGGCGACGGCCGACGACGTCCGCGCGCTCTCGCCGGAGCACCAGCCCTCCTACGTCATGGACCGGGTCGACCGGTTGATCCCCCGGAGCGCCTGGGACGAACTGGGCTGGACCGACGACAACTGGAAGTGAGGCGACCATGTCCGACCTGATCGAACGCGCGCTGCGAACCTCCACCGACACCGGGGCGGTGCTGGCCGCGCCGGGCGCGATCGCCCGCGTGGCCGAGGTCTACCTGGCCAACTTCCCGGGCCGGACCGCCCTGGTGGTCGGCGACGAGCGGACTATGGCGGCGGCCGGTGACGCGGTGCTGGCCGCGTTGCGCAGCGGCGGGGTGGAGATCGCCGAGCCGTACGTGTTCCCCGGCGTCCCCGAGCTGTACGCGCGCTACGAGAACTGCGAGCTGCTGCGCGAGGTGCTCCGCGGCCAGGACGTGACCGCGGTCGCGGTCGGTGCCGGCACCCTCAACGACATCGTGAAGCGCGCCTGCGGCGAGCTGGGCCGCCCGTACCTGGTGGTCGGCACGGCGGCCTCGATGGACGGCTACACGGCGTTCGGCTCGTCGATCGCCGTCGACGGCTACAAGCAGACCCTGGACTGCCCGGCGCCGGCCGTCTGCATCAGCGACTGGACGGTGATGGCCGCCGCACCCTCGGTGATGACCGCCTCCGGCTACGGCGACCTGCTGGGCAAGGTCACCGCCGGCGCCGACTGGATCATCGCGGACGCCCTGGGCATCGAGGCGATCGACCCCTACGTCTGGGACCTGGTCCAGGGCCCGCTGCGAGCCTCGCTGGCCCGGCCGGAGGCCCTGGCCGACGGCGACGAGGGCGCCACCGGGGAGCTCGCCGAGGGGCTGATCATGTCGGGCCTGGCGATGCAGGCGGCCGCGTCGTCGCGGCCGGCGTCCGGTGCCGAGCACCTGTTCAGTCACCTGTGGGAGATGGAGGGCCACGGGGTCGACATCACGCCGCGCCGACTGTCCCACGGCTTCAAGGTCGCGGTCGGCAGCGTCGCGGTGGCCGCGCTCTACGAGCGGCTGCTGGCGCGCGACCTGTCGAGCCTCGACGTCGACGCCGCGGTCGCCGCCTGGCCGTCCGCCGAGACGATGGAGGCCGGCGTCCGGGCCGCTCACCAGCCGCACCTGGCCGACGAGATCGTCGCCCAGGCGATGGCGAAGTACGTCGACGCCGACCAGCTCGCCGTCCGGCTGACCCGGCTGGCCTCGCTGTGGCCGGGCCTGCGGGGCCGGCTGGCCGACCAGCTGGTCGGTGCCGCGGAACTACAGCGGATGCTGCGTGCCGCCGGAGCCCCCGCCCACCCCGCAGACATCGCGCTGACCTGGCCGCAGTTCCGGGACACCTACCGGCGGGCCCAGATGATCCGGAAGCGCTACACGGTGCTCGACCTGGCGCTGGAGACTAACCTGGCCACAGAGCTGGTCGAGGAGCTGTTCGCCCCGAACGGGTTCTGGGGCGAGCAGGCCTGAGTGACCTGAAACAAGGAGGGGAACCATGACCGAACAGCACAGTCCGGACGTCGATCCGAGCTACGGCGGCGCCGACCATCCGCACCCGCACAACGATCCCGAGGTGGACGCCGCCTACGGCGGCGAGAACGCCCCGCACCGGCACGACCCGCGCGAGCCCGGCGTCGATCCGTCCTACGGCGGCGACGAGTCGCCGGGGTTCGTGCACCGCGCCGGACTCGACGAGAACGGCTCCTGACCCGGGTGGAGCCGCCCGGTCCCACCGCCCCGCGCCCCCGCGGAATACCGCCGGGGGCGCTGTGGTTCGGACAGGTGGCCGCCCGGTCGGATTAGGCTGGGCCCCACTCCACACTCCGCAAAGGACGCCATGTCAGAGATTCGCGACGTCATCATCATCGGCTCCGGCCCGTCCGGCTACACCGCCGCCATCTACGCGGCCCGGGCCGACCTGAAGCCCCTGGTCTACGAGGGTGCGCTCGAGGCCGGCGGGGCGCTGATGAACACCACCGACGTGGAAAACTTCCCGGGCTTCCCGGACGGCATCATGGGGCCCGACCTGATGGCCAACCTGCGCGCCCAGGCCGAACGCTTCGGTGCCGAGATCGTCACCGACGACATCGTCGAGGCCGACCTGACCGGGCTGGTCAAGTCGGTCACCGACGCGGAAGGGAACGTGCACCGCGCCAAGGCCGTCATCCTGGCGATGGGCTCCGGCTACCGCCGGCTCGGGCTGCCCGGCGAGGACCGGCTGTCCGGACGCGGGGTGAGCTGGTGCGCCACCTGCGACGGGTTCTTCTTCCGCGACAAGGACATCGCGGTCATCGGCGGCGGCGACTCCGCGCTCGAAGAGGCCACCTTCCTGTCCCGGTTCGCGTCCTCGGTGACGGTGGTGCACCGCCGCGACGAGCTGCGGGCGTCCAAGATCATGATCGCCCGGGCCGAGGCCGACCCGAAGATCTCCTTCGCCTGGAACTCCACGGTCGCCTCGATCAACGGCGAGCAGTCGCTGACCTCGCTGACGCTGGCCGACACCGTCACCGGCGAGCAGCGCGAACTGGCCGTCCAGGGCTGCTTCATCGCGATCGGGCACGACCCTCGCTCGCAGCTGGTGCAGGGCCAGGTCGAGACCGACGCCGCCGGCTACGTGCTGGTGCAGCCCGGCTCCACCCAGACCAACCTTCCCGGCGTCTTCGCCGCCGGCGACCTGGTCGACCACACCTACCGGCAGGCGATCACCGCGGCCGGCACCGGCTGCTCGGCCGCGCTCGACGCCGAACGCTACCTGGCCGAGCTCGCCGACGTCGCGGAGCTGTCGGCGCTCGAGGCTATCGTCTGACCCGAGCGGTCCCCACCCGCAACGAGAGAGGAACACCGTGGCCAACGTCACCGCCGTCACCGACGAGACCTTCAACGCGAAGGTCATCCGGTCGAGCAAACCGGTCCTGGTCGACTACTGGGCCGACTGGTGCGCGCCCTGCCGCCAGATCGCGCCGATCATCGAGGAACTCGCCGGCGAGTTCGGCGACCGGATCGACTTCTACTCCCTCGACACCAACACCAACCCGCGGATCCCCACCGAACAGGGGGTGCTCGGGCTGCCGACCATCCAGATCTTCTCGGGCGGCGAACTGGTCAAGTCGTTCACCGGAGGGAAGACGAAGGCCGCGCTGGTCCGCGCCCTCGACGAGTTCATCTGACCAGTAGCCGGCGGGCCGGCTCGGGCCCCACCGGGCGGACGGCCTGGACGAGGCGTCCGAGCCGCACCAGCACCGAGTCCCTGGGCGTCCGCACCGTGGTGGCAAGATCCATCCGCCACAGGTTCGGGCCCGGCGCGCCGTCGCCGCGGGTGAGGGGGGCGAAGCCGGTTCCGGCCAGAAAGCCGGCCGGCAGCGCGGCACAGCCGCGCCGCTCGTCGGAGCCGGCCAGCATGGACGCCACCCGGGCCCGCACCAGGCCCGCGGCGAGGGCCTGCACCAGCGCACGCCCGGTGCCCCGCCCCGCATGATCCCCGGCGACCCATCCGGTGCCGATCACCGCGACCGTCGCCGACGGGTCACCCACGGAGGAGGCCGACACCAGCAGCAGCCCGGCCGGCCGCCCGCCGTCGCGAGCCATCGCCCCGCACAGCCCCCAGGCCGCCTGGGCGGCGATCATCCCCGCCTCGTCCAACGGCATCGGCCGCGCACAGTACGGGCAGGCCAGGCCACGCACGGTCGCCGGTCCGACCAGTTCGATGCTGACCACGGTGTCCTCCTGGCCCCCGACCTGCCTCGCGCGGGAGTCAGGTTCATCATAGGCAGCTGGATAAGCTGGGCGGGTGAGCCTGCCGGAGCCCGTTCAACGTCGTGACACGGTGCTCGATCCGTGGATCGACACCTACGCCGAACGCACCCACGGGCTCACCGTGTCCGCCGTCCGGGCCCTGTTCTCGGTGGCCAACCGGCCCGAGGTGGTGTCGCTGGCAGGCGGCATGCCGAACATCGCCGACCTGCCCCGCGAGGCGATCGGCGAGGCGATCGCGTCGCTGATCCGCGAGCGGGGCACCCAGGCCATGCAGTACGGCTCGGGCCAGGGCGAGCCGTTCATGCGCGAGCAGATCACCGAGGTGATGGCCGAGGAGGGCATCACCGCACACCCCGACGACATCGTCGTCAGCTGCGGCTCGCAGCAGGCGCTCGACCTGGTCACCCGGGTGTTCTGCGACCCCGGCGACGTGATCCTGGCCGAGGCGCCGTCCTACGTGGGCGCGATCGGCACCTTCCGCGCCTATCAGGTGCAGGTCGTCCACGTCGCGATGGACGACCACGGCATCCTCCCGCAGGCGCTGCGCGAGGCGGTCGCCGCCTGCCGGGCGGCCGGCAAACGGGTGAAGTTCCTCTACACCATTCCCAACTTCCAGAACCCGACCGGCGTCACCCAGTCGCTGGAGCGGCGCCGCGCGCTGATCGAGGCCGCCGACGAGCTCGACATCCTGATCGTCGAGGACAACCCCTACGGACTGCTGGCGATCGAGGACGAGCCGATGCCGGCGCTGCGCTCGATGAGCGCCGACCGAGTGGTCTACCTGGGCTCCTTCTCCAAGACGTTCGCGCCCGGCTTCCGGGTCGGCTGGGCGCTCGCGCCGCACGCCGTCCGGGAGAAACTGACCCTGGCCCAGGAATCGGCGACCCTGGCGCCGCCGGTGTTCAGCCAGTTCGCGATCTCCACCTACCTGCACCAGTTCGACTGGCGGGCGCAGATCCAGGTGTACCGCGACATGTACCGGGCCAGGCGCGACGCCATGCTGCAGGGCCTGGTGGAGAACATGCCCGAGGGCACCACCTGGACCCACCCGACCGGCGGGTTCTTCGTCTGGGTGACCCTCCCCGAGGGCCTCGACTCGCAGGCGATGCTGCCCCGCGCCGTGTCGGCGCGGGTGGCCTACGTGCCCGGGACGGCGTTCTTCGCCGACGGCCTGGGCAGCCGGAACCTGCGGCTGTCGTTCTGCTTCCCTACCCCCGAGCGGATCATCGAAGGCACCCGCCGGCTCGGCGAGGTGCTGCGCGACGAGATCGACACCCTGCGGATCTTCGGGATCACCGCCAGCACCGAGCACCTGTACCGCGACATCACGGCCGGCCCCGCGCCGGACATCACCTGAGGATCAGCCATGAGCAGCCAACCGGGCACCGTCGTCGTCCTCGCCGGAGGACTCTCCCACGAACGTGACGTGTCGCTGCGCTCCGGACGGCGGGTCGCCCAGGCGCTGCGCGACCAGGGGCTCACCGTGGCCGAGTCGGACATGACCGGCGGGCTGGCCGAACTGCTGGCCGGCACCCCGGACGCCGTGGTGTTCCCGGTGCTGCACGGCGGCGACGGCGAGGACGGCTCGCTGCGCGAGGTGCTGGACCTGTTCGGCGTCCCCTACGTCGGCTCGACCGGTCCGGCCTCCCAGCGCGCCTTCGACAAGTCCATCTGCACCCCGCTGCTGGACGTGGCCAAGCCCGCCCAGGTCGCCCTGCCCGACTCGGTGTTCCGCGAACTCGGCGCCCGGGCACTGGTCGCCGCCATCGTGGAACGGCTCGGACTGCCGCTGATGGTGAAGCCGAACCGGAGCGGCTCGGCGCTGGGCTGCACCAAGGTGAGCGCCGCCGAGGCGCTGCCCGGGGCGATGGTCGCCGCCTACGCCTACGGCGAGATGGCGGTGGTGGAGGAGTTCATCGAGGGCACCGAGGTGGCGGTGACGGTGATCGACACCGGCGACGGCCCCCGCGCCCTGCCGGCGGTGGAGATCCGGCCACGCTCCGGCGTCTACGACTACACCGCCCGGTACACCGCCGGCGAGACCCGGTTCCTGTGCCCGGCCGAACTGGACGACGACGTGGCCGCCGCCTGCGCGTCCCTGGCCCGGCAGGTGCACGCCCAGCTCGGGCTGCGCGACCTGTCCCGCACCGACATCATCGTCGGCGCCGACGGGCCGGTCTTCATCGAGACCAACGTCTCCCCGGGCATGACCGAGACGTCCCTGGTGCCGCTGGCGGTCGAGGCCGCCGGGGAGGATTTCGGCGAGCTGTGCGCGGCGCTCGTCCGGCATGCCCACCGGCGCGGCCCGTCGCCCGTGCGGGGCTGAGCCGTGCCACTGCGGATCAGGCAGGCGCTGGTGATCCTGGCCGGCGTGCTGGTGGCGTCCGTGATGACCGGTCTCGGGCTGTGGCAGCTGCAGGTGTTCACCGATCAGGGCAACGCCTCGGCGCAGGCCAGGGCCCAGCAGCCGGCGGTGCCGCTGCTCGACTTCGTCGCTCGCGACGGCACCGTGGGCGACATCTACGGCAAGCCGGTCACGGTCTCTGGGCGCTACCTGCCCGGCCAGCAGGAACGAGTACTGGGCGCCGACGGGGTGGTGCGGGTGCTGTCGGCCCTGGAGTTGGCCGACGGCCGGGTGCTGCCGGTGGTCCGGGGCACGGTGGCAGGCGGTGCCGCGGTGCCGGCCGAGCCCGGCGCCGCGCGGACCGAGACGGGCATCTTCATGCCGTCGGAGCCGCCCGCCGACCATGCGTTGCCCAGCGGCTGCCGGCTGGGTTCGGTCCGGCTGCCGCTGCTGGCCCAACTCTGGGAGCAGCCGCTGTTGCCCGGCTTCATCACCCTGGACGCCGCAGCCTCCGAGGGTCAGGGGCTCTCCCCGGCGACGGTGAAGCTGCCCGAGGGTGAGGGACCCTGGCGCAACAGCGGCTACGCCCTGCAGTGGTGGGTGTTCGCGCTGTTCGCGCTGGGGATGGCCTGGCGGGTCGCGCACAGCATGGGCCGGCGCGAGGGCGGGGCCGTGGGCATGGGCACGCGGTACTAGCCCTCCGCCGCCTGGGTCCGGACGTCGGGCCGGCTGTCGCCGGCCGCTCCCCCGTTCTCCACCTGCGCCAGCCGCGTCCGCACATCGGAGGTGGCGTAGCGCTCCGCCACGAACGACAGGAACGGCACCGTTCCCGCCAGTGCGATCAGGATCAGCCGTAGCCAGGGCCAGTTCACCCGGCGTCCGAGGTCGTAGGCGGTGATCAGCAGGATCAGGTACAGCCAGCCGTGCGGCACGCCCGTCCAGGTCACCACCGTGTCGTTGTGGCCCAGGTACTTCAGCGGGACGCCGACGCAGACCAGCACCACGAGCAGCACGCCCACGATCCAGGCCATCACCCGGTAGCGCAGCAGGGCGGAACGAACGGCAGGGACGTCTTCGGCGGTGATCACGTCGCCGAGGCTACCCTCGAACCCGGACACCGACCGCCCCGTCCCGAGCCCATCACGAGCAGCACGCCCACGATCCAGGCCATCACCCGGTAGCGCAGCAGGGCGGAACGAACGGCAGGGACGTCTTCGGCGGTGATCACGTCGCCGAGGCTACCCTCGAACCCGGACACCGACCGCCCCGTCCCGAGCCCATTGTCGGCAACCCGCGTGACCGCGTATTTGTCGATAAATAGAGAAGGCGATGAATCTCTGCAGAAGACTGTGGCGCCGGCTCAGGAGAGCAGATCGACGAGGCGTCCGAGGTCGTCGTCATTGGCGAAATCGATCACGATCCGGCCCCGACCCCTGGCGCCCATGACCACGTTCACCCGGGTGTCCAGGCGCTCGACCAGCCGCTCGGCGAGACCGGACGCCCGCTCGCTCGGCTCACGCATGGTCCGCTGTCGAGGTGCCTTGGGCTCACCTCCCTCGCCGAGCGCGACGATCTCCTCGACGGCGCGCACCGACAGGTTCTCGGCCACCACGCGCTGCGCCAACCGCTCCATCGCCATGGGGTCGCCCAGGCCGAGGATCGCCCGGGCATGGCCGGCACTCAGCACCCCGGCAGCGACGCGGCGTTGGACCGGCGCCGGCAGCTGCAGCAGCCGGATCGTGTTGCTGATGTGCGGACGGCTGCGCTTGATCCGGGTGGACAGCTCCTCCTGCGTGCAGTCGAAGTCGGTGAGCAACTGCTGATAGGCGGCCGC
>JBGALC010000082.1:0-9961 GCA_044224095.1 Micropruina sp. | reverse complement strand
TAGGCCACCGAATGGCCGTCGATCAACAGCAGGGTGCCCGGGGTGTCGCTCACCCATGCGAGGGTAGCGGAGCCCGCCGACAGAATCGGCCGCGCGGGCGGGGTCCGCCGGATATGGGATCGTAGGCGGCATGAGTCTGCCGGAGTGGGCCGAGGGGATCCGGAGCGCCCTGGACAACAAGATGGGGCTGGAGCTGATCGAGGTCGGCCCGAGGCGCACCCGGGGCCGCGCGCCGATCGAGGGGAACACCCAGCCGTTCGGGCTGTGGCACGGCGGGGCGTCCTGCGTGGTCGCCGAGACCCTGGCCTCGCTGTCGGCCTACGCCGAGGTCGGGCCGCAGGGGCGGGCGTTCGGCGTCGACATCAACGCCACCCACCACCGGCCGGGCACCTCCGGCTGGGTCCACGGCGAGGCCACCGCGTTGCACATCGGCGGCCGGCTGGGCACCTGGCAGGTGGTCCTCACCGACGACGCCGGCGAGCTGCTCTGCACCGCGCGGGTGACCTGCGCCCTGGTGCGGCCGCGGAGTTGAGGACGCCGGACGAGGTGGTGGCCGCGCTGCGGACGGCCGGCTGCGTCTTCGCCGAGGACGAGGCCGCCCTGCTGCTGACCGCACCCGGACCGCTGGAGCCGTTGCTGGCCCGGCGGGTCGCCGGGGAGCCGCTGGAGCAGGTGCTGGGCTGGGCCGCCTTCGACGGGCTGCGGATCGGTGTCCGGCCGGGGGTGTTCGTGCCGCGGCGGCGATCCGAGCTGCTGGTCCGGCTGGCCGCGGACGGCGTCCGGCCCGGTGAGGTGGTGGTCGACCTGTGCTGCGGCAGCGGGGCCCTGGCGGCCGCGACGCGACACCGCGTGCCGGGCATCGTCGTGCACGCCGCCGACCTGGACCCGGGAGCCGTCGACTGCGCTCGGACGAACCTGCCCGGCGCCGGGGTGTGGCAGGGCGATCTGTGGGACGCCCTTCCGGCCCGGCTGCGCGGCCGGGTGCGGGTGGCCCTGGCCAACGCACCCTACGTGCCGTCCGGTTCGATCGCGCTGATGCCGTCCGAGGCCCGTGACCACGAACCGCGCAGCACCCTGGACGGCGGCGACGACGGCCTGGCGGTGCACCGCCGGATCGCCGGGGCCGCCGCCGAGTGGCTGGCCCCCGGCGGGCGGCTGCTGATCGAGGTGTCGGACGCCCAGGTGCCGGCCGCGCTGGACCTGTTCGCCCGGGCGGGCCTGCTGCCCCGGGTGCACACCGACGACGAACTGGACGCGACCGCGGTGGTCGGCACCGCCCCGGTCCCCCGCTGACCCGGCGACCCGGTGCGGTTCTCCGGCGCGGCGTCCGGAGATGCCACTGCGCCGGCCCCGCCGACGATGCGGGGGGACCGGCGCAGTCTCGATCTCAGCCGATCAGGCTCCCGGGCCGTCGAACCCGGCGGCGATCAGTCGCCGCAGGACCCGCGGATCACCGCCCTCCGCCCCGAATTCCTGGTCGGCGTGGCCGGCGGCAACCGCATGCCGGATCACGCCCCTGATGTTCTGATAGAAGCGCCCATCCCGACGGGAATCGTATGCCTCTGCGCTGTTCACTTGTCCTCACTCCTTGGTATTGGATACTAGTCAGTATACCATCTCGCGTGCGAGGTGTTTCCAGCTCGTTACAGGCAGGCGCCGGAGTCGGGGCGGCTGACAGCGCACCGCGGACGGCGGTGCGGCCGAGCCCGGGCCGCGTCCAGCAGTTCTTCGGCGGCCCCGATGTGCCCGACCAGCGAGCGCTCAGCGCTTGGGCCCTCCATCAGCAGGCCCTTGGCCTGTTCGACCACCTTGCGCGACTCGAACCGCTCCTGGAGGTCGTCGATCTCGTCCTCGAGCGCCTTCAGCTCGGCGTGACGGGCCATCGCCACCTCGATCGCCGGCACCACGTCGGAGGCGTCGAACGGCTTCACCACGTACGCCATCGCGCCCGCCTCGCGGGCCCGCTCGACGAGCTCGCGCTGCGAGAAGGCGGTCAGCATCACCACCGGCGCGATGCGCTCCTCGGCGATCGCGGACGCCGCCGAGATGCCGTCCATCTTCGGCATCTTCACGTCCATCACGACCAGATCGGGCTCCAGCTCGCGGGCCATCGCCAGCGCCTGCTCGCCGTCACCGGCCTCCCCCACCACCTCATAACCCTCGGCGGTCAACAGCTCCACCAGATCGAGCCGGATGAGCGCCTCGTCCTCGGCGACGAGGACTCTCGCGCGGCCAGTGGGGGATGCGGCTTCGGACGTCATTGTCTGCCCTCTTCTGTCGTGGGACGGGTGACCGGTTCGGGCACAGGAGCACCTTACTCCGACGGGCACGGCCGATGAGAATGTGGCATGATCGTAGGGCTTCCAGCCGGGGTGGCGGAATGGCATACGCGGACGGCTCAAACCCGTCTGCCCGCAAGGGCATAGGGGTTCGACTCCCCTCCTCGGCACCGCTCGGGCGCCCCGCCGAGCGGCTTCCTCCACTGGTTGTATGCTGCCCGGTATACCCGTCGAAGGAGATCCGGTGGCCAAGCAATCGACCCCCACGATCGCGGCCGATGCCGTGCACGAGCACCTGCGCAACGCGATCCTGAGCGCGGAGTACCGCCCGAACCACCGGCTCGTCGAGCAGGAGCTGTCGGCCCAGCTCAACGTCAGCCGGACGCCGGTTCGCGAGGCCCTGCTGCGGCTGAAACAGGAGGGCCTGGTGGTCCAGCAGAAGGGCTGGGTGGTCCGCGATCACGCCCCGCACGAGATCGTCGAGCTGCTCGAGGCCCGGGTCGAGCTGGAGTCGTCCGCGGCCCGGCTGGCCGCCGGCCGGATCACCCCCGAGACCCTGGACCAGCTCCTCGAGCTGATGGACCAGATGGAGCACACCGAGGCCCGCGCCGAGGTCAACCGGTTGAACGACGAGTTCCACTCGCTGATCACCCGGGCCGCCCGGAATCACGTGCTCACCGACGCCGCCCGCAGCACGATGATCAACTACTGGAACTTCAACGCTCCGATCGTCTTCACCGAGCGCGACATCCGGGCGGTCAACGACGAGCATCGCGCGCTGCATGCGGCGCTCGCCTCCGGCGACGGCGAGTCCGCCGGACTGATCGCCCGCACCCACGTCCAGCGGACGGCCGACATCATCACCCGCGCCCTGCGGCTCGATCCCCGATGACCGGCGAGCCGTTGCCGCTGACGGCGTCGTACAGCCACCTGTTCCGCGGCGTCCGACTGAGCCTGCAGCGGGCCCGCGTCGCCGGCCCGCTGGGGCCGGCCGACGTCCGGCTGGCGTTCAGCGACGGCGTCGAGGTGGCCGGCGAGCTGCTCGCCACCTCGGCCGACGGCGATCTGGTCTTGTCCGTGCCGGACTACCGGACCGCGGCCGGCCAGGCGATCGAGGCCGCCTGGTGGCCCGTGCTGGAGGTCGCCGACGACGATCCCGAACTGCTCACCCTGCGTCTCGGCGCGCGGATCGTCTGAGCGGGCCGCGACGGGCGTCCGGGCGCAACGTCGACGCCCCGAACAGGGCCACCCCGGCCAGCACGATCCCGATCCCCAGCCAGGCCTGCCAGCCCGGCCGCTCGCCGAGCACCAGGACGCCCAGCGCGATCCCGACCAGCGGCTGCAGATAGGTGTTCAGGCTGGTGACCGTGGAACCCCAGGTGGCGATGAAGTAGAAGAACAGCACGTAGCCGAAGGCCGAGCCGAGGACGCCCAACTCCAGCAGGGCGACCAGGGAGGCCCAGCCGACGTCGCCCGGCATCCGCCAGTCCCCGGTGATCAGCAGGACCGGCAGCAACCACACGGTCCCGAAGCCGAGCTGCAGCAGGGCGATCAGCAACGGGTGGACGTCCGAGACGAAGCGCTTGGTGTAGACGTTCGCCACCGCGTAGTTGGCCGAGGTGAGCACGATCACCGCAGACCAGAACAGGTTGCTCGAACCGGCCGGGTTGCCGAGGGTGAGCACGGTGACCGCCAGCAATCCGCGCAGCACCGGCTGGACGCCTATATCGGCGGTGACTGGCGCACCGGCGCCGGCGCCGCGGTGCCGGTCGTGCAACCGCACGACCACCACCAGGTGCTCGGCGTCCTGCGCAACGCCACCGCGGCCGACGCCGAACAGGCGGCCGCGGCCGCGGCCGCCCCGGGCTGGCGCGAGCTGCCCTTCGACGAGCGCGCCGCCGTCTTCCTGCGGGCCGCCGACCTGCTGGCCGGGCCGTGGCGTCAGCGACTCAACGCCGCGACGCTGCTGGGTCAGGGCAAGACCGCCTTTCAGGCGGAGATCGACAGCGCCTGCGAGCTGATCGACTTCTGGCGGTTCAACGTGCACTTCGCCGCACAGCTGCTCACCGAGCAGCCGATCGCGAACGCACCCGGCGTCTGGAACCGGACCGATCACCGGCCGCTGGAGGGATTCGTCTACGCGATCACGCCGTTCAACTTCACCGCGATCGCCGGCAATCTGCCCACCGCGCCCGCGCTGATGGGCAACACCGTGCTGTGGAAGCCGTCCCCCACCCAGCAGCTCGCGGCCAGCCTGACCATGCAGCTGCTGGAGGAGGCCGGGCTGCCGGCCGGCGTGATCAACATGCTGCCCGGCGACGGGCTGGCGGTCTCCGAGGTGGCGCTCGCCGACCCCGGCCTGGCAGGCATCCACTTCACCGGCTCCACCGGCACCTTCCAGCACCTGTGGGCACAGGTCGGCGCCCGGATCGGCAGCTACCGCTCCTATCCGCGCCTGGTCGGCGAGACCGGCGGCAAGGACTTCGTCATCGCCCACCCGTCCGCCGACGACGCGGTGCTGCGCACCGCACTGATCCGCGGCGCCTTCGACTACGCCGGGCAGAAGTGCTCGGCCGCGTCCCGCGCCTACATCCCGCGGAGCGTCTGGGACCGGACGGGCGACGACCTGATCGACGCCACCGACGCGCTGCCGATGGGCGATCCGCGCGATCTGGGCAACTTCCTCGGCGCGGTGATCGACGAGCGCGCCTTCGCCAAGCAGCGCGCCGCGATCGAGCGGGCGAAGGCCCGGCCCGGGTTGACGGTGGTCGCCGGCGGCGTCACCGACGACTCCGTCGGCTGGTTCGTCCGGCCCACCATCGTGGTCGGCGAGGACCCGACCGACGAGGTCTTCAGCACCGAGTACTTCGGGCCGATCCTCGCCGTGCACGTCTTCGACGACGACGACTTCGACGCGGTGCTGCGGCAGGCCGAGTCGGGCTCGCCCTACGCGCTCACCGGCTCCGTGATCGCCCGGGACCGCGCGGCGATCACCTCCGCGAGCCGGGTGCTGCGGTTCGCGGCCGGCAACTTCTACGTCAACGACAAGCCGACCGGTGCGGTGGTCGGTCAGCAGCCGTTCGGCGGTGCCCGGGCCTCCGGCACCAACGACAAGGCGGGCTCGGCGCAGAACCTGTTGCGCTGGACGAACGCCCGCTCGATCAAGGAGACGCTGGTCCCGCCGACCGACCATCGCTACCCGCACATGGACTGAGCGCAGATCCCTCGCCGGGAACCGGTGACAGCATCCCCGTCGCGGAGGACAATCGGCGGATGCGGGAGGTTCGCTCCGGACGGACAGGCACCTCGCCGGCGGGCGGGACGCCCGGCCGGGCCGGCCGCCCGCGGAGCCGTCGCCGCCGGCTCCTCGACGCGATCCTCGCCCGGGCGCTGCGGATGCCGGTCGGACGCCGCGGCTACCGGGTCGCCGGGGACATCCCGGTGGCGATGCGCGACGGCGTCGAGCTGCTCACCGACCTGTACCTGCCGATCGGGTCCTCACAAGGGACGATACTGATCCGGACGCCGTACGGGCGGAACTCGCCGGTGGCCGTCCTGACCGCCGGCTACTACGCCACCCACGGGTATCAGGTGGTGCACCAGAGCTGCCGCGGCACCTTCGGCTCCGGCGGCGAGTTCCGCCCGTTCGTCGCCGAGATCGACGACGGCGCCGACACCGTCGGATGGCTTCGCGAGCAGCCCTGGTTCGGCGGGCGGTTCGCCCTCTGCGGCGCCTCCTACCTGGGATTCACCGCCTGGGCGGTGATGACGGACCCGCCGCCGGAGCTGGCCTGCGCGGTGATCTCGGTCAGCGCCCACGACAACCACGGGGTCACCCATCCCGGCGGCGCCTTCGCCCTGGAGGGCACCCTCACCCTGCTGGACGGCCTGGACCACATCGAGGATCCCTTCCTCACCGGACTGGCCCGGTTCCCCACCGCGGCCCGCCGGCTGCGGCCGGGCTACCGGGAGCTGCCGCTCGCCCGGGCGCAGCAGACGGTGCTGGCGGGCAGCCGGATGCCGTACACCGAATGGCTGCAGGCCCCGGACCCGGATGACCCGGCGTGGCGGTCGATGCGGCTCGGCGCCGCCCTGCAGCGGGTACGGGTGCCCGTGCTGCTGCACGAGGGCTGGCAGGACCGGTTCGTCGACCAGATGCTCGACCAGTACGCGCAGCTCCGCCGGCGCGGCGTGGACGTCGCGCTGACCGTCGGGCCGTGGAGTCACGTCGAGCTGGCCACCAGGGCCGCCCGGGTGACCATGCCGGAGACCCTGGACTGGCTGGCGGAGCACCTCGCCGGGACCGGTCGCCGGCGTCGCCCCGCCCCGGTCAGGGTCTTCGTCACCGGCACCGGGGAGTGGCGCGATCTGGACGACTGGCCGCCCGCCGGCGGCGTCCGGACGCTCCACCTGCAGCCCGGCGGCCGGCTGGCCGAGGATCCGCCGCGGCGTCCGGCGAGCCGTCGACCTTCCGCTACGACCCCGCGGATCCGACCCCGGCCGTCGGCGGCCGGGTGATCAATCCCGCGCTGGCCGGACGCCGGGACAACCGGGCGCTGGAGCGCCGCGCCGACGTGCTCACCTTCACCGGCGACGTGCTGGCCGAGCCGCTCGAGGTGATCGGCACCCCGGTGCTCGAGCTGGCGCATGGCAGCGACAACCCGCGCGCCGACCTGTTCGTCCGGGTCTGCGAGGTCGTGCCCGGCGGCCGCTCGATCAACGTCGCCGACGGCTTCCGCCGGCTCGGACCGGACGACGCGGCGGGGCCGGTACGGATCGAGCTGGACGCGCTCGCCCACCGCTTCGCCGCCGGCAGCCGGCTGCGCCTCCAGGTCTCCGGCGGCGCCCACCCCCGCTACGCGCGGAACCTGGGCACCGCCCAGGACCCGGCGACCGGCGTCGGCCTGGCCGGCTCGTCCCGGACGATCCACCACGGTGCCGGCGGATCGTCGCGGCTGCTGCTGCCCTGCCCCGGGCGGGCCTGATGCGCGGCCTGGTTACCGAGGCCCCGGCCGCCCGGCCGACTGACCGAGCCGCCCACCCAGGAGGCCGGCCCGGGCCGCCGCCGAGCGCCGCCAGCCGGTGAAGGCGTCCGGTCCGCTGGCGCCCGCCCGGCTCGCCCTGGTCCGCACACGCGGCCGGGTGAGCATCTTCGCGGGCCTGGCCGGTGAGGGCCGGTCGACCATCGCCGCCAACCTGGCCGTCGTACCGGATTGAGGTGCAGCGCCCTCACGGAAAATGGGGGTAGCCACACAGAATCTCTCATTTCTCACACGATTGCTCTCGCGTCCGGCGACCGCATCGAATACCGTTCAGTCACGGACGGCAACATCGCGGTTGCCTCCGCGAGCAATGTCGCTCGCAGAAAGGAGCACACCATGGCGAAGGACAAGAGGTTGGTCATCGGGATCGACTTCGGGACCGGCAGCTCGAAAGGCGTCCTCGCCCGGCTGAACGGGAAGGTGATCGCCACCTCGGAGAAGCCGCACCGCACCTCGATGCCGAAGCCGGGTCACGTCGAGCACGACGCCGACGAGGTCTGGTGGGCCGACTTCCTGGCCATCACCGCGGACCTGCTGCACAAGGCCGACGGCCCGATCGTCGGCATCACCACCTCGGGCATCGGCCCGTGCAGCCTGTTCTGCGACGCCGAGGGCAGGCCGCTGCGCCCCGCCATCCTGTACGGGGTGGACACCCGGGCCTCCCGCGAGGTGGCCGAACTCACCGACAAGCTGGGCACCGAGGCGCTCGTCGAGCGGTGCGGCAACGTCCTCACCTCGCAGTCGCAGGGTCCCAAATTCCTGTGGACCGTCCGCAACGAGCCGTGGGTGTGGGAGAAGGCGAAGTACTTCTTCATGGCCCAGACCTATGTCGCCTTCAAGCTGACCGGCGCCTACGTGCTCGACCACCTCTCGGCGTCCATGTTCGACCCGATGTACTCGCCGAAGACCCAGGACTGGATCTCCGAATGGGCCGAGCTGGTGGCACCGGGCCTGCCGCTGCCCGAGCTGAAGTACTCCAACGAGATCGCCGGCCACATCACCGCCGAGGGCGCCCGGCTCAGCGGCCTGCCCGAGGGAATCCCGGTCGGCGTCGGCAGCACGGACGCCTTCAGCGAGGCGCTCAGCGTCGGGGTGAAGGACCCGGGCGACGTGATGCTGATGTACGGCTCCACGATCGTGGCCGACCTGATCGCCGACCGTTTCATGTCCCACCCGAATCTGTGGGCGATCACCGGCACCTACCGGGACACCTTCGCGCTGGCCGGCGGGCTGTCCGCCTCCGGCGCGCTGACCACCTGGCTGCGCGACATCACCGGCGGCGTCGAGTACGCCGTCCTCACCGAGGAGGCCGCCGACGTCGCCCCCGGCTCGAACGGCCTGCTGGCGCTGCCCTACTTCGCCGGCGAGCGGACGCCGATCAGCGACCCGCGCGCCCGCGGCGTGATCGCCGGGCTCACCCTCAGCACCACCCGCGGCGAGCTCTACCGGGCGCTGCTGGAGGCCACCGCCTACGGCACCCGGCACCTGCTGGACTCGATCAAGGAGGCCGGCGGCGAGGGCAAGCGGTTCGTCGCGGTCGGCGGCGGCGCCAAGGGCGGGTTGTGGACCAGGATCGTCTCGGACGTCTGCGGCATCGAGCAGGTGCTGCCCAAGCTGGCCATCGGCGCCAGCTACGGCGACGCCCTGATCTCGGCGCAGAACGTCGGCGAGGCCGACGAGTCGACCAGCTGGATGAAGGTCGCCGCGCACGTCCAGCCCGACGAGGAGGACCAGCCGCTCTACGACGACTTCTTCGGCCGCTACCTGGAGCTGTACCCGGCGACCCGGGACATCGCGCACTTCCTGGCCGACCACCAACTCGGCGAGTAGCCGGCAACGAAACCGAAGGACGCGGCCACCCGGTGGTCGCGTCCGTTCGTCGTTGATCGAGCTTGCCGAGATCCCGGCGTTCGCCGGGATGACGGGTTGGGTCGAGGCGACCGTCATCCCGGACTTGCTCCGGGGTCTCGTGTTGGTTCGGGTCTACTCGTGCAGCTCGTAGATGCGCACCGAGTTGGTCTGGCCGCCGGTGCCGGACGGGTTGCCGGCGACGATCACGATCAGGTCGCCGGGCTGCACCCAGCGGGTCTCCATCAGGGCGTCCTGGACCGACTGCACCATCGACTCGGTCGAGACGAACTCCGGGGTCACCCACGACTGGACGCCCCAGCACAGGGTCAACTCCAGAGCCGTCCGCGGCTTCGGGGTGAAGGCCATGATCGGGATCTCGCAGCGCAGCCGGGCCAGCCGGTGCGGGGTGTCGCCCGAGATGGTGAACGCCGCGAGATACTTCGCGCCCACTCGCTCGGCGATGTCCACCGCGGCCTTGGAGATGATGCCGGCGTGGGTGTGCGGGTCCCAGTCGATGCTGCGGATTTTGTGCAGGCCCTGACCCTCGGTGTAGTTGATGATCCGCGCCATCACCTCGACCGCCTGCAGGGGGTACTCGCCCATCGCGGTCTCGCCGGACAACATCACCGCGTCGGCGCCGTCCAGGATCGCGTTCGCGACGTCGGAGGTCTCGGCCCGGGTCGGCTGCGGCGCGCTGATCATCGACTCCAGCATCTGGGTGGCGACGATGACCGGCTTGGCCCACTTCCGGGCCTCCTCGATGATCCGCTTCTGCACCGACGGCACCTG
>JBGALC010000015.1:0-63142 GCA_044224095.1 Micropruina sp. | reverse complement strand
CGTCGCGCGTCCGCTTGCCCGCAACCGCCGGAGCCGGGAGAGTCCTGCCATGAGGTTCCTCTTCCTGGGCGCGGGCGCGATCGGCACCTATGTCGGGGGCAGCCTGGCTGCCGCCGGCGAGGACGTCAGCTTCATCGAACGGCCCGCCACCGCCGAGGCGATCGCCGCGAACGGTCTGAAGCTGCACACCGCGGACGCCACCCGGGTGATCACCGACGTGACCATGCACGCCGGCGCCGCCGAGGCCCTCGCCGCGGGACCGTACGACATCGGCGTCTTCGCGCTGAAGTCGTTCGACACCCAGACGGCACTGGACGAACTGATCGCCACCGGGCACGAGGTGCCCAGCATCCTGTCGCTGCAGAACGGCGTCGACAACGAGCCGACCATCGCCGCCACCCTGGGCGAGGACAGGGTGCTCGCCGGCACCGTCGCGACCGCGGTCAGCAAGCCGGGCCTCGGCGAGGTGCGCGAGGAGAAGCACCGCGGCATCGGGGTGGCGATGGGACACCGGTTGAGCGAACCGCTGGTCGCCGCGCTGGAGCGGGCGGGCCTGTCCGGCCGCCTGTTCGCGGACGCCGGCGCGATGAAGTGGTCGAAGCTGCTGACCAACCTGACCGGCAACGCGACCTCGGCGATCCTCGACCGCACGGTCGCCGAACTGTTCTCCGACAAGCGCAGTTACGGGCTGGAGGTGGCGGTGCTGCGGGAATGTCTGGCGGTGATGAAGGCCCTCGGTCACGGCGTCGTCGATCTGCCCGGGACCCCGGTCCGGGCCCTCGCCCTGGCCACCCGGCTGCCCCGGGTGATCGCCCAGCCGGCGCTGACCAGGGCCCTCGGCTCGGGTCGGGGGGACAAGATGCCCAGCTTCCACATCGACCTGCACGGCGGACGCGGGCGCACCGAGGTCTCCTTCCTCAACGGCGCGGTGGCCCGGTACGGCGCCCGGGTGGGCGTCCCCGCGCCGGTGAACGCCCTGCTCACCTCGACGCTGGAGGCACTCACCGCCGGCGAGGCGAGCCTGGAGACCTACCGGCACAATCCGGACGCCCTGCTCGCCCGGCTGCGCTGAGTGACTCCAGCAGATCACCTATTTGCCCAACGCCCTGTCCAGTGAATACTGTGGCAGCGGAGGTGGAGGGATGGCGACTCGCAAGTATGAGCAGGTGGTCCGCGCCGAGATGGCGCAGGAGACCCGGCGGCGCATCCTGGACGCCGTGGCGCAGTGCCTGCGGGAGCGTCCGACCGAGCAACCCGGCATGGCCCGGGTCGCCGAGCTCGCCGGCGTCTCCCGGTCGACGATCTACCTGGCGTTCGGGTCCCGGGCGGGCATGTTCGACGCCTTCGTCGCCGACCTGTGGCAGCGGACCGGGATCGCCGAGCTCACCGCGGCGGTGAAGGTCGACGACGCCCGCGAACACCTCCGGCAGGGGATCGCGGCGGCGAGCCGGATGAAGGGTGCCGAGCTGGCCGTCTACCGGGTGCTGCACTCCATGGATCGGCTCGATCCCGAGTCCTCCGGCGGCGCCGTCCGGCAGATGGAGGTGGACCGCCGGGCGGGCATGGAGAGCCTGGCGGATCACCTGCTGGAGCAGGGCCTGCAGCGCCCCGGGCTGACCCGCGAGCAGGTGGTGAACGCGCTCTGGGTGCTGACCAGCTTCGAGAGCCTCGACCTGTTGGTCAGCGGCCGGGGACTGAGCCTGGACGAGGCCGTCGACACCCTGGTCTGGATGGCGGAGCGCTCGGTCTGCCACGACTGACCGACCGGGCCCGCGCCCCGGCCGGCCCGACGGCCCGACGCGTCGGGATCCGGCGCCACGCAGCGGCGCAATCGTCTCGGCAAGCCCGGACCGGTGCCCGAGGCGGTGGTGGATGGTCGAGAGGCTAGGGCAGGTCGATGATCCGGAAGACGCCATCGATCCCGTGGATGGCCTGCCGTCCGCCGTGGTCCAGGCCGGGCCGGACGACGACCGGGTCCCGGTCGTCTGGATCGGCATCCGCTAGCCGGACCAGGGCGTGCTTCCCGACCGCCACCCCGATCCTGGCCTGCTCGAAGCCCGCCAGGGTCTCCAGGCGGACGCCGTCGGAGCGCAGCAGCTCGCGGTGGTCGACGGTGCGGCCGGGCACGATGTGGGACTGCAGGAGGAGGGCCTCCAGCCCGTCGGTCGACAGCGAGTCGGCGAGCTCGGCGAACACCGCGGCCTCGCTGGTGCGCCGGTGTCCGAGCGAATCGCGGACGAACCGACGGTAGACGCCGTCGTTCGGCAGGAACGCGGTCAGTCGAACACGGCCGTCGTGCGCCATCGCGAGCGGGCTCTCCGGATGCTCGGCGAGGACCGTGGCCAGGGCGCGGTCGACGATGTCGTAGTCGTCCGGGTCGGCGTCGAAGCGGTTGCCGTCCTCGGCCAGGAAGCCGGCCAGGCCGGTGCTGGTCGGGTGCCGACCATTGTCGGGGCCCGCCGCGGTGGCGGGCAGCGAGGTGACGGCGACGGCGGCCAGGGCGACCGCGATCAGTCCGGCGACGCGGGTCGGCGTCCTCATCGGAGGTCTCCCGCCGGCCGCGCCGCATCGTCGCCGGTGACCGTGGCCACCCCGTCCTCCCCGGTGAGCCCGGCGGGGCCGGGGTCCGGCGGGGCACCCCGCAGCCCGTAGCGGCGGACGACGTCTCCGAGCCAGGGCGGGTCGACGACCTCGAGCCCGAAGGAGTCCGCGAGGGCGCGTCCGCGCTCGGCATCGAGATCGCCGGCGGCCGAGCGGTCCGCGACCTCGCGGAAGAAGCGCTCGAATCCGGCCGGGCTGATCACCTCGATCATCCGGGCGGTCACCTCGCCCGCGTTCCACATGGCGTGCACCTCCCCGCGCGGCTTGGCGATGTAGCCACCGACCCCGAGGACGACCTCGTGGTCGCCCGACCGGAAGCCGATGCGGCCCTGCGTGACGATGGAGAACTCGTCCTCGTGGGTGTGCCGATGCGGCGACACCAGGGCGCCCACGCCGAGTTCGTGCTCGACGATCGCGAGGGCTCCGCCGGTGTCCGCGCCGTCGAGCTTGAACACGACGCTGAGGTCGCCGAGGTCGCCCACGCGGCCTTCTCCGGGCCGGACGACCCGCAAGCGGGCGCCACCGTCCCGGTTGACGCGAGATCGCACCTGTGGCGATCCCGAAGTTGAATGAACAGTATGTCTCATGAACATGAGTGTGCATCCGCGGGGAGCAAGCGTCAAGTTGACGAGACAGCATGTAGTGCTGATACTGATTAGAGAGACAACGTGTCTATCAAAAATGTCCAGGAGGTCATCATGTCCATCGCGTCGCTTCGCGGCCGCGCCGCCACCGTGCTCATCGTGGGGGCGGGACCCGCCGGCCTCACCGCCGCGCTGAACCTGGCTCGCCAGGGCGTGCCCGTCCACCTGGTGGAGCGCCGGACGACGCTGTCGTCGCTGCCTCGGGCCACGTCATTGAGCACCCGCACCATGGAGATCCTCCGATCCTGGGGACTGGAGTCGCGGGTGCGCGCGGGTGGCGTCCGGGTGGAGTGGAAGGAGTGGGTGGGGGACACCCTCGCCTCCACCGGCGAGACCCACCCGACCAGCTTTCCCAGCCTCGAACAGAGCCTGGTGCTCAGTCCCACCACGCCGGCCTGCGTGCCCCAGGACCATCTCGAGTCGGTGCTGGTCGACGCCGTGCGCGACCACCCGCTCGCCGAGGTCGAACTCGGCAGCGAGTTCGTCAGTCTCGAGCAGGGCGACGACGCTGTCCTGGTCACGCTGCGCGACCTGGCGACCGGACGGGAGCGCCGGGTGCCGGCGAGCTATCTGGTGGCCGCCGACGGCGTCCGGAGCCGGGTGCGGCAGGCGGTCGGGATCGGGGTCAGCGGTCCGGGCGCGATCTCGCGCGCCGTCAGCGTCGAGTTCCGCGCGCCGCTGTGGGACGTCCTGGGCGATCGCCGGTACTTCCTGTACCGGGTCGAGCATCCGGAGGCTGCGGGGGTGTTCGTGCCGTCCGGGAGCGGCGATCGGTGGATCTACGGCGTCGTCCGGACGTCGTCCGACGACCGGCCGGCACCCACGCCGGACGAGGCGGTCCGACTGATCCGGAGGGCCAGCGGGGTCCCGGATCTCGCTCCGGCGATCGGGCGGATCGGCGGCTTCACCTTCGCCGCCGGGATCGCCGATCGGTTCAGCTCGGGACGGGTGTTCCTGACCGGCGACGCCGCGCACCAGATCACCCCCCGCGGCGGCACCGGCCTGAACTCCGCGGTGCAGAGCAGCTACGACCTGGGCTGGAAGCTGGCCTGGGTGCTCAAGGGCTGGGCGCAGCCGAGCCTGCTGGACAGCTACGAGGGCGAACGGCGTCCGGTGGCGGCGCACAACGTGGCCCGCTCGGCCCACCCGGCGGGTGGCGAACGTTCCGGCGTCGAGGAGCTGGCGGCCGACATCGGCGGGCGGCTCCGGCACGACTGGCTGCCCGGCGCGGTCGGCGAGCTGTCCACCCTCGACCTGGTCGGCGCGGGGCTGACCCTGCTGGTGCCGGCCGGCGACGGTCGATGGCGGGCCGCCGCCGAACGGGTGGCAGGCCCGCCGATCACGGTTCGGCAGGTGCACCCGATGACCGCACGCGGGCTCGGCATGGCTGCCGGCGGCGCGCTGCTGATCAGGCCGGACGGCGCCCCCGCCGGCTGGTGGACGGCGGCGGCCGATCCCGCCGACTCGCTGCGCGAGGCGATCCGGGCCCTCACCGGTGCCCCCGGGTCCCAGGTCGAGCTGGTCACCGAGCAGGCCAGGGCGGCGTCATGAGTGGCGTCACGGCACGGGATGCGGCACTCCGGACCGAGCGGCAGCCAGGTCCGGCCGGCCGACGCCCGCTCGCCGTCCGGGTCGGGATCGCCGGCGCGGTCGGCTACGTCCTCTCCGCGCTGGTGGCCCTGGCCGTTCCGCAGAGCACGCTCGGCCTGACCGTGCTCAATGCCGGGTCCGCGGCGTCCGCGTTGCTCCTGGTAGGGGTCGTGATCGGGCTCGGCGGGGCGGGCCTCGGCCGGGGTGCGGCCGGACGCGCGGGACTGTGGCTGGTCGGCGCGAGCTGGCTGCTGGTCGGGGCCGCGGAGGTGGTGTCGCTGCTGCGCGGCCAGGACACCGCGGTGGTCTACGCGGTGGCCACCGCGCTGCATCTGCTGGGGATGGCGCCGGTCGCGATCGGTGCGATCCGGCGTCCGACGCAGCTCCCCGGGCTGCGCTGGTGGCCGCTGGCCTGCCTGCTCTACCTGGTCGCCGCGATGCCGGCGTTCGGCCAGCCGGGCCCGGTCGCCGACCTCGCGCTGGCGGGCTGGGGCGCCGCCTGGCTGGTCCTGGCGTCCCGACTGCCGGGGCGTGGCGACCGGCGAACTCACTGAGTCCGCGGGTCGGCCGCGCCGGAAGGACCAGCGGCTCGGCCTTGTCAGCCCAGGGCCGCGACGACGTCCGCGACCAGTTCCTCGGCACGGAGGTCGTCGGCGACAGGGGAGAAGCCCAACCGGACCACGACCAGCTTGCGGGAGGGGACCACGAAGAGCCGCTGGCCGTCGTGGCCGCTGGCCCAGTAGGCGTCCCGGGGGAGTCGGCGGTCCACCACGGCACCGCCGGCGGTCAGGTTCGTCCACCAGCCGGCGGCGTAGTTGGGGTCCTCTGCCGACGGCGGGGTGATCGTGGTGGTGGTCTGCCGCATCCAGCCGTCCGGCAGCAGCCGCCGCCCGTTCCAGACCCCGTCGGCCAGCGCGAACTGACCGAGCGCGGCCCAGTCCCGCGGCGTCGCCCACAGGTACGAGCTGCACACCGCCGTCCCGGTGGCGTCGGTCTCCCAGACCGCCGACGACAGCCCCAGCGGCGCCAGCAACTCCTTCCGGGGCAGATCGGCACCCTGGCCGGTGCGGGTCCGCAACACGCCGCAGAGCAGGTTCGTCGAACCGGACGAATACTGCTGGACCGTCGCGACCGGGTGCGCCAGCGGCTGCGACGCCACGAAGGACGCCATGTCGGGCTGGTCGTAGAGCATCGCGGTGATCGTGGTGCCCAGGTCGTAGGACTCGTCCCAGGCCAGGCCGCTGCGCATCCGCAGCAGGTCCTCCACGCTGATCCTGGCCCGCTCGTCGGTCCACTCCGGACGCAGCCGGTCGTCCGCGAGCGACACCTTGCCCTGCGCCACCAGCACACCGGTCAACAGGCTGGTGGCGCTCTTGGCCATCGACCAGCCCAACTGCGGCGTCGCGGCGGTGAAGCCAGCGGCGTACCGTTCGGCCACGATCCGGCCGTCCCGGACGACGACCACGCCCCGGGTGCCCAGCCGATCGCGTCCGGCCGGGTCCAGATCGTCGCCGAAGGCCCGGGCCAGCGCCGCGTCCAGGCCCGATTCGGGACGCGGTCGCGGCTGGTTCGCGAGCGGGTTGGCGGCCGGCGAGATCCTGGTCGCGACGCCGGGCGCCGGTGGCCGGCCCTCGGCCAGGGTGCATCCGAAACCGTCGACCGCCGAGGCCCGCTGCCCGGCCAGCAGCCCGAGGACGGACGCCCGATAGCCTGCGCCGTCCGAACCGATCGACAGGTACGGCACCAGCGGATTGGGCGGCAGGTCCTCGGTGAGTGGACGCCGCGCGATCACGTCCAGCGCACAGGCGTTGTGCGCCGCATACCCGGTGCCGGTGCGCAGCAGCGGCCGCAGGTACCAGTACCCGGCCGCCGCCGCGATGAGGAGAACCACGAGCACGCCGACGACCACCCGAACCCAGATCCGCCGCCCGCCCCGCATGGCCCGAGGGTATGCCCTGGACACCCCACCCGTCCGACCGGCGCCCGACTCAGCCCAGCAGCTGCAGGATCGTCCGCCCGACGGCCTCGTCCTGGGGTCCCTCGGTGAGCCGGAAACCGGCCTCGACGAGCAGTGGATGGCCCTCGGCGATGGCGTAGCCGTGGCCGGCCCAGGCCAGCATCGGCAGGTCGTTGGGCATGTCGCCGAACGCTGCCACATCGGCGGCGGCCACGCCGAGGTCGGCGCACAGCGCGGCCAGCCCGGACGCCTTGGTGACCCCGGGCGCGCTGATCTCCAGCAGCCCGTAGTCGCCGAGATGCGAATGGGTCATCGTCAACCGTTCGCCGATCACCTCACGACCCCGCAGGGCGAGCGCATCGCTGTCCAGGTCGGAGTGGAAGGCGCAGAGCTTCAGCACCGGCCCGGGTTCGGCGGCCAGCTCGGGCAGCGGCGCCACCTTCAGCCACTCGCCCCGCTCCTGCTGCAGGCCAGGCTCGCAGCCGAAGTGCTCGCCCCACTCGAAGGCGAAGACCGTGCCCGGAATGGCTTCGCGCAGGTCGTCGGCCACCTCCAGCGCCACCCGGGGATCGAGCCCGTGGACGACGGTGTGACGCCGTGCCGCCAGATCGAAGACGCCGGCGCCGTTGCTGACCACCACCTCGCTGTGCACGCCGGGCAGATCGTCCAGCACCTGCAGCCAGCGCGACGGCCGTCCGGTCGCCACCACCACCGGCACACCCCGCTCGGCCGCCGCCACCAGCGCTCGCCGGTTCAGCGCGGAGACCTGGCCGACCGGGTCGACGAAGGTGCCGTCGAGGTCGGTGACGATCAGCCGGACGGTCACAGCCGCGAGTTCGGGGACGGCGGCCCGACCCCCGAGGGAGAACCCGATTGCGGCGACGGCGAACCCGATTGCGGCGAGGGAGAGCCCGACTGCGGGGACGGGGAGCCCGATTGCGGCGAGGGGGAACCCGATTGCGGGGACGGCGAGCCCGATTGCGGGGACGGGGAGCCCGAGTCGGGCGGGGGCGAACCGGACTGCGGCGGCGGCGAGCCGGTCGGCGGCACCGGCGGCGGCGGGCTCTGGGTGGGCGACTGCTGGAAGATCAGGATCGCGATCAGCACGGCCAGCGCGGCGATCAGCAGCATCAGCAGCCAGGACGCCAGGATCGACACCCAGCCCGCCCGGTCATGCCGTCCCGGCCAGGGCAGCGGCCACAGCCGGGCCACCCCGGGCCCCGCCCGGTCGATCCAGTGCAGCCGGTAGTCGGGGCCGGCGGGCGTGCCCTGCAGCGGCAGCCGGGCCAGCTGGACCTCGTCGAGAATCCGGGACGCCTCGGCGATCGCCGCCGGCGAGCCGTCGTAGGCCAGCGCCACCCAGGGCGCCAGCGGGGCGTCGTCGGGGTCGACCGGATCGTCGTCCTCGTGCCGGTACTTGGCGCCGAGCCGGCCCTCGTCCTGACCGTGACCGCCGCGGGCCACCACCGTGTCGATGTGCAGCTCGTTCACCACGCCGGCCAGCCGGTCCCGCGCCGCCGCGTCGTTGGCGGCACCCTCGGACAGCAGGAGCAGCATCACCGGCGTGTTGGCGTGATCATGGGCCGCGAAGGCAACCCCGGACGGTGCCGCGACCAGCCGGGCGTCGAGCCAGAAGTCGCCGACCTTGGGCGGGTCGTCGCCGAGCAGCGGAGTCAGTGGAACCGCGCCCGGCGACCTCGGGTCGCCGGGTGCCGGGTTGTGCTGCTCGGACATCGGCTCCCATCTCATCACACCCGGCCAACCGGGGCCCTGGCCGCGGGGTGCGTCCCATTCTGCCCGATGCCCGGCCCCGGCCCGGCGGCACTGAAAGCGTGGCGCGACCGCCCGGTAAGGTTGCCTGCAGACCGGCGGGCCCCGCCCGCCCCAACGTGCATTCGGCGAGCAGGAGACACGCGTGTCCAATCCGACGCAGGCCCCGGGCCAGCAGCAGGGCAATCCGGCCACTCGCGAGGCCGCCCGTCTGTTGGGCGAGGCGATCGCCCAGGTCCAGCGGGTGATCGTCGGCCAGGAGCACATGGTCGAGCAGCTGATGGTCGGCCTGCTGGCCAAGGGGCACGTGCTGCTGGAAGGCGTCCCGGGCGTCGCGAAGACCCTTGCCGTGCGCAGCTTCGCGACCGTCGTCGGCGGCGACTTCTCGCGCATCCAGTTCACCCCCGACCTGGTCCCCTCCGACATCGTCGGCACCCGGATCTACTCGGCCCGCCAGGAGAAGTTCGACATCGCGCTGGGTCCGGTGTTCGTGAACTTCGTGCTCGCCGACGAGATCAACCGGGCGCCCGCCAAGGTGCAGTCCGCGATGCTGGAGCTGATGGCGGAACGGCAGGTGTCGATCGGCGGCACCACCTACCCGGTGCCCAAGCCGTTCATCGTGATCGCCACCCAGAACCCGATCGAGTCCGAGGGCGTCTACCCGCTGCCCGAGGCGCAGCGCGACCGGTTCCTGCTCAAGGTCGACGTGCCGTACCCGCGCGGCAACGAGGAGTTCGAGATCCTCCGCCGGATGAGCGTCCAGCCGCCCGAGCCGATCAACGTGCTCAGCCCCGACAAGGTCCGCGAGCTGCAGGATCAGGCGTCCAACGTGTTCGTGCACAACCTGGTCGCCGAGTACATCGTGCGGCTGGTGCTGGCCACCCGGACGCCGGCCGAGTTCGGCATGCCCGACCTGGCCTCGGTGATCCAGATCGGCTGCTCGCCCCGTGCCACCCTGGGCCTGGTCGCCGCCGCCCGCGCGCTGGCCCTGATCCACGGCCGCGACTACGTGCTGCCCACCGACGTCCAGGCCGTCGCCAAGGACGTCATGTCGCACCGCCTGGTGCTGGGCTTCGACGCCGTCGCCGACAACATCGCCCCCGCCCAGGTGGTCGAGCGGATCGTCGCCATGGTGCCGCCGCCGACCCCGGTCTGGAACCAGCAGCAGCGCGACCAGGCGCACAGCCAGCACCGGCACAACCCGAGCTACCAGAACTGACGAGGCCGTTGTCCCAGCAGATGCAGTTCGAGCCGCCCGCCGACGACCTCGGCGTGGTCGAGTCGGTGCTGCGCGAGCCGACCCGGGCAACCCTGCCGCTGCACAAGCTGGCCCCGGAGGCCGCGCTGCGCCGCCTGGAGCTCACCATCGTCCGGCGGCTGGAGGGCTTCCTGCACGGCGACCACCGCGGCCTGCTGCCCGGGCCGGGGTCGGAGACCAACGACGCCCGGCTCTATGTGCCCGGCCAGGACGACGTCCGCAAGATCGACTGGGCGGTCACGGCGCGCACCCAGGCGCCACACGTCCGGGACACCATCGCCGACCGTGAGCTGGAGGTGTGGGCGCTGCTCGACGTCACCCCGTCGATGAACTGGGGCACCGAGGGCGTCACCAAGCGCGACCTGGGGATCGCCGCGATCGCCACCATCGGCTTCCTGTCGCAGCGGATGGGGGACCGGTTCGGCGGCCTGATGATGCGTCCGGACGCCATTCGCCGGCTGCCCGCCCGGTCCGGCCGCACCGCCCTGTACGGGCTGCTGCGCCGGATGCTGGAGGAGCCGATCGTGCCCGACCACAGCGTCGGGCCGTACACGTTGGCCGCAGGGGTGGAGCAACTCACCCGGCTGCAGCGCCGCCGCGGCATGCGGATCGTGGTCTCCGACTTCCTGTCCGCCGGCGACTCCGAGCTGGATCCGAACGTCGAGCCGGACTGGGAGCGTCCGATGCGACGGCTGGCGGTGCGCAACCAGGTGCTTGCCGTGGAAGTGGTGGACAAGCGCGAGATCGAGTTCCCCGATGTCGGCGACATCCTGATCCGCGACCCCGAGACCGACTTCCAGCGCTACGTGAACACCAGCGACGCCGCGGCCCGGACCCGGATGGACGCGGCGTCCGCGGCCCAGCGGGAACGGATCCGGATCGCGCTGCGCCGGGCAGGGGTCGCGCACATCCAGTTGCGTACCGATAGAGACTGGGTGCAGGACATTGCCCGTTTCGTGCTCGCCTACCGCCGGGTGGCGGGCATGTTGCACCAACCGCCGCAGGGGGTGAGCAAGTGAACCTCGACCAGATGTTCCTGAATCCGGAGCGTCTGTGGTGGCTGCTGCTCATCCCGGTTCTGGTCGCCGCGTACATCTACCTGACCAGGCGGAAGAACCGCACCGGCATGCGCTTCACCAACACCTCGGTGCTGGGCGCTGTGGTGCCGGTGCAGTCGCAGTGGCGGCGCCATCTCGCGGTCGCGCTGTCGCTGCTCAGCCTGGTCGCGCTGACCATCGCCTGGTCGCGTCCGAGCGGGGTCGACCGGGTCCCGCGCGAGCGGGCCACCATCGTGCTGGTGCTCGACATCTCGCAATCGATGGCGGCCACCGACGTCAAGCCCAACCGGCTGGACGCCGCCAAGGCCGAGGCGAAGAAGTTCGCCGCGTCGATGCCGCCCAGCTACAACGTGGCGCTGGTCAGCCTGTCCGGGAATCCGGCGTCCCGGATGCCGCCGACCACCGACCGGGGGCAGGTGAACCGGGCCATCGACGCGCTCACCCTGCAGGACTCGACGGCGATCGGCGACGCCATCAACGTCGCCATGTCGACCCTGCAGTCGGCGCCGAAGGCGGCCGACGGGTCGGTGCCGCCGGGTGCCATCGTGCTGCTGTCGGACGGCCAGAACACCGCCGGCCGGTCGCCCACCCAGGAGGCGGCGGAGGCGGCCAGGGCGAAGGTGCCGGTCTACACCATCGCCTACGGCACCGAGAACGGGTATGTCGACCTGGACGGCAAGCGCGAGACGGTGCCGCCGGACCGGGCGCTGCTGCAGCGCATCGCGAGCCTGACCAACGGTCAGGCCTACACCGCCGAGAACGCCGGCCAGTTGGACTCGGTGTACAAGAACATCCGTAGCGAGGTCGGCTACGAAGAGGTGCGCAAGGAGGTCACCGCCACCTGGGCCGGCTACGGCCTGGCGTTCGCGGTGGTCGCCGCCCTCGCGGCCGTCTCGCTGGGGGCGAGGTGGCCATGATGAATCTTCCGATGATCGCGTTCCTGGAGCCGGACCGGCTCTGGTGGCTGGTGCTGATCCCGGTGCTGCTGCTGCTCTACCTGGTGCTGCTGCGGCGCAAGAGCAGCCGCAGCCGCAGTCGCGGCATCTCGAACCTGGACAAGGTGCTGCCCAAGCAGCAGGCCTGGAAGCGGCACATCGCGGTGGGTGCCGCGGTGCTGTCGCTGGCCGCGCTCAACGTGGCGTTCGCCAAGCCCAGCGACCAGGTCGACGTCCCGCGCGACCGGGCCACCATCGTGCTGGCCATCGACGTCTCCCGCTCGATGATCGCCGAGGACGTCCAACCCAACCGGCTGGACGCCGCCAAGACCGCCGGGAAGGACTTCCTCGGCATGTTGCCGCCGCGGTTCAACGTGGCGCTGGTCGCGTTCGCCGGCACGGCGTCCATCGTGGTGGCGCCGACCACCGATCGAGGGCTGGTGGCGCGGGCGATCGAAGGCCTCCAGGTGGCGCCGTCCACCTCGATCGGCGAGGGTATCTACTCCTCGCTGGACGCCCTCGCCCTGGCGCCGGTCGACCCGGACCACCCCGACGAGCCGGCGCCGGGCGCCATCGTGCTGCTCTCGGACGGCTTCACCAACATTCCGCGGTACTCGGCCCCCGCCGCCCAGGAGGCCAAGAAGCGCGGCATCCCGGTGTACACGATCGCCTACGGAACCCCGGACGGCTACGTGGTCGACCGCGGACGCCGAGAACCCGTCCCGGTGAACCACGAGGAGCTGCAGAAGGTGGCCGACATCTCCGGCGGCAAGAAGTTCGCGGCCGGTTCGGCGTCCGAGCTGAGGGACGTCTACAAGAACATCGCCCAGCAGATCGGCTACGTGAAGGAGGAGCAGGAAGTCACCGAGATCTACGCCGGCTACGCCTTCGGCTTCGCCGTGCTGGCCGCGATAGCGGTGATCTCCCTCGGTGCCCGCTGGCCCTGAGCCCACCCCGCCCCGAGGCGCGCGGCCCAGCCCGGTAAAGCCCTCCCTAACTACTTCTGCCCTCCCACATGTGGGAGGGCAGAAGTAGTTGGGCAGGGCCCTGGCGGCCCGGGCCTCCGCGCGGACTTTGTGCGGACGCGGCACGGCGCCGGCGCGGCACAGGCGTCAGCGAGCGGTCGACCAGCGTGTCGGTTCCCCTGGGCGGGTCTCTCAGCTGGCGAGGGTCAGCCGGTAGACGCCGTCCCCGGCAGCGCCCGTTCCGGTGTCGTTCGACGTGGTGAAGTAGAGCGCACCGTCCGGACCCTGCTGAACGGTGCGGATGCGGTCGTAGCCGGCCGCCAGCGGCGCGCCCTTGGTGACCTCGGTCAGCGTCTCGGTGCCGGTGATCCTGAACAGGCTGATGCCGTGGCCCTTCAGCCGGGCGACCGCGAGGTAGCCGTTCCACGAACCCCATTGGGCGCCCTGCAGGAAGGTCGCGCCGCTGATGGCGACGGTCGGCTTGCCGGACCGCCAGCGGGCCTTCTTGGCCTTCTTGAACCGTTTGGTGTCGGTCATCGAGCGGTTCTCGTTGTAGCCGGAGCCGGGTGACCAGCCGTAGTTCGTGCCGCCGATGATCCGGTTGACCTCGTCGTCGCGCGAGGGCCCGTGCTCGGCGGACCACAACTGGTCCGGGCTGCCCCGGAAGGCCAGCCCCTGCACGTTGCGGTGTCCGTAAGTCCAGACGTACTTGGCCTTCCCGCCCTTGCGGTAGAACGGGTTGCTGGACGGCGCCGAGCCGTCGGCCCGCACCCGCAGCACCTTGCCACCGAGGGACTTCAGGTCCTGCGGCGCTTTCGAGGTGGCGGCGTCCCCGGTCGCGATGTAGAGCCGGTCGGCGGACCGGAAGCGCAGCCGGCAACCGTTGTGGCGTCCCGAGCCGATCGGGATCCCGGTGAGGATGGTCCTCACCTTCTCGGCGTGGGTGGCGTCGGTGAGTCTCCACTGCCAGACCTGGACGTCGCGCGCCTTGCCCTTGCCGTCCGCCACCGACTGACAGGTGTAGAAGAGGCCGTTCCGGGCGGCGTCCGGGTGCGCCACCATGCCGAGCAGGCCGCCCTCGGAGGAGTTGAAGATGGGCGGGAGTGCGATGGTCACCCGTTGCGGCTGTCCACCGGTTCGCAGCGACCAGAGTCGGCCGGCCCGTTCGTTGACCAGCATCGTCTCGCCGACCCAGGTGACGTCCCAGGGAATCCGGAGCCCATCGGCGACCTTGGTGATCACCGGTTCGGCGGCGTGGCTGGGCGGGGCGGACGCGATCAAACCGGACGCGGTCAGGGCCAGCGTGGCGGTGACGGCGAGCAGACGGCGGGCTGGCAGCGACATGGGGGTGCCTCTTCACTGGGGGTGGGCTGACTGTACCCCGGGCCGGGTGGTCAGCGCCCGTCGAACTCCGGCGGCACGCCGTTGAGGTAATCGGCCACCGCGCGTCGCGCGTCCGAGGTGCCGGCCAGCATGGCCACCACGGGGTGCAACCGGTCGGCCGCCGCCCGTGGGTCGGTCTGGGCCAGGCGGGCGTTGGCCAGGGTGGCCTGCACGGCCAGCGGTGCCTGTGCCGCGATCCGCTCGGCGAGCGCCAGCGCGGCGTCCAGCTGTTCGCCGTCGGGGACGATCTCCTGCACCAACCCGATCCGATGGGCCTCGGCGGCGTCGAAGAAGTCGCCGGTGAGCAGCCAGCGCATCGCGTCGCCCCAACCCAGCCTGGGTAGCCGCAGCGTCGCGCCGCCGAAGGCCATGATGCCGCGGGACACCTCCAACTGGGCGAACCGGGTGCCGGCGGCCGCCACCACGACGTCCGCCGCCAGGGCCAGCTCGATGCCCAGGGTGAGGCAGCTGCCCTGAACCGCGACCACGACCGGCTTGGCGACCGGGTCGGTGAGGACGCCCCACGGGTCGATCGTTCCGGTGGGCAGCAGCTCAAGTTGCCCGGACACCAGGGCGGGTCCGACGTCGGTCAGGTCGAGCCCGGCGGTGAAGTGGTCACCGAGCGCGTGGACGACGCCGACCCGCAGACCGGGCTCGGTGTGCAGCTGCGTGTAGGCGCGGGCCAGCTGGTGCAGCATGGCCAGGTCGGCCGCGTTCCGCTTCTCGGGACGGTTCAGGCCGATCAGCAGGACGGACCCGCGGCGTTCCACCAGCACCCGCTCACTCATCCCGTCATCCAATCGGCTCGCGGGAGGTTTGTCACCGGTGTCCGGCGCGGCGGCTCAACGCTTCAGGGCGTCCGCGTTGGCCTTCTCGTTCGCCTTCTGAAGGGCCTCCACCAGCTCGGCCTTGGTCATCGTGGAACGCCCCTTGACGTCCAGGCGCCGGGCGAGGCCGAGCAGATGCTCCTTGGTGGCGTTGGCGTCCACGCCGCCCGCGGACTCCCCGCTGTTGTCCGGTCCGCCCTGTTCGGCCCGGGCGTCGGACGGGCCGCGCTCCTCCTTGCGCTCCCAGTGGTCGCCGACCTTCTCGTAGGAGTGCTTCAACGACGCGTAGGCCGCTGCGCTGGCGCGGGACTCGTCGTGATAGGTCTCCATCGCCGATTGGTAGGTCTTGGCGAAGGTGCGCCGGGCCTTCTTCTCGGAGCGTCGGACGGGGCTCGGCAGGTCGGACTTCTTCAGCTTGCCGCTCTTCTTGGTCTTCGGCATGCCACCAGCCTGCCTTGCGGGTTCGAAGACCGGGCACGCCCGAAACGGTGAACTTCGCGACCGGCGCCCGGTTGGTTCCGCTGTGACGGGTGGGGCACAATGGACGCACTCCGCGACCGAGTCGATGCAGGGGAAGGCAGCTACTCGGTCGAAGGAGAAGACCATGACGAGAGCCCATGGAGTGGTGCAGATCCACTCTGCGCCGTCCGCGTTGTGCCCGCACGTCGAGTGGGCCGTGGGCGGCGTGATCGGCGTACCCGTCCACCTGGACTGGACGCCGCAGCCGGCCGAGCGGGCGTCCTACCGCGCCGAGTACTCATGGAGCGCACCGGTCGGCACGTCGGCCAGGCTCGCCAGTGCGCTGAAGGGCTGGCAGCGGCTCCGGTTCGAGGTCACCGAGGACGCCACGACGACGTCCGAGGCGGTGCGCTACTCCTACACCCCGGCGCTGGGCATCTTCCACGCGACCGTGGGGCTGCACGGCGACATCATGGTCAACGAGGAGCGGCTCAGGGCCGCGCTGGCTCGGGACGCCCTCGGCCGCCGGAACCTGCACGACGCCGTCGCCCACCTGCTCGGCACCGCCTGGGACGACGAACTGGAGGTCTTCCGGCACGCCGGCGACGGTGCCGACGTCCGTTGGCTGCACCAGGTCGTCTGACCCGGCCATTATCCGGTGCAGCCCTCCCTAACTAGTTCTGCCCTCCCGCATGCGGGAGGGCAGAACTAGTTAGGCAGGGCCTTGCCAGCGCCGGTTTGGCCCCGGGAGGGCACAGGTCAGCGGGTGACGTTGGCGTTGGTCACCGCGACGGCGACGTTGGCGCCGCCGAAGCCGAACGAGTTGTTGATCGCCGCCAGGTCGCCCTCGGGCAGCGGACGGGCCACGTTCGCCGCGACGTCGATGCCCAGGTCGGGCTCCGGGTCGTCGAGGTTGATGGTCGGCGGCACCAGCCGCTCGCGCAGCGCCAGCACGGTGGCCAGCGTCTCCAGGGCACCCGCGCCACCGAGCAGGTGGCCGGTCATCGACTTCGTCGAGGTCACCACGCACTGGTCGACGGCACTGCCCAGGCCGTGCCGGATCGAACCGGCCTCGGTCAGGTCGCCCTGCGGGGTCGACGTGCCGTGCGCGTTGATGTGCCTGATGTCGGACGCCGCCAACCCCGAGTCGACCAGCGCCTTCTGCATCGCACCGTACTGGCCGGCACCGCTCGGGTCGGGCTGGACGATGTCGTGGCTGTCGGCGGTGATGCCGGCGCCGGCCAGGGTGCCGTAGCTCTTCGCGCCGCGCGCGTTGGCGTGCTCCAGGGTCTCGATCACCAGCACGGCGGAGCCCTCGCCCATCACGAAGCCGTCGCGTCCGAGGTCCCAGGGCCGGGACGCCTTCTCGGGCTCGTCGTTGCGGCGCGAGAGCGCCTGCATCTGCCCGAACGCGGCGATCGGCAGCGGATGGATGGTGGCTTCGGTGCCGCCGACGACCGCGATGTCGGCCCGGCCCAGCCGCAGCTGGTCGACGGCCAGCGCGATCGCCTCGTTGGACGACGCGCAGGCCGACACCGGGGTGTGGACGCCGGCCTTGGCGCTGATCGCCATGCCGACGTTGGCCGCCGGCGCGTTGGCCATCAGCATCGGGATGGTGAACGGGCTGACCCGGCGGTAGCCCTTGTCGCGGTGGGCGTCCCAGTTGTTCAGCAGTGAGTGCAGGCCGCCGATGCCGCTGGCCAGCGACACGATCAGCCGGTACGGGTCGACCTCGTTGTCGGTGCTCCAGGTCAGGCCGGCGTCCTGCCAGGCCTCCTGGGCGGCGATCAGCGCGAGCTGGGTCGACCGGTCGAGCCGGCGGGCCTTGACCCGATCGATGATGGTGGACGGGTCCACCTTGACGTGGGCCGCGATCTTGACGGGGAGTTCCTCGACCCACTCCTCGGTGATGCGGCTGACTCCGGACGTGCCGGCGAGTAGGCCGGCCCAGGTCGAGGCCGCATCGCCGCCGAGCGGGGTGGTGGCTCCGATGCCGGTGATCACAATCTCAGGCATGACTCTCCGAGTGTTGCGGGAACGGTGGATTCGGGGTGCCCAGGCCCGCCATGGCTGCGGACCCGGGCACGACGACGACGCAGGTCAGCTGTGCGCCTCGATGTAGGCCACGGCGTCGCCCACGGTCTTGAGGTTCTTGGAGTCCTCGTCGGGAATGGTGACGCCGAACTTCTCCTCACAACCGACGATGATCTCGACCATCGCCAGCGAGTCGACATCGAGATCGTCGACGAAGGACTTGTCCAGCTGGACGTCCTCGACCGGCACACCGGCGACGTCGTTGACGAGCTCAGCCAGCTGAGCGCGGATCTCTTCGGTGGTGGCCATAGGGTTTCTCCTTGTCGTAGGGCCTTTCCGGGGACTCCCGGAAGATCTGTGGGGTCAGGGTAGGGTGACGACCTGCCCGGCGTACACCAGACCGGCACCGAAGCCGATCAGCAACGCCGTCTGCCCGGACTTCGCCTCGCCGGAGGCGAGCAGGGCGTCCATCGCCATCGGCACCGAGGCGGCGGAGTTGTTGCCGAACTGCCTGATCGTGCGGGCCACCACGACGTGCTCGGGCAGCTTGAGGTGGCGCAGCATCGCGTCGGTGATCCGGTTGTTCGCCTGGTGCGGGATGAACACGTCCAGGTCCTCGGGGGCGAGGCCGCCGGCGTCCAGGACGTTCTTGGTGGCCTCGGTGATGAAGCCGCTGGCCCACTTGAAGACCGAGCGGCCGTCCATCGCCAGGTAGGGACGCTCGCCCACCGAAAGGGCCTCGTGCCACTCGGTGGTCTGGGTGATCGCCTCCGCCTGGCCGCCGTCCGAGCCCCACACCACCGGGCCGATGCCGTTGGTCTCGCTGGGTCCGACGACGGCCGCACCGGCCCCGTCGGCGAACAGGAAGGCGGTGCTGCGGTCGTGGATGTTGGTGAACCGGCTGAGCTCCTCGACCCCGATCACCAGCACATGGCGGGCGGCGCCCGAGCGGACCAGGGCCTCGGCCTGGGCCAGGCCGTAGCAGAAGCCGGCACAGGCGGCCGAGATGTCGTAGGCGGCGCCGTTGGTGCCCAGCTGGTGGGCGAGCTTGGCGGCCATGCTGGGGGTCTGGTGGAAGTAGGTGACGGTGGCCACGATCACCGCACCGATCTCGGCGGCCGGGACGCCGGACCGTTCGATGGCGGTGCGGGAGGCGCTCAACGCCATCGACTCGACGTCCTCGCCCTCACCGACCCAACGACGCTCGGCGATGCCGGTGCGCTGTTGGATCCACTCGTCGGAGGAGTCGATCCAGGTGCACATCTCGGCGTTGTCGACCACCCGCGACGGCACGAAGGAGGCCACCGAGAGCAGCCTTGCGAACGGTGCCCCGGCGCCCGCGGCGATCGGGGCGCTCACGCGGACACCCCGGCGTGCTCGGCGACGAAGGCCCGGGCGTCGATGAGCTGATCGGGGGTGTTCAGGTTGAACAAGGCGACTCCCTTGAGGTTGCGCTTCGCGATGCCGGTGAGGGTGCCGGACGGCGGAAGCTCGAGGATGCCGGTGACACCGAGCTCGGCGAGCGTATCGAGGCACAGATCCCAGCGCACCGGGTTGCCCACCTGGCTGACCAGCCGGCGCAGCACCTCGGCACCGTCGTCGACCACGGTCCCGTCGGCATTGCTCAGCAGCCTGGTGGACGGGTCGCCGGTGGTCAGTCCGGATGCCAGGGCGTCCAGCTCGGCGACCGCCGGCTGCATATGCACGGTGTGGAACGCGCCGGCGACGCTGAGCTGGATCAGCCGGGCGCGGGCCGGCGGGTCGGCGGACAACTCGGCCAGCTGCTCGACGGTGCCGGCAGCCACGATCTGGCCGGGTCCGTTGTTGTTCGCCGCGGTCAACCCGGCGGCCTCGATCGCGGCCAGCACCTCGTCGGGCTTGCCGCCCACCACCGCCATCATCGAGGTGGGCCGCAGCGCGGACGCCGCCGCCATGCCACGGCCGCGGGTGGCGACGAACCGCATCGCGTCGGCCGGCGACAGCACCCCGGCCAGCGCAGCGGCGGTGATCTCGCCGACGCTGTGGCCCGCGAACACGTCGGGACCGGCGCCCTCGCCGAGCAGCGCATTGCCGGCGACCAGGCCGGCCGCGACCAGCAGCGGCTGGGCGACATCGGTCGCCCGGATGGTCTCCGCGTCGGCCTCGGTGCCGTAGTGCGCCAGATCGACGCCGGCGACCTCCGACAGTGCACCCAGCTGTTCCCGAGCGGCGGCATCCTCCAGCCAGGGGCTGAGGAAGCCGGGGGTCTGTGCACCCTGACCGGGCGCAAGGATTGCTAGCACGGGAATACTCTTGCGCGAATCGGTCCGCGATTGACAGCGGGACATGACGAAAATGTCACAGACCTTCTTGTGGAATCTCTACAACGACCCGCACAGTCGGACGGGGTCTGAGGGCGGGGTTCTTTGTGGTACTACGACGTCATCAGCCTGCCGAGGGTCACCGCGAGCCGCAGCACATAGGCGCTCCGGGCGTCCGCGGGGTGATACCCGGAGACCTCGGCGATGCGCCGCAACCGGTACCGGACGGTGTTCGGGTGGACGAACACGGTGCGCGCGGTGGCCTCCACCGAGCCGCTGTTGTCCAGGTAGGCGACCAGGGTCTCCAGCAGGTCGGCGCCGGCGTCCCGCAGCGGTCCGTAGATCTCCCGGGCCAGGATCCGGCGGGCGTGACCGTCGCCGGCCAGCGCCCGTTCGGGGAGCAGGTCCTCGGCGGCCACCGGACGCGGGGCGCTGGGCCAGGCGTCCGCCGCCCGGATGCCGGAGAGGGCGCCGCGGGCCGAGGTGGCCGCCTCGACCAGGTCGCTGACCTCGGGGCCGACGACGATGTGGCCGGGGCCGAAATGGTCGGCGATCTCGGTGACCACCGACAGCGCGGTGCCGGCCGTGCCGGAGTGCCCGCCGAGCACCACCACCAGCCGTTCGCCCTGGGTGGAGGCGAGCAGGTCGAAGCCCCGCTCGGCGACCGCCCGGCGCATCGCCTCGACAGCCTGGTCCTTGGCGGGCGCCTCGCCGATGGTGACGGTGATGGCGGCGGGGGAGCGCCAGCCGAGGGTGGACGCCCGGGACAGCACGGTCTCGTCGGCCTCGCCGCGGATCACCGCGTCCACCACGAGGGCCTCCAGCCGGGCGTCCCAGCCGCCGCGCGCCTCGGCCGCCCTGGCGTACACCTCGGCGACCCCGAAGGCGATCTCGCGGGAGTACTGCATGATCGCGAGGTAGACGCCCGACCGGTCGCCCCGCGGCACCAGCCGTTCCAGTTGCGTCTCGACGGTGTCGATGGTGGTGCGGATCAGGTCGACGCTCTGGTGCAGGGTGATCCGGCGCATCAGCGCCCGGGGCGCGGCGTCGAAGACCTCGGACGGGTCGACGTCGCGGCCCTCCTCGGCGAACCAGCGGACGAAGCCGTCGATGCCGGCGCGGGCGACCAGGGTCACCCAGGAGCGGTGTTCGGCGTCCAGCTCGCCGAACCAGGGGTGCCGGTCCTCGATTTCGGCCAGCGCCGCCGTGGTCAGGTCGCCGGCCGACTGGACCAGCCGTTTGGCCAGCGCGGACCGTTGCCTGCCGGACTGCGGCCAGCCCCGCCCGATCCCTGGAATGGCGGCCACCGGTCTCCCTTCGTCTGGAACACCTTAGGGTGGCCGCATGGATCCCGTGGTCGCGCTGCGCGAGATCGGCTACCTGATGGAACGCGAGCGCGCCGACACCTACCGCGTCCGGGCCTTCCGCAGGGCGGCCGACATCGTGGACGGCATGGACGCCGCCGAACGCGCGGCGCACGAGGCGGCGGGGGACTGGAAGCGGGTTCCGGGACTCGGCACCACCTCGGTCGCGGTGATCGAGCAGGCACTGGCCGGACGCGTCCCCGACTACCTGGCCGGGAAGCGGGCCAGGGCGAAGCCGCTGGTCGACCCCGAGCCGGCGCTGCGGGCGCTGCTGAGGGGCGACCTGCACACCCACTCCACCTGGTCCGACGGCGGCAGCTCGATCGAGGAGATGATGCTGGCCGCGCGGGCGCTGGGCCACTCCTACGCCGCGGTCACCGACCACTCGCCCCGGCTGCGGGTGGCCCGTGGGCTGTCCGCCGAGCGGCTCGCCGAGCAGCTGGAGCTGATCGACGACCTGAACGAGGCGCTGGCCCCGTTCCGGGTGCTGCGCGGCATCGAGGTCGACATCCTCGACGACGGCACGCTCGACCAGTCGCCGTTCATGCTGAACCGGCTGGACGTGGTGGTCGCCAGCGTTCACTCCAAGCTGGCGATGGACGCCGAGTCGATGACCCACCGGATGGTGGCAGCCATCGCCAACCCGCGGACCAACATTCTCGGGCACTGCACCGGACGCCTCATCGAGGGCGAGCGGGGCACCCGCGGCGAGAGCGCGTTCGACGCCGACGTGGTGTTCGAGGCGTGCCGGGCGTTCGACGTCGCGGTGGAGATCAACAGCCGTCCCGAGCGCTGCGACCCGCCCGACCGGCTGCTGGCGCTCGCCCGGGACGCCGGCTGCCTGTTCAGCATCGACACCGACGCCCATGCGCCCGGCCAGCTGGAGTTCCTCTCCTACGGGGCGGCGCGGGCCGAGGCGGCGGGCATCGACCCGGACCGGATCGTCACCACCTGGCCGGTGGAACGGCTGCTGGAATGGACGACCTCGCGCTGAGCCGAACGGCTCCCGGGCAGCGGCGAAACCCCGCGCGGCAAGGCACGCCGGACACTCTGTGGTCGGGGCGATGTGCTGCACGCCGATGATGGGGCAGGATGGACCCGAATCACCCCGGCGTTGGGCGTCGCTGCGAGTCGGGGCCGCGAATGAGAAAGGACTCCCTGTGGCCATGAGCGAGAATGTCGGCCCGATCCTGAACGGACTCCCCACGAGTCTGCCCGACATCGACTCGGAGGAGACCGCCGAATGGCTGGAGTCTCTGGACGGTGTCATCGACGAGGGCGGCCGGAACCGCGCCCGCTACATCATGCTCAAGCTGCTGGAACGCTCACGCGAGCGGCACCTGGGCGTCCCGTCGCTGACCGTCACCGACCACATCAACACGATTCCGCCGGAGAGCGAGCCGTGGTACCCCGGCGACGTCGAGCTGGAGCGCAAGTTCCGCCGGCTGGTCCGCTGGAACGCCGCGATCATGGTGCACCGGGCCAACCGCCCGGGCATCGGCGTCGGCGGTCACATCTCGTCGTTCGCCTCGTCGGCGACGCTCTACGAGGTGGGCTTCAACCACTTCTTCCGCGGCAAGGACCACCCCGGCGGCGGCGACCAGATCTTCTACCAGGGTCACGCGTCGCCCGGCATGTACTCCCGCGCGTTCCTCGAGGGACGGCTGGAGCAGGCTGACCTGGAGGGCTTCCGCCAGGAGCACAGCCATGTGGTCGACGGACGCGTCCGCGCGCTGCCCTCGTACCCGCACCCGCGGCAGATGCCGACCTTCTGGGAGTTCCCGACCGTATCGATGGGCCTCGGCCCGCTGGACGCCATCTACCAGGCGCAGTTCAACAAGTACCTGCACAACCGTGGCATCAAGGACACCTCCCAGCAGCACGTCTGGGCGTTTCTCGGCGACGGCGAGATGGACGAGCCGGAGAGCCGCGGCGCGCTGCAGCTGGCGTCCTACGACGAGCTGGACAACCTGACCTTCGTGATCAACTGCAACCTGCAGCGCCTCGACGGTCCGGTGCGCGGCAACGGCAAGATCATGCAGGAGCTGGAGGGCTTCTTCCGCGGCGCCGGCTGGAACGTGATCAAGGTGGTCTGGGGCCGCGGCTGGGATCCGCTGCTGGCCGCCGACCGAGACGGTGCCCTGGTCAACGTGATGAACAACACCCCCGACGGCGACTACCAGACCTTCCGGGCCAACGACGGCGACTACGTCAAGGAGCACTTCTTCGGACGCGACCCGCGGGTGGCCAAGATGGTCGAGGGCTGGGACGCCGAGAAGATCTGGAAGCTGACCCGCGGCGGCCACGACTACCACAAGGTCTACGCGGCCTACAAGGCGGCGATGGAGTTCACCGGTGCGCCGACGGTGATCCTCGCGCACACCATCAAGGGCTACTTCCTGGGCTCGCACTTCGCCGGCCGCAACGCCACCCACGGCATGAAGAAGATGGCGCTGGACGACCTCAAGCAGTTCCGCGACCGGCTCGACATGCCGATCACGGACGCCGTGCTCGAGGCCGACCCGTACCGGCCGCCGTTCGTCAACCCGGGCCCGAGCGACGAGCGGATCCAGTACGCCCTGGAGCGCCGCAAGACGCTCGGCGGCGGCCTGCCCGAGCGCCGCAACAACCCCGAGCCGATCAAGCTGCCCGCCGACTCGGCGTACGCGTCGGTGAAGAAGGGCTCCGGGCAGCAGCAGATCGCTTCGACGATGGCCTGGGTACGGCTGTTCAAGGACCTGATGCGCGACAAGGAGTTCGCGCCGCACGTCGTCCCGATCATCCCCGACGAGGCCCGCACCTTCGGCCTGGACGCCTTCTTCCCGACGATCAAGATCTACAGCCCGCACGGCCAGACCTACACCCCGGTCGACCACGAGCTGATGCTCGCCTACCGCGAGGCGAAGAACGGCCAGATCCTGCACGTCGGCATCAACGAGGCCGGCTCGATGGGTGCGTTCGCCGCCGCCGGCAGCGCCTACGCCACCCACCGGGTGCACATGGTGCCGATCTACATCTTCTACTCGATGTTCGGCTTCCAGCGCACCGGCGACTCGATGTGGGCCGCCGCCGACCAGCTGGCCCGCGGCTTCCTGCTCGGCGCCACCGCCGGCCGGACGACGCTGGCCGGTGAGGGCACCCAGCACATGGACGGCCACAGCCACATCCTGGCCGCGACCAACCCGGCGATCCGGTCCTACGACCCCGCCTACGCCTACGAGATCGCCCACGTCATGCAGCACGGCCTGGAGACGATGTACGGCGAGGACCCGCGGGACGTGATCTTCTACATCACCCTGTACAACGAGCCGATGGTGCAGCCGGCGCAGCCCGAGGGTGTGGACGTCGAGGGCATCAAGAGGGGCCTCTACCTGCTGAAGGAGGGTTCCGCGGAGGGTCTCGGCGACGGTGCGCCGCGGGCGCAGCTGCTGGCCTCCGGGGTCGGCGTGCCGTGGGCGCTGGAGGCGCAGGAGCTGCTGAAGAACGACTGGGGCGTGGTGGCGGACGTGTGGAGCGTCACCTCCTGGAACGAGTTGCGGCGCGACGGCCTGGAGGCCGACGAGCACAACTTCCTGCACCCCGATGAGGAGCGTTGGGTGCCGTTCGTCACGCAGCGGCTGGACGGGCGTCCGGGCCCGGTCATCGCCACCTCCGACCACATGCGGCTGGTGCAGGACCAGATCGCCCAGTGGGTGCCCGGCGAGTTCCACTCGCTCGGCGCGGACGGCTTCGGCTTCTCCGACACCCGTGCGGCGGCCCGCCGGTTCTTCCACATCGACGGCCCGTCGATGGTGGTCCGGACGCTGCAGGCGCTGGCCGGCAACGGCCAGGTGGACGGCTCCGCGCCGCGGCAGGCGGCGGAGAAGTACCAGCTGCTCGACGTGACCGCCGGGGCTTCCGGCAGCGCGGGCGGCGACGCCTGAGCGAGCGCACCGTGGGCCGGTGACCGCTGCGGCGGCCACCGGCCCACTAGCGTCTTCTCCGCTTTCCGTCCGGCGCGAAATTCTGGCAGGCTAGGCGAACAGACCTTCGCCCACGGAGCCGGAAAGGAAGCAGGTGTCCACCACCGACGGCACGGCCAACGCCTCGGTCGCGGCTGCCCTGGGCTTCACCCCGGGTCTGGCCGTCCAGGAGCTCGGCTGGGACGACGATGTCGACGAGGCGTTCCGCGAAGCCGTGATGGACGCCATCGACGGCGACCTGCTCTACGAGTCCAACGAGGCCGTCGACGTGGTGCTGCTGTGGTGGCGCGACAGCGACGGCGACATCGTAGACGGCCTGGTCGACGCACTCACCGACCTGGCGCCCAGTGGCTACATCTGGCTGCTCACCCCGAAGGTGGGGCGTCCGGACTACGTGGATCCGACCGACCTCGCCGAGGGAGCGCTGACCGCCGGCCTGGCCCTGGCCAACCCGGCCACCGTCTCGGCCAGGTGGCAGGCGCAGAAGTTGGTCCGGCCCAAGGGCACCCGCCGGTAGCTGGCACAATGGTGCGCCGGACGGGCGCATAGCTCAGTTGGTTAGAGCACCTCCCTTACAAGGAGGTGGCCGGGGGTTCGAGTCCCTCTGCGCCCACCAGTACGTCGTCGTTCAAACCGACGACGTTTCCGGTTTGAGGTCCAGATTTCGTCATCGCGTGGTGTCTGGTGACCGCGAGGCCCTGGAGGTGCGGGTCGAAGAGGATGTTGAACGGTTCGCCGGCTTCGCCGTCCACGGTGTCGTCGGGCATGACGACGAGCTTGTCGAAGAAGGCTTGGTTGGCGAGGCGTCGGAGTGAGTCGTCAATGCTCATGTAGATCGCGTGGCAGTCTCCGGCGAGGGCGAGGCGGTCGTCCAGGTGCGCCTTGGCCTGGTCGTACTCGATGTCGCCGGCATTGATCTGGGCGTCGAGGAACGCGATGCGCCGGGCGATGCGGTCTTGTTCGGTGGCGAGCAGGTCGAGAGGGACGGCTCCGGCGTAGTGGGCTTGCAGGAGCTTGGCTCGTTCGTCGCGGAGCGTGTCGCGTTCGTCGGTGTAGGCGTGGCGTTCCTGGCGGGCGGTGGCGTGGAGCCGGTCGAACTCGGCGGTGATGAGTTCCCGGAGCGCGGTGATGATGTGCTCGGGTATCTGCACGTTGCGGTAGTAGTCCTCGACGGCGGCTTCGATGTCGGGGACGAACATGGCCTTGCGTTCGCAGTTGGTGCGCTTGGAGTGCCGGCCCGCGCACAGGAAGTAGGGGTAGATCACTCCTTGGCTGCTGCGGGCGTTGGACAGGATCAGCCGGGAGCCGCACTCGCCGCAGAAGATGCTGCCTTTGAGGTAGTGGTCGTGGGCCTGGGTCTTCTCCCCGGAGGTCTGGTGCGCGGTGAGGACGGCCTGGACGCGGTACCAGACCTCGGTGGCGACCAGCGGTTCGTGCAGCCCGTCGTAGGTCGCGCCCCGGAAGCTGACCTGTCCCTTGTAGTACGGGTTGGTCAGCATCTTCTGGATCGTGGACAGCGCCGGGGCCTTCGACGGCCGCTTCGGTGTCGGCACGCTCGTCAGCCCTCGGTCGATCAGTTCCTCGTGCAGGGTGATGGTCGAGTAGTTCCCGGTGGCGTAGGCCTCGAACGCCCACTTGACCAGCGCGGCACGGTCGGGATCGGGCTCGACCACCCGCATTTCGCGGCCCAGCTCGTCGCGCTTGCGGACGTTGAGGTAGCCGATGGGTGCCTTGCCGTTGGTGCCGCCGGTGAGCGCCTTCTGGTTCATGCCCTTGGCGACCTCGTTGGCGAGGTTGCGGGAGTAGAACTCCGCGATGGTGGACATGATGCCGTGCAACAGCATCCCCGAAGGGGTCTCGTCAATGTTTTCGGTGGCCGAGACGAGCATGACCCCGGCCTCCTTCAAGGCCAGGTGGATCGCCACGTCGTCGGCGCGGTTGCGGGCCAACCGATCGACCTTGTGGACGATGCAGTACGCGACCGGATGGGTCTTGACGTACTCGATCATCCGCATCAGGTCGGGCCGGTCGGCCTTACGGGCGGACTCTCCGGCATCGACGAACTCTTCGGTGATGATCGCGTCGAGCTCGCGTGCCTTGCGGAGGTTCGCCTCCCGCTGCGCAGGGATCGAGAAGCCTTCGTCCCGACCGCCGCGTTCGGCCTGTTCCTTGGTCGAGACGCGCAGGTAGGACACCGCAAGGCAGGTCGTCTCGCCCACATGGGCGAGCGCGGCCGGCGGTGCCGCTTGTGTGATGGTCATGGGTCGTGTTTCCTTCCCCAACAGATGGGGCCAACACGAGCGATGGCGACCGCTCGCGCGGTGCGACTCGTTGGGAAACACGACCCGGAACGCTCCGAGCGGAGCGCCCTGGGTAAGCCTCGAAGGCTGAACAGGACTTGCGCACCACGGCCGCGCCGGAGCGTGACCGCTGGCTTGGTACATCTACGATTCTACCTCGCCATCGGCGTCTTGCGAGGCGTCCTGGGTGCGCTGCTCGTCGTCTGCGCGGGCGAAGGCCATACCGATGAACAGTTGGGCGAGCTTGTGCAGGTCGGGGCTGGTGCGCGGCTCGGCCTCGACGCGGTACGTCCGCATCCGTGCCGGCGGTGCCTTCCGGGGCTTGCTCACTGGACTTCCCCCGTCGTGGGATCGACGCTGGCGAAGAAGGCGTCCTCGGCAGTCTGACGTGCGGCGACCTCATCGAGGACGTAGCGCACGAAGTCTTCGTCACGGTCGGTGATGGGCACTTCTTCGACCGGCTCGGCCGGCGGCTCGCCGGGCCAGGTGGTCTGCCGCGTGGGGCGGTCGCGATCCAGGCGGGTGCCGCTGGTCGCTACCCAGTCGCGGAGCCGCTGGCGGGCGTCGGCGAAGTCGCGGTGCCAGCCGATCGCGGCGCTGGCGTTCTGGTCGGGGTCGTAGGCCCCGAGCCAGTGCAGATGCAGGGCGGACAGCTCCCAGAGCAGTTCGGGGTGGCGGTGCCACATCGGCGGGATCACGCTGGCGGGCAGACCGTAGGTGTGCCGCAGCCAATCGACCCAGCGGTTCAGTTCCAGCAGCTCGGCTTCCAGATCGCTGGCCGACAGCAGGTTCCAGTTGATCGGCCGCGGTGGGCTGGGCAGGTCGTTGTCGGGGTCGAAGTCCGGCTGGTCGTCCACGTAGTCGGGCACCTCACCGCCGGCGTCGGGGTCGGGCTCGTTGGTGTTGTTCATGGCGGCCTCACATGCCCATCGCGGCAGCGGCGGCAGGCTGGCTCGCTCGCGCCGGCGTGGTGAAGGCTGCCGAGTCCCGCGCGGGCGAGTCCTGACCGACGCCGCTGGTACGCGGTGAACGGTCCACGTCGTAGCGGGTGCGGGCGAGGTCGTGCCCGAGACGGGCGGCGACGAACTCCTCGCCTTCGTGCCGCTGGCCGTCGCGTTCGTAGGAATACTCGCGGACACGGCCGTCAGCGATGAAGTTGTCGCCCTTGGCGAGCTTCTGGTGCCCGTACTCGGCGGCGGCCCTGAACGCGATCAGGTCGTGGAATGTGGTCTCCAGCTTGGTGAAGGAGTTGTCAGCCTCACGCCGGTAGTGCTCGATGCCGATCTTCATGTAGAGGCGCGCCTCGCCCCGCTCGGTGCGGCTCAGTTGCGGATCGGAGGCGACGAACCCGGCCACGGACTGCTGGGTCTGAATGGACGACATGGGACTGCTCCTGTCTGCTCACGCGGCCCTTAGTCCGGGCCGCCATGACAGGCAGGTGCTCCTTGCCGCGACCGGCGATCAGGCGTCGGAGCGGCGCAGCAGAGCTTCTATCTCGGCGCGGTCGGCGACGAGCTGGCCGGCGTCGGGCCGCTTGGGCCAGGGGTGCAGGTCGGAGACGATCGGGGGTGCGGAGCGCAGCAGCACGATCCCGGTTCCGAACGGGAGGCGTCTGATCTTGTCGGGCGGGAAAATCGGCACCCGGCGCACGGACCTCTGGTTGGAGCGGGTGCCGTGATCGCCCAGCGTCACGGAGTCGGTGTATTCGTCGCGCTCCCCGACCAGGGCGCTCAGGTCTTGCAAGTCCCGGCTGTTGGATGCCCCGCCGAGGATCACCTTCACGATCGAGGCGTCCCAGATCGCGTTCGCCTGGTGCTCGTTCCACTTGTCCCGCGCCTGCGCGAGCGATTGGAGCACCGGCATCGTCGTGATCCCCGACCCGCCGCCTTCGGCCATCAGCGTCGGCAGCGATGGCAACGGCGAGAGGTTGGCTATCTCGTCCAGTGCCAGCAGCATCGGCGGATCGAGCCGGGCACCGGCCGATCGTGCGGCCAGGCGGCGGGCAGTCTCGATGAGGTCTTCCACGAGCGCGGCGACCAGCGCGGCGCTGGCTCCGGCACCGGAGCCGGTTGCCAGCAGGAACAACGTGCCGCGGTCGCGGATGAACGCTTCGGGGTCGAAGCCCTCGCCGGGGCCGGGTGATACGGCGTCGAGCACGCGCGGGTCGGCCAGCGAGCCGAGGGCCAGGGAGACTCCCTGCCAGATCGAGTCGCGGGTGCGGGGGTCGGAGTCGATCATCGCTTCCAGGGACTCGGCCCATCCGGTCGCGGCCTGGGTGGAGCCGGTCAGGATCGCCACCGCGTCAGCGGCTGCGGTCGGATCGAGAGTCCACCGGAACAGCTCGGCGGGCGGGCGGTTGTCGATCGCCGCCGCGTGCAGCAGGGCTTGGAGCGCGGCGCGTGTCTTGCCCTCCCAGAAGCCTCCGCTATCGACGCCGCCCGCGGACAGGCCGGTGCCGGCGGCGAGCCCGGTGGCGCGGATCATCGCCGTCTGCGGTGACTCACAGCCCCGGATCGGTGACCAGCGCAGACCGGCGGGCAGACCCTCGGCCAAGTGCTGGGGGTCGAAGATCGCGACAGGGCCGATTCGGCGGCGGGCTCGCATGGTCGCGGTGAGGTTGTCCGGTCTGGTCGAGGTGACCACGACGGCACCGGGGGCGTCGAGGATCGCCGGGATCACCAGATGCAGGCCCTTCCCGGAGCGGGGCGGCCCGATGACCATGATCGAGTCCTCGACCGATGCCCACACGCCGGTGCCCTTGGAGGTGCCGAGCCGGTAGCCCACGTCCTGCAGCTTCGGGTCGCCCAGACCGGGGCGCAGGTTTCCCGCACGGCGCAGCAGCGCCTTGTCAGACGCCGCGGCGGCGACCTCGTGCCGGGTGGCGATCCCGGCCATGCGGCGCGGATCGGTCTCGATCCGATGGGTGTAGCGGCGCAGCCGCAGCCACGCCCATAGCCCGCTGGAGACGAGGCCGGCGAGCAGCAACCCGACGACGATCCAGTAGACGACCGGGCTCAGGCCGTCCGCATCGAGCGCCGCGCCGGGATCGCCGGGGCGGAACAGCACTCCGACCCCGGAGGCGGGATCGCCGGCCGGCTGTGGTGCGCCGGTCAGGAACGCGGCCACCGATCCAGCGGCGCGCAGGATCAGCGCGACGCCGAACAGGACGACCAGCCCGATCATCGCGGCGTTGGTCAGCTCGTCCCCGAACGAGCCGGTCTGCCGGCCCTGCTCGTTCACGGCACTCGCCGGATGATCGTGGTGCCGGAGACGCGGCCGAACAGGATGACCTCGATGAGCCCGCCGACCCGGTCGACGCCGACTCCGGCCGGGTCGATCAGGGCGCGCGCCGTGCCGGTGTGGGCGGCGGCGGTGTGCCCGGTGACAACGGCGACCGCCACGTCCTCGCCGGGAACGAACCCCTCGCCCTCGACGGCGTGGAACACCGGCCCGGTTGATGACTTCGGTTCCGGTTCGGGCTCGGGTCGGGAACGCCGACGGCGGGCGGCGATGATGTCGGTGAAGGTCGTGCCGTCCGCTTCGCGGACCTCGACCCTGGCCGGTGTCGTCCGGTCGTTCGTGGCGCGGTCGATGATCTGCCCGAACGAGGATCGTCGCCACGGCGGCGCGAAAGGGTCGGGGTCCAGCCGTTTCCCGTCGACGGTGACGGTCACGGTGCCGTCCTCGTGCACGTCGAGCACGACGAGCGGGATGGAGACCGGGACGGGCTCAGGCTCGGGTTTCCTCATGCCGCAAGGTGAGCCAGAACCGCACTCGGCCGGACGACCCACGGCGAACTCGGCCTCCGCCGTTAGCCTTCTAGGAGGAGGAGAAGATGACTGGACAGGAGGGGTTTCGGCCGACTGGTCGGCGGACCAGGACAGGCAGGTGCACCCTGTGCGGGAACCGAGCCCGGCTGACCAGAGCTCACGTTCCGCCGAGGGCCGCTTTCAACCAGGGAAGCTTCGCTTGGGGCGGCACGACAGAGGACAACAGCCTCGGCTACGGACGGCCCAAGCTCGGAGGTGCGAGCCTGTACGCACACTGTGAGGCTTGCCGCGCACGCACGTCCCCCTGGGATGATGAGTACATCCGATGGGCGCACTGTTTCGCCGGCCACCTGCTCCGATCGCAATGGAAGGGCGAGCGGACCCACATCGCGGGCGAGCTGACCGATGTGCGTCCTGGCAGATTCATCCGCGCGGCCATTGCGGGCATGACCGCGCTGACGCCGAACCTCATCGACTCGCACCCTGACCTTGTGCGTGCTGTGCGCGAGGGCATCCCGATCCAGCCGCCCGAAGGCCTAAGGTTCTTGGCAGCCATCGCGCCGAACAGAAGCTCGGCCCACGTAGAAGGCAGCCACGAGGCGCTCGTTGTCCGCATGTCACAAGACAGCGAGAGCGGTGAGTGGGCGACCGCGACTACGCCGGCGGTGTCGGCGGTGATTCACTTCGCTCCTTTCAGCCTGCTCCTTGCTGACCGACAACTCGTTGACTCATTTCCTCATCTCGATTGCACCGAGTGGTTGCAGCTCGGAGTGGATGACATCGCCAATGTGCGGATTGCCCTCCCGATAGCTCCGCGGGCCATCTCGGGAGTCGGTTGCGGACGAATTCAGGAGTCACTCGACCTGATTCGGGGCCTGAGATCTGCGTGAAGTCGGGAGTCACTTCTCGGGCTGGATGCGCTGCTGGGTGAGGGTGTGGGCGAGGCGGTAGGAGTCGGTGCCGGTCTCGATGATGTTGCCGCCGAAGGTAAGTCGGTCGACGATGGCGGCGCAGAGCCGGGGGTCGGTGAAGGTCTTGGTCCAGCCGCTGAAGGCCTCGTTGGACGCGATGGCCACCGACGCCTTCTCCTCCCGTTCGGTGAGAACCTGGAACAGCAGCTCAGCACCGCGCTTGTCGAGGGCCATGTAGCCGAGCTCGTCGATACAGAGCAGATCGACCCGGCCGTAGCGGGCGATGGTCTTGGTGAGGGTCATCTCGTCGGCGGCTTCGACGAGCTCGTTGACCAATTTGGTGGCCAGCACGTACTTCACTCGGTGGCCGGCCATCGCAGCTTCGGTGCCGAGCGCGATGAGCAGGTGGCTCTTGCCGGTGCCGGGAGTGATGGCGAGAGACTGCAACATCTTCGGTCGGTGTTGCCGTGCCGAGTGCGGGTGACGGCGATGTCGCACCCGTTGTTCGGTGAGGTGTTGGAGGCATCGGGCTTCAAGCGGTGGAACGGCCAGGTGTTGTTGGTGGTCCGGCTGCCTGACGACAGCCCGGGGACGGTTCGGGCAGAGTCGACTGACGTCTTCGCCGAGGCGGCCATGGCGGCGACACCACTGGCCATGGATGGCGAGGGGATCCAGCGGCTGCATGGGCTGGTGGTGGCCCTGCAGCGGCAGCGCCCCAAACGGCCCAGGAACGGCAAATAGGTTCGACCTGTCCCTTGCTCGCGCCAACGATTTCGGGAAGGTGAACCTATTTGCGCGCCTTGAGAGTAGCCCCTGACACCGTCCAGCTCGTGTTGCCGGACCTGACACCGACCGTGCCGGCGCAACGGTGGTGGTTGTTGCCGGAGACCACCCGCCGGGAGGTGGTGACGTTGCTGGCCCGGCTGATCGCCCGCAGTGTGTTGATCGACCCGGATGCTGCCGAGCCAGAATCTGCAGCTGAGGTGGGGAGGGCGGGCGATGAGTGAGTCCGCGACCGTGGTGTCGGCCAAGATCGGCCCGGTGCATCTGGGTCGGGATGCCTACGTGTATGTCCGGCAGTCCACGTTGACCCAGCTGCGAGACCACACCGAGAGCTTGATGCGGCAGTACGAGCTGCGAGAACGCGCCGTCGGGTTGGGCTGGGATGCCCATCAGGTGCGGGTGATCGACGCCGACCTGGGCCGCTCTGGCGCTGACGCCACCGCTCGGGAAGGGTTCAAGGACCTGGTCGCCGATGTCGGCCTGGGACGGGTCGGGATCGTCTTCGGTATCGAGGTGTCCCGGCTGGCCCGCAACAACGCCGACTGGTACCAGCTGCTGGATCTGTGCGCGTTGACCGACACGTTGATCGCCGACGCTGACGGCATCTACCATCCGGCCGACTTCAACGACCGGTTGGTGCTCGGGTTGAAGGGCACGATGAGTGAGGCCGAGCTGCACCTGATCCGGTCTCGCCTGACCGCGGGACTGCGGCACAAGGCCGCCCGGGGCGAGCTGCGGCAGTTCCTGCCGGTCGGCTTCGACTACGACGAGACCGGTGCCGTGATCATCACCCCCGATGAGGCGGTGGTGGAGGCCATCGGCGTCGTGTTCCGCCGGTTCGCTGAGCTGGGCACCGCCCGGCAGGTGTTGTTGTCGCTGCGCGGCGACGGGTTGCTGTTGCCTCGCCGACCCACCCGCACCGGCCGGGTCTCCTGGCAGCCGGCCACGTATCCGGCGGTGCACGATTTCTTGACCAACCCGGTCTATGCCGGGGCGTTCGTGTTCGGCCGGACCCGCACCGAGAAACGCATCAACGCCACCGGCACGGTGGTCTCGCACTGTGTCGTGCTGCCCCGTGAGCAGTGGGCGGTGTTGATCCCCGACCATCATGCCGGGTTCATCGACTGGGCCACGTTCGAGGCCAACACCGCCCGGCTGCGCGCTAACTGGCGACCGCCGCGCGGGTCGGGTGGCGGCGCCCCGCGCGAGGGATCGGCGCTGCTGCAAGGCCGGCTGCGGTGCGGCAAGTGCGGCCGGATGATGCAGACCGGCTACTCCGGCACCCAGGGCAACTGCCCGCGCTACCTGTGCGCCCGCGCGAAACAGCTGTATGGCGGCGAGCAAGGCTGCCAAAGCCTCGGCGGCCGACGGCTCGAGACCCGGGTCCTGGAGGAGGTGTTCGCCGTGTTGGAACCGGCCGCGCTCACGGCGACAGCGCAGGCGCTGGCCGACGCCGAACACGCCCATGCCGCGACGCTGCGGACCTTCGAGCTGACCGTGGAACGGGCCCGTTACGAAGCCGACCGGGCCCGCCGCCAATACGACGCGGTCGAGCCGGAGAACCGGCTCGTCGCGCGCACCCTGGAACGAGCGCTGGAGGCCAAGCTAGCCGCGCAACGGCAAGCCGAACGTGACCTACTGACCGCCCAGGCTCGCCGCCCCGTCCAGCTCACCGAGGACGAACTGGCCTGGCTGTCGCGGGCCGGCGCCGACGTGAGGGCAATCTTCACTGCCCCCACCACCACCTTCCGAGAACGCAAACAACTGCTGCGCGCGATCGTCGACGAAGTCGTCGTCACCGTCGACCCGGTGGCCAGAACCGCCGCCCTGCGGATCATCTGGCAAGGCGGCTCGAGCACTGAGTTGATCATGGGGTTGACCAAGACCGGCGGCCACTTCCAGACCACCGACGAAGACACCGTCGACCTGGTCCGCCGGCTCGCCGCCCATTACGACGACACCACCATCGCGATGATCTTGTCCCGGCAGCACCGCCGCACCGGCACCGGACTGCCGTTCACCAAGAGCCGGGTCAAGTCGTTGCGGGTCTCCCGGGGCATCCCTGCCCACCAATCACCCGACCCTGTCAGCGGTAACGACGATGATGCGGTCGTGGTCACCGTCGCCGAAGCCGAACGACTCCTCGGCGTCGGCAAGGTCACCATCTACCGATGGCTGCGCGAAGGCTTCCTGACCGGTGAACAGCTGACCGCCAACGCGCCCTGGCGGATCCGGATCGACCAAGCCGTCCGCGACCGCGTCCGGCCCGACATTCCCGACGGCTGGGTCGGGCTCGATGAGGCCGCCAAAGCTCTCGGGATGGCCCGACAAACGGTGTTGCATAAGGTCCAACGCGGCGAGCTCGAAGCCATCCACGTCAACCGCGGACGCCGTAAAGGCCTACGCATCAACGTATCCAGCCACCAGGCTGGACTGTTCGACCAACCCTGATGAAAGGCTGCGCAGTGTTACCCAGTTCCGGAGTCGCCGATCAGGCAGAGCGGCTGGCCGCGGCGGACCCAGTCGCAGGTGGCGAGGGTGTTGATCACGGCCGGGTCGACCGCGGGGTTGGCGTCGTAGTCGAAGGCACGTAGCGACTTCTCGCGCGGGAACGCGGCAGCGCGGATGCGGCGTTCGGAACGGCGGCGGGCGCGGTCGTCGCACTCGGCGAGCAGCAGCTCGGCGAGGAACGCCCGGTAGGACTGCTGCTGTCGGGCGGCGGCGTCGGCGGTCTCGGTGAAGTGGCCGCGGATGGTGGGCAGCCGCAGCATCCGGCAGGCGGAGTCGATGGCGGCGTCAGCAGCCTGCTCGGTCAGTCCTCTCCGGGGCGGGGTCGCAGTGGTCACGAGGTCTCCTTGGAACGTCCGAGTAACTGGTCGTAGGCGGTCACGGTCGGCAAAGGCCGGGTGTCGGACGGGAGGTGGCTGAGGCGCTGCTCGGTCAACGACCGCACTGGAGACGGCTCCTCGCCGGTTGGCTCTCCGCCGCTGACGAGCATTGGAGGCAGCGTATTGGTGTCGGCGGCCTTGCGGGCTTCGAGGGCGACGGCGTCGGCGGTGAACGCGCCGGCCTGGAGGGCCGCTTGGATACCGGCGACGACGTGCTCGGCACGCAAGTGGCGGTGCAGCAGCAGAACCTCGATCAGGGCGCGGGTGCCGGCAGTGTCGCCGTGGGCCTTGCACGCCGCGGCCCACCACGCTTCGTGCGTGGCGGTGAAGGTACCGGCAGCGCGGGCCTGCTCGAGCGCGGTCGCGCCGGGCAGGGCGCCGGGCTTGCGGGTCAGGGCTTCGAGGTAGTGGTCCAGCTCGAGCCGGCTGCCACCCTTGCCGAGCAGCCGCTCGTGATGAGCGATTGGAGTGCGACCGTCGTAGATAGTCAAGTCGGAGGCGTTCAGCAGCACCCGGACTGGGCGGTGGATGAGCCGGGACGGCACCGAGTAGCGGTTCGACCGGACGGTGACCTGGGCGTAGCGGTCAACCCGCGGGGTCAGCCAGAGCCCCGTCTCGAACGGCTCCAGCGGCAACGGCTTGAGCAGAGTCTTCTCCGCCGCGAACGCCTCGCCGACGGTGTGCAGCCGGTGCCCGATACGGCGGTGGTCATCGGCGGCGTCGTAGCCGTCGATCAGCTCGTTGAGTTCCGCGATCGAGTCGACCTCGGGCACGGGAACAAGATGGTTGCGCCGGAAGAAGCCGATGTCGCCCTCCACGCCGCCCTTCTCGTGCGCACCCTTGATCCCAGGCTGGCAGTAGAAGGCGTCCAGAGAAAAGTGGGACCGGAACGCGACCCAGCGATCGGTCTCCACCCGCTGCCGGGAGAAGCCGATCACCTGCGCGACGGCCGCCTTGAGGTTGTCGTAGCGGACCTGCCCGGCCGGCACCCCTCCGAGAACCTGGAAGGCGTGCACGTGGCCCTCGAAGAACGCCTCCTGCCCACCGGTCGCGAAGGCCCGGTGGACAGCCTTGCCTGAGTAGGACATCCGCAGCGAGAACAGATGACAGGTCACCAGGTCGCCGCGGAGCCGCACCCCGAACTCGCCGAAGTCAACCTCGCCTTCGCGGCCCGGCAAGTAAGTCTGCGGCACGAACACGTCCGGCTCGCCACGACCGTGCTCGGCGCGCACCTGCCGGCGCCGATCCGCGACGTAGGCCCGCACGGTGTCGTAGGAGACTCCGGACATGTCATGCTCGGTGATGAGCCGGTCGAAGATCCGGGTCGCGGTGTGGCGTTGCTTGCGAGGCGCGTCCAAGTCGGCCACCAGCATCTCCTCGATCATCGGCTTGAACGGGTCGAGCTTGGAGCCGCGGTCGGGGTAGGCGGCTCGGGCGCTCGGCCAGGCCGACTCGGCGGCGGCTTTGACCGTGCGCCAAGTGACGTGGCGGGTGCGCTGGATCTCCCGGGCCGACGTGCCCGCACGAAGGTCGCGGCGGATGGCGGCGTAGAGCTCGACCTTGCTGGGACCGCGCGCAGGCCCGGCCACGACGGCCGCTACTCGGCGCCGGCGGGCGGTAGGTGGCAGACGGCTTCAAGGTTGATGCCGTCGGGGTCGGCGACGAACGCGCCGTAGTAGTGCCGGTGGTATTCCGGGTGGACGGCCGGCGCGTGCAGTGAGACGCCGCCATGGCCGAGGGCGGTGTCGTAGAAGCGCTGCACCGTCTCGCGGGTGCCGGCGGTGAAGGCCAGATGCATGTTGGTGCCGACCCGCCCGTCGGCGATCAGCCAGAAGAACGGTCGGTCGGTGCCGAAGCCGTGCATCTCGGGCAACTCACCAGGTGGAAGCACCAGCACCTTGTCGATGCCGATCGAGGCCAGCACCGGTTCGTAGAACGCCAGCGACCGCTCAAGGTCGGGAACGGCGATGTTGAGGTGGTCGAGGAGGGGACCGTCGGGCATGACCTGAATCCTGTTCAGTAGGGAGCGGCGGCTCTGACGTGCTGCCGGTGTCGGGGCGGCGTTAGTTGAGGTGCGGCTGTTGCCCGGTGCGGGCGGCTCGGTTCCGCCGCCCGATGGTGACCACGGCGACCGTGCACAGGATCACCACGACTGCGGCGACGGCGGCCGCGGCGTGCAGCCCGCTCGTGAATGCGGCGACCGCGGCGTCGATGAGGGCCGGTGGGAGCGGCTGACCGCCGTGCAGCGCGCCGGCCAACGTGTCGGCCGCATCCTGGGCCGGCGCCGGCTGGTCGGCCAGCAGCGGCGTCAGCTGGCGGCGGTAGACGGCGGTGGCGGCGCTGCCGAGCAGGGCGATGCCCAGGGCCCCGCCTAGTTCCTGGGTGGTTTCCGACAGCGCCGCAGCGGCCCCGGCCCGGTCCGGCGGCGCGGCCGCGGTGACGGTGTCGACACCGGCGGCCAGAACCGGCATTAGGCCCGCAAACAGCAGCGTGAGCCCCGCCACGACCATGGTTACGCCGCTGGTCGGGGTGCGGGTTAGCACGGCCAGCCCGGCGGCGGCCACGCCCAGGCCGAGCCCGCTCCGCAGGTGGGGCCTCAGGTCCCGGCCGATGGACTGGCTGGCCGCGATCGCCGCCACGCCGGCCGCGAGCGGCGGCAACGTCCACAGGCCGGCGGCGAGTGGGGACAGGCCGAGCACCAGCTGCAGGTACTGGGCGGTGAGGAAACCCGACCCGGCCAGCACCACCGACCCGACGGTGAGCACAGCGAGGGCGACGGCGAAACCGGGCTCCCGCAGCAGGTGCAGGTCGACCAGCGGATCGGGCAGCCGTCGCTGCCGGCGGATGAACAGCGCCCCGAACAGCACAGCGACGGCACCAACGGCCACCGGCAGCAGACTGAACCCGTGCGCCGCAATCTCCTTGAGCAGGTAGACGATCCCGAGGATGCCGGCTAACGACAGGGCGGCGCTGGCCAGATCGACCCGGCTGGCGGTCGGGTTGCGGTACTCCGGCAGCAGCACCGGCCCGGCAACCAGCAGCAGCAGCATCACCGGCACGCCGAGCAGGAACACCCCGCCCCACCACCAGACCTGCAAGATCACCCCGCCGAGGATCGGGCCGACCGCGGCGCCGGCCAGAAAGGCCAGCACCCACACCGAGGTGGCGGTCGAGCGCTGCCGCGGGTCGGGGAACATCGTCCGGATCAACGCCAACGTGGACGGGGCGAGGGTCGCGCCGGCGATCCCGAGCGCGGCCCGGGCCGCGATCAACGCGGCCGGGGTGGTGGCGAACGCCGCGGCGACCGAGGCGGCGGCGAAGGCGGCCGCACCGATCAGCAGCAGTCGGCGGCGGCCGATCCGGTCCCCGACGGCGCCCATGGTGATCAATAGCCCGGCCACCAAGAACGCGTAGACGTCGACAATCCACAACAGCTGGGTGCTGCTGGGCTGCAGGTCGGTGGTGATCGCCGGCATCGCCAGGTGCAGGACGGTCATGTCCATCGACACCAGCAGCACCGGCAGGGTCAGCACCGCTAGCCCCGCCCACTCCCGGGCGCCCGCCACCCCCCGGTCGGGGGCGTCGTTCTGTGCGCCGGGCGAGGCCGGGGCGGTCTGCCGCTGGTCGGTCACGAAGCCTCCGCCAGCTCGGCGGTCGTGTTCTCGTCCGGGTCGGAGGTGCGCAGCGGGGCCAGGGCCCGGCTGTAGGTGAGGATCTCCTCCAGCATCTCCAGCAGCCCCGACGACTGGTGATCGCGGGCGGTCACCTCGGACGGGCTGGCCGGGTCGGTGTCATCGGTGTAGGTGAAGTCGTCGAACACCGACAACGCGACCTGCGCGCTGACCGGCACCGTCTTCACCTCCAGCAGCACCGCCTTCAGGTGCTCGGCGGCCCGCACCCCGCCGGCCAGGCCGTAGCTGAGGATCCCGGCCGGCTTGTGGTGCCACTCGGCGAACAGGTAGTCGATGGCGTTCTTCAACGCCGCCGGAATGGAGTGGTTGTACTCCGGGGTCACGAACACGAACCCGTCACACTCGGCGACCGTGTCGGCCCAGGCGATCGTGTGCGGGTGCTGGTACTGGCCGAACGCCGCGGCGACCGGCTCGTCCAGCAACGGCAGACCCGCCTCCGCCAGATCCAGCAGCCGCAGCTCCACCCGACCGGCCTGCACGTCGGTATTTGCGGCGGCCACCTCCCGCGCCCACTGCGCCACCGCCGCCGCCTTCCGGCCCGGCCGGGTCGTGCCGACCACCACCCCCAGGCGGATCACCGCCGCGTCGAGGCTGGTGGACTGGATCGTCGTCGATACATTCAGATCAGTTGTCATGACGTCGATGCTGGCCGGCGGCGACCACGGATCGGGAGACCGTGGCAGGGGTGGCCCTGGCAGGGCCACCCGTTCCCGGCATCAGGGCGGGCAGACTGGCCGGCGTGATGCCAAACGAGCTGGGCGACTTCCTCCGCAGCCGCCGCGAAGCCGTCCTGCCCGCCGACGTCGGCCTTCCCACCGGTTCCCGGCGCCAGACCCCCGGACTGCGCCGCGCCGAGCTGGCCACCTTGGCCGGGATCAGCGTGGAGTACCTCATCCGCCTCGAACAAGGCCGCGACACCCGGCCCTCCACCCAGGTTCTCGCCGCCTTGGCGCAGGCGCTGCGCCTCACCACCGCCGACCGCGACCACCTGCAACAGCTGGCCACCATCAGCCAAGGCACCGAGCTGTGCGCGCATGCCCGCCAGGTCGCTGCCCGCACCGTCCGCCCCACCGTGCAAGCCGTCCTCGACCGGCTCGACCCCGCCCCCGCCGTCGTCGTCAACCACCTCACCGACCTGCTGGCCTGGAACGACGGCTACGACCGGCTCACCCGACCCCTCGGCCTCCTCGACCACCCGGCGTCCAACCTGCTCCACTACCTGCTTACCGACCCCCGAGCCCGTGACGCCTACCCCGACTGGTCGACAGTGCTCGACGAACAGGTCGCCTACCTGCACGGCCACCGCCGCGGCGACCCGGGCGTCGATGGCCTCGCCGACACCCTCGCCACCGTCGGTGGTGAGGAGTTCACCAGCCGGTGGCGGCAGCGGCCCCTCACCAACGGCCGGACCGGCGTGCACGCCCTCACCCACCCCGGCGTCGGCCCGCTCCGCCTGAGCTTCGAAGCGCTCGACCTCGGCGACCGCGACTACCAGCGCCTGCTCGTCTATCTCCCCGCTGACGCCGCCTCCAGCGCCGCCCTCGACCAGCTCGCCGGTCGCCGCCCCGGTGGACTGCGACCCGTCACCTCTGCTGCCACACGCCGCTGAACACCAGACGAGGAACCCGATGCACGCACTCATGCGCTACACCGTGAAAGCCGACCACCTGCAAGCCCACCTCGAGCTGCTCCGCGACGTCTACGACGACCTGGCTACCACCCAGCCAGACGGCATCGCCTGGGCCACCTACCAAATCGCTGAGACCCGCAGCTTCGTCGAACTCGTCGAAGGCCCCGACCTACCACAGCCGCTGCCCCAGCTCGAGTCCTTCCAGCGCTACCGCATCGGCCTCGAGGACCGCTGCGAAGGCGACCGCGACTTCCACGAGCTCCAACAGATCGGTGCCTTCCCGCGACCCCACGACTGACCTACCGCCCAGCGACTCCCGCATTCGCCCGTACCAGACCACGCCGGACACATCCGACTCCCGAGTTCACCCGCAGACGGTGCCCACGTTGGCCCGTGAACTCAGATAGTTAGTCGATCTTCCTAGAACACCAACTGCGCCGGTACCCATTGCGATGCTTCAGTTCATGGAAGCCCGCGCATGATCCTGGGTTGTCTCTATGCATGACGGTTCGTTTCGTGGATCTGGGCTTGCGATTTGCGTTCGTGCAGGTAACGCAGGTTCCCTGACAGTGAGAGATTTCTTGACCATCGATCGTTTTTCCTGACGGTTTGGGCGTATCCTCGGCGCATGGCCGACATTGGTGAACTGAGTTCCTGATGAGCCTGCGCGTCCTGCCAGGCGGCGCGGCCACGTACGTTGTCGTGACGCCGCAGGACGTCGAGGACTTCGAGCAAGAGCTGGTCGACCAGTACGCGCTGGCGATGGTCGCCGCGGGGCTGAGCGACGGGCATATTCGCAACAGCCGCGCCACGGTCATCGAGTTCGCCCGATCGATGACCGGTCCGCTGTGGGAAGCGGCGCCCCAGGACGCCGACCAGTTCCTTGCCGACCAGCGGCGCCTCGGGCGCAGCGTGTCGACGCGGGCCGGCAAGGCGGGAGCGCTGTCGGTGTTCTACGAGTTCGTCATCGACCGCCACGCCGGAGACATCCGCCGCGCGACCGGAGTCCAGGTCGAGCAGCCGATCGACGAGTACAACCGCCAGTCCGGCGCCTCGCTGGGCAATGTGCGGGTTCCGCCGTCGGATCAGGAGGTCGACGCGCTCTTCACGGGGTGGCGTGAATCGGTCCCACACGCGCGGAAGTACCTCCCGGCTGCTCGGGACTACTTCGCGGCCTCGCTGTGGCGTCGGCTCGGGTTGCGCATCAACGAGTCCGTGATGCTCGACATCCGCGACTGGCGTCCCGACCTCGGCGGTTGCGGCAAGCTGCACGTCCGCTTCGGCAAGGGCAGCCGCGGCCGCGGACCCAAGCCGCGCCTGATCCCGGCCATCAACGGCGCCGACCAACTCATCGAATGGTGGTTGGCCGAAGTACGCCCGCAGTACGGCGCTGACTGGGCAGACCCCGACGCGCCGTTGCTGCCCTCCGAACGACTCGACCACGACCTTGGGCGGTGCCGTCGCGCCCGGGCCGACGTCCTTCGCAGGACGCTGAACAGCCAGGTCGACCAGTTGCTCCCGGCCTGGTCGGGCCGGATGACACCGCACATCCTGCGGCACTACTGCGCGTCCTCGCTGTACGAGGCTGGAATGGACCTCAAGGCCATCCAGGAACTCCTGGGCCACCTGTGGCTGGCGACGACCTCGGGCTACATCCACGTCCGCAGCGACCACATCCAGCACGCCTGGGACCAGGCCAACGAACGGCTCGAAAACCGCTTCGGCCAGCGACGCCTGACCGGACCACCGACACCCTGACCCGCCCGACCAGCCCGAAGAAGCGCCGAGGAAAGAGAGGAAACGGATGCAGTGGAATCTGCGGCTGCGCGCCGCCGAGCGAGGGATCTGGAAGTCCGCCGAGCTGCGCCGGATGCTCGCCGACGCCGGCCTCGAGATCTCCGCGGGCAAGATGTCATCGTGGTGGGCCGGCACCCCAATCACGATGCGGCTCGACGACCTCGACGTGCTGTGCCATGTGTTGGACTGCACAATGAACGACCTGATGAGCCCCGAGCCCGACAAGGTCGCTGCCCGGCGGCCCCACGCCGCCGACGCCGTCAACGGCGACCACCACCCGTCCGACAACGGCCCGAGCTCGACGCCGGTGCGGCCCCGGCCGGGCACCCCTCGCTCGACCCCGCCGCTGTAGGCGACGCGGGCATCTCGGGTTCGGCGAATGGGACGGGACGCGGGCTGATGCCAGGACCTGGGCCAAACGCTCCGCTGAGGTTGCCTCCCAAGTGCAACCGCTGTCAGGTCAACCGCGTCGCGTGGACCAGTCCACGGGTCGACTTCTGCTACGGCTGCCTGCCCGGCGGACCGTTCGCGTCGCCGCCCTGCCAGCGTTGCGGGGACCGCGCCGACTACTTCAGCCAGGGCCTGTGCAGTCGCTGCCATCCACGCAGCCCGGAGCACATCGACGCCTGCAAGGGCTGCCTGGCCTGGGGCGTGTACCCCCGTCACAACTGGACCTGCTGGTCCTGCCGATGGTGGCAGGGGCACTACCCGAAGGGGACGTGCAAGCACTGCGGTCGCCGCACCCACGTCAGCGACACCGGCGCCTGCCGCCTGTGCCTGGAGAACGCTCGCTTCGACCAGGCCCCCGGCCGCGCGTCCGACGTTGCCGGGTCGAACAGGCACAGCCAGCAGCTGTTCTTTGCCAACATGGCCTTCAAGCGCCGCGTGAGCCAGCTGCCGGCCTACGTCACCTGGGACGGCCGCTGGTCGCAGAAGAACAAGAACCAGCTGCCCCACCAGCCCGGCACTCGGTTCGACGACGACGCACCCGAGCAGCTCACGTTGTTCGACATGGACCCCGATCCAGAGGTTTTGCGACAGCGCATTCTGGTCGAGGACAGCGAGCTCACCCGCTACTGCGCCGCGATCTTGGCTGACCATGCCCGCCGGTACGGCTGGAGTGTGCGGCAACGTAACGCGGTCATGCAGACCCTGCGGATGCTGCAGTCCGTCCGGCCTACCCCGACCGCGTTGATCCGCGCCAGCGACGTCGTCGCGATGCGCCGCTACGACGGCACGATCTCCTCGACCATCGACGTTCTCGCCGAAGCAGGGCTCCTGATCGAGGACGTCCCCACCCGGGTCGAGCGCTATTTCACTGCCAAGTTCATCGGCTCCGGTGCCCTGCCCGACATGATGCGCCAGCACCTTGAGCTGTGGCTGCAGATCATGCTCGGCGGGTCCCGGCAGGCGCCGCGCCAGTTGCCCCGCGAACCAGAGACCGTCGAGCTGCACATCCAGGGGCTCGCCCCAGTCGTGCAGGCATGGGTTGAGGCCGGCCGCCGGTCGTTCGCTGAGATCACCCAGGACGACATCCTCACCGCGCTCGCGGGTCTGCCGAAGAACACGAGCCATCGGCACTTCGCCGAGAACGGGCTGAAGTCGCTGTTCAAAATCCTCACAGGCCGACGGCTCGTCTTCGTCAACCCCATGCGAGGCATCGACCTGACGCGTGTGGCCAGCAACATTCCGCTCCCGCTGGACACAGCGCTGATCCGCGCCGAGCTCGACTCTCCGAACCCCGCGACCGCACTCGCCGTCGCGCTGATCGCCTTCCACGCCCTGACGGGCAAGCAGGTCCGCGAGCTCCAGTTGACTGACATCGTCGACGGTCGGCTCCGCCTCAACGGCCGCGACATCCCGCTCGCCGCACCCGTTAGGACTCGGCTCGCAGCCTGGCTCGACTACCGCAACCGGACCTGGCCGAACACCGCCAACCCGCACCTGCTGATCAACCGGCGCACCGCACCGCGGCTCGTCGCCGGCGGCCACTCCTTCCCCTGGAAAGACAGCGCCATCCGACCCAGAGCCCTGCGTGAGGACCGCATCCTCCACGAGATCCACGCCACCGGCGGTGACGTCCGCCGCATCTGCGACCTCTTCGGCCTCAGCGTCGAAGGCGCCACCCGCTACCTCGCCACGATCGAGCACCCGGACCTGACTGGTGAGGACGAACGCTGACCCGCTGGGAAACGCTCGTTCTTCCAACCACCATCCAGCTCTAGGGTGGGCACCGTGGAACCGTGGGGAGCAACCTTGTTCGGCGAACCGTGTCGGGAGTGTGGCTTCGGCTGGTCGATTACCCCACCAGAGGCCGTCGCCTGGGTGCGCGCCTTCGACGAACATGGCCGGGAAGCGACTCGCGCCCTGACAGGCGAGGAGCGCCTCGACGGCTGGTCGGTCGCCGAGTACGTCTCCCACGTGGGAGACAACCTCCGCCAATGGTCCGAACGGATCCAGTCCGCGCGGCTGACAGGGCGACTCGACGTAGCCGGGTACGACCCTGACGCCCTCGCCGAAGCGAGAGGCTACGCGTACATCCCGCTTGAGGTTGCGCTGTGGTCGGCGGGCAACGCTGCCCAGCGATGGGCAGATGTGCTGACAGCCGCCGTCGAGGAGCGTGTGGAGTTGCAGCACGCCACGCGCGGACTGCAACGCGCGGAGGACGTCGTGCGCAACAACTGCCACGACGCCCACCACCACATCTGGGACATCAGGCGAATCGCTGAAGCAGCCGCGTCCAACGGGCACCGAGTCCTCATGACCGAGCCGCCGAATCACTACCTCGGAGCCGACTCGATCGTCCAGAGCGACCACCCCGACGTCGTCGCACTCGGCCAGGAGCTGCGTGGACGGCATGCTGGTGACGCCGAGTTCGCCGAGGCCGCGTTCAACTGGGTCCGCGACGAGATCGCCCACGCGTACGACGCCCAAGACCACCGCGTCACGCTCACCGCATCTCAAGTGCTCACCGAGGGCGTCGGCCTCTGCTACGCCAAGTCGAACCTCCTCGCAGCGATCCTGCGCAGTCAAGGAATCCCCGCCGGCCTCTGCTACCAACGCCTTGGCAACCCCGAGGAAGGACACGTCCTCCATGGCCTTGTCGCCGTCCACCTCGATGGCGCCTGGCACCGCCAAGACCCACGCGGCAACAGAGCCGGCATCGACGCACAGTTCTCGCTGGGCACCGAGCAGCTCGCCTACGTCATTGACGAGAACAAGGGCGAGCGCGACTACCCGCGCGTCTACGTCTCCGCTGCGGATGACGTTGTCAACGCCTTGCAGGACGCCGGCGACATCCTCACCTGCCCGCTCCCTTCTGATCTGAGCGCCAGTTAGGTTGGGCGCATGATCACGGGACTCGACCACGTGCAGGTTGCCATCCCGGTTAGCGGTGAGCCGACCGCGCGTGAGTACTACGGCACCGTCCTCGGGATGGAGGAGATTGCGAAGCCGCCGGCACTCGCCGTACGCGGCGGCTGCTGGTTCACCTCCGGCAGCGCCGTGCTCCATCTCGGAGTTGAGGACCCGTTCGCTCCCGCCAAGAAGGCTCACCCGGCATTCCTGGTCACTGACCTCGACGGCCTCGCCGCCGCGCTTGAAGAAGGAGGAGCCAGCATCACCCGCTCCGATGGCGAGCTTCCTGGCATCCGCCGCTTCCATACCTTCGACCCGTTCGGCAATCGCCTCGAGTTCCAGCAGGCATAGGTCGTCGGCGCGGGCCCTGACCACGTCGACGTCTCGCGTGAGCATGCGACAGTCGGACGAACATGCGCAGGCACACGCGGTGAACCCGCCGAGCATGTGACAGTTCGGCGAGAAACCTTCAGAAATCCAGCGAACAGTCACAGGGCGCCGGTCATGCGAGCGGTGGTGTCGAACGCGGCCAACTCGGCGGGGTGGAGCTGGTGCTGCACCACGAACGCCCGGTCCTTGATCCGCCAGAGCCCTTGCCCGGTGCCGAGTCCGGGCAGCAGGCGGCGCTCGGTGCCGGTCAGCCCGAGCGCGACGGCGGTAGGGCCGAGCTGATCGGTCTCCTGCCGGTAGACGATCCTCGTCTCCGCGTTCGCCAACAGGCTGTTCGCCAGAGCCCGGTTCGCCGACCCGGCATCGCCGACGTTCTCCAAGTCAGTGAGCTTGTGGAACACGAGCAGATTCGCCAGCCCGTAGTGCCTCGCCAGCCGCCAGTGCGCATCCATCCTGCGCAGGAGCGCCGGGTGGGACATGAGCCGCCACGCCTCGTCGTAGACGACCCATCTGCGGCCCCCATGGGGGTCGAGCAGGGCGGCTTCCATCCATGCCGACGAGCAGGTCATCAGCACCGAAATCAGCGTGCTGTTCTCCGTGACTCTTGAAAGGTCGAGGCTGACCATCGGCAGCGACGGGTCGAATCTGACGGTGCTCGGGCCGTCGAACAGGCCGGCCAGGTCCCCGGCCACCAACCGGCGCAGCGCGTGGCCGACCTGGCGGCCGTCCTCGGTGAGCCGGCCGTCCGGGTCGTCGGCAGGGTCAGGGCGCAGCAGCCGCTCGACCACCATCGGCAGGATCGGCACGTCCGAGTCCCGCACCGCCCCGGCCAGGGCGGTGTCGATCGCGGTGTGCTCCAACGGCGCCAGCCGCCGATCCAGCACCGTCTCGGTCAAGGCTCCGAGCAGATCGCGGCGTCGCGCGGCGAGCGTGATCGCCCACTCGTCATCGGTGACCGCAGAGGGTCGGTAGCCCTCATCGAGCGGGTTGAGACGAGTCCCCATCCCGTGCCCAAGGATGATCGCTTTCCCGCCGACGGCCTCAGCGACGCCGGAGTGCTCGCCCTTGGGGTCGCCGGGGACATAGACCCTGTATCCGAAGGGCAGGCTGCGAGTGTAGAGGCTCTTGGCGAGCGAGGATTTCCCGGAGCCGACGATCCCGGCCAAGATCAGGTTCGGCGCGGTGATGATGCCCCTGCGGTACAGCTCCCAGGGGTCGTACACGAACGACGAGCCGCTGTAGAGGTCTTGGCCGATGAAGATTCCCGCGGCTCCGAGCCCGGCTTCGGCCAGGAACGGGTACTGCCCAGCGAGCACCGCGCTGGTGTCCTGATGCCGGGGCACCCGGAACCGGCCCGGCGTCCTCAGCGCCGCCGTGCCGGGCTCGCCGGCGGCGGGCAGGTAGACCGTGGCGCGGCGTTCGGCACGCGCGGCGGCGGCCTTGGCCTGGCCCGCTTCCTTCTCGACGTGACGCTGCTCGGCGACGAGCCGGACGGCCGCTTGCCGACGCTGCTTGCGCAGCCGGCGCCGCTCCGAGGCGGGCGCGACGAGGACAGCGGTATGCAGCTTCTCGCCCCGGCTCACAACGACCGCCCCCGCGACCCGGAGACCCAACCGCCGGCGGGACGGTCGAACCACGACGAGTCCGACGCCGGGCGAGGCCGCTGTGGCATGTCCGGCTTGGGCTGCGGCGGGTCCTCGATGCCGAGCAGGGCCAGCGCGTCCGCGTTCTGACGAGCGGCCTCAGCTACCCATCCGGGAAACAGGCCCTCGTGCTCGGGGCTGCTGCCGGGGTTGTCGATGGCGTACTGGCGGGCTTCGCCGGCCGCGGTCAGGTAGCCGGCGAGGTCGCCCATCGCGCGGTCCGGGGCCACGGGCGCTCCGGCGCCGGTGAACAGGTCCCGGCCGTCGAGCGTCTGCCCGGTCGCGGTGTCCTCGATGCGATAGGCGTATCGCTGGTGCTCGCCCAGCGACGAGTCCGGCCAGACGGTCAAGGTGAGCGTCCCGACTTGCCGGGACATCGGAGCGGTGGGGTCTGCGCTGTTCATGGCGGGCAGGTGCACGCCGGCGCGTCTCTGCGATTGGCTACGTCAGAGCGACAGCCCGCGGGCCTGCTTGACCGCGGCGACGCCGGGATGCTCGAACCAGCCCCCGTCACGAACCGCGCTGCGTCGAGCTGCCGTCTCGTGGCCAGCGGTGTCGCGGGTCGGCGGGACGTGCGCGGCGGTGGGCGGCTCGATGGCGTCTTCGGCGGGGATCAGGTGCCGCCGATAGAGAGCGACGTGCCCGGCCTGTGGGTTGTAGGTCATGGCGTAGTCGCCAGTCTCGGCCTGCCGGTCTCCGGGGTAGACGGGGGCGGTGTCGTGGACATCCCCGTTCTCGAAGGCGGCGTTGGTGGTCTCGTCGCCGTAGTCCCACATGGACAGATGCTCGATGCCCGCCTCGTCGCCGCCTCGGTCGATGAGGTCGAGCGTCTGGTCGGCTTCCTCGCCTTGCAGGAACACGACGCCGATCCATCGTTCGACCACCGGGGTTCCGGGGTTCCACACGATCCGACCGGAGTGGGTCATGGCGTCGTTGAGGCGATCGTGCGCCTGGTCGATTAGGGAGGCTGCGTGGTGCAGCTCGTCGGACGCAGCCAGCGCCTCGACCGCACCGCCTGCGTAGTCGCGGGCCTCGTCGGTGACCTGTTGCTGGTGGCGCAGATGCACAGCGGCGAGCTGGTCGAGCACCTGCCGCAGCGACCGCACCCCGCCCAGCAGATTCCCGATCACCGCGTAGGTGTCGGCTGGCTCCGGGAACACGCGGGTGGCGTGAGCGAGCCCGCGCAACGCCTCGTAGGCGTCGTCCGCGTCGGCGGTCGGGTTGGTGAACGTGGGCATCACGGGCCTCCTTCAACGAGGGTGGGATGCCTACCAGGTGAGCGCGACGATCACACCGTGCGGCACAGCGGCAGCGCGGCCGCCGTGAACGCGACCGCCTGCTGCCCGACGAGCCTTCGGGTCTCGCAGGAGGCTTGGATCGCGGCTTGTTCGATCGCGGCGACCGCCGCTTCCAGCTCGTCGACGCCGGGAGCGGAGACGGAGACGAGGCCGGAGACGCGCAGCACGCCGTGCCCGGCGGTCAGGTCGGCTTCCTGTTGCAGCACGTCTTGGTACTCGGCGGTCTGGGCCGCGTCCTCGATCTGGCCGATCCGGGCGCGCTGGGCCGCATCGCTGATGTGCTCGACCTTCTTCTTGCGGATGTCGCGGGCCGCCTGGTCCGAGCGCATCGGCGTGTAGATCAGCGACACCGACCGTTGAATCCCGGTCGAGAGCAGCACCGGCGCGAGAAACCCCGGATAGACGAGGCTGCGGGGCCACTCCGAGACCCACAGCACGGTGTGCCACGCGGAGTCGGTGCGCAGGTTGCCCCAGGTCTCGGTGACCGCGACCGGGCCAGCGGCGGCGAGTTCCTGCCCGAGCCGCCCGTGGCGCTCCAAGGTCGCGGCCACGGCCGGGTCATACGCCGAGCGGAGAATGACCGCGACCTGACCGGGGCCGAGCCACCCCGAAGGGGTCAAGTCCGCAGACCGCAGCGCAGCGACAAGCGTCGCCATCTCCTGCCGGAGCACTGCGGCGGCACCTCGGATGCCGCCGCCCGCGGTCCTGATCTGCCGAGCGGCGACCTTCATGTCCAGCGAGAGGCTGACCGTCGTGGCGTGCCGCTCCCCGGCGGGGCCGGCCCGCTCGATCAGCTCGCGGTAGGTGGTCGCGGCCCAGGAGCCGTCGTCGGTGCCGTGCTCGGCCCACCACTCGGCCAGCCCGCTACCGGAGTCCGGCAGGGTCCGTTCCAGCACTTGCAGGGTCGCGATCCGCCCGGACCGGCAGACCGTGGCGAGCACCCGCCCCCACGAGGTGACCCGGCGCTCCTGCTCGCCGGGGTCCAGCAAGATGAAAGCCGGATGCGTCACTTCCGTCACGACCGTCAAAGTCGCCTGGCGGGGGTCGTGGATCATGCACGCCCCGGTCTCGGGGTCCAGATGCTCCCGCAGCCGGGCCATATCGCCGGGCAGCGCGAGGTTCCCGGCCGGGCGGGGCTTGACGATCCGCCGCCGGTAGAGCAGTTGCCCACCGGTGGAGCGCCACAGCCACCAGAGCGCGACCGGGAGCCATTCGACCATCGGCCTCCCGGCGACCGGCACCCAGGTCAGCACCACGGCGAGCAGCCAGACCGGGGCGGTGTAGGCCAGCCGCATCCCGGCACCGCCGTAGAACGCGGCCAACAGCGCCAGCCCGCCGATGCCGAGGGTGACGAGCTGAGAGACCGAGAGGCCGAGCAGCACCCCGCGGCGGGTGAGCCGGCTGAACTTCATCGGCGTCAGCTCGCTACCGGGTGCCTTCTGTTCCGTGGTGGGCATGGCCGGTCACTCCTTCGCGGCAGGCGGCGACGACTGAGACGGCGATGGGGTGCGCGGCTGCGGCGTGGACCGCGGCGGCGTCTGCGACGGCGGCGGGGCGCCGCCGTTCTGCCCGCTCGCGGCGTCCGCGGCGGTCTCGGCCTGACCGGCCAGCGCGTGCCCGGCCTTCGGCCCGGCCTCGGCGGCATCCTTGGCGACCTTCGCGCCGATCACGACCGCTGCCGCCGGCCCTGCGGCCGCACCGGCCCCCACTCCGGCACTTGCCCCGCCCTCGGCGCCGGCTCCCGCCGCACCGGCTCCGCCCGCAGCCGGTGCGGGCGTGGGCGTCTTGGGCGGTGGGGTTCCGCCCGATCCGCCGCCGGAGCCGCCACCGCCTTTCGGGTCATCGAGCACCTTCTTGGGCTCGCTGCCGCCTTGGGGCTTGGACGGGATCGGGATGGGCCGGTTGAGGGCGTTCTTGGCTTCCTGCTCGGTGCCCATCTGCTGGTAGAGGTCGAACCCGACGAAGGAGACGAACCTGTAGACCATGTAGGGCGCGAACGCGGCGATGCCCATGAGGACGATGCCGGTGATCGGCTCGGTAACCGCGGCGATGTCCAGCTCGATCGGGGTGGCGATCTGCGTGATCGCCAGCAGGAAGATGACGACCAGGACGAGCTTGCTGATGATGAGGGCGATCACGAACGCCGCCCACTTCCCGATCCAGCCGCGAGTCGCGTCCCAGGACGCGCCGGCGAACGCGATCGGCGCCAGCACCACACCGACCAGCAGGAGGGCCTTGCGGATCAGCAGCGAGAACCAGACGATCGCGACGGCGGCGATCATCAGGCCGGCCAGGAAGATCGTGACGATCGCGCCGACGCCGGGGGCGGAAATGTTGATGCCCGTCAGTCCGGCGGCGAGCAGGATGATCTTGTCGCCCATTGTCCCGGTGGTCTCGCCGGCGGCTTGGATGATGCCGATGCAGAGCTGGTCCACGATTTCCAGCGCGAGCGCGGTCAGCGTGACGACCACAAACGCCCCGAGCACGGACTTGGCCGCTCCGAGCGCGGCTCTGGACAGTGCGGTCGGATCGCGTTTGACCAACCCGGTGATGAGTTGGAGGCAGAAGAAGATCAGGACGAGGAAGACCGCGATGCCGAAGATCAGGTTGTAGACGCTGGTGAACCCGTCCGTCTGGACATCGACCAGCGTGGTCGTGTCGAACACGGCCCACATCGCCTCGATCAGCCAGCCGGCCGCGCCGCCCATCGCCTGCGCGAGCCAGTCGAACGGGGCAGCCACGACCGTCGCGGCGGCCTCGCCGGCCACATCGCAGACGGTCGAAATCACGGGAACGTCGCAGACACCCATCACGAATCTCCTGCTGTGTGTGACGGGCCGGCTCAGACGGCCTGGCCGACGTTCCAGAAGAAGTTCACGAGCGTCACCGCCGCACCGCAGATCACCGCGGCACCGCAGGAGATGAGGACACCCAGCTTGCCCCTGCCCGAAAGGTGCGGGTTCGAGCTGTTGGCGCCGTAGGCCCACACGATCGCGGACACGATCAGCGCGAGCACGGACAGGATCAGGCCGACCGTCATCACGGCGCCGACGATGGTGCGGAGCTGTTCGATGCCCGGAAGGCCGTTGCTGTTGGGGTCAATGTCGATCACGGCGGTTACTCCCTCGCTGAGCGGATGGCTTGTGGCGGCGAGGTAGGCCGGAGAGCGACTGGACACAGGCGAGCGCGTGCGGGCATGGGAAAGGCCCGCCCACAGGCGGGCCTTCACTCGGTGCGGGTCAGAGCTGGTTACCGAGGGCGATGAGCCAGTTCACCCACGCGACCCCGGCGCCGGCAAGCGCGGCGGCGCCAATGCCGACGACCACCCCGACCCGGCCCTTGGAGGCGAGGGCAGGGTTGCCGTGCGAGGCGCCGAACGCCCAGCAGATCACCGAGACGATGACCATGAGCACCGCGACGATCAGCACGATCGTCAGCAAGGCTCCGATGACCTGTTTCAGATCACCGATGCCGCCCAGCCCGTCGAAGTCGGGGAACACTCCCATCACGCACCGCCCGCTTGGACGGTGATGTGCAGGTGGTCCTCGTGCCGTGTCGTGATGTCAGTGCCGCGGGTGTAGTCACGCCAGCCCTCGGCGTCGCGGGCCAGGGACCATATCTGGTCTTGCCAGATCAGGTACTCCACGCCCAAGACCTCGGCGTGGTCTTTCAGCCAGTTCGTTAGCGCCCATCCGGCTTCGAGCTGAGCGGGCGTCGGATACTGCCCGATGGCATTGCCGAACGTCACGTCACATGCGCGGCCCAACGGATGTTCGGAGACGGTGCCCGGTCGTGGCGAGTAGCACGCCCACGAGGTGTCGGGGAACGCGGCGCGGGCCTGGGCCATGACGTGTGCCATGCGCGCGGTGATCTGCCCCGAGCTGGTGGGGTCATCGACCATCCGGTCGGGGTCGCCGTCCAGCGGGGTCGGCGCGCCCGCGGTGCCGCCGGAGCATCCGTTGGGGCTGCCGACCGTGGCTTCGGGCAGGTCGGCCGCGTTGTGGTCGTTGAGCCACTTGGCCGCGTCGACGGCCTCGCTATTGGTGCCGCCGGGCCGGACCTCGAAGTGCAGGTGCGGTCCCGTGGAGTTGCCGGAGCTGCCGACATCGCCGATGTGCTGCCCGGCGGTCACCCGGTCACCCGCCGAGACGTGGATGCCGGACTGCCACATATGCGCGTAGGCCGTCGCCACCGACGCGCCGTCGATCTGGTGCTCGATGACGATGAGCCCGCCGTACCCGCCGGAGAACTCCGCGACCGTGACCACTCCGTCTGCGACGGCGAGGATCGGCGTGCCGTCGGCTGCCGAGAAGTCAGTGCCGGTGTGGAGCTTGTACTCCCCGGTGATCGGGTGCACCCGCATCCCGAACGGCGAAGTGAGCACCCACGTCCCCTCCGGGAGCGGGAACACCACCCGCGACGACTCCGCCACCGCGCCGACCGGCGCGGCCGATCCGGTGCCGCCGGCTCCACCGGAGCTGCCGGTGAGGACGTCGAGGATGTGTTCGGCGACCGGCCCGTAGTTGCGGTAGCGGTCAGGGTAGGCACTGACCTCGACGGCCTGCGCGGCTTCGCCGGGGTCCATCTGCGTCCAGCCGGGGATGTCGAGCAGGCCGCGCGGGCTCGGGTAGTTCGGGCCATCGGGTCCGCCGTAGAAGGCGCGGGCTTGATAGGTCGTGTCCATCAGTTCCGCGACGGTTCCCCAGCCGGATTGCGGGCGCATCTGAAACAGGCCGAGGGAGTCGTGGTCGCCGCCGTTGCCGTCGTTGGGGTAGTTCGCGGAATCGGGGTAGGCGCTGGTGTTGGCGAGCTGGCGCAGAGTGCTCTCAGTGAGCGCCGCCATCAGCGCGATCTTGATGCCAGCCCGGCCCACGCCCTCAATGCCGTCGCCGATCGTGATGATCGTGGCTGCGTGCGTGAGCTGCTGCCGGTTCAGCGTGAACGTGGTGCCGTCTTGCGTGGTGACGGTCAGCGAGTCGGGGACGTTGCCCACGGTGACGCTGCCGCTGGGGACGGCGCAGTTCGCGGCGGCGGGGTTCATCAGCACGCCGATCGACAGCAGGACGCAGGCGGGGCCGAACAGGACGAAGGCGAGTCCGAGGATGAGGAGCTTCTTGACCACGACGTGCCCTCTGTCATCGCAGCGGGTTGTCGAGCTGCGACAGGCGCAGCACATGACACAGGCCGGTGCGGAACTCCGGTGCCGGGGGCGGGCAGGCCAGGAACACGGTGAACGACACCGGATGCTCGCTCGTGACCGTCTCGCCGTTCCAGACGCCCTCGCGGTGCCGGGTTCCTTCGATCGTGACCGCGGTCGCACCGGCCGGGAGCTGGCCGGGCTGGGCCTGCTCGACCGCGGTGTCCCATGCCTCGGGCACGAACGAGGACTCGATGGTGAGGTGCTGGGTGGTGGCGTACTTGCGCAGCTCGATCCACGCCTCCCGCGACGGCAGATAGGACGCGATGTCGGCGGCGAGGCCGGCCTGCTCGGTGCCGGACGGATCGCCCACCGCGAGGATCACGCTGGTGTAGTCCAAGGGCATCAGCCCCGAGCCGGTGTCCCACGCGAACAGGGCCTCGGCGACGTTGCGGGCGAACTCGTCGGGATCACCGGACGGCGTGACCTGCGGCAGCCGTGGGGTGCTTGGCCCGGTCTCGCCCGGAGCGGTGACGGTGGGGTCTGATCCGGGATCGGGTGCGGTGGGTCGTTGCGGACCGGCGATCAGCCCGTAGACGCCGATGCCGACCAGGATCAGCAGGACGAGGCCGGCGGCGATCACGGCGATCAGGCGGCCACGGGACCAAGAGGCGGGATTCGTCTTCATATCGCCAGGTGCTCGCCGCCCGGAACGACGACGGCAACACAGCAGCAACGGTGAGAAACTGCTCAGAGGGCACGCAGCAGCGGCCGGCCGGCCGGCTCGGCGGCGACGGTGGTGCGGGCGATGCGGAGCTGGTCGGCGAACTCGGTGGTGCCCTCGACGGTGGCGAAGAACGCCTCAGCCTGCTCGTCGGTGAGCTCGATAGCCAGCTCGTCCACGTCGTAGTGGGTCCACCACGCTTTCAGGTCGGCCCAGGTCAGCACGAACGCGCGCACCGGGTACCGCGCCGGCCCCTCGTCCTCAACGACCGGGCGACGCTTCGGCGTGGCCGGCTTGCTGGCTTTGCTGGTCTTGGCGGCGTGGACGCGGGCCAGTGCTTCGTCGGCCAGCTCGTGCAACCGCCGATCCCGCTCGCTGTCGGCCTCGGCTTGGGTGTCGCGGAGGCGCTGGAAGATCGGGTTGACCGGCGCGCCGGCCTCGATCTGCGCCAGCCCGTCCCGCGCCTGGTCACGCACCGCCTCGGAGACAGTCGGGTCGTCGGCCAGGTGTTGCAGGTAGCCGATCTGTTCCAGCCGGCTGTAGGACGCCGAGCCGGTCACCATCCGCGCCGCCTGCGTCCGAGCGTCCCCGAGCTGGTGCTGATCCGATGGTCCCGCTGAATCGGCGGGACCATGCTGGCCCGGCTCGTGGCCCTCGTGGAACTGGGTCTTGGCCTTGCGGCGGGCGGCGTCCTCGGCCATGAGTTCCTTGATCTCCCGGTACAAGGCGGCGGCCTCGATCGGGGTGAGCGGCTTGTGGAGCTGGTTGTCGTCCTGCTCGGCCAGCAGATGCCCCAGCCGGTCCGAGATACCCGAGCGCACCCACACGCTGACGCGGCGCCAGCCGAGCTTCTTGATCGCCGCCATCCGGCGTGCCCCGCACACCAGCACCCCGTCCGGGGTGATCGTCGGGGGCTGCAACAGCCCATCCCGGTCGATCGACGCCGCGAGCGCGTCGATGTCGCCCAGGTCCGTGCGGTGCCGGTTGCCGATCGTGATGGAGTCCACCGCCCGTTCCAGCTCGATGTGCCCGGCCGGTGCGCTCATCCCGCACCCCGCGCCTTCCTCGTGCCCCGCATGCCGGCGCTCGACGTGGTGGCGCCCGCCTTGTTGATGCCGGGGGCGGCGAGGGAGAGGGTGAGCACGAGGTCGTCATCGCGCAGCAGCACCGGCAGCGTCTCGCCGATCAGCAGCCGCAACAGCACACCGCGTCCCGCTCCGGTTGCCGCGAGCGCCGGGTCCGGGATCCCGAGCAGGGCGCGCAGCAGCACCGCCCAGGAGCGGCCCGGAAGGTCGATCAGGGCTCGGGCGTGCTTGTCGCGGCGCAGCGTCTCGTAGGCGGTGTGCCGGTTCCCGACGCGGGTCAGCGCCACGCAGACGTGCTCCACCGCCAAGCGTGCCGTGCCCTCGGGCCAGTCCAACAGCATCAGCAGCGTGATCGCGTCCTCGACCGCCGACGCCGCGGTGGTCGCCGCCGGCTCGGCCGGTGCCTGCTCTTCGGTGTCGTCGCGGTCGTGGGCGTCCTTGATCTGGAACGCGGGATGGTAGTCGCTCAGGACGTTCTCACGGTCGGAGAGCCGTTCGGGGTCGTGGAAGACCGAGTAGCGGGGCCGGCGTGCCTGGTGGGTGGAGCACAGCAGCCCTTGGCCGCGTTCCTCGGCGATGCAGGTGATCCGCACCGCGTGCGTGATGACCGCCCACGGGTCATCGGCGGTGCGGGCTGCCTTGGTGCGCATCACGTCGAACGCCGCCGACGCGGCCTCCCACGGATCGAGCCGGTGCTTGTGCGCCAGCGCCGCGTACTTCTCGGCCGCGAAGGCCATCAGCTCTGCCGCTACCGGGTCGTGCTCCCAGGCGCCGCGACCGGCGGCGTGGAGCCGTTTCAGCAGGGCACGCAGGCCCTCGCTGGTGCGGTAGTCCTCAGCCGGCCGGCCGCTGGGTTCGCTCATGGTGCTGGTGTCGTTGGTCATGGTCTAGGCACCTCCCGGCGGCGAGGTGCACCCGCAGGCGACTGCGGGCCTCGCCTTTGCGGAATGGGCGCCCATGACTCATCACCACCCGGCTACCTCATCCCGACCCCGGAGCGGCGCGGACCCTGCTCGGCGCCGCCGCGGCGCCCGAACGCGCTCAGAGGCGGCAGACGCTTGGCCCGCTCCGCGACCCAGCGCGCGCCCTTCTCGATCGGGGCGCGGACGTGCCGGTTCATCTCGGCGGCACGGTCGATGCCCCGGCGAGACAGCGTGCCGCCGCCTCGGGCGAGCAGATCGGTCGGGCGCACCCAATCCACGCCCCGGCCCCGCACCCGCGCCAGCTTCTCCTTCGCCGCCTTGCGGGACTCGGCGTCCTTGACCGCATCCGGCGTCCCCGCTGCCTCGGTCGTCTCGGCCGGGTTCGGGTCGTTCCGCTCACGGGGCGGCTGCTTGGACTCGGAGTGATGCTGCTCCCGCATCCGGTCCTCGTCGTTCATGGCAGGGCTCCTTCCATCTCGGGCTGCGACCCGGACGGGTCCGCCTCATCGGACTGGTGAGCACGCGGCAGCCAGCGGCCCACCGTCGAGGGATGCACACCCAGGTGCCGGGCGATGGCCTTGTTCGACCAGTCCTGCTCGCGCAGCTCCGCCGCGAGCACCCGGCGATCCGGCCCGCCGTCCGCGTCCACGACGGGGACGCCTGCCGCCGCAGGTGGCGGGTCGAGAGGTGCCGTCTCGCTCTGTGGCAGGGCGCTGATCGGCTCGACCGCCGGTGGCACCTCGAGCGCAGCAGCCGGACGTGCGGTGGCGCGGGTCAGCACGACCGTCAGATGGGTGATCGCCAGCAACACGACCGGCGGCACGGCAGCGACCGCGGCCGCGAGCGGGCCGGGCACGTCGGCGTCGGCCGCGACCACCGCGTGCAGAGAGTTCGCCGTCACCGACACCGCCGCACCGCCGATGAGCAGCGCCCACGGATACCACGCCGCCCGCTCGCCGGCGAGGGCGACGACGGCGACCGTGGACACGACGATCACGCCGTCGACGATCAGCGGCCACGCCCACGCCTGCCCGGCCCCGATCCCGGAGCGGCGGGCGAGGTCGGCCAGGGACGTGAACGACAACCAGAACGCGCCGGCGGCGATGAACACCGTCCCGGCGACCGAGGTGATGACCGCCCACCGGCGGCCGCGTAGCTCCTTCATGGCAGCCCCCGCGTGGCGGGCGCCCGCTGCTGCACGTTCCCGCGGGCGAACTCGCCCGAAGGCGATGCGGCGGGACGGTCCCGCCGGGCTCCGGCGCCGACGCTGCGATAGGCGCTGTAGACGGTGCGAGTGATCTCCCGCTCCCCGAAGTCCGACTGCGCGGCCGTCACCATCGCATCCAGGGCATCCGTGAGCGGCACCCCGCCCTCGGCCAACCGGCACGAGGCCCAGAACAGTTTGAGGTTGCGGTCGGTGGCCTGCCGGCCCAGCCACGTCGCCAGCCGCTCCGCGTCCTCCCGACGCACCGGCCCGCTCGGGTGCGGCCGGGGGGCGGGCCGAGGATCGAGGAAGTCCCGCAGCCGGCCCGCATCTATCGGCCGGGCAGCACCGGCCGCGACCTGCTCGATCCGGTACGGAGTGCGCACACCGTCGAGCCGCAGCAGCGAGGGCGGGGCGATGATGTAGCCGCCGTCCCCGCGACAGTCGATGCCGACCTTCCCCGCCTGCCAGGATCGTTGCGCCTGGTGCGGGTCGGCCGGGAAGTAGGCGTGCTGGCCACCGGTCGGTGTGCGCACGACCGCCAACGGCTCGGGGATCAGCCCGGCCCGTGCCGCCCGCGCATAGGCGGCGTATCCGTTGACGCCGTGCACGTCCACGTCGATCACGACCAGCCCCGAGACGGCGCCGGTCGGGATGCCGATGTTCGCGGTCGGCCGTGACCGCCACCACCCCTCAACCTTGTCCAGGTCGATGCTGGCCTCGTGGAATCCGCGCTCCGGGATCGGCCGCTTCCCGCCCGGCGCGCAGGGGAACACCGGCATCCCGGCTCGCGCCAGCTCACCCGCTGCGATCGGCAGCGGCGTCCCGTCGAGCTGGCCGAACACGGCGGCAGCCGTGGCGGGGGCGACCATCACAGGCCCCGTCCCGAGCCGACCGGAGCCGCCGGCGTCTGGCGTTCCGGCAGCGGCTCGACCCGCTGCGGCGCCTGCTCTGGCGTCTCCTGAGCCTGCGGCGTGTGCTCCGGGGCGGCGGCTCGCAGGGACAGCGGGTTGCCGTTGCCGAGCTGGGCGGTGTCGAGCTTGTCGAGAATGTCGAATGCGGTGCTGCGCACCTGCTCGCCTGTGGCGCGCACGACCGCCACGGGGTCTTTCCCGTCCACGTTGGCCGCCCATCCGGCGACATACGGGATCGTGTAGTCGCTGGTGTCCATGCCGTGCGCGGCGGCGATCATCAGCGCGACCGACTCGGCCCGCACCTCGCTAATCCCGCGATGCTCGCGGGCGTCGTCCTGCTGGTTCGGGCCATCCAGCCGGACGTGCGCCAGCTCGTGCGCGAGGGTCTTGACCTGCGCGGCCGGGTCCATGTCCGCGCAGACCATCACCTGACGGGTCTCGAAGTCCGTGCAGCCGTTCGCGCCCCGCTCGATGCGGTCGCGCGGCATCCGCAGTACCTCGAACCCCAGCGACTCCGCCTGCTCGGCCAGGCCCTCCCACAGCCCGGCCGGGGCTTCGCCTTCCAGCAGCCTCGGACGTGGCAGCTCGGGAAGCGGGTCTCCGTGCGTCCTCGACACGTCCCACACATAAGCCGGGACGACACTGACGATCCGGCGCCGCACGACCTCGCCAGATCGGGGCTTCTCCCACGACCCCAGCCGCCGCCACGACGCCGGATCACGCGGGGTCGCCGACGCGAACCTTGCCTTGACCGGACCGCGAATCCGATACCCGCCGTCCTTCTCCGGCCAGCGGCCCATCTTCCGCCAGTCCTTGAACCCCGCCACCCAGGTCGGCGTCGGCGTCGGCACCCGGCCCTGCTCGTAGGCTTCGAGATGCTGCGCCCAGATCAAGAGCGTGTTGTTGAACGAGCGGGTACGGAACCTCGCCGCGAACTCGATCGCACGACGCCAGTCATCGCCCGACACCAGTTCCTCGACCGAGGCCACGATGCGTTCTTCCAGCGCGTCAAGCGTCGCTTGCCGCGCCGCCTGCTTGTCCTCATTCGCAGCCATCGTCTGACCTCCCTCCGCCAGGGCCACTCCGAGAGGGAGCGACCGTGCGACCGCGAGGTACGCCGGGAGGATCAGGAAGAGACGAGACGGACAACGGAACGAGACTGTGTGACCGTCAGGCTCCGAGATAGACCCGACGAGTCTCTACCGGACTACCCGACCGGACGACGACTGTGGGGCCGATACCGCTGATCCTGCGGATATCACCGGGCTGGGTGCGTGCATCACCCGGATACGGTGGCTGCCCGCTCACGGCCCATCGTCCGGTAACTGCTCGGGGTGACGCCGACGCTGCGGCGGAACTGGCGCGCGGCGAAATCAGGATCGCTCCATCCCACCTCACGAGCGATCACCGCGATCGGCGTGTCCGTGGTGCGCAGAAGACCCGCCATCCGCTCAGCCCGGAGCATAGTCAAGTAGGCAATAGGGGTCTTGCCATACGCCTCCACGAACATACGGCCGACCTGCGACTTCGACAGGTGCACCTCGTTCGATAGTTCCGTTACCGACCAGCGATGCTCAGGATCAGCACGCAGCAGCTCAGCAATCCTGCGCGCCTCAGCACGCAGCGGCGAGAACCGGCGAAGCCGCGGCAGCGTCGGCCATGACCGCGCGCGCTGAGTCGCCGAGGTACGTACCGGCGAGACCGTGATGAATGGCGTGATCACGTGGGCGACGCTGAACCAGAGCGCCTGCATCCGGTAGAAGTTCTCGACAAACCGGCCATCGACGCTCAGCCTCACCAGCTCATCCAGCCAGGGCATCAGCATCCCGGCACGATCCTCACCGAGCCGCAGAATCTGGGCGGGCTCGGTATAGATCGTCTCGGCGAAGTCCTGAGCATCCAGCCGGTCCAGCAGGAACCCGGCGTACTGCCAGAACACCTGATCGACCACGTAGTCCGTGTCGAGCGAGACTGTCGTGACAGTGATGTGCCCCTCCGGTTCGATACCGCACAGCACGTTGGCTCCGAGCCCCACGACATCGCCGACGGTCACGGGCTTCTGCCCGAACTCACTGAACACGAACGCCGAGCCATCCCGAACAACGGACACTCTCACGCAGTCATACGCCACCGGGTCGACCGAGCGATGGATCGTTCGGGTCCGGGCAAGCAGGGGTTGGAAGGGTTCTGATTCTTCGTCCTGCCGGCCGGCCGCAGCACGGGTCGTGGGCTGCATGCGCGCGGATCAGGTGATCCCTCCGACACGTTGTGCCGGAAGCTCCGTCGTCATGCGTGCTGTCAAGACGCAGCCCTCGTCAGCCGAAGCTGTCTAGCCGCCGTGCGACCCGTGGCCGTGGCCAGAGCCAAGGTGGTAGTCGGATGGGTTGGTGCTCTGACCGGGCTCCACGATGATGAACTGGCCCATCATGCCGTTGTCTTCGTGGCGGAGCATGTGGCAGTGGTACATGTAGGGCGAGGTGTCGCTGGTGTAGTCGGTGAATCGCATGATGAGCCGGACGGGTTCACCTTGCTTCAGCCACACGGTGTCCTTCGAGCCTTGGAGGTGCGGGGGCGGCTCCCGTCCGTCGATGTCGAGGATCTGGAACTGCACGTCGTGGACGTGGAAGTTGTGGGTCTGGCCGTCGATGTTCGTCACGGTCCATATCTCGGTGTCGCCGAGGGTCACGACCTCATCGATGCGGCCCATGTCCATCATCTGGTTGTTGATCGCATAGCCGGACAGGTCGAACGTCCGCGTCCTGGTCGCCGTCGACTCGTCCATGCGCGGGACTTCTGCCAGCCGTGCGGGTATCGCGGTGAGGCCGTTGAGTCGATCGGCGACGCGGAACTGCATGATGTCGAGGTGGTCTTCGCCGCCGGCGAGCCGGTCGCCGCCGTCGCTCGGGCCACTCTGCAGGCGGACCTGCTCACCGGGGGTGAAGGTGACGACGACCTCGGCGCGTTCGCCGGGCGAGAGCTGGATGCTGCTCACCTCGACGGGCGCTTCGAGGAGCCCGCCGTCGGTGCCGATGATCGAGAAGGCCCGGTCGTCCTCGAAGGCGAAGTTGTAGGGCCGGGTGTTCGACCCGTTCAGTATCCGTAGGCGCACGGTGTTCGTGGTGACCTCGAAGTACGCGCCTGGCGTGCCGTTGACGAGCACGGTGTCGCCGATGATCCCGGTGGACTGCATGAACGAGGTGGAGGCGTCGAGGGTGCCATCGTCGTGGAACTTGCGGTCCTGCACGATCAGCGGGATGTCGTCCACGCCGTACTCTCTCGGCAGGGCGAGAGCGGACTCGGCCTCGTCGTCGATGATGAACATGCCCGCCAGACCGCGGTAGACGTGCTCGGCGGTCTGGCCATGTGGGTGCGGGTGATACCAGAGGCTCGCCGCGGGCTGGTCGATCGTCCACTTGGGAGTCCAGGTATCGCTCGGAGCGACCATCTGGTGGTCAAGTCCCCGGGAGTGGTGTAGCCGCTGATCCTTCGGGAGTTTGGGTTAGAAGGGTTGTTCTCCTGGGTTGAGGGGGTAGGTGGTGCTGCCGTCGTGGCAGTGCCAGCCGCTGTTGGGGTCGAGGAAGTCGTCGGG
>JBGALC010000081.1:0-10881 GCA_044224095.1 Micropruina sp. | reverse complement strand
GCAGACTCATGCCGCCTACGATCCCATATCCGGCGGACCCCGCCCGCGCGGCCGATTCTGTCGGCGGGCTCCGCTACCCTCGCATGGGTGAGCGACACCCCGGGCACCCTGCTGTTGATCGACGGCCATTCGGTGGCCTACCGGGCGTTCTTCGCGCTGCCGGTGGAGAACTTCTCGACCACCACCGGGCAGCACACCAACGCCGTCTACGGCTTCACCTCGATGCTGATCAACGTGCTCCGCGACGAGCAGCCCACCCACCTGGCGGTGGCCTTCGACGTCTCCCGGCAGACCTTCCGCAGCAACCTGTACACCGAGTACAAGGCCAATCGCTCGAAGTCGCCGCAGGAGTTCACCGGTCAGGTCGCGCTGATCAAAGAGGTGCTCGACGCCCTCAACGTCACCCACGTCGAGCTGGACGGCTTCGAGGCCGACGACATCATCGCCACCCTGGCCCGGCAGGGCGCCGAGCAGGGCCTGAAGGTGCTGATCTGCACCGGTGACCGCGACACCCTGCAGCTGGTCACCGACGACGTGACCGTGCTCTACCCGCGCAAGGGCGTCTCCGACCTGGCCCGGATGACGCCCGCCACCGTGCTCGAGCGCTACTTCGTGCCGCCGGCCCAGTACCCCGAGCTGGCCGCGCTGGTGGGGGAGAGTTCCGACAATCTGCCCGGGGTGCCGGGGGTGGGACCGAAGACCGCCGCCAAATGGATCGCCAGCTATGACGGGCTGGAGAACATCGTCCGGCGGGCGGCCGAGATTCCCGGCAAGGCCGGCGAGTCGTTCCGCGCCCACCTCGACGACGTCGTCCGCAACCGGGAACTGAACGCCCTGGTCGGCGACCTGGAACTGCCCGTCGCGGTCTCCGAGCTGGAGCGCCGCGACTGGAACCGCGAGGCCGTGCACACCGTGTTCGACGGGCTGGAGTTCCGGGTGCTGCGCGACCGGCTGATGGAGACCCTGCCGGCCGAGCAGGCGGGGCCGTCCGGCGGCTTCGAGGTGGTCGGCGACGTGCTCGAACCGGGCGCGCTGGCCGACTGGCTGGCCGAACACGGACGCGGCGAGCTGACCGGGCTGGACATCACCGGCCAGTGGCGCGCCGGTTCCGGCGACCTGACCGGGCTGGCGCTGGCCGCCGCCGACGGCGCGGCCTGCTGGCTCGACGTCACCGAACTGATCCCCGACGACGAGAACGCCCTGGCCGACTGGCTGGCCGACGGTGCCGCGGCGAAGGCCCTGCACGACGCCAAGGGCCCGCTGCTGGCCATCTGGTCGCGGGGCTGGGAGCTGAACGGCGTGGCCAGCGACACCCAGCTGGCCGCCTACCTGCTGCGGCCCGACCAGCGGGTCTACGACCTGGGCGACCTCACCGCCCGGCACCTGAAGCGCGAACTGAGCGCCGAGGCGTCCGTGGCGGCGCCGTCCGATCAGCTGACCCTCGACTTCGACGACCCGGAGGAGGGGCAGGACTCGATGATCCGCGCCCGGGCCGTGATCGACCTGGCCCGGGCGCTCACCGACGAGCTGGACGAGCGGGGCGAGGGCTCGCTGCTGGCCGACGTCGAGCTGCCCCTGCTGCGCACCCTGGCCACCATGGAACGCGACGGGATCGCCGTCGACGCCGACTACCTCGACACCCTGCACGGCGACTTCGACAACGCGGTGCGGGCGGCCGAGGCGGACGCCTTCGCCGTGCTCGGGCGCCCGATCAACCTGGGCTCGCCGAAGCAGCTGCAGGAGGTGCTGTTCGACGAGCTCGCCATGCCGAAGACCCGGCGCACCAAGACCGGCTGGACCACCGACGCCGAATCGCTGGAGGGGCTGTTCGGCAAGACCGAGCACCCGTTCCTGGCCCACCTGCTGCGGCACCGCGACCAGATCCGGCTGCGGCAGACGGTCGAGGGCTTGCAGAAGTCGATCGCCGACGACGGTCGGGTGCACACCACCTACATCCAGACCATCGCCGCGACCGGACGCCTCAGCTCCACCGACCCGAACCTGCAGAACATCCCGATCCGCACCGAGGAGGGCCGGCGGATCCGCCGGGCGTTCGTGGTCGGCGAGGGCTACCAGACGCTGATGACGGCCGACTACAGCCAGATCGAGATGCGCATCATGGCGCACGCCTCCGGCGACGCCGGCCTGATCGAGGCTTTCCACTCCGGCGAGGACTTCCACACCGTGATGGCCGCCCGGGTCTTCGGGGTCGCCCCCGACGACGTCGAGCTGGGCATGCGGGCCCGGATCAAGGCGATGAACTACGGCCTGGCCTACGGGCTGAGCGCCTTCGGCCTCTCCCAGCAGCTCAAGATCGCCCGCTCCGAGGCCCAGGGCCTGATGGAGGAGTACTTCGAGCGGTTCGGCAACGTCCGCGACTACCTGCGCGACATCGTCCGGACGGCCGGCAGGACCGGGTACACCGAGACCCTGCTGGGCCGCCGCCGCTACCTGCCCGACCTGACCTCGTCCAACCGGCAGCGCCGCGAGATGGCCGAGCGGATGGCGCTGAATGCCCCGATCCAGGGCTCGGCGGCCGACATCATCAAGGTCGCCATGCTCGACGTCGAGTCGGCGCTGGCCGAGCAGGGGCTGCGCTCCCGGATGCTGCTCCAGGTGCACGACGAGCTGGTCTTCGAGGTCGCCGCGGGCGAGGCGGAGGCGATGGACGCCCTGGTCCGCGACAAGATGGGCCACGCCGTCGACCTGACCGTCCCGCTGGAGGTGTCGGTCGGCACCGGGCGGTCCTGGCACGAGGCCGCGCACTGACGCCGAGCCGGCTTCCGCGTCCCGCCGCGCCCGCGCCCGCGCCGCAGGTCAGCGGCCGGGCAGCAGGGAGATCTTCTGCCAGATCTTGCCGTTCATCCCGGTGGTCAGCGCCTCGATCGTGCTGACCGTGTCCAGGATCACCGAGTCCTGGCTCTCCTCGGCGCACAGCGCGGCGATCTTGCCGAGCAGGCTCAGCATCTCCGAGCAGTAGTCCAGGTAGTTCTCCATCGCCTGCGAGGTCGCCAGTTCGATGTCGAGGGTCTCCGGGGTGGACCGGAACTCGGGGTGCAGCCGCTCCGGGTCCTTGGTCAGCTGGTGCATGTCGACGATGTGCGCGAGCGACCGCAGCCGGTGCAGCTGGCCGAGCAGGTAGCTGCGCTCCAGCCGGTTCGGCAGCGCGTACAGGAAGAACACCGCGATGGCCGCGAACACCACGTCGTTGACGATCGACTCGATCAGCGGCAGCCACTCGAACGAGCGCTCCGGGCCGTTGGTGACGGCGTCCCGCAGGGTGAGGGCGAGTGCGACGACGGTGATCAGCACGATCACGACGCTGAGCGCCCGCGAGCCGACCCGGATCCGCCGCAGCCGCACCCGGGCGGACGACGCCGAGTCGGCGACCTGCTGGGCGACCCGGCACAGCTCCTCGGCGACGTGGCACAGGCCGCGGTCCGGGAACCGGGCCGCCACCCGCCGTTGCAGCGTCCTGGTCGTCTCCACGACGTCGACGGCGTTGAGGCGCTGATAGCGCTCGTCGGAGAGCTCGGTCATAGCCCGCAACTCTGGCAGGCCACCGGCCCGTCACCGGGGGCGGCTCACTCCGCGTCGTTCAGCGGATGGTGGCCAAGACCTCGGTCCGCTCGGCGCCGTCCTGGGTCCAGCTGCCGGTGAGGGTGCCCAGCGGCTGCGCGGTGTGGACGTGGTCGCCGTCCAGCACCCGGACCAGCCGGGCCGCCTCCATGGAGGCGTTCGACACGGTGGTGATCCCGCTGCCCCGCACCGTCATCGACTTCTCGCCGCGGGACAGCTCAGCCTCGTCGTCGGCCTCGTGGATCACCCGGATGAGTTCGGCGACGTAGACGGGGTCGGTGGTGGCGTCGTAGCAGTACCGGGTGCCGAGATCGGAGTGCTCCAGGGTGCCCACCAGCACGGCCAGCTCGTCGTCCAGCGGCTCGGCGCGGTAGGTGAGCGGCACCTGGTAGGTCGTCCCGCCGGACGCCACCAGCAGGGTCTCGATGCCGACCTCGCCGTCCGGGTCGACGAAGCGGTAGGCGGCCACCCGGGTGAGGTCGCCGGCGTCCCCGTCGAACCAGCGCTGGGACGGCAGCCAGGCCGCCAGCAGCTCGAGCTTGCCCGGCTTCAGTTCGGCGTCGTGAATCTTTGCTGTGCCACTCATCGGTCCTCCTCGGGACGGATCTGCTCAAATCAGGCCGCGCGGCCGGCCTTGGGGTCGGTGCGGTTCCGGGCAGCACTCTACTACGTTCAGTAGTATTACGCGCTCGGGCCGGTCCTGCCCGGCGGCGGGACGTGGCGGGCGGCGGACCACGCCGGCGGGGCCGCTGGAGGGGCGGCACTGGCCGGCCCCGGCCGGGCGGCGCGGCTCCGTCCGTTTGGTGAGACGATTTGACGGGCGGTGACCGGTGCTCAAAAATCCTACTAAGTCCATGGGAATAGATGGACTATAGAAACGCCCGCGAGCCGGCCGGCCCGGGGCGAACCGAGAAGGAGTTGTCCGATGACCCACTCACGCAGAGCCGTCCTCACCGCCCTCGCGGCAACCGTCGCCCTGGCGATGACCGGCTGCGCCGGGGGTGGGGCCAGCGATGTCACGGGCGCCACCACTTCGGCCGCCCCCGGCTCGTCGAAGGTGCTCAACCTGTACGCCTACGCCGTCCCGAAGGTCGGCTTCGACAAGGTGATTCCCGCCTTCACCGCGACCCAGCAGGGCGCCGGCATCGAGTTCCAGCAGTCCTACGGCGCCTCGGGCGACCAGTCCCGCAAGGTGGCCGCGGGTGCCGAGGCCGACGTGGTGAACTTCTCCGTCACCCCCGACATCACCCGGCTGGTGGATGCCGGCCTGGTCGACGCGGGCTGGGCCGGCGGCGAGCACAAGGGCATCCCGTTCGGCTCGGTGGTCACCATCGTCGTCCGCAAGGGCAACCCGAAGGGCATCAAGGACTGGGACGACCTGCTGAAGCCGGGCATCTCGGTGGTCACCCCGAACCCGTTCTCGTCGGGCTCGGCGAAGTGGAACCTGCTCGCGCCGTACGCCACCAAGAGCGAGGGCGGCAAGAACCCCGACGCCGGCCTGGCCTACATCTCCAAGCTGGTCAGCGAGCACATCAAGGTGCAGCCGAAGTCCGGACGGGAGGCGACCGAGACCTTCCTGCAGGGCACCGGCGACGTCCTGCTCAGCTACGAGAACGAGGCGCTGTTCATCGAGGGCGAGGGTGACCCGGTCAACCACGTGACGCCGCCGAGCACCTTCAAGATCGAGAACCCGGTCGCGGTGCTGAAGGGCAGCAAGAACCTGCCGGCCGCGGAGGCCTTCCGCGACTACCTCTACACCCCCGAGGCGCAGCGGCTGTGGGCCGAGGCCGGCTTCCGTCCGGTGGACGCCGCCGTGGCCAAGGAGTTCGCCAGCAAGTTCCCCGAGCCGGAGAAGCTCTGGACCATCGACGACCTCGGCGGCTGGCCGAGCGTCGACTCCGACCCCCCCCCCCCCGCGCCCCCCGGGGCCGCCCCCCCCCGGGGGGCGCCCGGCGGGACGCCGACGGCCGGTCCACCGCGCAAGACCTCCCCGCTGGTCCGTCCCGGCTCGTCCGGGCGGGTCAGCGGGCTCACCCTGGGCGTGGTGGTGACCTGGCTGAGCGTGATCGTGCTGCTGCCGCTGGCGGCGCTCACGGTCACCTCCTTCGCCGACGGCTGGGCCGGCTTCTGGGACGCCGTCACGGCCCCGGTCGCGCTGGCGGCGCTCGGCACCACCATCGCGGTCTCGGCCGTCGTCGCCGTGCTCAACGTCGTGGTCGGCACCCTGATCGCCTGGGTGCTGGTCCGCGACGAGTTCTGGGGCAAGCGGTTCGTCGACGCCCTGATCGACCTGCCGTTCGCGCTGCCGACGATCGTGGCCAGCATCGTGCTGCTCTCCCTGTACGGTCCCAACAGCCCGATCGGCGTCGAACTCAACGCCACCCGCTGGGGGCTCATCGTCGCCCTGGCCTTCGTCACCCTGCCGTTCGTGGTGCGGTCGGTGCAGCCGGTGCTGATCGAGGTCGACCGCGACGTCGAACAGGCCGCCGCCTCGCTCGGCGCCGGCAACTGGACGACCTTCCGCCGGGTGGTGCTGCCGACCCTGGGGCCGGCGATCATCTCCGGCGGCGGACTGGCCTTCGCCCGCGCCATCGGCGAATACGGCTCCGTGGTGCTGATCGGCGGCAACATCCCGCGGGAGACCCAGGTGGCCTCGCAGTACATCCAGCAGCAGATCGAGATCGACCGCCCAGTGAACGCCGCGGCCGTCTCGGTGGCACTGCTGGCGATCTCGTTCGCCACCCTGCTGGTGCTGCGCTTCCTCGCCTCCCGGGGCCAGGAACGGGAGGAACGGTCGAAATGAAGGTCTCCACCCCGACCCGGATCGCCCTGCGCACTGTCGCCCTGCTCTATCTCGTCGTGCTGCTGGCGGTGCCGATCGTCACCATCCTGTGGCGCACCTTCGAACCCGGGTTCGGCGCCTTCTGGGCCTCGATCCGGACGCCGGCCGCGATCTCGGCCTTCAACCTGTCGCTGCTGATCGTCGCCATCACCGTGCCGATCAACGTGATCTTCGGAGTCGTCACGGCGCTGGCGCTGGTCCGCGGGCGGTTCCCCGGCCGGCGGCTGCTGTCCGGCGTCGTCGACCTGCCGTTCGCGGTGTCGCCGATCGTGGTCGGCGTCTCGCTGATCATGCTCTGGGGCGTGCACGGCTGGTTCGGCGGGCTGGAGAACCTCGGCATCCAGGTGATCTTCGGGTTGCCCGGCATGGTCATCGCGACCATCTTCGTGACGCTGCCGTTCGTCGTCCGCGAGGTCGAGCCGGTGCTGCACGAGATCGGCACCGACCAGGAGCAGGCCGCCGCCACGCTGGGGGCGTCCCGCTGGCAGACCTTCGCCCGGATCACCCTGCCGGCCATCCGCTGGGGGCTCACCTACGGCATCGTGCTGACCGTGGCCCGGGCGCTGGGCGAGTTCGGCGCGGTGATCATGGTGAGCTCCGGCTTCCCCGGGGTCTCCCAGACCCTGACCCTGCTGGTGCACAGCCGCTACATCGACGACCACAACACCCACGGCGCGTACGCGGCGGCGACGCTGCTGATGTTCCTCGCCCTGGTCACCCTGCTGCTGATGACCGTGCTCGACCGCAAGCGGCCGACCATCCACCCGGCGGCCGTCCCGGCTGCGGTCGCGCCGGCGTCCGCAGCCATCACCGAAGAAGAGAACGCAAGGAGCCAGTCATGATCTCGGTCACCGACGCCCACAAGGCGTACGGCAACTTCCAGGCGCTCGACAACGTCTCGCTGGAGATTCCGTCCGGCACCCTGACCGCACTGCTGGGCCCGTCCGGCTCGGGCAAGTCGACCCTGCTGCGGGCGATCGCCGGCCTGGAGGACCTCGACTCGGGGGCCGTCGTGATCGCCGGACAGGACGTCACCCGGCTGCCGCCGCAGCGCCGGGGGATCGGCTTCGTCTTCCAGCACTACGCCGCCTTCAAGCACATGACGGTGCGGGACAACGTCGCCTTCGGGCTGAGCATCCGCAAGCGGCCCAAGGCCGAGATCACCAAGCGGGTGGACGAGCTGCTCGAGGTGGTCGGCCTGGCCGGCTTCCAGCATCGCTACCCGGCGCAGCTCTCCGGCGGCCAGCGGCAGCGGATGGCGCTGGCCCGGGCGCTGGCCGTCGATCCGCAGGTGCTGCTGCTCGACGAGCCGTTCGGGGCCCTGGACGCCAAGGTGCGCGACGACCTGCGGCGCTGGCTGCGCCGGTTGCACGACGAGGTCCACGTGACCACGGTGCTGGTCACCCACGACCAGGAGGAGGCGCTCGACGTCGCCGACCGGATCGCGGTGCTCAACCAGGGCCGGATCGAGCAGGTCGGCAGCCCCGACGAGCTCTACGAGAGCCCCGCGAACCCGTTCGTGATGTCCTTCCTCGGCTCGGTGTCCAGGCTCAACGGCCAGATCGCGCGTCCGCACGACCTGCGCCTGGAGCGGGACGCCCGCAGCGCCGAGGAGGCGGCCCGGGCGACCGGCGTCCGGGTCACCGAGGCGGAGGTGGAGCGGCTGGTGCGGCTCGGCTTCGAGGTGCGGGTCGAGCTGCGGCACACCCACACCGGGGAGAGCTTCTTCGCCCAGTTGACCCGCGCCGAGGCGTCCGCGTTGCAGCTCGAGGTGGGGCATCTGGTGTGGGTGGTGCCGACCCGGACGCTGCCGACCGAGGAGGAGTTCCCCGCACTCGCCGTCTGAGACGACACAATGAGGTCCGTGGAGATCTCGGCGAAGACGGAGTACGCCGTGCGGGCGATGCTCGAGCTGGCGGACACGTCCGACCCGGACGGGCAGCCGGTCTCGGTGGACGTGCTGGCCCAGGGCCAGGGACTGCCGCGCAAGTTCCTGGAGGCGATCCTGGCCGACCTGCGGCGGGCCCAACTGGTGGTCAGCACCAAGGGCGCGCGGGGCGGCTACCGGTTGGCGCGGCCGGCGTCCGAGATCCCGATCGGCGCGGTGTTCCGGGCGGTCGACGGCCCGCTCGCCGAGGTCCGCGGACGCCGTCCGCACCAGACCTCCTACGACGGGGTCGCCGAGCACCTGCCGGTGCTGTGGGTCGCCGTCCGGTCCAGCCTGCGCCAGGTGCTGGACGACACCTCGCTGGAGCAGTTGCGGACCGGCCGGCTGCCCGATCACGTCCGCCGGCTGGCCCAGGCCCCGGACGCCTGGCTCAGCCGGTGACCCGCCGCCCGCGAGCCCCCGCCCACAAGGCCCTGCCTAACTTGTTCTGCCCTCCCACAGGTGGGAGGGCAGAAGTAGTTAGGCAGGGCCTGGTGCGGGACTCGGGCGCCGTCCGGGCCCAACCCCGGGAAATCACCGAGAACCGGGAATAACCCCCGCGGGCCGCCGGTTGTCGACCAACGGAACGGAAAGGTGCCCATGCCGCTGCTGTGGAGTTGCCGGGTGATCGACCACCGGCTGAACGCCAGCTGCCTGTGTTGATGCGCGGTTGAGCGGACGTTCCCGCGCGCCCCTTTCCATCCCCCCAACCTCCGAAAGGCCCCCCAACCATGTCCTCTTCCGCAACGGCGGACGCCCCCGCGCGCCGCCGATTCCCCTTCTGGGCCCAAGTCCTGGTCGGTCTCGCCGCCGGCGTCCTGCTGGGCTTCCTGGCTCGTAGCTTCGCGCTCGGCTGGCTGACCGAGACGATGACCACGATCGGCACGATCTTCGTCCAGCTGCTCCGGGTGCTGGTCGTGCCGCTGGTGTTGACCGCGCTGATCGTGTCGATCACCCAGCTCCGCAAGGTCACCAACGCGGCCCGGCTGGCCGTCCAGACCCTGGTCTGGTTCGCCATCACCGCCACGGTCTCGGTGCTGATCGGCATCGGCCTGGGCCTGCTCACCAATCCGGGAACCAGCGCCTCCATCGGCACCGAGGGTGCCCAGGCTGTCGCGACCCAGGGCAGCTGGCTCGACTTCCTCAAGTCCCTGGTGCCCGGCAACATCCTCGGCCTCGAGGTGAGCAGCAAGGCCACCGAGGCCGCCGGCGGCATCGCGGTCAGCAGCTCGCTGTCCTTCAACGTGCTCCAGCTGGTGGTCATCGGCATCGCGCTGGGCGCGGCCGCGCTGGCCGCGGGGGAGAAGGCCGCCCCGTTCATCAGCTTCACCGAGAGCCTGCTGCAGGTCTCCCAGAAGCTGGTCTGGTGGGTGATCAAGCTCGCGCCGATCGGTTCCGCCGCCCTGATCGGCAAGGCGGTCGCCACCTACGGCTGGGACCTGCTCGCCCCGCTCGGCGTGTTCACCGCCGACGTCTACATCGGCTGCGCGCTGGTGCTGTTCGGCCTCTACCCGCTGGTACTGAAGCTGAACGGGCTCAGCGTCCGCAGGTTCTTCGCCGGTGCCTGGGAGGCGATCGTCTTCGCCTTCGTCTCGCGCTCGTCGATCGGCACCCTGCCGCTGACCCAGAGCGCCGCCATCGACAAGCTGGGTGTTCCGCGCGAGTACGCGTCGTTCGCCGTCCCGCTCGGCGCCACCACCAAGATGGACGGCTGCGCCGCCATCTACCCGGCGCTGGCCGCCATCACCGTCGCCCAGCTGTTCGGCATCCAGCTCGACTTCACCCACTACCTGCTGATCGCCTTCGTCGCCGTGGTGGGTTCGGCGGCCACCGCCGGGCTGACCGGTGCCGTGGTGATGCTCACGCTGACCCTGTCCACCCTGGGTCTGCCGCTGGAGGGCGTCGGCCTGCTGCTCGCCATCGACCCGATCCTGGACATGGCCCGCACGGCCACGAACGTGGCGGGCCAGGCCCTGGTGCCGACCATCGTCGCCAAGCGCAACGGCATCCTCGACCAGGACCGCTACAACGGCGTCCAGCCCGCGACTCCGGCCCGCACGGCCGAGCAGGAGCCGGTCGCCGTCTGACCACGCATCCATCGGCCGGTCCCCGGTGAGCCCAGCGGCCGGTTGCCCCTCCGCGGTGACCCGTATTCTGCCTCTGGTGCAGGTCGCCGACGATTCGATGTCAGATCGGGCACCGCTACCGGTGCCCGATCTGACTCACGTCGGCGAGGCGGCAGTCCCTCGTGCGTCACAGGGGCGGAGAAATTGACCCCTCTCGCGCGCGCTCGGTAGTCTGGTGCAGCATCGCAATCTGTGGGCCTACAGACCTAGCAGGTACCGCGAGCCCCTGATGAAGTTCTCGGGATTCCCCGGCGAAGCGAATCTGACGGAGCAGGGTTGCGGCGCGCCCACGACGTCCCATCATCAATCGGAGCCCTACTACATGACCTCCTCTCCCGAGGCAGCCCAGATCGCCATCGACGACCTGGGTTCCCCCGAAGCCTTCCTGGCTGCGGTGGATGCAACCA
>JBGALC010000014.1:0-63817 GCA_044224095.1 Micropruina sp. | reverse complement strand
ATGCTGATCCACCAGCCGAAGACAGGGCCCAGCGCCAGCAGCTGCACGGTGAGCGCCACCCAGAACGGCCAGATGCTCTTCGGCGGGAAGAAGCCCATCGCACCGGCACCCTCGGCGATCTCGGCGTCCTTGCGGTCCTCCAGCCGGGCGTCCATCTTGCGGGCCAGGTTGAACATGTAGACGGCGATCATCACGAACAGCAGCACCGACATGATCAGCGCCACGGTCCCGATGATCTCGTGGGACATGAACCAGTAGATCGGGGACACGATCGCGAGGAAGATCGCGATCGCGGCGAACATCCAGCCTTCGACCTTCATGGGTTCACTCCCCCTTGGGGTTCTCGATGGACGACGGCGTGGCCGACCCGTCGGCGGTGCTACCGGTGATCAGGATGTCCAGCTCCTCGGCCCGGTCGACGCTGTGGATCTCGGGATGGTGCAGGTCGAACGCCGGCGACTCGGAACGGATCCGGGGCAGCTTGCTGAAGTTGTGCCGCGGCGGCGGGGAGGACGTCGCCCACTCCAGCGAGCGGCCCCACCCCCACGGGTCGTCGGTGTTCACCAGCGGCGCGTTGCGGCTGATCCAGAGGTTCCAGAAGAACGGCAGCATCGAGATGCCGAGCAGGAAGGCGCCGACCGTGGAGACCTGGTTGAGGAAGGTGAAGCCCTCGGACGGCAGGTAGTCGGCGATCCGCCGCTGCATGCCCTCGATGCCCAGCCAGTGCTGCACCAGGAAGGTGAGGTGGAAGCCGAAGAACAGCATCCAGAAGTGCACCTTGCCCCAGCGCTCGTCCAGCATCCGGCCGGTCAGCTTGGGCCACCAGTAGTAGAAGCCTGCGAACATCGCGAACACCACCGTGCCGAACAGCACGTAGTGGAAGTGGGCGACCACGAAGTAGGTGTCGGAGACGTGGAAGTCCAGCGGCGGGCTGGCCAGGATGACGCCGGTCAGGCCGCCGAACAGGAAGGTGGTGAGGAAGCCGAGCGCCCACACCATGGGTGTCTCGAAGGTGATCGAGCCACCCCACAGCGTGCCGATCCAGTTGAAGAACTTCACTCCGGTGGGCACCGCGATCAGGAACGTCATGAAGGAGAAGAACGGCAGGTTCACGGCACCGGTGACGAACATGTGGTGCGCCCAGACCGCCATGCTCAGGCAGGCCAGCGTCGACCAGCCCCACGTAGCCGAAGATCGGCTTGCGGCTGAACACCAGGCAGGACGGCACCGGTGACGAACATGGCGCCCAGACCGCCATCGGCCGCCGATAGCCAGCGTCGCCGCCACCAGCCCCACGTAGCCGAAGATCGGCTTGCGGCTGAACACCGGCAGGACCTCGGTGATGATGCCGAAGAACGGCAGCGCGATGATGTACACCTCGGGGTGGCCGAAGAACCAGAACAGGTGCTGCCACAGCACGGCCCCGCCGACCCCCGGGTCGAGGATCTGCGTGCCCAGCCGGCGATCGGCCTCCAACACCAGCAGGCCGGCGGCGAGCACCGGGAAGACCAGCAGCACCAGCAGCGAGGTGACGAAGATGTTCCAGGTGAAGATCGGCATCCGGAACATGGTCAGGCCCGGCGCCCGCATGCAGACGATGGTGGTGACGAAGTTCACCGCGCCCAGGATCGTGGACAGGCCCATCACGTACAGGCCCATGATCCAGGGTCACCGCCGATGCCCGGCGAGTTGATGGCGTCCGAGAGCGGCGCGTAGGCGAACCAGCCGAACGCCGCCGCGCCCTCCGGCGACAGGAAGCCGGAGCAGGCCGTCACGGAGCCGAACAGGTACAGCCAGTAGCTGAACATGTTCATCCGGGGAAGGCCACGTCGGGGGCACCGATCTGCAGCGGCATCACCGCGTTGGCGAACGCCGCGAACATCGGCGTCGCGAACATCAGCAGCATGATCGTGCCGTGCATGGTGAAGAACTGGTTGAAGGTCTCGTAGTGCAGGTACTGCAGGCCGGGGAAGGCCAGCTCGGCACGGATCGCCAACGCCAGCAGACCGCCGAAGCCGAAGAAGGCGAAGGCCGTCACGAAGTACATGTTCGCGATGACCTTGTGGTCGGTGGAGGTCAGCCAGGTCATCGCCTTGGCGCCCCAGTTGGCCCGGCGGACGGCCCGGCGCTCGGCCGAGTCGAGGGTCACTCGTGCGACGCTCATCCTTCATGCTCCTCGTTTGCCGGTGCCGACGGGACCGTGTTCACCCAGGCCGGCGGCTTCAACTCACCGGTCTGGCCCTTGGCGGCCAACTCCTTCAGGTGCGCGTTGTACTCGGCCACGCTCACCACGTGCACGTTGAACAGCATCGCCGAGTGGTAGGTGCCGCAGAGTTCGGCGCACTTGCCCAGGAACGTGCCCTCCCGGTTGGGGGTGACGTCGAAGGAGTTGGGGTGGCCGGGGATCACGTCGAGCTTGAAGTAGAACTCGGGAACCCAGAACGAGTGGATCACGTCGGCGGATGCCGGGTTGAACCGGACCGGCTCGTTGACCGGGAGGTACAGGTCGGGGAGGCGCTCGACGGTGCCGGTGTCGTGCACGACGGCGCCGACCGCCGGGTTCTGCTGCTCCATGTAGTTGAACGACCACGACCACTTCTGGCCGACCACGTTGATGGTGTGCACCGGCCGGTCGTTCACCTTCGCCAGCACGTTGTCCTGGCTCTGCACGGTGAAGAAGAACAGGACGCCGATGATCAGGAACGGAACCAGCGTGTAGAGGATCTCCATCGGCAGGTTGTAGCGGCTCTGCCGGGAGCACCTCGGTGTTGCTCTTGCGGCGATAGCGGAACATCGTCCAGAAGATCAGCCCCCAGACGAAGACGCCGATCACCATCGACGCGATCCACGAAGCCGTTCCACAGGTTGCCGATCCAGGGCGCCTGCTCGCTGGCCGCCACCGGCATGCCCCAGCGACCCCATTGCGCCATCGTGTCCTGGCTGCACCCGGTCAACGCCAGCGCCATCAGGGCGCCGGCCCCGAGCGCCAGGACGCGGCGGGGCGTGTGCGGTTCTTCACCACGGACGTTCGCTTGCGCCTTCCCACGCCGGATGCGCACCCGGTGACGGGGTCGTCTCCGGCAGGCATCCGAGTCGTCAGATTCCTCGGTCCTCACCCTAACCCAAAAGCACATCGGGACGCCCCTTGGGGGCGCCCCGATTGTGTGGTTTTCGGATTGTTACCCGTAGTCCCGCCCGCAGCGGGGCGGCTCAGTGGAAGCTGTCGCCGCAGGCGCAGGAGCCCTGCGCGTTCGGGTTGTCGATGGTGAAGCCCTGCGCCCTCGATGGGTGTCGACGAAGTCGATGGTGGCGCCGATCAGATAGGGCGCGGACATACGGTCGGTGACCACCGGGACGCCGAACCACTCCTTGGTGACGTCGCCGTCGAGCTCACGCTCGTCGAGCGAGAGCTGGTAGCGCAGGCCGGAGCAGCCACCGGGGGCCACCGAGATGCGCAGGAAGAGGCTCTCGTCGGGCTGTTGCGAGACCAGGTCCTTCACCTTGGTCGCCGCCGCCTCGGTGAGGATGATGCCGTCGATGTCGAGCTGCTGGTCCAGGGACATGGTGACTCCGGTTTCTCGGGGATACTCGCCAGGAGCAACGCCTCCGCGGCGAGCGGGTATTCCGGAATCAGTGTAATCGCTTGCCCGCGTCGCGGTGAACGGAGGTCACCAGCGGGCCGTCCAGCCGGCCGCGAGCCTGCGTGCGGTGGCCGACAGGGCGGTCGCCGTCTCCGCTCCCGGCTCCAACGGGTGGGCCGACTCGACCCCCATCACCCGCATCTCCCGGCCGGACATGCCGACCAGCGGCGACACCACCACCAGCGGGGTCTCGGCGGCCTCGCAACGCCTGGCGAGCTCGGTGACCACCCCGCCGCCGCGGCTGCCGAAGTCGTAGGAGTCGCAGGCGGTCACCACCAGGTCGGCCGCAGCCAGGCCGCGGTCGAGCCCGGCGCGGTCGGCGCAGAACCCGCACCGGTGGTCAGCCGTCCGCCCAGGGCCAGGATCGCGAAGCCCAGACCACCTGCCGCGCCCGCGCCGGCCGCGCGGGCGTCCCCGTCCGAGGCACTGGTGGCGAAGCGTTCCAGTGCGGCGTCCAGCGCCAGCATCCGTTCCGCCGGGGTGCCGAGGCCGCGTCCGCGGCGCGAGGTGATCCCGCGCAGGCCGAGCAGCTGGGCTTCCAGCTCGCCCGGCGCCACCAGCCCGACCAGGTCACAGCCGGCGAGTCGGTCACGGACGCCGTCGAGGTCGATCCGGTCGAGCGCGGCCAGCGGCTCGGGGCCGGCGTCCAGCGCGACATCGGCCTCCGCGCCCAGGGCACCGAGGAAGCCGGCCCCCGCATCATGGGCCGAGGCGTCGCTCAGGTCGACCGCCACGGACGCCGGACGCCCGCCCTGCAGGGCGTAGCCGACGAGGCGTCCCCAGGGCGGCGCTGCTGCCGGTCAGCGGGTCCAACCCGGCCGGCGCCGACCCGGCGCGATCCGCCGGCCCGGCACCCACGGCCAAGAGTCCGTCACGACGCGCCAGCCACCCGGAACGGACCGACTCCCACTCGCCGCCGGGTTCGGCGAGGGCCTGGCCGAGCGGACGGCCGCCCTCTGCCAGCCCGATCGCGGCAACCTCGGCCGCATCGGCGAAACCCTTGCCAGGGCAACGGCCGCGGCGTGCGGTGAGCTCGGCCACAGGTCCGCTGGCCAGCAGCGCCGTGGCCGGCGGTCAGCCATCGGCGCGGGCGCTCACCGCAGATTCTCGGCCGAGGTCGACCCGGCGGCCGTGCCGGGAGCCGGCGGCTGCTCGAAGGTCCCGCCGGGCAGCTCGCCCTGGGCCAGTTCGGCGGTGCCGGACAGCTGCGCCTGCTGCTCGCCGTTCAGCGATGCCTTCAGCGCGGCCAGCTCGTTGTCCACCTGGGCCCCGGACGCCAGCGCGTCCAGTTCGCGGGTGATGTCGTCCTGCGCCAGCCCGGTCGGATCGTCCAGCGCGCCGCTGGCCAGCAACTCGTCCACCGCCGCCGCCCAGGCTGCAGTTGCGCCGTCTTGTCCTCGGCGCGCTGGATGGCCTGGCCGACGTCGCCCAGCTCCTTGCCGAGGCCGCTGAAGGCCTCGCTGATCTTCTCTGCGCCTCGGCCGCGGTGTAGCTGGCCTTGATCGTCTCCTTGCGGGTGCGGAAGGCGTCCACCCGGGCCTGCGGCTGCTGGCTGGCCCGGACCAGCCGCTCCTCCTCGGACTGCAGCGCGGCGTGCTGGGTCTGCAGCTCGGCCAGTTGCTGTTGCAGCCCCGACTTGCGGGTCAGCGCCTCGCGGGCCAGGTCCTCGCGGCCGGCCTCCAGCGCGCGCTTCGCGGCGACGGTGAGCTTCTCCAGCTGCTGGTTGAGCTGCCCGGCCTGCAGTTCGACCCGCTTGCGGCTGGTCGCCACCTCGGCCACGCCCCGGCGCACCTGCTGCAGCAGCTCGAGCTGCTTGGTGTAGGAAGTAGTCCAGCGTCTCGCGCGGATCCTCCAGCTTGTCGAGGGCCTTGTCGGCCTTCGCGGAGAAGATGGCTCTGATCCGTTGGAAAAGCCCGGCCATGGGGGTTCGCCTTCCGTTGACGTGCGCGATCGCGACCAGCCTATCCGGACGTTCGAACCCGGTCGGCGCGGAACCGGCGAGGGCGGCGTCCGGGAGTAGGATGAGGGGTCAGCTGTCCACCGACATCGAGGTTCGACGTGGGATTGTTCTCCGCCAACAAGGACAAGGAAGCCGCACAGCCGCCGGCGTCCGAGGCCGAAGCCGTCAGCACCGCGCCGCGGGTAAAGTCCGTGCCCACGCCGAAGCGCAGGGGACGCCGAGGCCGCCCGCCGGGAACGGCTCAATCAGCTCAGCCCGAAGGAGGCGCGCCGCAAGTCGCGCCAGCTCGCCTCGGCCGACCGGCGCAAGCAGATGGAGGCGATCGACAACACGCCCGGCAAGGTGCTGATGCGCAACTGGGTCGACTCGCGCTTCAACCTCGCCGAGTGGTCGATGCCGATCCTGATGACCATGCTGGTCTTCGTGCTGGTGGTCAGCCTGGTCGTCACCGCCCTGGTCGAACCGGCCACCTATGCCACTTGGGCCTTCATGATCCTGATCGCCGTCGACATCACCCGGATGTGGCGCGGGTTCAAGAAAAGCTGGCCGCGCAGCGGATTCCGAAGGAGCCGCGCGGCCTGCTCTACTACGGCTTCAACCGCTCGCTGTCGCTGCGCCGGCTGCGGGTGCCGCGTCCGGTGGTCAAGCGCGACGCGATCTGATGTCCTGGTCCTGGGGTTCCGAACCGGCCCTGGACGCCGACGCTGCCGCCGGGCTCGGACTGGCCGAGTCGTTCGGCTCGCAGGGCGACGCCGAGGGATCAGCGCCCACTTCGCGGAGCTGTCCGAGGCCGGCGTGCGGGCGGTGAGCCTGTACGAGGAGGACCGGCTGGTCTACGGGCCGATGAGCCTCGGGCCGAGTAGGCGTCCCGACCCGGCGACCGATCGAGCCTCGACGGTCCGGAGCAGCGGAGTCGGTGTCCACCGGCGAAGGCTCAGGCTGCGACCGTGCGCCGTCCACCGCGCCACAACACCAGCGCGAAGGCGGTGACCCCGGCACCACCACGCCGACCACCGGACGGGCCCACTGGGCAGCGCTGACGCGCTCCTCGTAGGTCTGCACCTTGGTGCCCTGCGCGTTGCTGCACACCTGGCCGGGCCGCATCACCTGCTCGCGACACCAGATGGTCGGGGTTGGCGCCGAGCACCACGGCCCACAGCACCGCGACCAGCCCGGCGGCGCGAGGGCCAGATGCGCCCACTGACGCCAGCCGCGTCCGGTCATGCGTCCGCACCCCCGGGGTGACGAACGGCGGTCTGGCCACCTCGAAGGGCTCCTCCCGGTTCCGCACCCGGACGGCCACGCCGGTGCCGGGGCCCAGGCCGAGCGGCAGCAACGCCAGCGCGATGCCCTTGCCGAGCGTCGGCGAGAAGGTGCCGGAGGTGACCTCGCCGACCACGTCGCCGTCGTGCACGACCTCCATGTGCGGACGCGGGATGCCGCGTCCCCGCGCCACCAGCCCGGTCAGCCGCCTGGCCGGGCCGGCGGCCTTCGGCCCGCAGCGCCTCGTCGCCCCAGAACCGGTCCTTCTTCCAGCCGATCGCCCAGCCCACCCCGCACTGTCCGGCCGAGAGGTCGAGCCGCAGGTCCTGGCCGTGCAGCGGGTAGCCCATCTCGGTGCGCAGCGTGTCCCGCGCCCAGCCCGGCAGGGGCGATGCCGTACTGCTCGCCGGCGGCCAGCACGGCGTCCCAGACTCCCGGCGGCGTCCCGGGGCACCACCAGTTCGTAGCCGCGCTCGCCGGTGTAGCCGGTGCGGCACACGGTCAGCGCGACGCCGTCGAAGTGCCGGGCGCGAAGCGCATGTAGTCGTGGCCGACCGGCAGCCCGAGCGCGGCCAGCGTCTCGTCGGAGGCCGGTCCTGGACGGCCAGGACGGCGTGGTCGTCGTGCTCGTTCGTCACCGTGATGCCCTCGGGTGCCGCCGCCGCGAGCAGCGCCACCACCTCGGCGGTGTTCGCCGCGCTGGGGATCAGGGAGATCTCGTCGTCGGCGAGCCAGTACCAGATCAGGTCGTCGACGACGCCGCCCTCGGTGTTGCACAGCAGCGTGTACTGGGCCGACGGCCGACGTCGATCTTGTGCACGTCGTTGCTGATGCAGCCGTCCAGGAAGTCGACGGCACCGAGTCCTTGATCCGGGCCTTGCCGGAGGTGGCTGAACGTCGAAGATCCCGACCGCCTCACGGACCGCCTTGTGCTCGGAGACGATCCCCGCATACTGCAGCGGCATCGACCAACCACCGAACTCGGCGAATCGCGCGCCGAGCGCCTGGTGGCGGTCGTGCAGCGGCGACCTCTTCAGTTCCGCCATCGGTTCTCCATTCCCCGGAAATCTCGGCGTCAGCCTGGTGCCGGCCCGTCACCCGCACCCGCCGGTGAGGACGCGTGGCGCCGTCAGCCCAGCGCCGTGGGCGCGGTGCACCCGCCCCGTCATCATCCAGTCCACGAAAGGAACGCGCCATGAGCACCTTCGAGAACCGCTCCGAGTGGGCGGTCGAGGCCGACGGCCTGGTGAAGGTCTTCGGCGCCCTTGGGCGGTCGACGGCGTCTATGGGGTATCGACCGGCTCGATCTACGGCGTCCTCGGCCCCAACGGCGCCGGCAAGACCATCCACCATCGCCGCTCGCCACCCTGCTGCGCCCGACGCGGCACCGGTCGCTTCGGCGAAGCCAGCGCGAGCTCGTCCGCCAGCTGATCGGCGTCACCGGTCCGCCTCGGTCGACGAGACCCTCGGCGACCGAGAACCTGGTCCTGTTCAGCCGCTCTCAGCCGGGCCGAGGCGAAGGCCAAGTCCGGCGCCCTGCTGGAGGAATTCGGCCTGACCGAAGCCGGCGTCCGCTGAAGAACTTCTCCGGGGGCACGCGCCGCCGGCTCGACCTGGCCGCCAGCCTGATCGCCCAGCCGCCGCTGATCTTCCTGGACGAGCCGACCACCGGCCTCGACCCGCGCACCCGGGCCCAGATGACACCATCCGGCGCCTGGTCGCCACCGGCTCGACGGTGCTGTTGACCACCCAGTACCTCAGCGAGGCCAACCGGATCGCCGTCATCGACGGCGTCGATCTGCGACGAGTATCGACCGGCTCGATCTACGGCGGGTCCTCGGCCCCACGCCGACGGCGCCGGCAATGACCACCACCATCACCATGCTCGCCACCCTGCTGCGCCCGGACGCCGGCACCGGTCGGATCTTCGCCGGCCACGACGTGAGAAGAACGGCAGGTTCACGGCACCGGTGACGAACATGTGGTGCGCCCAGACCGCCATGCTCAGGCCGCCGATGGCCAGCGTCGCCGCCACCAGCCCCACGTAGCCGAAGATCGGCTTGCGGCTGAACACCGGCAGGACCTCGGTGATGATGCCGAAGAACGGCAGCGCGATGATGTACACCTCGGGGTGGCCGAAGAACCAGAACAGGTGCTGCCACAGCACGGCCCCGCCGACCCCCGGGTCGAGGATCTGCGTGCCCAGCCGGCGATCGGCCTCCAACACCAGCAGGCCGGCGGCGAGCACCGGGAAGACCAGCAGCACCAGCAGCGAGGTGACGAAGATGTTCCAGGTGAAGATCGGCATCCGGAACATGGTCAGGCCCGGCGCCCGCATGCAGACGATGGTGGTGACGAAGTTCACCGCGCCCAGGATCGTGGACAGGCCCATCACGTACAGGCCCATGATCCAGAGGTCACCGCCGATGCCCGGCGAGTTGATGGCGTCCGAGAGCGGCGCGTAGGCGAACCAGCCGAACGCCGCCGCGCCCTCCGGCGACAGGAAGCCGGAGCAGGCCGTCACGGAGCCGAACAGGTACAGCCAGTAGCTGAACATGTTCATCCGGGGGAAGGCCACGTCGGGGGCACCGATCTGCAGCGGCATCACCGCGTTGGCGAACGCCGCGAACATCGGCGTCGCGAACATCAGCAGCATGATCGTGCCGTGCATGGTGAAGAACTGGTTGAAGGTCTCGTAGTGCAGGTACTGCAGGCCGGGGAAGGCCAGCTCGGCACGGATCGCCAACGCCAGCAGACCGCCGAAGCCGAAGAAGGCGAAGGCCGTCACGAAGTACATGTTCGCGATGACCTTGTGGTCGGTGGAGGTCAGCCAGGTCATCGCCTTGGCGCCCCAGTTGGCCCGGCGGACGGCCCGGCGCTCGGCCGAGTCGAGGGTCACTCGTGCGACGCTCATCCTTCATGCTCCTCGTTTGCCGGTGCCGACGGGACCGTGTTCACCCAGGCCGGCGGCTTCAACTCACCGGTCTGGCCCTTGGCGGCCAACTCCTTCAGGTGCGCGTTGTACTCGGCCACGCTCACCACGTGCACGTTGAACAGCATCGCCGAGTGGTAGGTGCCGCAGAGTTCGGCGCACTTGCCCAGGAACGTGCCCTCCCGGTTGGGGGTGACGTCGAAGGAGTTGGGGTGGCCGGGGATCACGTCGAGCTTGAAGTAGAACTCGGGAACCCAGAACGAGTGGATCACGTCGGCGGATGCCAGGTTGAACCGGACCGGCTCGTTGACCGGGAGGTACAGGTCGGGGAGGCGCTCGACGGTGCCGGTGTCGTGCACGACGGCGCCGACCGCCGGGTTCTGCTGCTCCATGTAGTTGAACGACCACGACCACTTCTGGCCGACCACGTTGATGGTGTGCACCGGCCGGTCGTTCACCTTCGCCAGCACGTTGTCCTGGCTCTGCACGGTGAAGAAGAACAGGACGCCGATGATCAGGAACGGAACCAGCGTGTAGAGGATCTCCATCGGCAGGTTGTAGCGGCTCTGCCGGGGCACCTCGGTGTTGCTCTTGCGGCGATAGCGGAACATCGTCCAGAAGATCAGCCCCCAGACGAAGACGCCGATCACCATCGACGCGATCCACGAGCCGTTCCACAGGTTGCCGATCCAGGGCGCCTGCTCGCTGGCCGCCACCGGCATGCCCCAGCGACCCCATTGCGCCATCGTGTCCTGGCTGCACCCGGTCAACGCCAGCGCCATCAGGGCGCCGGCCCCGAGCGCCAGGACGCGGCCGGGGCGTGTGCGGTTCTTCACCACGGACGTTCCGCCTTCCCACGCCGGATGCACCCGGTGACGGGGTCGTCTCCGGCAGGCATCCGAGTCGTCAGATTCCTCGGTCCTCACCCTAACCCAAAAGCACATCGGGACGCCCCCCTTGGGGCGCCCCGATTGTGTGGTTTTCGGGATTGTTACCCGTAGTCCCGCCCGCAGCGGGGCGGCTCAGTGGAAGCTGTCGCCGCAGGCGCAGGAGCCCTGCGCGTTCGGGTTGTCGATGGTGAAGCCCTGCGCCTCGATGGTGTCGACGAAGTCGATGGTGGCGCCGATCAGATAGGGCGCGGACATACGGTCGGTGACCACCGGGACGCCGAACCACTCCTTGGTGACGTCGCCGTCGAGCTCACGCTCGTCGAGCGAGAGCTGGTAGCGCAGGCCGGAGCAGCCACCGGGGGCCACCGAGATGCGCAGGAAGAGGCTCTCGTCGGGCTGTTGCGAGACCAGGTCCTTCACCTTGGTCGCCGCCGCCTCGGTGAGGATGATGCCGTCGATGTCGAGCTGCTGGTCCAGGGACATGGTGACTCCGGTTTCTCGGGGATACTCGCCAGGAGCAACGCCTCCGCGGCGAGCGGGTATTCCGGAATCAGTGTAATCGCTTGCCCGCGTCGCGGTGAACGGAGGTCACCAGCGGGCCGTCCAGCCGGCCGCGAGCCTGCGTGCGGTGGCCGACAGGGCGGTCGCCGTCTCCGCTCCCGGCTCCAACGGGTGGGCCGACTCGACCCCCATCACCCGCATCTCCCGGCCGGACATGCCGACCAGCGGCGACACCACCACCAGCGGGGTCTCGGCGGCCTCGCAACGCCTGGCGAGCTCGGTGACCACCCCGCCGCCGCGGCTGCCGAAGTCGTAGGAGTCGCAGGCGGTCACCACCAGGTCGGCCGCAGCCAGGCCGCGGTCGAGCCCGGCGCGGTCGGCGCAGAACCCCGCACCGGTGGTCAGCCGTCCGCCCAGGGCCAGGATCGCGAAGCCCAGACCACCTGCCGCGCCCGCGCCGGCCGCGCGGGCGTCCCCGTCCGAGGCACTGGTGGCGAAGCGTTCCAGTGCGGCGTCCAGCGCCAGCATCCGTTCCGCCGGGGTGCCGAGGCCGCGTCCGCGGCGCGAGGTGATCCCGCGCAGGCCGAGCAGCTGGGCTTCCAGCTCGCCCGGCGCCACCAGCCCGACCAGGTCACAGCCGGCGAGTCGGTCACGGACGCCGTCGAGGTCGATCCGGTCGAGCGCGGCCAGCGGCTCGGGGCCGGCGTCCAGCGCGACATCGGCCTCCGCGCCCAGGGCACCGAGGAAGCCGGCCCCCGCATCATGGGCCGAGGCGTCGCTCAGGTCGACCGCCACGGACGCCGGACGCCCGCCCTGCAGGGCGTAGCCGACGAGGCGTCCCAGGGCGGCGCTGCTGCCGGTCAGCGGGTCCAACCCGGCCGGCGCCGACCCGGCGCGATCCGCCGGCCCGGCACCCACGGCCAAGAGTCCGTCACGACGCGCCAGCCACCCGGAACGGACCGACTCCCACTCGCCGCCGGGTTCGGCGAGGGCCTGGCCGAGCGGACGGCCGCCCTCTGCCAGCCCGATCGCGGCAACCTCGGCCGCATCGGCGAAACCCCTTGCCAGGGCAACGGCCGCGGCGTGCGGTGAGAGCTCGGCCACAGGTCCGCTGGCCAGCAGCACCCGTGGCCGGCGGTCAGCCATCGGCGCGGGCGCTCACCGCAGATTCTCGGCCGAGGTCGACCCGGCGGCCGTGCCGGGAGCCGGCGGCTGCTCGAAGGTCCCGCCGGGCAGCTCGCCCTGGGCCGGTTCGGCGGTGCCGGACAGCTGCGCCTGCTGCTCGCCGTTCAGCGATGCCTTCAGCGCGGCCAGCTCGTTGTCCACCTGGGCCCCGGACGCCAGCGCGTCCAGTTCGCGGGTGATGTCGTCCTGCGCCAGCCCGGTCGGATCGTCCAGCGCGCCGCTGGCCAGCAACTCGTCCACCGCCGCCGCCCGGGCCTGCAGTTGCGCCGTCTTGTCCTCGGCGCGCTGGATGGCCTGGCCGACGTCGCCCAGCTCCTTGCCGAGGCCGCTGAAGGCCTCGCTGATCTTGCTCTGCGCCTCGGCCGCGGTGTAGCTGGCCTTGATCGTCTCCTTGCGGGTGCGGAAGGCGTCCACCCGGGCCTGCAGCTGCTGGCTGGCCCGGACCAGCCGCTCCTCCTCGGACTGCAGCGCGGCGTGCTGGGTCTGCAGCTCGGCCAGTTGCTGTTGCAGCCCCGACTTGCGGGTCAGCGCCTCGCGGGCCAGGTCCTCGCGGCCGGCCTCCAGCGCGCGCTTCGCGGCGACGGTGAGCTTCTCCAGCTGCTGGTTGAGCTGCCCGGCCTGCAGTTCGACCCGCTTGCGGCTGGTCGCCACCTCGGCCACGCCCCGGCGCACCTGCTGCAGCAGCTCGAGCTGCTTGGTGTAGGAGTAGTCCAGCGTCTCGCGCGGATCCTCCAGCTTGTCGAGGGCCTTGTCGGCCTTCGCGGAGAAGATGGCTCTGATCCGTTGGAAAAGCCCGGCCATGGGGGTTCGCCTTCCGTTGACGTGCGCGATCGCGACCAGCCTATCCGGACGTTCGAACCCGGTCGGCCGCGGAACCGGCGAGGGCGGCGTCCGGGGTAGGATGAGGGGTCAGCTGTCCACCGACATCGAGGTTCGACGTGGGATTGTTCTCCGCCAACAAGGACAAGGAAGCCGCGCAGCCGCCGGCGTCCGAGGCCGAAGCCGTCAGCACCGCGCCGCGGGCCAAGTCCGTGCCCACGCCGAAGCGCAGGGACGCCGAGGCCGCCCGCCGGGAACGGCTCAATCCCCAGCTCAGCCCGAAGGAGGCGCGCCGCAAGTCGCGCCAGCTCGCCTCGGCCGACCGGCGCAAGCAGATGGAGGCGATCGACAACACGCCCGGCAAGGTGCTGATGCGCAACTGGGTCGACTCGCGCTTCAACCTCGCCGAGTGGTCGATGCCGATCCTGATGACCATGCTGGTCTTCGTGCTGGTGGTCAGCCCGGTCGTCACCGCCCTGGTCGAACCGGCCACCTATGCCACTTGGGCCTTCATGATCCTGATCGCCGTCGACATCACCCGGATGTGGCGCGGGTTCAAGAAGCTGGCCGCGCAGCGGATTCCGAAGGAGCCGCTGAAGGGCCTGCTCTACTACGGCTTCAACCGCTCGCTGTCGCTGCGCCGGCTGCGGGTGCCGCGTCCGGTGGTCAAGCGGGGCGACGCGATCTGATGTCCTGGTCCTGGGGTTCCGAACCGGCCCTGGACGCCGACGCTGCCGCCGGGCTCGGACTGGCCGAGTCGTTCGGCTCGCAGGGCGACGCCGAGGCGTGGATCAGCGCCCACTTCGCGGAGCTGTCCGAGGCCGGCGTGCGGGCGGTGAGCCTGTACGAGGAGGACCGGCTGGTCTACGGGCCGATGAGCCTCGAGGCCGAGTAGGCGTCCCGACCCGGCGACCGATCGAGCCTCGACGGTCCGGAGCGGCGGAGTCGGTGTCCACCGGCGAAGGCTCAGGCTGCGACCGTGCGCCGTCCACCGCGCCACAACACCAGCGCGAAGGCGGTGACCCCGGCACCCACCACGCCGACCACCGGACGGGCCCACTGGGCAGCGCTGACGCGCTCCTCGTAGGTCTGCACCTTGGTGCCCTGCGCGTTGCTGCACACCTGGCCGGGCCGCATCACCTGCTCGCGACACCAGATGGTCGGGTTGGCGCCGAGCACCACGGCCCACAGCACCGCGACCAGCCCGGCGGCCGCGAGGGCCAGATGCGCCCACTGACGCCAGCCGCGTCCGGTCATGCGTCCCGCACCCCCGGGGTGACGAACGGCGGTCTGGCCACCTCGAAGGGCTCCTCCCGGTTCCGCACCCGGACGGCCACGCCGGTGCCGGGGCCCAGGCCGGGCGGCAGCAACGCCAGCGCGATGCCCTTGCCGAGCGTCGGCGAGAAGGTGCCGGAGGTGACCTCGCCGACCACGTCGCCGTCGTGCACGACCTCCATGTGCGGACGCGGGATGCCGCGTCCCTGCGCCACCAGCCCGGTCAGCCGCCTGGCCGGGCCGGCGGCCTTCTCGGCCCGCAGCGCCTCGTCGCCCCAGAACCGGTCCTTCTTCCAGCCGATCGCCCAGCCCACCCCGCACTGTCCGGCCGAGAGGTCGGGCCGCAGGTCCTGGCCGTGCAGCGGGTAGCCCATCTCGGTGCGCAGCGTGTCCCGGGCGCCCAGCCCGGCGGGGGCGATGCCGTACTGCTCGCCGGCGGCCAGCACGGCGTCCCAGACTCCCCCGGCGGCGTCCCGGGGCACCACCAGTTCGTAGCCGCGCTCGCCGGTGTAGCCGGTGCGGCACACGGTCAGCGCGACGCCGTCGAGCGTGCCGGGCGCGAAGCGCATGTAGTCGTGGCCGACCGGCAGCCCGAGCGCGGCCAGCGTCTCGTCGGAGGCCGGTCCCTGGACGGCCAGGACGGCGTGGTCGTCGTGCTCGTTCGTCACCGTGATGCCCTCGGGTGCCGCCGCCGCGAGCAGCGCCACCACCTCGGCGGTGTTCGCCGCGTTGGGGATCAGGAAGATCTCGTCGTCGGCGAGCCAGTACCAGATCAGGTCGTCGACGACGCCGCCCTCGGTGTTGCACAGCAGCGTGTACTGGGCCCGGCCGACGTCGATCTTGTGCACGTCGTTGCTGATGCAGCCGTCCAGGAAGTCGACGGCACCGGGTCCGTTGATCCGGGCCTTGCCGAGGTGGCTGACGTCGAAGATCCCGACCGCCTCACGGACCGCCTTGTGCTCGGAGACGATCCCCGCATACTGCAGCGGCATCGACCAACCACCGAACTCGGCGAATCGCGCGCCGAGCGCCTGGTGGCGGTCGTGCAGCGGCGACCTCTTCAGTTCCGCCATCGGTTCTCCATTCCCCGGAAATCTCGGCGTCAGCCTAGTGCCGGCCCGTCACCCGCACCCGCCGGTGAGGACGCGTGGCGCCGTCAGCGGCTGACAGCGCCGTGTGGGCGCGGTGCAAGCGGGCCTTCCCAGACTGGTCCCGTCATCATCCAGTCCACGAAAGGAACGCGCCATGAGCACCTTCGAGAACCGCTCCGAGTGGGCGGTCGAGGCCGACGGCCTGGTGAAGGTCTTCGGCACCAACCGGGCGGTCGACGGCGTCGATCTGCGGGTATCGACCGGCTCGATCTACGGCGTCCTCGGCCCCAACGGCGCCGGCAAGACCACCACCATCGCCATGCTCGCCACCCTGCTGCGCCCGGACGCCGGCACCGGTCGGATCTTCGGCCACGACGTCCAGCGCGAGCCGCAGGTCGTCCGCCAGCTGATCGGCGTCACCGGTCAGTACGCCTCGGTCGACGAGACCCTGTCGGCGACCGAGAACCTGGTCCTGTTCAGCCGCTTGCTCGGCCTCAGCCGGGCCGAGGCGAAGGCCAAGTCCGGCGCCCTGCTGGAGGAATTCGGCCTGACCGAAGCCGCCCGGCGTCCGCTGAAGAACTTCTCCGGGGGCATGCGCCGCCGGCTCGACCTGGCCGCCAGCCTGATCGCCCAGCCGCCGCTGATCTTCCTGGACGAGCCGACCACCGGCCTCGACCCGCGCACCCGGGCCCAGATGTGGGACACCATCCGGCGCCTGGTCGCCACCGGCTCGACGGTGCTGTTGACCACCCAGTACCTCGACGAGGCCGACCAGTTGGCCGACCGGATCGCCGTCATCGACCGCGGCACCGTGGTCGCCGAGGGCACCGGCGACGAGCTGAAGGCGTCCGTCGGCACCTCCAGCCTGCAACTGCGGCTGGCCGATCCGCGCGACTCCGACGACCTGCGGGTCGCCATCGAGCGGGTGCTCGGCGTGACGCCGACCGTCTCGGCCGAGCACGGACGGGTGACCGCGCCGATGCACGACGCCGACCGGGTCACCGACCTGCTGATCACCCTGCGCGCCGGCGGCATCCACCTGGCCGAGCTGAGCGTGCAGAAACCCACCCTCGACGAGGTGTTCCTGGCCCTGACCGGGCACGGCACCGCCACCGAGGACGCCGACGAAGCCGGCGAGCCCGTCCTGGAAGGAGCTTCGGCATGACCACCGCAACCCTGGAGACCACCATCGTCCCCGGCGCCGACCGGGTGCTGAAGAACCGGGTCGGCGTTCGCCAGACGCTGGCGAATTCGCTGACCATGGCCGCCCGCGGGCTGATCAAGATCCGCCGCACGCCCGAGCAGCTGATCGACGTCACCCTGCAGCCGATCCTGTTCACGCTGATGTTCGCCTACCTGTTCGGCGGCGCGATCGCCGGCAACGTGCAGGACTACCTGCCCGCCCTGATCCCCGGCATCCTGGTGCAGACCGTGATCACCACCTCGGTGGTGACCGGCACCCAGCTGCGCGAGGACATGGACAAGGGCGTCTTCGACCGGTTCCGCTCGCTGCCGATCGCCCGGATCGCCCCGCTGGCCGGAGCCCTGCTGGCCGACACCATCCGCTACGCCATCGCCACCACGCTGACCTTCGTGATGGGGTACGTGATGGGCTACCACCCCGCCAGCGGCCTGGTGAACGTGGCGCTGGCCGGCCTGCTGGTGATCGCCTGCTCGTGGGCAATCAGCTGGATCTTCGCCTTCTTCGGCGTCATCGCCCGGACGGCGTCCAGCGTGCAGGGCATCTCGATGCTGATCCTGTTCCCGCTGACCTTCCTGTCCAACGCCTACGTGCCGGTGGACACCCTGCCGGACTGGCTGAAGTGGTTCGCCAACGTCAACCCGATCTCGCACCTGGTCACCGCGGTGCGCGAGCTGGCCAACAACGGGGCGGTGGGCGGCGACGTGCTGCTCTCGCTGTTCGGCGCGGCCGTCATCGTGGCGATCTTCGCGCCGCTGACCGTCCGGGCCTACATGCGGAAGGCCTGACCCCACACGTCGTCCGGACGATCCCCGTGATCCGGCCGAACCTCGTCCTGCGGCCCGATCCCCGTCCTCCCGGCGAACGCCGGGATCTCTCCCCGACCGGGACTGCGAACGGAGAGCCCGGGATGACGGGGCTTCAGGCTCGACCGATGGCGAGGGCGATGAGTTCGTTGGCGCGGTCGGCGGCGGCGTCCAGCGTCAGCTCGGACGCCGTGCGCCGGGCCGCGGCCACGGCGTCCGGGCCGGCGACCGCCTCGGCGGCCGCGAGGTGGATCGAGCGCCGCAGCGGCGGCAGGTCCTGCCGGCTGTGCAACACCTCGGCCAGCGCCAGCAGCTCCAGCCCGCGAGCCCGCGACTCCGGGCCGCCGATCAGCCAGGCGGACAGGCCCAGCGCGTGGGCACCCAGCACCGGCTTGTCGACGATCCCGCCGGGCCGGGCACGGTTCATCACCAGTGCCCGGATGCGCAGCCGGCGGGCATACTCCGCCAGCTCCGGCTCGCTCAGCGAACCGTCGGCGATGCCGGCCGACAGCAGCGCCGCGATCACCATGCCGTGCCACGGGGACCCACGCTGGACCGTCCCGCGGAACAGGTCCAGGGCCCGCCGGTAGTGTGCGAGCCGCCGCTGCGGGCTGCCCTCCAGCACCGCCAGCTCGGCGAGACCGCATTCGGCCATCGCCGCATACTCGACGCGGACGGTGCCGGGTGCGCCGACCGCCAGCAGGCCCTCGAGCAGTCCCCGCGCCTCGTCGCCGCGACCGAGCCCGATCAGCGCTCCGGCGCGGATCCAGTCCAGCTGATGCAGGTCCTCATCGGCCTGCAGCTCGCGCAGCCCGGCCTCCGCGCGATCGGCCCAGTACAGCGCCTCCGCGGGGTCGGCGCGCTGGGCGGCCAGGCCGGCCAGCATCATCGACGCCATCGAACCCCGCCACAGGTCGCCGGCCTGGTGGGCCAGCTGCCAGGCCCGCCGGGCCGCGGCCGACGCCTCGTCCGGGCGTCCCGCGTTCTCGGCCTCCTGGGAACCGAACAGCTCGCCGAACATGGCGGCGCTGCGGTCGCCTGAGGCGCGCATCCGCCGCATCACCGCCGACGCCCGTTCCGGGTCGGGGGCGGCCACCAGGAACTCGGCGATCGCCGCCAGATCGGGAGCGGTCACCGGGTGCTGCCGGACCAGCCGGCGCAGCCTCGCATAGGCGCGCGACCAGACGCCGTTCTGTTCCGCCAGGTTCGTCGCGGTGAGCAGCGCGTAGCTGAGCACGGTCGCGTCCACGTGCGGATCGTCGGCCCGGTAGCGCCGGATCGCCTGGAGCACCTCCGCCGAGAACGCGTACACCTCGCTGTGGGCGCCGCGGATCGTCCAGTAGTAGCTGAGCAGCGCGAACACGGTGATCACCAGTTCCGGCCGGTCATCGGCGATCGCCCGGCGCAGCAGCCCGACCAGGTTGTCCTGCTCGACGGTGATCGTCCGGACGACGGCCAGGTCGGGCAGCCGTCCGAGGTGCGCGACGGCGAAGTCGTGCGCCCAGCCGAACAGCGCCTCGCGGGCCGCCTGCTGCTGACCGGCGGCGGCGAGCTCGGCCTGGCCGAACTCGCGGACCGTCTCCAGCATCCGGTAGCGCAGCTCCCCCGTCAGCGGCTCCTCCCTGACGGTCAGCAACGACTGGGCGATCAGACCGTCCAGCAGGTCGTCCACCCGGTCGCTGCCGGTCACCGCCGCAGCGGAGTCCGCCGAGAAGCCGTCCGGGAAGACGCTGAGCAGGCGCAGGGCGTCCTGTTCGCCGGGGCTGAGCAGCCGCCAGCTCCACTCGATCACCGCCTGCAGGGTGCGGTGCCGTTCCGGGGCGCTGCGGTCGCCGCCGGCCAGCAGCGCGAACCGGTTGCCCAGCCGGCTCTCGATCTGCTCCACGGTCATCGACCGGACGCGGGCGGCGGCCAGCTCGATCGCCAGCGGCAGCCCGTCGAGATGGGCGCAGAGCCGCTGCACCGCCGCCGTCGGCAGGTTCGCGCCGGGCCGGACGGCGTGCGCACGCTCGGTGAACAGTCGTACCGCCGGTCCGTCGGCGCTGGCCGCGAGCGGCTCCAGCGGGTAGACGGCCTCGGCGCCGATCGCCAGCGGGCTGCGGCTGGTGGCCAGCACCCGCAGCTCCGGCGCCGCCGCCAGCAGTTCCGCTATCCAGCGGGCGGCGCCCTCGACCAGGTGTTCGCAGTTGTCCATCACCAGCAGGGTGGGCCGCTCGGCGAGCTGGCCGACGATCCGGGCCCGGACGTCCTGGCGCGGCAGGGCCTCGCCGAGACGCTGACCGGCGGTGATCTCGCGGATGCCGAGGGTGGACGCCAGTGCGAGGGCGATGTCGTCGTCGCTGCGGACGCCGGCCAGTTCGACCACGATCACCACCGGTCGGCCGGACCGGCCGGCCAGCTCGTGCGCCAGCCTGGTCTTGCCGAGACCGCCCGTGCCGAGGACGGTGACCAGCCGGGAGTGCCGCAGCAACGCCTCGATCCGGTCCAGGTCGTCGTCGCGTCCGATCAGCCGGTTCGGCGCGGCCCGGACGCCGACCCGCCGCCTCGGCTGGGAGTCGGGTTCGGCGGCCCGCAGCAGCCGGGTGTTCAGGGCGATCAGCTCGGCGCCGGGCGAGCTGCCCAGTTCGTCGGCCAGCCGTTCGCGGTGCGCGGCGAACGCGGCCAGCGCCTCCGGAATCCGGCCCTGGGCGGCCAGGTTCTCCAGATAGTGGGCCAGCACCGCCTCGTCGAACGGACGCGCCTCGACCAGCTCTGCGAGATCGGCGGCGGCGCGGACGTCGTCGCCCGCCTGTGCGCCGCGCCGGGCCCGCTCGGCGATCAGCTCCAGCCGCAGCGCCTCGGCCTGGGCGCGCAGCAGGTCCCGGACGGGCGCGTCGCCCAGGTCGGCGCCCGGCTCGCCCCTCCACAGCCGCAGCGCGCAGTCAAGTTCGGCGACGGCGGCGGCGGGCTCGGCGGCGGCCCGTGCCAGGGCGAGGTGGCGGCGCGCACGTCCGAGGTCGGTCTGCTCGGCGGCCACCGCCAGGCTGTAGCCGGCGCCGGCGAAGACGATCAGGCCGTCCGGCAGGACCGCCCGCAACCGGGACACCAGGGTCTGGACGGCGGCCCGCGGCGCCCGCGGAGGTTCGTCCGCCCAGAGCAGGTCGGTCAGTTCCGGCACGCTGTGCGGCCGACCGGGCCGCAGCGCGAGCGTGGTGACCAGCGCGCGGATCCGGGTGCCGGGAGGGTCGACGAGGCGGCCGTCCCGGCCCGCGATCTCCACCGGGCCGAGCAGGCGAACCCTCGGCCGGTCGTCGTGCACGGGTGCGAGCTTACGGAACGACGATCAGCCGCAGTCCTCGCGTCGGCGCGGCGGAAGGAAGATCCCGCGGCAGGCCCGGGATGACGAATCGCGCCGGCATCTCGGCGCGTGACCGACAGCCCTACGCCGAGCGGCGCAGGATCTCCTCCAGTTCCTCGGCGCCCAGCACGATCGGGTTGCCCTTCATCGAGGACGCCGCGGCGGCCTGCCGGCAGAGCTGCGGATACTGCTCGGCGGTCACCCCGAGCTCACCGACCGTCGGCACATCCAGCAACCGGACGGTCTCGGCCAGCCAGTCCAGCAGCGCGTCCACCCCGGCGGTGCCGGACAGCAGCGCGCCCGCGTCGGCGTAGCGGGCCAGCGCGGGATGCCCCGGCTGCCGCGCCCGCAGGGCGTCGACGGTGCCCCGGCAGCACTCCACCAGCAGGGTGGCGCAGGTCAGTCCGTGCGGGGCGCCGGTGAGCCCGCCGATCACCCCGGCCAGCCCGTGCACGGCGCCCAGTTTCGCGTTGGCCAGCGCCAGCCCGCCGAGCAGCGAGCACAGCGCCAGGTCGGTGCGGGCGTCCAGGTCGCCGCCATCGGCGTAGGCCCGGCGCAGGCTGCGCCCGGCGCGGCGCAAACCCTCGGTGCAGAACCCGTCGGTGAGCGGGTTCGCGAACGGCGACACGTACGGCTCCAGGCACTGGGTGAGGGCGTCCAGACCGGACGACGCGGTCACGCCGGGCGGGCAGCCGAGGGTCAGTTCGGGGTCGACCAGCGCCACCCGGGCCAGCATCGACGGGTGCCGCATGCTGACCTTCACCCCATGCTCGGGCGAGGTCACCACACCGTTGCTGGTCACCTCGGAGCCGGTGCCGGCGGTGGTCGGTACGGCGACGAACGGCAGCGGCGGTGCGCCGAGCGGCTGCCCGCGGCCGATCACCTCGAGGTAGTCGAGGACGTCTCCGTCGTTGGGCGCCAGCGCCGCGATCAGCTTGGCGGCATCCAGCACCGCGCCACCGCCGAGGCCGACCACCACGTCGGCCCGGTGCTCCCGGGCCGCGGCGACCCCGGCCCGGACGTCGTCCAGGGTCGGCTCACCGGTCACGGGCCAGCTTCGGGCGGCGTCCAGCCCGCCGAGCAGGGCGCCGAACCGGTCCGGCGCCGACCCGGTGCAGACGAACGGACGGACGCCGAGACCGGCGACCACCGCCGGCAACTCCGCGGAGCATCCGGGACCGAAGCCGATCCGGCCGGCGGTGGCGAAGGCGAAGCTGGTCACCGGCCCAGGATCGCATGCCCGACGCCCGGGTCGCAGGCGGATCGCTGCGGCTAAGGTGACGGGTGATTCCAGCCTCCCGTCGCGGATAGGACGACCAGTGACCGCTTTCAGCCTTCCTGCCCTGACCCTTGCCACCTCCTGCCCACGCGACGCGGACGTGGTGATCTTCGGGGTGGCCGAGAGCGCCGGAACGCCGGTGCTGGTCGGGGTGCCGGACGACGTCGAGCATCGCGCCGCGAAGCTGTACGGCCGGCCGCTGCTGGCGGTGGCCCGTGATCTCGGCGCGGACGCCAAGCCGGGCAGCACCGTCACGCTGACCGGCGCGGACGGCGTCCGGCTGATCGCGGTCGGGCTGGGCGAGACCGACGTCACGCCCGAACAGGTCCGCCGCGCCGCCGGCAACGGCGTCCGGGCGGCCGCCGGATTGAAAGCGGAACAGCCGCTGCACGTCGCGCTCTGCCTGGACGCCGTGGAACCCGAGGTGGTCAAGGGCGCGGCCGAGGGAGCCCTGCTCGGCGCCTACCGGTTCGTGAAGGTCAGCGGCCAGCTACCGAAGCAGGCGATCGACTCGGTCACCGTGGTCAGCAGCTCGGCGAAACCGGAGGCCCGACGCGCGGTGGAGACCGCCAGGACGGTGGCGGCGGCGGTCTGCCTGGCCCGGGACTGGGTGAACACCCCCGCCAACGTGCTCTACCCGGAGACCTTCGCCGAGGCGGCCCGGGCCGCGGCCAAGGGCACCCGGATCGAAGTCGAGGTCCTCGACGACAATGCCTTGGAGCGGGGCGGCTACGGGGGCCTGACCGCGGTCGGCGGCGGCTCGGCGCACGGGCCGCGGCTGGTCCGCTACGGCTACGCGCCGCGCGGCGCCCGGGCCCACCTCGCGCTGGTGGGCAAGGGCATCACCTTCGACACCGGAGGCCTGAACCTGAAGTCCTCCGAGGGCATGTACACGATGAAGGACGACATGGCCGGCGCCGCCGCGGTGCTGGCCGCCACCCGGGCCATCGCCCAGCTCGGCCTGAGGGTCCGGGTCACGGCGTACGCCGCGATGGCCGAGAACATGCCGTCGGGCACCGCCTACCGGCCCTCCGACGTGCTCACCATGTACGGCGGCACCACCGTCGAGAACGTCAACTCCGACGCCGAGGGACGCCTGGTGATGGCCGACGCGCTGACCCGGGCCGGCGAGGACTCCCCCGACCTGATCCTCGACGTCGCCACCCTGACCGGCGCCTGCATGGTTGCGCTCGGCGAGCGGGTGGCCGGGCTGATGGCCAGCGACGACGCGGCCGCCGACCACGTCCTGGACGCCGCGGAGACCGCCGGTGAGGCGTTCTGGCAACTGCCGATCCCCGACGGTACCCGCAAGAAGCTGGAGTCGAAGGTGGCCGACCTGCGCTCGGGCGGCAACCGCTACGGCGGCGCGCTGACCGCCGCGGCCTTCCTGCAGCACTTCGTGCCGGACGGCACGCCCTGGGCGCACCTGGACATCGCAGGTCCCGCGTTCAACGACGAGGGCCCCTACGACTACGTCCCGTCCGGCGGCACCGGAATGGCCGTGCGCACCCTGGTGGCGCTGGCCCAGTCCCTGCAAAGCTGAGCCCGTGCGCACCGATGTGGTGATCGTCGGCGCCGGGGCCGCCGGCCTGCTGGCCGCCGTCGCTGCCCGGCGCCTGGGGCACCAGGTGCTGGTCGTCGAACGCACCGCCACCCTCGGCGGCGCGACCGCCGCCACCGACGGCCAGCTCTGGGTTCCCGGCAACGATCTGATGGGTCGGGGCGGGCTGCCCGCCGATTCGCCCGACGAGGCGCTCGGCTACCTGAACGCCCTGGCGGCGCCGGCCGACGAGGTGATGGCCGCCCGCCGCGCCGCCTTCACCCGCACCGCCGCCGTGGTGGCCCGCTGGCTGGTGTCGTCCCGGATCGCCCTGGAGGTGGTGAAGGGCCTGCCCGACTGCCGTCCGGACGCCGAGGGCGCCAAGGCCCAGGGCCGCACGCTGCGCGCCAGGCCGCCGGCGGTCGGCCTGGACGACGAGTGGGCGCCGCGGCTGCGCCCCCCGGAGGGCGACCAGGACACCGGCCTGTTCGCGCGGTTGCGCCGCGGCTTCGGCGACCGCTCGCAGTTGAGTGCCGGTGGCGCCCTGGTCAGCGAGCTGCTGCGGCGGGCCGTCGGCAGCGGCGTCCAGCTGTGGCTGGAGTCGCCGATGACCGAGCTGGTGGTCGCCGACGGCGCCGTCACCGGCGTCCGGGTCGACCGGGAGGAGGGCGAGGTCGAGGTGCTCGCCGAGCGCGGCGTGCTGCTGGCCTGCGGCGGCTTCGAGGCGGACGCGGAACTGCGCGAGCGGTACCTGCCCGCGCCCACCTCGGCCGCCTGGTCGGCCGGAGGCGGGAACGACGGTGCGGCGCTGCGTGCCGGCATCCAGGTGGAGGCCGCGCTCGCCGAACTCGACCGGGCGTGGTGGACGCCGGTGCTGCTCGCCGACGGCGGCGCGCACCGGGTCGACGTGGCCCGGGTGGCACCGCACGGCATGATCGTCGACGTGGCCGGCGACCGCTACCACAACGAGGCCGAACCGGGCGTCTGGGCGGGACTGCGGATGTTCGAGCACAACCGCGGGCAGCGCTCGGTGCCGTCCTTCCTGATCATCGACAACCGGCACCGCAAGCAGCACGAGCTGGGGCCCTGGCCGGCGGGCAACTCGCCCAAGGCCGCGATCGAGGCGGGCGAGCTGGTCCGGGCGACGTCCCTGCAGGAGCTCGCGGAGGGCCTGGCGGTGGACCGGGCCGGCCTGCTCGGCAGCGTGGTGGCCTTCAACCAGCTGGCCAAACGCGGTCGCGACACCGACTTCCGGCGCGGCGAGAGCGCGTGGGACAAGTACTTCGGCGACCCGCTGCTGCGTCGCAACCCCTGCCTGGGATCGGTCGACCGGCAGCCGTTCTGGGGAGTCCGGCTCTACCCCGGCGACACCGGCACCGCCGGCGGACCCGTGATCGACGAACGCTCCCGGGTGTTGCGCGCGGACGGCAGCCCGGTGCCCGGGCTGTGGGCCTGCGGCGGGTCGGCGGCGACGTTCTTCGGCGGCGCGGAGCCCGGTGCCGGTGCCGCGCTGGCCGCGGCGCTGGTCGAGGCCTACCGCGGCGTGGTCGACCTCTCCGATCAGCTGGACCGGATCGACGAGGCGCTCGCCTGAGCGAGGGCCGGACGGCGGTCGAAGCCGGCCGCGCTACTCGGTGACCCGGCGTCCCTTCTGACGGGCGTTGAAGTCGCGCATCCGCTGCGGGTAGCCGACCACCGCCGCGTCGTACAGCGGCAGACCGTGGCGGCCGGCGAACTGCCGTCCCCAGGCGGGCGACTCGATCGAGCGCCTGGTCCACTCGCCGTCGGAGGCGACCAGCAGCATGCTGGTCCGGGCCATCGTGGTCTGCGGCTCGAGGAACGCCTCGACGCCCCGGCGACTGGTCACGAAATCCTCCAGATGTGCGACCGTCGCCCGCTCGACCGGAGGCCCGGAGTTCCGCCGGCGCCCGAAGCTCCACCTGAATGCCACCCAGCCATTGTGCATCGCCCCTGATGAGAGTCGCCGAATTGCACTCGGGCATGACCTGCTCAACGCGGCGGCGACCGGATAGGGTGTGGACTGGTTCTGGCAGTCCGTCGAAGGAGACCAACTCATGTCAACGCCCGTTCCTTTGCCCGCCCTGGGTGAGAGTGTCACCGAGGGCACGGTTTCTCGCTGGCTCAAGCAGGTCGGAAGGTGGACACCGAAATCCCGTCGCCCGCGGCCGGCGTGATCCTCGAGATCAAGGTCGCCGAGGACGAGACCGCCGCCGTCGGCTCGGTGCTCGCCATCATCGGCGATCCGAGCGAGTCCGGCGGTTCCGCACCGGCCGACGAGCCGGCCCCCGCCGCCGAGGAGGCGCCGGCAGAGCCCGCACCTGCCGCGGAACAGGCACCCGCCGCACCCGCTCCGGCCGCTTCGCCGTCCGGCGGCGCCGCGTCCGGCACCGAGGTCAAGCTGCCCCAGCTCGGCGAATCCGTGACCGAGGGCACCATCTCGCGCTGGCTCAAGCAGGTCGGCGACACCGTCGAGGCCGACGAGCCGATCGTCGAGGTCTCCACCGACAAGGTGGACACCGAAATCCCGGCGCCGACCGGTGGCGTCCTGCTGGAGATCCGGGTCAACGAGGACGAGTCCGCGTCCGTCGGTGCGGTGATCGCCGTCATCGGCGAGCCGGGCGCAGCCCCCGCCGAGGCCGCTCCGGCCGAGGCCCCGCCCGCCGCTCCCGCGTCGCCGGCACCCGCCGCGTCCCCGGCGGCTGCTCCCTCTCCCGCACCCGCCGCTTCCCCGGCGCCCGCACCCGCCGCGGCCAAGCCCGCCGCACCGGCGGCCGAGGCCGAGGACGTCGGCTACGTCACCCCGCTGGTGCGCAAGCTGGCGGCCCAGCACGGGCTGCAGCTGTCCTCCGTCGAGGGCACCGGAGTCGGTGGCCGCATCCGGAAGCAGGATGTGCTGGCCGCTGCCGAGGCCGCCAAGAAGGCCGAGGAGGACGCCAAGAAGGCCGCCGAGGCGCCGGCACCCGCAGCCGCGGCGGCGGTTCCCGCTCCGGCAGCTGCGGCGCCGGCACCGGCCGCACCGCCCGAGGGCTCCAAGCGCGGCACCACCGAGAAGATCAGCCGGATGCGTGCGGTGATCGCCAAGCGGATGGTCGAGTCGCTGCAGGTGGCGGCCCAGCTCACCGGCACGGTCGAGGTGGACTTCACCAACATCAGCCGGCTGCGCAACCAGGCCAAGGTCGATTTCCGCCAGCGCGAGGGTGCCTCGCTATCGTACCTGCCGTTCATCTGCAAGGCGGTCTGCGAATCGCTGAAGCAGTTTGACAAGGTCAACGCGACGATGGACATCGACGCGGGCACGATCACCTACCACGCCGCCGAGCACCTCAGCATCGCGGTCGACACCGACCGCGGCCTGCTGGTGCCGGTGATCAAGGACGCCGGCGACCTCAGCCTGGCCGGGTTGGCCCGCAAGATCGGCGATCTGGCCAAGCGGGCCCGGGGCAACCAGCTGGGTCCGGACGAGATGTCGGGCGGCACCTTCACCATCACCAACTACGGTTCCGCCGGCACCCTGTTCGACACGCCGATCATCAACCAGCCGCAGGCGGCGATCCTGGGCACCGGCGCGCTGGTGAAGCGTCCGATGGTGGTGAAGGATCCGGCCCTCGGCGAGGTGATCGCGGTGCGCGACATGATGTACCTGTCGCTCAGCTACGACCACCGGCTGGTCGACGGCGCGGACGCCGCCCGCTTCCTCTCCGCGGTCAAGGCCCGCCTCGAGGCGGGTGACTTCGCCGCAGAGGTCGGCCTCTGATCTGATCCGAGACGTCGATGCCCGCCACCAGCCTGCTGGTGGCGGGCATCGGTGCGTGAGGGCCCAGCCCACCACCCCGGCGTGGGGGCATCGGTGCGTGTGGACCTCAGCCCACCACCCCGTCGTGGGGGCATCGGTGCGTGTAGGCCTCAGCCCACCCAGACTGGCGTCGCCGTCTCGGTCGGCATCACCACAGCCGGAGGTCACCACTTCTCGGTGTCGCAACCGCCACCCTTGGCACCACCACCGTGCTCGGCACCACCACCCTGCTCGGCACCACCACCCCTGGGATCGCCACGCCTGGGGCCGCCACCCCTGGGGCCGCCACGCCGATCGGCACCACCCAACGACCCGCACCACCGCTCAGGGAAACGGCACCCTGGGTGGTGCGGACTTCCGCGATCTCGACATCGCCCGCCGATAGCGGGAAACCTTGGCGATTTCGAGTCACGACACGACATCGGCGAGCTTTCCCACCATCGGACGACGATGTCGAGATCGCAGCCCGGCGCCGACCCCGCAGTCCACTGCCGCTGTGGGAGGGCTGGGTGAGAACTCGGACGCCTGACGATCCCAGCCGTCCTGAGCGGACTTTGCTGGCGCGCTGATCGAGGACTCGGGCACCGGCCTAGGCAGCAGCACTCGACGGCTGGGGCGCCTGGCCGAGGATCGTTCGCACTCGTGCGAGCAACACCTTCGGACGGCTCAGTAGTTGCTCGGTCACTCGAACGACCCGCCATCCAGCGGCGCGCAGTTCGTCCTCGCGGGCCTTCTCACCCACGAGCACCGCCGAGTCCTCGTACTTACCACTACCGTCGGTTTCGATGAGGAGGTTTGTGCCTTCCAGCCGAGCATCGGCTCGGTAGCGGGTCCCGGGAACCTCGAACTGGGCGACGAGCCGGTACCCCCAGCGATCGAAAGTGATCGCGGTCCTCGACTCCAATGGCGACTCCCTGAGGCCGTCCCCCAGTCTGAGGACCACTGGAAGGCGGCGGTAACCCACCCACCCGCGCAGTTCCTCTGCCACCGCCATGAGTTCCTCGGCGCGCACCGCACCCGACCTGAGCGCCGCGTCGTAGGCCATCACGCCGGACTCGACCGACAACAGCGCCGTCTGCGCGATTGCCAGTGCGGCATTGAGGTTTGTGTGCTCACCGACCTGCTTGTGAACCGAGAGGCCGGCCCGATGCTGCCCGGGACCGGGCGTGGTCCGCATCACATGGACGGTGCGCCAGTCCGGGCGGTGCACAGGCAACCCGAGTGCCACGGCGGCGGAATAGTGGCTGGGCACAACGTCCGGACGCTCGGAGGTTTCGATCTGGACCATCAGGCGGTGCCGGTCTTCCGGCCATTCCAGCCGCTGTGACGTGTACCACCCGCGTTTGAGGCGGGTGATGATCTCGCGTGACACGGCGCCGCGCAGATCCACTTCGGTGAGCCCCAGATCGTGGGCCTGGCAGGTCGTGAACAACGGCAGGGCGAGGAGTTCCGCAGGCAGCATCAGCCCATCGTCAGCTGGCCGGGCGGTGTCGGGGAAGGGGGGCTGCGCAATCTGTGGATAACACCGAGACGCTCAGGCTGCGCCGTTACCGTCGCTGCGGCAGCACCACCTGGGCACCCGGGACCTGGCGCAGGTCAAGCCCCATCGTGAGCGTCGAGTTGCCGTTCGGGTACAGCGGTCGAGGCCCGAAGGCGGGGCCCGAAGGCGGGGTCCGGAGACGGGCGATCTCGACATCGCTCGCCAATAGAGAGAAGCCCGCGCGATTTCGAGTCACGACACGACATCGGCGAGCTTTCCCACCATCGCACGGCGATGTCGAGATCGCCGGCCACTTCCACCCGATCGGACGGCGATGTCGAGATCGCCGGCCACGTTCCGCCCGATAGAAGGGCGATGTCGAGATCGCCGGCCACGTTCCGCCCGATCGCACGGCGATGTCGAGATCGCCGGCCACGCTCCACCCGATCGCACGGCGATGTCGAGATCGCCGGCCACGTTCCACCCGATCGCACGGCGATGTCGAGATCGCCGGCCACTCTCCACCCGATCGGACGGCGATGTCGAGATCGCCGGCCAGATCCGGCCACAGCGGATGGACCGACGCAGAACCGGGCGGACGGTCCGAACGCCTCCGCTCCGGCAAGCGGGCATAGACTGCCGGGGTGTCCGAGCCCCGCCAGGCCGACGATCGTGCGGTCGAGTTCCAGTACCTGGGCCTGACCGAGGTCCCGCCGCCGCTGAGCGAGTACGTCCCGACCTGGGAGTACCAGCGCGAGGTGCACGCCCAGGTGGCTTCGGGCGAGTCGCCCCCACAGGTGCTGTTCGTCGAGCATCCGCCCGTCTACACCGCCGGACGCCGCACCGAACCGCACGAGCGGCCGTTCGACGGCACGCCGGTGGTCGACGTCGACCGTGGCGGCAAGATCACCTGGCACGGCCCGGGCCAGCTGGTCGGCTACCCGATCGTCTTCCTGCCCCGCGGCGTCGGGGTGGTCGACTACGTCCGCCGGGTCGAGGAGGCGCTGATCCGCGTGCTCGCCGACTACGGGCTGGCCACCGGACGCGTGGACGGCCGCACCGGCGTCTGGCTGGCCCCCACCGCCACCAGGCCCGAGCGCAAGATCGCGGCGATCGGCATCCGGGTGTCCAGGCAGACCACCATGCACGGCTTCGCCCTCAACGTGACCAGCCAGCTCGGCGGCTTCGACAACATCGTGCCCTGCGGCATCGCGGACGCCGGGGTCACCTCGATCGGCGCCGAACTCGGCGGACCGGCACCCACCCTGGTCGAGATGGCCCAGGCCATCGAACCCCACCTCACCGAGCTGCTGGCGCTGCGTCCCTATCAGCGGACGGCCGAGTTCACCCTGCCGGAGGCGGTATCAGCGACCGCCCGTTGACCCTCCTCCCGGGAAACCGGTCAACCGCCACTCCCGGCTCGTGTGATCGCGGAGCTGTCGACGCAGCCTCGACGAGTGACACGCTCGGCCGGCGCACAGGCGCTCGCGATGAAGGAGGTGCCCGATGCCGCTCGACGACGGCTATGGCGTCCTGGTCGGCACGCTGGTCGCCCACGAGCGCGACCGTCCCGACAACCAGGGCCGCTGGTACCACGTGATGCTCACCATCGACGTCGCCGGCGCCCGCTACAAGGCGGCGGTGGACGTCGACAGCCACCAGTCGGCGACCGGCGTCCAGTGGAAGGTGGTGCCGGCGTCCGGCTCCGACCTCGGCGCGCCCGCCACCCTGCCGGTCGGCTGGCATCCGCTCGCCTCCACCCCGGCCTCCGGCGCGCTCGACCACCTCAGGCATCCGATCGCCCGCACCTGGAGGTTCATCCGGGCCGGCCTGGTGCAGCGCCGCGTCCTGGGCTGGACGCCCTGGTGGCGCTGGGTCAGCGTGGTCTACCGGCCCTGGCGTAGCGGCAGCAACCTCGACGCCAGCGAGGCGCTGGAGCAGATTCTCACCATCGGCGGCACCGTGCTGGTCTGGGGCGAGCCGTTCAGCACCGGGCTGGGGGTGCACAACGTGCACCAGAACCAGGGCGATCCGGCCGGCTCGCAGTGGTCCGCGTCCAACGGCATCTGGCAGGACGGCGCGGTCGCGGTGCGGCGCCCGGACGGCTCGTTCGTGGCATTCCTGCCGCGCTTCTCCAGCCAGGCCTCCGCCACCGACGACCAGGGGCACCCCCTGCCGGGCTGAACCTGCCTGTCGGCGTCCGCTCTCGGCTGAGCCCCGCGCTGTCCGCGGGGCCGTGGGGATAAGATGACGCGGTGACCCTTGCAGACGATGCCGTCAGCCCGCCGCCGACGAGTCCGCCCGCGGGCCGCCGGTTGTTGCGGCTCGAGGTCCGTAATGCGCAGACGCCGATCGAACGAAAGCCGCCCTGGATCAAGACCACCGCGCGGATGGGTCCCGAGTACCGGCAGCTCACCCAGCTGGTGAAGGACGAGGGCCTGCACACCGTCTGCCAGGAGGCCGGCTGCCCGAACATCTTCGAGTGCTGGGAGGACCGCGAGGCCACCTTCCTGATCGGCGGCGACTCCTGCACCCGGCGCTGCGACTTCTGCCAGATCGAGTCGCGCAAGCCGTCCGGCTACGACAAGGGCGAACCCCTGCGGGTCGCCGAATCGGTGCAGACCATGGGCCTGCGCTACGCCACCGTCACCGGAGTCTGCCGGGACGACCTCGAGGACGAGGGCGCCTGGCTGTACGCCGAGACCATCCGGCAGATCCACACCGTGAACCCCGGCGTGGGCGTGGAGATGCTGGCCCCCGACTTCTCCGGTCACCGCGACCTGCTGCAGCAGCTGTTCGACACCCGCCCGGAGGTGTTCGCGCACAACGTCGAGACGGTGCCGCGGATCTTCCGCCGGATCCGTCCCGGCTTCCGCTACGACAGGTCGCTGGAGGTGCTGCGCTGGTCGCGGGAGGAGGGCCTGGTCACCAAGTCGAACCTGATCCTCGGCATGGGCGAGACCCGCGAGGAGATCACCCAGGCGCTGCACGACCTGCACGACGCGGGCACCGAGCTGCTCACCATCACGCAGTACCTGCGGCCCTCGCCGCGGCACCATCCGATCGACCGCTGGGTGACGCCGGAGGAGTTCGGCGAGCTGGAGCAGGAGGCCACCGAGATCGGTTTCGTCGGCGTCCTGTCCGGGCCGCTGGTCCGTTCGTCCTACCGCGCCGGACGCCTCTACCGCACCGCCATCGAAGCCCGCCGGAGGCGGGAACGCGACGCGCACAAGCCGGCCGACGGGACCCGCCGGACCAACGGCGCCGCGCACACCAACGGCGCGGCGCGCACGCCTGCCCCCGTCCCGGCCAACGGAGTGGCGACCGATGGCGCGGCGCACACCGATGCCGCCGTCCCGGCCAACGGCACGGCGACCAACGGCTCGGCCCGCACGAACGGCGCGCAGACCAACGGCGACACCATCACGCTGCCCAACGGCATCACCTTGTCGCTGTCCGGCGGAGCGGTCCCCAACGGGACGGCTGACCGTCCGGTCAACGGCTCGACCACAGCAACGATCAACGGGAGCAGCACCCATGGCAAGTGAGAAGGCGAAAGCCCTCGCCGCCCAGCAGAAGGCCGAACGCAGGGCCGAGAAACTGCGCAGGAAGAACTCCGACGACCCCCGCGACTGGGGCCGGATCCGGCAGATCATCGAGGCCTACAAGCGCACCAACGAGGTCGATCCGCAGCTGAAGTGGTGGACGCTGGCGGCCGCCGCCGGCCCGATCCTGCTCTCGGTGGGCATCGGGCTGTGGCAGCAGCCGTGGTGGCTGTGGCTGATCACCGGCGTGATGCTGGCCCTGGTGCTGGTGCTCTACGTGCTCACCTGGCGGGTGAAGAAGGCCAACTTCAAGCGTTACGAGGGCCAGGCCGGCTCGTCCGAGGTCGCGTTCCAGCTGCTCAACAAGCGCAAGTGGAGCTACGAGGTGGGCATCGCCGCCACCCGGCAGATGGACGTCGTGCACCGGGTGATCGGACGCCCCGGCATCGTGCTGGTCGCCGAGGGCAACCCGTCCCGGGCCCGGGCCCTGCTGGCCACCGAGACCAAGAAGCACGAGCAGGTCGCCTACGGCGTCGCGGTGACCACCATCCTGGTCGGCCGCGACCAGGGCCAGGTGCCGCTGGACAACCTGCAGAAGCACATCGAGAAGCTGCCGAACGTGCTGCAGGCGCACCAGATCACCGAGGTGAAGCAGCGGCTGCGGGCGTTGGACGCGATGCGGCCGAAGATCCCGGTGCCGCGCGGGCCGATGCCGACCATGAAGGGCGTCAACCGGGCGATGCGCGGCCGCTGAGGCCTTCCCGCCTCCGTCAGCGAGCGGGCTGTTCAGGCACCGATCTCGGTGCCCGGATCCGCCCGTCGTCGCTTCCGCCCGCCTCAGGTCATCGACGCGGCATAGATCGACTCGATCGACGCCTTCAGGGTGGCGTCGAACTCCGCGTCGTCCTGCTGCGCGGTCAGTCCGTCGAGCAGGGCGCGGCTGAAGCTGGCGATCAGCCCCGGGTTGCGGGCCAGCCGTTCGTTGGCCTCGTCGCGGCTGTAGCCTCCGGACAGCGCCACCACCCGCACCACGTTCGGATGGGCGATCAGGTCGCTGTAGAAGCCGTCCACGCTGGGAATGGTGAGCTTGAAGGCGACCCGCCGGTCGCCCAGGCCGGCCAGTCCCTCGAGGATCGCGGCCTTCAGCAGCACCTCGGCCTCGTCCTTGTCGGGGATGCTGATGGTCACCTCGGGTTCCAGGATCGGCACCAGCCCGGCGTCCACCACCCGCGTGCCCACCTCGAACTGCTGCTCGACGGCGCGGGCGATCCCGGTGGGGTCGGCGGCCTGGATGACCGAACGCTCCTTGGTGCCGAACACGCCGACGGCGCGGGCGCTGTCCAGCCGCTCCTCCAGGCCGGGGATGTCCTTCATCAGCTGGACCCCGTCGGCCTGGTCGGCCAGGCCCTTGTCGACCTTGAGGATCGGCAGGATGCCCTTGCGCCGCCACAGGTACTCGGCGGCGCCCAGGCCGTCGATCTGCCGGGCCAGGGTGCCCTCGAACAGGATCGCGCCGAGGATGTGCTCGCTGGTGAACACCGGGCTGGTGATGATCCGCACCCGGGCGGCGTGGATCAGGTCGAACATCTCCGCCTCGGAGGAGTACTGGGAGTCGTCGATGCCGTAGGCGCGCAACGCCTTCGGCGTCGAACCGCCGCTCTGGTCGAGGGCGGCGATGAAACCGGCACCGGACGCGAAACGGGTGAGCATCTGATCGGACATGAACGGCCTCCGTGCATTCAGCGGTTGATCCGTTCCACGCTACCCGGCGCCTGCCCCCGCGACCGATCAGTCGGCCGACGGGGTCTTCTCCACCCAGACCTCCGCCGCCAGTTCCGGCGGGGTGGCGGCGGCGTCCACCACGGCGTCCGGGACGATGCCGAGCGCCCGGCAGCGGGCCAGCACGCCGGGGTCGGCGTCCGAGACCCGGATCACCCGGCGGCGCCCGGTGACCTCGCCCAGCCGGACGGCCCGGGGCCGGCGCAGGGTGCCGTCGGCGGCGGGGATCGGGTCGCCGTGCGGGTCGGCGACCGGGTGGCCGAGCAGCGCGTCGATGCGCTCGATCAGGGTCTCGGACGCCGCGTGCTCCAGGGCCTCGGCCTCGTCGTGCACCTCGTCCCAGCGGTAGTCGAGGACGCCGACCAGGAACGCCTCGATCAGCCTGTGGCGGCGCACCATGGCCACCGCCAGCCGCTCCCCCTGCTCGGTCAGCCGGACCGGCCGGTAGGACTCGTAGGTCACCAGGCCCTGCGCGGCGAGCCGCTTGACGGTGTCGCTGACGTTCGCCTGCGAGGTGCCCAGCCGGGCGGCGAGGCCCTTGGTGGTGATCGGCGGGTCACCCCACTCGAGGGCCGACCAGATCACCTTCAGATAGTCCTGGGCGACCGCGGTCAGCTCGTCGACGCCGGTCATCCCACCAGGGTAAGCCCGAGCAGCGCGAGATTGAGTGCCACGATCAGCGCGACCACGGTCCAGGCGATCGCCCGCACCCGTCGTCCGTTCGCGAACCGCCCCATCAGGGCCCGATCGCTGGTCAGCAGCACCAACGGGATCGCGGCGAACGGGATGCCGATCGACAACAACACCTGGCTGAGCACCAGCGACCAGGTCGGGTCCAGCCCCAGGGCCAGCACCACCAGCGCCGGCACCAGGGTGATGGCGCGCCGCACCAGCAGCGGGATGCGGACCCGCAGCAGCCCCGCCATGATGGACGCCCCGGCGTAGCACCCGACCGAGGTGGAGGCCAGGCCCGAAGCCAGCAGCCCGATGCCGAAGATGACGCCGATCGCCGGGCCGAGCGCCGCCGTGATGGCGGCGTGCGCACCCTCGATGGTGTCGGTGCCCTCGACCCCGTTCAGGCTGGCCGCGGCCAGCAGCAGCATGGCGATGTTGACCGTGCCGGCGACCAGCAGCGACAGGACCACGTCCCAGCGGGTGGCGCGCAGCAGCCGGGGCAGGCCGGCGGCGTCCTGGGCGCCGTGCCGGTCGCGGGCCAGCGAGGAGTGCAGGTAGATGGCGTGCGGCATCACCGTCGCACCCAGCATGCCGGCCGCCAGCAGCACCGTCTGGGTGCCCTCGAACCGGGGCACGATGCCGGCCGCGGCGGCCGGCCAGTCGACGCCGCTGACCACCAGGCCGGCGCCGAAGCCGATGGTGATCACCGCCAGCAGCCCCATCACCACGAACTCGAACGGACGCTGGCCGCGGCGGGACTGGATCGACAGCAGCGCCATCGAGACGACGCCGACGATCAGCCCGCCCAGCGGCAGCGGCACGCCGAACAGGATGTACAGCGCGAGCGCCCCGCCGATCACCTCGGCCAGGTCGGTGGCCGCCGCGACCAGTTCGGCCTGCGCCCAGTACAGCAGCCGCGGGCCGCGGCTCAGCCGCGCGCCGAGCAGTTCGGGCAGGCTGCGGCCGGTGACCAGGCCGAGCTTCGCCGACAGGTACTGGATCAGCACGGCCATCGCGTTGGCCGCGATCAGCACCCAGACCAGCAGATAGCCGTACTGGGCGCCGGCGGTCAGGTTGGCGGCGACGTTGCCGGGGTCGACGTAGGCGATCGCGGCGACGAAGGCCGGACCGAGCAGCCAGCGCGACGGACGCCGGGTCGGCGGTGGCGACGTCCGGGTGATGGTGGACACGAAAGTTAAGCTACCCGAACTTTTGGCCCGGCGTGAGGGTTTCGCCGGGCTCCGCCGGCCGAGTGCCAAGATCGGGGGGTGGCGACTCCCATCGAAGACCTCGCGCTGCTCAGCGACTGCCGCACCGCCGCCCTGCTCGCCCGCGACGGCACGGTCGAATGGCTGTGCCTGCCCCGGCTCGATTCGGCGTCCGTCTTCGCGGCGCTGCTCGGGGAGGCCGACGACGGACTCTGGCGGGTGCGTCCCGCAGATCCCGGGGCGCGGCCGGAACGCCGCTACGACGGGGACACGTTCATCCTGGTGACCAGGTGGGAGACCCCGACCGGCGTGGCGGAGGTGCACGACTTCATGCCGGTCGGACGCGACCCGGGGGCCGCGAGCGACCGCGCCGACCTGGTCCGCCGGGTGGTCGGCGTCTCCGGCACGGTCGCCTTCGACGTCGACCTGCGGCTCCGCTTCGACTACGCCCGGGCGCTGCCGTGGATGCGGCAGACCGGCAGCCCGGACGCCCCCGAACTGACCGCGATGGCCGGCCCGGACGCCGTGCTGCTGCGCGGCGTCCGGCTGCGCGCCGACGGGCATCGGCACCGCGGCGGATTCGAGGTCACCGCCGGGCGGCGCGTCGACCTGACCCTGACCTGGTTCCCCTCGTTCCGGCCGGCGCCGGAGCCCCTGGCGGTGGATCGGGCGCTGGCCGAGACCCGGCAGTGGTGGCAGTCCTGGGCCGACCGGATCGAACACGGCGGCCTGCACGGCCCGGAGGTGGTCCGGTCGCTGCTGGTGCTGCGGGCCCTCACCAACCACGACACCGGCGGCGTCGCGGCCGCGGCGTCGACGTCGCTGCCCGAGGACTTCGGCGGGGTGCGGAACTGGGACTACCGGTTCGTCTGGCTGCGGGACGCCGCGCTGACCCTGGAGGCGCTGCTGGCGCACGGCTTCCTGGGCCTGGCCGAGCACTGGCGGACCTGGCTGCTGCGGGCGGTCGCCGGCGACCCGGCCGACCTGCAGATCATGTACGGCCTGGCCGGCGAGCGGAACCTGCCCGAACGGGAGCTGCCGCGACTGGCCGGCTACGCGGGGTCGCGTCCGGTCCGGATCGGCAACGGCGCGGCGCTGCAGTACCAGGCCGACGTGGTCGGCGAGGTGATCGTCACGCTCTCCGCGGGACGCGAGGCGGGGCTGACCGAGTCGGCGTTCTCGTGGCCGCTGGAGAAGCAGCTGGTGCGCTACGCGTCGGAGCAGTTCGAGCGGCCCGACAACGGCATCTGGGAGATCCGCGGCGAGCCGCAGCACTTCACCCACTCCCGGGTGATGATGTGGGCGAGCTTCGACCGGGCCGTCCGGGCGGTCGACCAGCACGGTCTGGACGGGCCGGTCGAGCGCTGGCGGGAGTATCGGCAGCGCGCCCGCGACGAGATCGACCGTCGCGGTGTGTCCAACGGGCACTTCGTGCAGTACTACGGCACCGACGAGGTGGACGCGTCGCTGCTGCTGCTGCCGCAGGTCGGGTACTGCGCGCCCGACGATCCGCGGATGCTTGCCACCGTGGCACGGATCGAGGAGACCCTGATCCGGGACGGCCTGGTGCTGCGCTACCGGACCGACACCGGCGTCGACGGCCTGCCGGGTGCCGGGCACCCGTTCCTGGCCTGCTCGTTCTGGCTGGTCGAGCAGTACGCGATCTCGGGCCGGCCGGACGACGCCCGGACGCTGATGCGGCGGCTGTGCTCGTTCGCCAACGACCTCGGCCTGCTGTCCGAGGAGTACGACCCGATCGGCGACCGGCAGGCCGGGAACTTCCCGCAGGCGTTCTCGCACCTGGCCCTGGTCCGCGCCGCCGATGCCCTGGCCGGGATCGGACGCCAGCCGCGCTGATTCCCGCCGGTCGAGCTCTGCTAGTCCTGAACATCGCGCTGGCAAGGAGGTTCAACGAGCTCGGGCAGCGGTGGTCGCTCGATCGGTGCCCGTTAGCCGACCTCTGGCTCGGAGTGGGTGTGCATCCGCACACCGCTCTCGTTGAAGATGCTGATCACCTGGGCCGGACGCCCACCGGCCGCGCTCATCGCGTGCGGGGTGCGGGTGTCGAACTCGGCCGCTTCTCCACGGGTCAGGATCAGGTCCTGCTCGCCGAGCCGGAGCCGGAGGCGTCCGGACAGCACATAGAGCCACTCGTAGCCCTCGTGCACCTTCAGCTCGTCGCACTCCCTGGTGGGCGAGTAGGTGATCTTGTAGGTGTGGATCGGCGACCCCTCGGGCGCCAGCGGTGCGATCAGCATGCCGTCGCGGCGGATCACCGGACGCCGCACCCGCGGGTCGGGCGCCTCGTCGGCGAGCAGGTCGTCGACCCGGATGCCGAGCTGCCGGGTCAGCGGCACCAGCAGTTCCAGGGTGGCCTGCCGCTTGCCGGACTCCAGCCGGGAGAGCGTGCTCGCCGAGACGGACGCCCGGACGGCCAGCTCGTCCAGCGTCCAGCCGCGTGCCTTGCGGGCCGACCGCAGTCGGACGCCGACCTGGCCCAATACGTCCACCATCGCGAACTCCTTGCAGATTCGGCAAACTCATTTGCGATTGTGCCAGATGGTCGAGCACCCTGGGGGCATGGTCGATTCCGAGTGGGACGTGGTGGTGATCGGCGGTGGCCCGGCTGGGCTGGCCGCCGCCCTGATGCTGGGCCGGTCACGCCGCCGGGTGCTGGTGGTGGACGGGGGCAGCCCGCGCAACCGGTTCGCGGCTCACATGCACGGCGTGCTGGGCAACGAGGGTTGCGCGCCCGCCGACCTGCTGGCCCGCGGCCGCGCCGAGGTGGCCGGGTACGGCGTCCGGGTGGTCGAGGACCGGGTCACCCGGGTCGACCTGACCGAGCACGGCGTCCGGGTCGACCTCGCGGACGGCGGGCCCCACGGAGCGCGCGCGGCGCTGGTCGCGACCGGGCTGCGCGACGAACTGCCGGAGGTTCCCGGGCTGGCGCAACGCTGGGGAACCAGCGTGCTGCACTGCCCGTACTGCCACGGGTGGGAGGTGCGTGGGCAGCGGCTGGGCGTGCTGCTCACCTCGCCGCTCGGGCTGCACGCGGCCGAACTCGTCCGGCAGCTCAGCGACCAGGTGACCGTGTTCGCGGCCGGGGTCGAGGTGGACGAGACCACCCGGCACCGGCTGCGGTCGCGGGGCGTCCGCGTGGTCGATGCGCCGGTCGTGGAGGTCACCGGGGACGGCTCGGCAATCGCGGCGGTCCGCACCGCCGACGGCGGCAGCCACCCGGTCGACGCGTTGTTCACCGCGTCCCAGCCGCGGACCCAGGAGGACTTCCTGGCACACCTCGAGCTGGCCCGCACGGAGACTCCGTTCGGCAGCTACCTGGCCGTCGACCCGATGGGCAGGACCAGCAACGAGCGGATCTGGGCCGCCGGCAACGTGACCAACCCGATGGCCAACGTGCCGGTGTCGATCGGCGCCGGCACCATGGCCGGGGCGGCGCTGAACGGCGTCCTGGTCGGCTGGGACTTCGACGCCGCCGTCCACGCCGCCGACTGGCCCGAGGTGGCGCCCGTCGACTTCTGGGAGCACCGCTACGGCGGTGCCGAGCCGGTCTGGTCCGGCCGGGTGAACCACAGCTTCGCCGAGGTGGCGGCCACCCTCACCCCCGGAGCCGCCCTGGAGTTCGGTTGCGGAGAGGGCGCGGACGCGCTCTGGCTGGCCGAGCGCGGCTGGCGGGTCACCGGGATCGACATCTCGCCGACCGCGATCCGCCGGGCGATCGCCGCGGCCACCGACGCCGGCCTGGCGGAACGCGTCCGGTTCGCCGCGGCCGACCTGGCCGACTGGGCGGACGACGATGCCTACGACCTGGTCACGGCCAGCTTCCTGCACTCACCGGTGGCGTTCGATCGGACGTCGGCGCTGCGGCAGGCGTCCGAGAAGGTGCGCATCGGCGGGCATCTGCTGGTGGTCTCGCACGCCGCGGCCCCACCCTGGGCGGACCTGCCGCCCGACCACCATCACGACTTCCTCTCCCCCGCCGACGAGGTGGAGGCGCTGGCTCTCGACCCCGAGGAATGGACGACGGTGCTGGCCGAGGTGCGCACCCGTCCGGCCACCGCCCCGGACGGCACGGAGGCGAGCCTGGACGACGGCGTGATCCTGGTCCGGCGGACGGGCTGAGGCGCCGTCCGGTCGCACCCGGGCACCGCCGTCCGGTCGCACCCCGCGACCCCCGCGACGTTTCCGGGTTTCGGCGTCCTTTCCGGGGTTTGAACCACGGAAAGGTCACCAAAACCCGGAAACGTGGCCTCCTGTATGCTCGCGCGGATCCCGCACGACCCATGGCCGAGGAAGCCGACCCCGGGCGTCCCTGTGGATAACCCTCCGCGATCGGCTCGGACGTGGTGCACTCGTCGGCATGCCTGTGCGCCTGACCCGTGATCTCAACGCCGAGGGCCTCGGCTCGGACGCCATCCGGCGGCTGGTGCGCGGGGAACGGCTCACGCGGATCAGGCGTGGCGCCTTCGTCGAGCCGGACGAGGGTACCGGCATCGACCACCGGCAGCTGATCGACGCCACCATGCCGCGGCTGGGCCCCGGGCATGTGCTGAGTCACACCTCGGCCGCCTGGCTGCACGGTCTGCCGGTGGACGCCTCGGCACTGTCCCTGGTCACGGTGACGAAACCCGGCAAGGGCGGAGCCGCTGTCGGACCGTACCTCCATCGGTACCGGACGCCGCTGCCCGACGCGGACGTCGAGGCCGGGGCCGGGTTGGCCAGGACGACGCTGGCCCGGACGGTGGTCGACGTGGCTCGCTGCGGAGACCTCGGCTTCGGGGTCGCGGCGGCCGACGCGGCGTTGCGGCGCGGGTTGAACCGCGACGAGCTGATGGCGCAGCTCCAGGTGACCCGAAGGTACGGGATCAGGCGAGCCCGCACGGTGGTCGAGTTGGCCGACGCCCGCAGCGAGTCGCCCGGCGAGTCGCTGAGCCGGGTGACGATCTGGCGGCTGGGTCTACCGGCGCCGGAGCTGCAGTTCGAGGTGGTGATCGGCGGGACGACATACCGCGCCGACTTCGCCTGGCCCGAGTTGCGGGTGCTGGGCGAGTTCGACGGCAAGGTGAAGTACGGCGAGCTGGTGCGTCCCGGTGAGACCGCCACCGACGTCGTGATGCGGGAGAAGCGGCGCGAGGCGGATCTGCGCGCCCTCGGCTGGTGGGTGGTTCGCTGGACCTACCAGGAGGCACTCCACCCCGCGGCGCTCGAGCGTCTGCTCCGACCCGCCCTGTCCCGGAGCGCCTGACCCGACCCAACCCACCTTTCCGGGTTTCGGTGACCTTTCCGTTGTTCAAACCCCGGAAAGGACACCGAAACCCGGAAACGTCGCGAAAGTCAGGCCAGCGGGGGTCGGCTGCCCGGGCCTGGTGGAACGGGTGGTCAGGCGCTGCCCGGACCCGGGGGAAGCGGGGCGTCCAGCAGCCGGGGCCGATAATCGAGCAGTTGGGTGCCCCCATCGAAGGTGCGGGCCTCGATCAGCTCCAGTGCCACGTCGGGGTAGCCGTCGTAGATGCGTTCCTGGCCGGTCCTGCCGGTGATCACCGGGAACACCACCACGCGGAACCGGTCGACCAGCCCCGCGGCCAGCAGCGACCGGGTCAGCGAGACGCTGCCCAGGGTGGACAGCGGACGGTCGCTCTCCTCCTTGAGCTGCCGGACCGCGGCGACCGCGTCGCCCCGGATCAGTCGCGTGTTCTGCCACTGCAGCGGCTCGCCGAGCGTGTTCGAGAACACGACCTTCGGCACCAGGTCGAGCGCCTGGACGCCCTCCGTCTGCGAGTCCGCGAAACCGTGCATGAGCCGGTAGGTGTTCGCCCCCATCAGCAGCGTCCGCGGCTTCTCGGAGTCCTCGGCCAGCCAGCCGAGGTATTCGGGACCCTCCAGCCCCCACCAGCCCGGCCAGCCCTCGGCGGCGCCGTAGCCGTCGAGAGAGGTGATGTAGTCGACCATGAGTTCCATCGGATGTCCTCCTGAGCGAGCCGGACTCGGTGTCGGGTGACCGTCGAGTTACTTCAATAAATGAAGCACAGATCATTCCAGCAAGTCAAGGGCTATCCTTGGGCCATGCGAAACCGCGGCTACGGGCAGTTCTGTGGCCTGGCTCGCGCCGCAGAGGTGGTCGGGCAACGGTGGACGCTGCTGATCCTGCGTGACCTGATGGTCAGCTCCCGGCGCTACTCGGACCTGGCGTCCGGGCTGCCCGGGATTCCCTCCAATCTGCTGTCCACGCGCCTGAAGGAGCTCGAAGCGGACGGGCTGGTGCGGCGCGAGGCCCGCGCCGGGGCGGATCGGTCGGTGGTCTACACGCTCACCCCGCGCGGCAGGGCGCTGCAGCCCGCGCTCGACGCGCTCGCCCGCTGGGGCGCGACGGACCTGCACCAGCCGCGCGAGGGTGAGATCGTCACCGAGGCGTCCCTGGTGTCGGCGCTGCGCGTCGCGTCCGCAGGCGGCGTCCCGCCCGGACGCCACCTGACGTTCACCGTCAGGGTGGGCGACGCGCTCGCTCACGCGCTGGTCGCGGACGGCACCGTCGTGGTCGAGCCGGGACCGGCGCCGGACGCCGACCTGGAGATCATCGGCGGCCCGGGTTTCCGCGACCTGCTGGCCGGCGTCCTCGAGCCGGCGGACGCGCTCGCCCGCGACCTGGTCGAGGTCGCGGGCGACCCCGCCCTGCTGGCCGACTTCGTCGCGATCTTCCAGGTGCCCTACCGCCCGGCCGACTAGCGCCGTCCGCCGTCGGCGATCAGCCGGTCGACCCACCCCGCAGAGGAACGGCGTCCGGATCAGCGCTCACTCCACGAGCTCGGAGAGCTCCAGCCAGCGTTCCTCGAGGTCCCCGATCTGAGCCCGCCGCGCCTCGATCGCGGTCATCTTCGCCGCCAGCCCGACGTAGTCGGCGTGGTCGTGCTCGGCCAGCGCCGCCTGCGCGGCGTGGATCTCGTCGGTGAGCCGCGCGATCCGGCGCTCGACGGACGCCAGCGCCTTCTGCAACGCCCGCAGCTCGGCACCCGAAAGCTCGGCCACAGCAGCGCTGGCCGAACTGGCCGGAACCCGCTCGCCGGCAGGCCCGGACGCCGCCTGCCCGGCCCGCAGCCGCAGGTACTCGTCCACCCCGCCCGGCAGGTGCCGCAGGCGGCCGTCGATGATCGCGAACTGCTGGTCGGTGACCCGCTCCACCAGGTACCGGTCGTGGGAGACCACCAGCAGGGTGCCCGGCCAGGAGTCGAGCAGGTCCTCCATCGCGGCCAGCATGTCGGTGTCCACGTCGTTGGACGGCTCGTCGAGGATCAGCACGTTCGGCTCCGACAGCAGCACCAGCAGCAGTTGCAGCCGCCGCTTCTGGCCGCCGGAAAGCTCGCCCACCCGCGCCGACAGGTGTTCGCGGGCGAAGCCCAGCCGCTCCAGCAGCTGCGCCGGGGTGAGCTCGCGGCCGTCCACGACGTAGCTGGTCCGGGCCCGGGCCAGCACCTCGCGGACCCGGTCGCCGGCGATCTCGGCCAGCGCGTCGAACTGCTGGTCGAGCACCGCCAGCTTGACGGTCTTCCCGCGCCTCACCCGTCCGGACGTCGGCCGCACCGTCCCGGCCACCAGCCCCAGGAGCGTGGACTTGCCGACGCCGTTGGCGCCCAGGATGGCGGTTCGCTCGCCGGGCGCGATCCGCCATTCGACGTCGTGCAGCACCTCGTTGTCGCCGTACCGGACGCCGGCGTCGATCAGGTCGACGACGTCCTTGCCGAGCCGGGCGGTGGCCAGCCGGCTCAACTCCAGCCGGTCCCGCGGCGGCGGGACGTCCTCGATCAGCTGGTTGGCGGCGTCGATCCGGAACTTCGGCTTGGACGTCCGGGCCGGAGCGCCGCGGCGCAGCCAGGCCAGCTCCTTGCGCATCAGGTTCTGCCGCTTGGCCTCGACGGCGGCCGCCTGCCGGTCGCGCTCCACCCGCTGCAGCACATAGGCGGCGTAGCCGCCCTCGAACGGCTCGACGATCCGGTCGTGCACCTCCCAGGTGGCGGTGGCCACCTCGTCCAGGAACCAGCGGTCATGGGTGACCACCAGCAGTCCGCCGGCGGTGCGCGACCAGCGCTCCTTCAGGTGCCCGGCCAGCCAGGTGATGCCCTCCACGTCGAGATGGTTGGTGGGCTCGTCGAGCGCGATCACGTCCCAGTCGCCGACCAGCAGCTCGGCCAGGGCGACCCGGCGGCGCTGCCCGCCGCTGAGGTTGTCGACTCCTGCATCGAAGTCGAGGTCGGCGACCAGCCCGGCCAGCACGTCCCTGATCCTCGGGTCGGACGCCCAGACGTGGTCGGCGACCTCACCGACGATCGCCTGCCGCACCGTGACGCCGGTGGGCAGCGCGTCCTCCTGGGTGAGCATGCCGATCCGGACGTCGCCGCGCCGGCGCACCCAGCCGGCGTCCGGCTCGAGGCGTCCGGCGAGCAGCCGCAGCAGCGACGACTTGCCGTCGCCGTTGCGCCCGACGACGCCGATCCGGTCGCCCTCGTTGACTCCGAGGGTCACCGAGTCGAAGACCACGCGCGTCGGATATTCCAGGTGCAGCGCCTCGGCCCCGAGCAGAAAACCCACCCGCCAAGGGTAGGGGGATACTGCCGGCGTTCAGCGCAGCAGCCTCGGGTCCAGGATCGCCGCACACATCTGATCGCCGATCCAGTCCTGGTAGGCGTCCCCGCTCCAGCCGCGCGAGCGGGTCAGCAGCTGCCAGACCTCGGCGCTGTTCAGCGTCCAGATCCGGTCGCGAGCCACCTCGAACGGAAGATCCGGGGCGAGTCCGCCCAGGTCGATGACGCGTTGCACGACCATCCCGGTACCGGTCAGCCGCTCGCCGTCGGTGACGCGCTGATGCTCGACCAGGTCCGGGTCGCCGGTGGCCGCCCCGGCGGCGATCTGCAGCATCAGCGGCGCCACCCGTTCGGCGACCCGGCGACCCAGCGCCGCGTAGGCGCGGACCAGCGCCACCGGATCGGTGAGTTCGCTCATGGCCACCGCCTCCGGACGCCGCGCCAGCGGCACGGGCTCGTCGTCGCCGGCCAGGGTCACGTCGTAGGCCGCCTTGAGCAGCGCCTGCTTGGAGCCGAAGGCGTTGTAGATCGTCTGGGCGGTGACCCCGGCGCGCCGCGCCACCTCCGCGATGCTGGCCCGGCCGTAGCCGGGATCGACGAAGAGGTCGGCAGCTGCCCGCAGGATCGCGGTCCGCGTGGTCCGCATCTGCTGCTGGCGCGCGGGGCTGGAGTAGGACCGTCTCGCAGATTTCACTTGACTCTTCCTCAAATGGATTTATACTCAATCAAATGAATCTTGCCACGAAAGGACCACCGAGATGACCCACCACGCCACCACGATGGAGGCGCGTAGCCTCCGGCTCGCCGATCCGGCCTGGAGAACCTGGGGCCTGGTCGCGCTCGCCGCACTGACCGCCTACTCCGCCGGGATCGGCTGGCAGGCCCAGTTCGTCTCCTACCCGCTGTTCCGGGTGATGAGCGCGGCGGACTTCCCCGCCTACCACCTGGCCTACAACGAAGCGATCCTCTGGGTGGTGGTCGTGCCCGGCTTCCTGTCCTTCCTGGCCTGCGCGGCGTTCCCGTTCACCAGGCCGGGCGAGGTGCCGCAGACCGCGGCCTGGGTGGTCGCGGCGTCCGGGCTGGGTTCGCTGCTGAGCACCGTGCTGTGGGCGATCCCGATGCACGACCGGCTCGATCGGATCGGCCAGGACTCCGCCACCATCGACAGCCTGCTGCAGGCCAACAGCCTCCGGACGGTCTTCCTGACGGCCGGTGTGGTGGCGCTGAGCTGGTGCCTGATGCGGCTGATCGGGCGGGTCCGCCGCTGACCGCACGACCGCACGCGGCGGAATGCGCCGACCGGCACCCGCAGCGGGGGATGCGCGCGGCGGTCGGGGGTTGCCAGAATGACCCGGGTGACCTCCACCGCTACCCCGTTCACGGCCACCTACCGGCTGCAGCTGCACCGCGGCTTCACCCTCGACGACGCCGCCACGGCCGTGCCGTACCTGGCCGCGCTGGGCGTCAGCCACGTCTACCTGGCACCGATCCTCACCGCGGTGCCCGGATCGATGCACGGCTACGACGTCCTCGACCACACCGCCGTCAACCCCGAGCTGGGCGGCCGGGACGCCCTGCAGAGACTGGCCGAGCGCTGCCACGCCCACGGCCTGGGCATCGTCGTCGACATCGTGCCCAACCATGTGGCGCTGGTCGAGGGCCAGTGGCGCAACGCCCCGCTGTGGGACGTGCTGCGACACGGCCGCGGGTCGCGCTTCGCGCACTGGTTCGACGTCGACTGGGACCAGCTGGACGGCCGGTTCGGGCTGCCCATCCTGGGCGGGCCGCTGACCGAGACGCTGGATGAACTGCGGCTCGACGTCGGACGGCCGGACGAGGGACCGGCGGCCGGGCAGCCGGTGCTGCGCTACTACGAGCACGTGCTGCCGTTGCGGCCGGACGGCCCCGAGACCTCCGAGCTGACCGCGCTGCTGGCCGCCCAGCACTGGCTGCTGGCCTCGTTCCGCGAGGCGGGCGAGGTGCTCAACTACCGGCGCTTCTTCGAGGTGGACCAGCTGGTCGCCGTCCGGGTCGAAGAGCCGGAGGTCTTCGACGCCACCCACGCCCTGCTGCTGGAGCTGCATCACGCCGGCGTGATCGACGGCTTCCGGATCGATCACCCGGACGGCCTGGCAGACCCCGAGGGGTACCTGTCCCGGCTGGCCGCCGCCTGCCGCGAAGGCACCCCGATCTGGGTCGAGAAGATCCTGGAGGGCGACGAGCGGCTGCCCGCCTGGGCCTGCCACGGCACCACCGGCTACGACGCCGCCGCGGCGATCGACGCCGCCCTGGTCGACCCGGCGGGGGTGGACGCGGTCAGCGCCACCTGGGCCGCCACCGGCGGCGAACCGGTGCTCGCCGACTGCGTGGAGGCCAGCAAGCGGCAGGTGCTTGCCCAGCTGCTGCAACCCGAACTGAACCGACTGCAGCGGGCCGCGGTGACGGCCCTGCCGCACACCGACCCGGCCCGGCTGCGGGCCGCCCTGTCGGAGCTGCTGGTGCAGTTGCACGTCTACCGCGCCTACGTGACTCCCGGGACGCCGCCCGAGCCGGCGCTGCTGGCTCCGCTGCACGAGGCGCTGGAGCGGGTGCGCGCCGACCGTCCCGACCTGGCCGATGCGGCGGTCGCGCTGGCCGGCGTCCTGGAACGGCCGGAGACGGCGCCCGGCGACGTGGACGCCGCCCGCGACTTGTGCGTCCGGTTCCAGCAGACCACCGGGCCGGTGATGGCCAAGGGGATCGAGGACACCGCCTTCTACCGCTGGCACCGGCTGGTGGCGCTCAACGAGGTGGGCGGCGACCCGGCCTGCGGTGAGCACCCCGGCGTCGAGACGCTGCACGCCTGGGCCGCCGAGCAGGCGGCCCGGTGGCCGGCGGGCATGACCACGCTCTCCACCCACGACACCAAACGCAGCGAGGACGTCCGCGCCCGGCTGCTCGCGCTGGCCGGCGACCCCGACGGCTGGACCCGGATCGCGAACCTCGCCGCCGGCGCGGCCGTCCGGCACGGCGTCGACGCCCCGACCGGGCACCTGGTCTGGCAGACCGTTGCCGGCACGCCGGGACTGACCCCCGAGCGCCTGGACGCCTACCTGCCCAAGGCGCTGCGGGAGGGCAAGCAGCGCAGCAGCTGGCTGCAACCCGACGCCGACTACGAGGAACGGGTGTGCGCCCTGGGTCAGGAGCTGCTGGCCGGCGGCCCCGTCGGCGAGGCGATCGCACAGGCCGCGCTCGCCAACGCCGAAGCGATCCGGACGGTCACCCTGGCCCAGAAGCTGCTGCAGCTGACCCTGCCCGGCGTCCCGGACACCTATCAGGGCGCCGAACTGCTCAATCTCAGCCTGGTCGACCCGGACAACCGCGCCGATGTCGACTTCGCCGGCCACGCCGCCCGGCTCGAGGAGCTGGACGCCCGCTCGGGCTCGGCACGCGACCTGGACGACGAAGTGCTGCTGGTCACCTCCCGGACGCTTCGGCTGCGCCGCGAGCGACCCGCGGACTTCGCCGCCGGCTACCGCCGGTGGGACCTCGGAGACGGGCTGCTCGGCTTCGCCCGGGGCGCGGACGTGCTGGTCGCCGTCCGGCGGCTGCCGCGGACGCCGCTGCCGGCGTCCGTGCCCCTGCCGCCGGGCGACTGGCGGGACGTGTTCACCGGCGCGGTCCACCGAAGCGACACCGCGGCGCTGTTCGACACGCTGCCGGTCGCGCTGCTGGTCCGGGAGGCATGATGCTGCAGCACTACTCCGTCTGGGCGCCCGAGGCGGCGCGGGTGGACCTGCACCTGGGCACCGCCGGCCACCGGGTCGAGCCGATGGCGCCGGCCGGCGGCGGCTGGTGGACGGTGGATGCCGAGCCCGGCGACGGCCGGTACGCCTTCGCGCTGGACGACGGCGACCCGCTGCCCGACCCGCGCGGACGCCGGCTGCCGGAAGGCGTCCACGCCGCCAGCGCGCTGGTCGACCCGGCCAGGTTCAGCTGGACCGACGACGACTGGAAGGGACGGCCGCTGAAGGGGTCGGTGATCTACGAGGTGCACATCGGCACCTTCACCGACGGCGGCACCTTCGACAGCGCCATCGAGCGGCTCGACCACCTGGCCGACCTCGGTGCCGACATCGTCGAGTTGATGCCGGTGGCGTCCTTCCCGGGCCGCAACGGCTGGGGCTACGACGGGGTGGCGCTCTACTCGGTGCACGAGCCGTACGGCGGGCCCGAGGGCCTGCAGCGGTTCGTGGACGCCGCGCACGCCCGCGGGCTGGCGGTCTGGCTGGACGTCGTCTACAACCATCTCGGACCGGTCGGCAACTACCTGCCCCAGTTCGGCCCCTACTTCACCGACCGGCACCAGACGCCGTGGGGCGTCGCGGTGAACCTGGACGGCCCGGGCAGCGACGAGGTCCGCGCCTACTTCATCGACAACGTCCGGCAGTGGTTCCTCGACTACCACCTGGACGGCCTGCGGCTGGACGCCGTGCACGCCCTGCACGACGAGTCGGCGATCCACCTGCTGGAGGAGCTGGCGGCGCTGGCGGACGACCTGGGGGCCGCGACCGGCATTCCGCGGGTGCTGGTCGCCGAGTCGGATCGCAACGACCCCCGGACGGTGGCCGCCCGCGGGTCCGGCGGGGCCGGCGGCCAGGGGCTGGACGGCCAGTGGGCCGACGACATCCACCACACCCTGCACGTGCTGCTGACCGGGGAGAAGCAGGGCTACTACGCCGATTTCGCCGATCCGCAGGCGCTGCCCAAGGTGCTGGCGCACACCCCGTTCTTCCACGACGGGGTGTTCTCCAGCTTCCGCGGACGCCGTCACGGGCGTCCGATCGAACCGGCGATCACACCCGGCTGGCGGTTCGTCGGCTCGCTGCAGACCCACGACCAGATCGGCAACCGGGCCACCGGCGAGCGGCTGGCCCATCTGGCCGGACGGGGCCGGGCCGCGATCGGGGCCGCGCTGCTGCTCACCTCCCCGTACACGCCGATGCTGTTCATGGGCGAGGAGTTCGACGCGTCCACGCCGTGGCAGTACTTCACCGATCACGAGGAGGAATGGCTGGCCGAGTCGATCCGGGCCGGACGCCAGGCCGAGTTCGCCGAGCACGGCTGGTCGGGCAACGTCCCCGACCCGCAGGACCCCGGCACCGTCGAGGCGTCCACCCTGAACTGGGCCGACCTGGACGACCTAGACCGGCGGGAGTTCCTGGACTGGTACAAGACCCTGCTGCGGCTGCGTCGGGAACTGCCGACCGTCCGGGACGCCCAGCTCGGCGACGGCGCCGTCGTCCGCGACGGGAATCTGCTGCTGGTCCGCCGCGGCACCGTGGAGGTGATCGCGAACCTGGGCGCCGAGCCCGGCCGCCTCACCGTGCCGGACGGCTCCGAGCTGCTGGCCCGGTTCGGCGAGGTCGTCCTCACCTATGCGGGCGAGGTGGCGCTCGGCCCGCACAGCACCGCGCTGCTGCGTGCCCCCCTGCCCGACATCACCGGCGAGATCCCCCGGGTCGTCGGCTGACCGGCCCGGTCCGGGGACGGTTCCATTCCGCACCAGGGGACGGTTCCTTTCCGCACCAAGGGACGGTTCCGTTCCGCACCAGGGGACGGTTCCATTCCGCACCAAGGGACGGTTCCTTGAACGGAAAAGGAACCGTCCCCATCCGGTTCAGACGTCCGTCCCCTTTCGGTTCAGAGGTCCGTCCCCTCGGGTTCAGACCTCCGCGGGCTCGGGTTCCTCGGCGACGGCGCGGGTGACCTCGCGCAGCTGCAGCCACCAGGGGTTCCGCGGACGTCGGAAGCTGCGGTCCATCAGCCGCATCATCGACTCCATCGGGACGTCGGTGAGCTTCGCCTCGGTGAGCCCGACCAGGTAGCTGCCGTCGGTGTCGGTGTCGAACTCCTGGGCGATCAGGTCGAGCGCGTGACCCACCATCCGGGTGGCCAGCAGGCGATCGAACGGGGTGGGCGAGCCGCCCTGCTGCTGGTGCCCGAGCACGCCCTGCCGGACGTCGTAGAGGCCGCGGCCCTCCTCTTCGAGCAGCCCGGCGATGAAGTCGGTGGTGTAGTGCTCGTTGGCCCGCTCGTTGCGGACCGCCAGGAACAGCGAACGGCCCGCGCCGAAGGAACGCCGCAGCCACTTCACGTCGTCGTTGAGCTGGTCGAGGGTGATGCCCTCCTCGTGCAGGTAGATCCGCTCGGCGCCGCCGGCCAGGCCACCCATCAGCGCCAGGTACCCGCAGTAGCGGCCCATCGTCTCGACCACGTAGCACCGGGTGGTCGCCGACGCCGACAGCTTGATCCGGTCGATCGCCTCGACGATCACGTTCAGCGCGGTGTCCGCGCCGATCGCCAGCTCTGAGCCCGGCAGGTTGTTGTCGATGGACGCGGGCACGCACATGATCGGGATCCGGAAGGCCGGGTACCGGTCGCGCTCGTCGTGCAGCAGGTGCGCCGCCTGGTAGGCGTTCCAGCCGCCGATCACCAGCAGGCCGTCGATCGCGTGGTCCTCGAGCTGGCGGCTGATCGTGTACAGCTCCTCGACGGTCGGAATCGTCCGGCGGACGCCGAGCTTCGCGCCCCCGTCGGCCGTCCAGGCCTCCACGTCGCCCCAGGACAGCTCGCTGATCCGGCCGTCGCGCAGGCCCGGGAAGCCGTCGTGGATGGCCAGCATGGTGTGGCCGCGACTGATCCCCAGCCGCACCGCCGCCCGCGCCGCGGTGTTCATTCCGGGCGCTAGCCCACCGCCGTGGATGATGCCGATCCGCCGGGCGCCGTCTCCGGCCGAGACCCGGGACGGCTCGGACAGTTCGGCGAACAGCCGGCTCATGGTGACGAACGAGCCACCCCGCTTGGCCATCGCGCCGGCGTAGTCGCCGGCCTCGATCAGGGTGGGCACCTCGCGAGTGTTCCGGACGGCCTCCATCAGGTCCACCGCGGTCACCCGGTTGCCGCGGAAGCCGAACACCCGGCCGGGAGTGCCGGCGTCCGCGCTCAGCAGGGCGCGGGCCGCCTCGTAGCCGAGCCAGGTGGAGCACCAGCGGTCGAAGGCACTGGGCGTGCCGCCGCGCTGCACGTGCCCGAGGATGGTCACCCGGGTGTCCTCGCCGAGCCGCTCCTCGATGATGCCGCGCACCTGCTCGGACGTGATCGGCGCCCCCGAGCGGTCCGTCGCACCCTCGGCCACCAGCACGATCGAGTCCCGGCGTCCGGCCTTGCGGCCGCGCCGCAGCTCGGCGCACATCTTGTCCTCCCAGCCGTCGGCCGGCGGGTTCTCCGGGGTCAGCACATAGTCGCAGCCGCCCGCGACGGCGGCCATCAGCGCTAGGTAGCCGCAGTGCCGGCCCATCACCTCGACCACGAAGCTGCGCTGATGACTGGCGGCGGTGCTGGCCAGGTCGTCGATCGCCGAGACGATGCGATGCAGCGCGGTGTCGGCGCCGATCGTCATGTCGGTGCCGACCAGGTCGTTGTCGATCGAGCCGACCAGCCCGGCGATCATCAGCGCCGGGTGCGCATCGGCCGTCGCCTGGTCGAGTTCGCCGGCCTCGACCAGCTCGGCCAGCAGGTCCGGCCACTCGGTGCGGAAGGCGTCCAGGCCGGACAGGCTGCCGTCGCCGCCGATCACCACCAGCCGATCGATGCCGGCCGCCAGCAGGTTGCGGGCGGCGATCCGGCGTCCGTCGCGTTCCCGGAACTGCTTGCTGCGGAAGGTGCCGATCACCGTCCCGCCCCGGTGCAGGACGTTGCCCACGTCGTCCCAGCCGAACCGGCGGATGCCGTCGCCGCCGTCGATCATGCCCTGGTAGCCCTCGAAGACGGCGTACACCTCGGCACCCAGCGTGATCGCCGTGCGGACGACCGCGCGCACCGCCGCGTTCATGCCCTGGGCGTCGCCGCCGCTGGTCAGGATGCCGATGCGCTTGCCCGCGCCGATGAGTTCGACCATGCCAACCATCGTGGCGGTTGGGACGCCCGGGCACAGCAGATTCTCGACAACACGCCCAGGACATGGGACGGGGGGCGACCGATGGTCGCCCCCCGTTCAACGGCGGTTCACTTGGTGAAGCCGACGTTCTCCCACTTGATGGTGCCGAACGCCACGGCTCCGACATTGGCCAGCTTGGCCCGGACGCCGATCAGCATCGGACGCTGGTACAGCGGCAGCGTGTGGCCCGCCTCCCAGATCGCCTGGGCGGCCTGGTTGCCGAGCTCGGCGCGCTTCGCCGGGTCCATCTCGGTGTCGATCTGCGGCGCCAGCTCCTCGACCTTCGGGATGTAGATCTGGGCGTAGTTGGCCTCGGAGTACTTCTCCTTGCCGTCGGTGACGGTGGTGCCGTAGATCTGCCGGATGTCACCCAGCGGGTACGGGGTGCCGATCCACGAGAAGGCGATGATGTCGAACCCGTGCGTGGTCAGCACGCCCGGCCATTCCTTGTCGGTGTTGATGTTCTTGAGCTTCAGGTTGACCCCGATGTCCTTGAGCATCTTCTGGGCCTGCAGCGACTCGTTCTCGGACGCCGACACGCCGGCCAGCACCGCGAAGTTCACGTCGAGCTGCTTGCCGTCCTTCTCGCGGAAGCCGGTGCTGTCGTTCATCTTCCAGCCAGCCTCGTCGAGCTTGGCCTTGGCGCCGTCGAGGTTGAAGTCGATGCCGGTCGCCTTGCCCTGATCGACGTAGCCGGTCTGGTTCGCCATGTAGAGGTTGTTGTTCAGCGGGGTGGCGTCCCAGTCGATGCCAGCCAGGTCGGAGCGGGCGATGGCGCCGCGATCGAGGCCCATCATGATGGCCTGGCGGACCTTCACGTCGGTCAGGTTGGGGGCCTGGCCGTTGAAGGTGAAGTGCCGGAAGTTCGGGCCGCCGGCCTTGCGCACCACCGAGTTCTGCGCCTCACTGGCGGTCTTGAAACCGTTCGGGTCGGAACCCATGTCGTAGTAGTCGAGTTCCTGGTTCGCGAACGCGGTCGCCTGGGCGTCGGTGAGAATGCGCTTGAAGGTGATCTTGGTCAGCAGCGGCTTCTGGCCCCACCACAGATCGTTCGGCACCATGACCACGTTGCCGGTCTTGGAATCGACCGTGTCGATCTTGAACGGGCCGGACTGCCAGGCGAGCTTCATCTCCTTCTTCCAGCCGTTGTTGAACATCTCGGCTGTGGCGATGCTCTCGGCCCGGTACGGGCCGGCGGCGATGATCTTGGTCCAGTCGGGGTAGGTGGTCTTGAAGTTCAGCACCACCTCGTAATCGTCGGCACCGGCGGTCACCGAGGTGATCTGCTCCCAGCCGGCGGTATTCACATTCTTGTAATCCTTGTCGGAACCGTTCATCGCCTTGACGGTGGCGATCCAGTCCTTGGCGGTGATCGGCGCGCCGTCGTTCCAGACCGCCTTCGGGTTCAGCTTCAGCGTCAGCTTGAGGTTGGGATTGACCTCTTCCTTCGCCTCCAGCAGGTAGTCGTTGTTGATCAGGGCCTCACCGAGCCCGTTGTAGTCGTAGTAGGACGGGGAGACCGGCTTCTCGAGGAAGGACATCTCATTGTCGTTGCCGGCCGCCGTGGACAGGTTCCAGTCCGCGATCTGGTGCGAGATGGAGCCGATGAACTCACCACCGACCAGCTGATCGCGCGGTGTCTCGTTGATGTCCCAACCTGTCTTCACCGCGGTAGCCGTCGAGCCGGCGCTCGGGGCGTTCGGCTGGGCCGGCCCTCCACAGGCCGCCAGGCCCAGCACGGTGACGCCGGCAATCAGCGGCACGACAAACCTTGATGCCTTCACTTGTCCTCCATTTGTGACACGCGTTCTCGACCGGCGAGCCAGCCGACTTTGGGCCGATCCTACCCCGACCATTCGCGGCACAGGGCGCCTTCAGATCACCATCTGCTAACGATCGGCGTGGCCTCAGAGAACCTGAACGACCTCATTGAAGTGACACGCCGACACGTGATCGGTCGGCGCGGCGACCGGCGCCAACAATGGCACCTCGTTGATGCACTTGGCCTGGTCGCCGGCCCCGAGGGTCAGGAATTTCGGGCAGCGGGTCCGGAATTTGCAGCCGGACGGCGGGTCCGCGGGGCTGGGCAGATCGCCCTGCAGCAGGATCCGCCGCCGGGAGCGCTCGGCGTTCGGATCGGGCAGCGGGATCGCCGACAGCAGGGCCTGGGTGTACGGATGCGACGGCCGGCTGTAGACGTGGTCGACGTCACCGACCTCGACCAGCTTGCCCAGGTACATCACCGCGACCCGGGAGGCGATGTGCCGGATCACCGCCAGGTCGTGGGCGACGAAGAGGTAGGCCAGGCCCAGCTCCAGCTGCAGCTCCTGCAGCAGGTTGATCACGCCGGCCTGGATGGAGACGTCCAGGGCCGAGACGGGCTCGTCCAGCACCAGCAGCCTCGGCTTCAGGGCGAGGGCGCGAGCGATCCCGATCCGCTGCCGCTGGCCGCCCGAGAAGTGCGCGGGGTAGCGGCTGGCATGGTCGGGCTGGAGGCCGACCATGGTCAGCAGCTCCTTGACCCGCTGCTCCATCTCGGCCTTGCTGAAGCCGTGCACGCCCATCGGCTCGGCGATGATGTCGAAGATCGGCATCCGCGGGTCGAGCGAGGCCATCGGGTCCTGGAAGACCACCTGCAGGTCGCGGCGGAGCGCCTTGCGGTCGGCCCGGTTGAGCTTCGCGGTGTCCTTGCCGAGCACCACCACCCGGCCCTCGGTGGGGCGGACCAGGTTCAGCACCTCGAGCAGCGTGGTCGACTTGCCGCAGCCGGACTCGCCGACCAGGCCCAGGGTCTCCCCCGCCTTGACCTCCAGGTCGATGCCGTCGACGGCGTAGACGGTGCCGACCCGGCGACGGTAGATGGCGCCCTTCATCAGCGGGTAGTGCCGCTTGAACCCGGCCAGCTCCAGGACCGTCTCGCGCTTCTCGCGCGGCACCCGTTCGAGTGCGGACGACGGCAGCTCGGGCACCGGGAAGATCTCCGCGTGACCCAGGTGGCCCTGCTCGATGGTCGCCAGCCGGTGACAGGCGGCGGTGTGGGCGATGCTGGTGGTCGGCATCAGTTCGGGCTCGACGGTGCGGCAGATGTCGATCGCCATCGGGCAACGCGGAACGAACGGGCAGCCGGGCGGCAGGTTGACCACCGACGGCGGGCTGCCCTCCAACGTGGGCAGGGCGCTGTCGGATTCCTGGTCGAGCCGCGGCACCGTGCCGAGCAGCCCGATCGTGTACGGCATCCGCGGGCGGTAGAAGATGTCGTCCACGCTGCCCTGCTCGACCGGGCGCCCCGCGTACATCACGGTGACCCGGTTGGACATGCCGGCCACGACGCCCAGGTCGTGGGTGATCATCAGGACGGCGGCGCCGGTCTCCAGCTGGGCGCGCTTGAGCACCTCCAGCACCTGCGCCTGGATGGTCACGTCGAGGGCGGTCGTCGGCTCGTCGGCGATGATCACGTCGGGATCGTTCGCGATCGCCATCGCGATCATGGCCCGCTGCCGCATGCCGCCGGAGAACTCGAACGGGAACGACTTCACCCGCTGCTGCGGGTTCGGGATGCCGACCAGGTCGAGCAGCTCGACGGCCCGCCGGGTGGCGACCGAGGTGCTGACGTCGTAGTGGGCCTGGATCGCCTCCACCAGCTGGTCGCCGATCGTGTAGACCGGGGTGAGCGCCGACAGCGGGTCCTGGAAGATCATCGCCAGGCCGTCGCCGCGGATCCTCGACATGTCCCGGTCGCTGCGGCCGAGCAGCTCGGTGCCGTGCAGCTTGACCGATCCGGTGATCTTCGCCGACGAGGAATGCAGTCCCATGATCGCCAGCGAGGTCACCGACTTGCCCGAACCGGACTCGCCCACGATCGCCATCGTCTCGCCGGCCAGGAGATCGAAGCTGAGGCCGCGCACCGCCTGCACCGGACCCGCCTCGCTGGGGAAGGTGACGTGCAGGTCCTGGACGCTCAGCACCGGGCCGCCGGCACCGGTCCGGGGAGCCTTCGTGGTCAGCGACTGGGCGGATCTCATGCCTGACCTCCCGAGGCGGACGTCGGATCGAGGGCGTCGCGCAGACCGTCGCCGACGCCGTTGACGCACAACACCAGGAACACCAGCACCGCCGACGGCCCGAGGAACACCCACGGGTAGGTCGTCGCCATGGTGGCGCCCTCGCCGATCAGCGTGCCCAGCGAGGTGTCGGGCGGCTGGACGCCGAAGCCGAAGAACGACAGGCCGGTCTCGGCGAGGATGGCGTAGCCGACGCCGAGGGTGGCGTCGATGATCAGCAGCGAGGACACGTTCGGCAGGATGTGCCGGGTGATCGTCTTCGGCGCCGACAGGCCCATGAACTTGGCGGCCAGGACGTACTCCCGCTCCTTCACCGACAGTGTCAGCGAGCGCACCACGCGGGCCGACAGCGGCCAGGCGAACAGGGCCAGCAGCACCACCAGGATCATCCACGAGGCGTCACCCTCGGGAGCGCCGCGGGTCAGCACCGCGATCACCAGGAAGCTCGGCACCACCAGCATCAGGTCGACGATCCACAGCATGGTCTTCTCGTACCAGCCGCCCAGGTAGGCCACCGACGCCCCGACCATCGCCGCGATCGACGTCGAGATCAGCGCCACCAGGAAGCCGATGATCAGCGACTTGCCCAGGCCCCGGATGGTCAGCGCCAGCACGTCACGGCCGGCCCGGGTCGTCCCCAGCAGGTGCGACGAGCTCGGCTCGGTCAGGTAGTTGTAGGAGTCGATGTCGTCGAACTTCCAGTAGAACAGGTACGGCCCGGCCAGCGCCAGGAAGACCAGGAACAGGATGCCGACCGCCCCGACCACCGCCGTCCGGTTGCGCAGGAAGCGGCGCCAGATCAGCTGGCCGCGGGTCAGCCGCTTCGCCGGCTTCTGCTCGGTCACGGTCGTCTGCAGCACAGCCATCTCAGCCCAGCCTCACCCGCGGATCGAGGATCGCGACCATGATGTCGGAGAGGATGGCGCCGACCAGCACGCACACCCCCGCGAACGCGGTGACCGCCACCGCGCCGTTGACGTCGTAGCCGGTGATCGTGTCCACCGCGTACATCCCGATTCCCTGGAAGTTGAACACCCGCTCGGTGTAGGTCGCGCCCGTGAACAGGGTCGCGATCGTGAAGGCGACATAGGTGCCGGTCGGGATCAGCGCCGTGCGCAGGGCGTGTTTCATGATCGCCTTCGATCGCGGCAGGCCCTTCGCCCGGGCCGTCCGCACGTAGTCGGCCCCGAGTGAGTCGAGCATCAGGTTGCGCTGGATCCGGCTCATCGACGCGGCGCCGAGGGCCATCAGCACGACCGTGGGTAAGAACAGGTGTTGCAGGCGGTCCACCAGCTCGGCCATCGGATAGGCGCCGACATCACCGGTCTCGCCGATGAACTCGAAGGTGCGGGTGCCGGTGATCTCGTTGAACCGGGTGGCCAGGATCTGCGACACGTAGCCGATCACGAAGGCCGGGGTGGAGATCAGCAGCAGTGAGATCACCGTCACCGTGCGGTCGGAGATGCTGTACTGCCGGGTCGCCGTCCAGGCGCCGAAGGCGACGCCCAGGGCGATGCCGAGCAGCGAACCGACCAGCAGCAGGCGAAGACTGACCCACATCTTGATGCCGATCTGCTCGGCCACGTCGACGCCGAAGGGCGAATAGCCCCAGCTGCCCTGGACCACACCACCCAGCCAGGTCAGGTAGCGGTCCCAGACCGACACCTGATCGCTGAGGTTGTACTGCCGCAGCTGCTCCTCGACGACCTCGGGCGGGATCGGCGGCTGGCGCAGGGCGAACAGCTTGCGGGGATCCATCGCGCTCGCCGCGAGGAAGTAGGTCATCGACACGGCGACGAAAAGGAGCAGCAGATAGTTGACCAACCGCTTGACCACGTAGGCAATCACGTGACTCCCCTCGACGGCTTCTGGGCACAACATAGCGCGCCACGCGAAGTCCGAGTAGTCGTTCGCGACCGGTCCCCTCAGCGGCGGTTGATCACCACCGTGCCGAGCACCAGATCGTTCAGGGCGCGGCGCTCGGCGCCGATCACGATCGTGGGCAGCACCAGGCAGATCATCGCCTGCCTGGCGACGGCCCGCCAGACGCCGATCGGACGGCCGTCCAGCCGGGCCACGCCGATCCGCGCCAGGATGTGCCCGAAGCTGCCGCCGGCCAGGGCGGTCAGCACCGCCGACTGCACGAAGAAGACGGCCAGGATCATCCAGCTGCGCCAGCCCGGATCGCGCAGCACCCCGGTGCCGAACAGGATCACCGCCAGGGCCATCGACGCCGCCCAGTCGATGATCAGGGCGGCGATGCGGGCCCGCCAGCTCGCCAGCGCCCCGCGTCCCGACTCGGGCAGGCCAAGGGATTCACCCGGATACTGCTCGGCGGTGTCGTCCACGCCGGACAATCTATCCGGTCCCGGCGGTACGATCCGGCGGGACCGGACGCCCCGTCCGGAGCGGCCACCCGGGGCTCGTAACTCTGCTGAAACAAATGTGCAATGGGGTGGAAACCCGTTCTCCCTAGGGTGACTGCGTTCCGAATCCCAAAACCAACTCGGAGGAAAGATGTTCCAAAGCGCTGACGATCTGTTGGCCTATGTGAAGGACGAAGGCGTCGAGACCATCGACATCCGGTTCTGCGACCTGCCCGGCGTCATGCAGCACTTCACCGTCCCGGCCGGCTCGTTCGGCCCGGAGGTGTTCGAGGACGGCCTCGCCTTCGACGGCTCCTCCATCCGAGGGTTCCAGAAGATCCACGAATCGGACATGGCTCTGCTGCCCGACCCGACCACGGCCTTCATCGACCCGTTCCGCCGCTCCAAGACGCTGGCGCTGAGCTTCTTCGTCCACGATCCGCTGACCAAGGAGCCGTACAGCCGCGACCCGCGCAACATCGCCCGAAAGGCCGAGGCGCACCTGAAGTCGACCGGCATCGGTGACACCGCCTTCTTCGCGCCGGAGGCCGAGTTCTACATCTTCGACTCGGTGCGCTTCGAGACCAGGCAGAACGCCGGCTACTACTACATCGACTCCGAGGCCGGCGCCTGGAACTCGGGCAGCGAGGCCGACGGCGACGGGCGTCCGAACCGTGGCTACAAGGTCAAGTACAAGGGCGGCTACTTCCCGGTCGCCCCGGTCGACCACTTCACCGACCTGCGCGACGACATGGTCCGCAACCTGGAGAACGTCGGGCTGACCGTCGAACGCGCCCACCACGAGGTCGGCACCGCCGGCCAGGCCGAGATCAACTACCGCTTCAACACGATGCTGGCCGCGGCCGACGAGGTGATGAAGTTCAAGTACATCATCAAGAACACCGCCTGGGAGGCCGGCAAGACCGTCACCTTCATGCCGAAGCCGATCTTCGGCGACAACGGCTCGGGCATGCACGTGCACCAGTCGCTGTGGAACGACGGCGTGCCGCTGTTCTACGACGAGAACGGCTACGGCCAGCTCTCCGACATGGCCCGGCACTACATCGGCGGCCTGCTGCACCACGCCCCGTCGCTGCTGGCCTTCACCAACCCGACCGCCAACAGCTACCACCGGCTGGTGCCGGGCTTCGAGGCGCCGGTCAACCTGGTCTACTCGGCCCGCAACCGGTCTGCCTGCATCCGGATTCCGATCACCGGCTCGAACCCGAAGGCGAAGCGCGTCGAGTTCCGCTGCCCCGACCCGTCGTCGAACCCGTACCTGGCGTTCGCCGCGTGTCTGCTGGCCGGCCTGGACGGCATCCAGAACAAGATCGAGCCGCCGGCCCCGGTCGACAAGGACCTCTACGAGCTGCCCCCGGACGAGCACGCCCAGATCAACCAGGTGCCCGGCACCCTGACCGAGGTGCTCGACAAGCTGGAGGCCGACCACGACTACCTGCTGGCCGGCGACGTGTTCACCGAGGACCTGATCGAGACCTGGATCGAGATGAAGCGTGCCGACGTGGACGCCCTGCGCCTGCGCCCGCACCCGCACGAGTTCGAGATGTACTTCGACATGTGACAACTGGCGTTGTCACCTGTCTCCGACACTCGGCGGGGCTGAAGCCCCTCTCACCCGTGTACTTCGACATGTGACAACTGGCGTTGTCACCTGTCTCCGACACTCGGCGGGGCTGAAGCCCCACTCACCCGTGTACTTCGACATGTGACAACTGGCGTTGTCACCTGTCTCCGACACTCGGCGGGGCTGAAGCCCCACTCACCCGTGTACTTCGACACGTGACAACTGCGGTGACCAACGAGGCCGCACGAGCACCGGCAACCGCCGCTCGTGCGGCCTCGCTGCATCCCGGAGCTACCTCTGAGACCTCCTCGGTGAGACGCGCCGTCTCGGAATCGGCCCCAACCACAGAACTACTCGCGCCACCAGTCCGCAGATCCAGAGCCGGAACCCGTAGCGATGTCGTGACGTCATGTCGCAACCTCCCTCTACTCAGGGAAGGTCAAGCCGGGTGACACCTGGCTGGGTGACTGTGTCGCGGATAGGTCGCGCCAATGCCGAGCCGCCGGCCATCTCCGTAGCCAGAGCCGCGTTGAGCCGCTGGGAGTACGGCCCGCGGTAGCGTCGGGCACCTACGGACGAGGAGACGAGATGAGTCATCCACAACGCTACGCGGAAGACGACCCGTACCTGGCCGAACTGCGCCGGATCTGCCTCGCCCTGCCGGAGGCGTCCGAGAAGGAATCGCACGGGCACCCGAACTTCTACACCAAGAAGGTGTTCGCCCTGTTCGGCGGGGTGGTGAAGGGCGACCACTACAACGACCGCTGGTCGCAGTCGGTGCTGGTGCTGCCCAATCTGCTCACCCGGGAGTCTGCGCTCAACGACGAGCGGTTCTTCGTACCCGCCTACTACGGGCCGTACGGCTGGATCGGCCTGAACTTCCGTGCCGCGGAGGTCGACTGGGACGAGGTGGCCGACCTGGTCGAGGAGTCCTATCGCAACACCGCGCCGGCCCGGCTCGTCCGGCTGCTGCCGTGACCGCTGCCCCCGACCACAGCGGTTACTCGCCGCTGGGCGGCCAGACCGAGCTCGCTCACCTCACCGTGCCGGACTGGGTGGCGGCGCTGGCGTCCGGACGCCCCGTCGAGCCGGTGTGGCGCAACGAGGACGGCGGCATCACCTACCGGATCGGCGCCGGCGACAGCTTCCTGAAGGTGCAGCGCCCCGGCCCCGACTGGACTGCCGCCGAGGAGATCCCCCGGCTGGACTGGGTCGGCCGGTTCGTGCCCGCGCCCCGCGTCCTGGCCAGCGGTGAGCGGGGCGACGTCTCGTGGCTGCTGACCGGCGGCGTCGCGGGCCGATCGGCGGTCGACCGGAGCCACCGGGCCCGTCCCGACCTCACCGTGCCCGCCCTGGGCCGCGGACTGCGCCGGTTCCACGACTCGGTGCCCGTGGCGTCCTGCCCGTTCAGCTGGTCGGTGGCCGACCGGGTGGCGCGGTTCGGGCTCGATCCGGTCTTCCTCGACCGTCCGCCCGCACTGGACGCGGTGGCGTGCCACGGGGACGCCTGCAACCCGAACTTCCTGTTGGGCGCCGACGGCGAGGTCAGCGGCTACGTCGATCTCGGCGGCCTGGGCGTCGCCGACCGCTGGGCGGACCTGGCGCCCGCCCTGCTCAGCCTCGGCTGGAACTACGGGCCGGGCTGGGAGGCGTCGTTCCTGGAGGCCTACGGAACCGCCGACGACCCCGCCAAGCGGGCCTTCTACACCGCGCTGTGGAACGGCGTCGGCGAGGTGCTCGATCGGCGCTGACGTCGCCCGGCACCGACCCGCCCGCCCGACAAGGCCCTCCCTAACTACCTGGGCCCTCCCGCCGGTGGGAGGGCCCAGGTAGTTAGGGAGGGCCCTTGGGTGACGGGTTCGCGCCGGAGGGTCAGGACGCCGGGGTCAGCCGGACCAGGTTGCCCCAGGGGTCGTCGAACTCGACCACGGCGCCGGTGTCGCGAAGCTGGACGCCCTTCGCCCGCAGCCGTTCGGACGCCCGGGCGACCTCGGCCTGGTCGGGCAACGTGATGTCCACCCGGCCGAGCCCGAGACCCGGCGCACGGAGGCCGACCCCGGCGGAACGCCAGGTGTTCATCGCCATGTGGTGGTGGTAGCCGCCGGCCGACACGAAGACGGCGCCCGGGACGTCCGCGGTGAGTTCGAAGCCGAGCAGGTCGACGTAGAAGCGCTTCGCGAGCTCGGCGTCGCCGACCTTGAGGTGGACGTGCCCGACGCTGCCGTCGAGCCCGGTCAGGACGCCGCGGCGGGCCGGATCGGTCGCCAGCAGGTCGCGCGCCGCATCGGTGAGATGCTCGCCGATGAAGTCGTTCGGGTCGACGTACAGGGTGTCCATCACGACCCTGCCCGCCTGCCAGCGCCACTGGCTGCGCGGCCGGTCCCAGTACAGCTCGATGCCGTTGCCCTCGGGATCGTCCAGGTAGAACGCCTGCGACACCAGGTGATCGCCGGCGCCGGTGTAGAGCTGCGGGGTCCGGATCGCCACCGAGGCCAGGGTCGCGGCCAGCGAGGCCCGGTCGGGGTGCAGGATCGCGGTGTGGAAGAGCCCGGCGCTGCGCCGCTCGCCCTTCGGCAGGTCGGGCCGGTGCCGCAGGGTGACCAGGGTCTCGTCGCCACGGCCGAGGTCGACCTCCGAGGGCCGCTCGGCCCGCACCTGCAACAGCAGGACGTCGCGGTAGAACGCGGTCAGGGCGTCCAGGTCGGCGACGTCGAGGCTGACCCGCCCCATCCGGGTCTCCTCCGGCAGCAATTCGGTCACGCGGCCCTCACTTTCCTGACCCATCAACAATAGTCCCCTCGAGCTTGTTCCCGACCCATCGGAATCGCGTCGTAGACTCCCGCGGATGACTTCACCCAGGCCGGACGCCGACGACCCCCGGACCCGCGCCGTGGTGCTCGCGGGCATCGTCCTGCTGTCGTTCAACCTGCGGCCGGCGGCGGTCTCGGTGGGACCCGTCCTCACCGAGGTCGGCCGGGAACTGCAGCTGAACGGCGTCGAATCCGGGCTGCTCAC
>JBGALC010000080.1:0-10730 GCA_044224095.1 Micropruina sp. | reverse complement strand
CTGGCCCCGGGAAGTCGCAGGCGCTCGGGGTGGCGTTCACCGACGTGGTCGACCGGGACGTCCCGGCACCGGTGGCCGACGGCTACCCGGTGTTCCTGGAGGACTCGGCCTGCTCACTGTTCGTGGCACTCACGGTGACCGGGGTGGACGAGACCGCGCCCTCCCCACGCTGGATGCAGCAGCGGTTGACCATGGCCGGCATGCGGCCGATCTCGCTGCCGGTGGACATCACCAACTACGTGATGCTCGAGGCCGGCCAGCCGCTGCACGCCTACGACGCCATCAAGCTGTCGGGCCCGATCCGGGTGCGGAAGGCGCTGCCGGGGGAGAGCATCGTCACCCTGGACGACGTGGAGCGCACGCTGTCCACCGACGATCTGCTGATCACCGACGACTCCGGCCCGATCGGCATCGCGGGCGTGATGGGCGGCGCCACCACCGAGTGCGACGCGTCCACCACCGCCATCGTGATCGAGGCGGCCGCCTTCGACCCGTCCACGATCTCCCGGTCGATGCGGCGGCACGGACTGCCGTCCGAGGCGTCCAAGCGGTTCGAACGGGGTACCGACCCGGCCGCCACCTACGCGGCCGCGCACCTGGTGGCGCGCCTGTTGGCCGAACTCGGCGGCGGCACCCTGTCCGGCGCCGAGACGGTCGCGGGCGGCGTACCGGCGATGCCGCGGCAGACGGTGCGGGCCGAGTTGCCGTCCGAGATCCTCGGCGTCGAGGTCCCCGCCGAGCGGGTCGCGAGCATCTTCCGGGCCGGCGGCATCGAGGTCAGCGGGGAGGCGGACGGCGTCCTGGACGTGTTGCCGCCGACCTGGCGGCGCGACCTGCGCGACCCGTACGACTACGTCGAGGAGGTCGGCCGGAAGGTCGGCTTCGACGCCATCCCGTCGGTGCTGCCGACCCCGCCGGCCGGCCGCGGGCTGACCCGCGACCAGGTGATTCGCCGGGCGATCACCCGCGCCCTGGCGGACAACGGGTTCACCGAACTGGTGCTGCTGCCGTTCGCGTCCGCCGAGGACCTGGACCGGCTCGGCCTGCCCGCCGACGACCGGCGCCGCGCCGTCGTCCGGCTGGCGAACCCGCTGGCCGAGACCAGCCCGTACCTGCGGACGTCGCTGCTGCCCGGCCTGTTCGCCGCGGTGCAGCGCAACACCTCCCGCGGCAACGACGACCTGGCGCTGTTCGAGGCCGGCTCGGTGTTCCGGGCCGGGGACGGTTCCGCCGCCCCGGTGCCCGGGGTCAGCGGGCGTCCGAGTGAGGAGGAGCTGGCGGCGATCGAGGCGGCGCTGCCCGCGCAGCCACGGCATCTGGCCGCGGTGCTGACCGGCGCCTGGCGTCCGGCCGGCTGGGACGGCCCGGCCGAGCCGGCGTCCTGGAAGCACGCGATCGCGTTCGCCGAGATCGCCGCCGAGGCGGCCGGGGTGAGCGTGCGGCGCGAGGCCGACGATCACGCGCCGTTCCACCCGGGCCGCTGCGCGAAGCTGACGGTGCTGGACGCCGCCGGCGACGAGGTGCTGCTGGGACACGCGGGCGAACTGCACCCAACTGTGTGCAAGGCGTTCGGGCTGCCAGCCCGGACGGCGGCCGCCGAGATCGGCATCGAGGTGCTGCTGGCGGTCGCTCCCGGCGCGGGCAGCATCGCTTCGGTGTCGCAGCACCCGGTGGCCAAGGAGGACGTCGCCCTGGTGGTGGACGAGGCGGTCAGCGCCGGCGAGGTGGCGGACGCCCTGGTCGCCGGCGCCGGCGACCTGCTGGAGTCGATCCACCTGTTCGACATCTACCGCGGCTCCCAGATCCCGGACGGTTCGAAGTCGCTCGCCTACGCGCTGCGGTTCCGTGCCCCCGACCGGACGCTCAAGGACGCCGAGATCGCCGGCGCCCGGGACGCCGCGGTGGCCGAGGCGGTCCGGCGGTTCGACGCGGTGCAGAGGGTCTGAGAGTATTGGGCTCTGCTCCCCTCCGCACCTGTACTTCCCAGGCGCGGGGGTGCTCGACGAGATATCGCTTTTCCATGTGAAGATGGTGCCGTGCCAGGAAACTCCCACATCGGTCGACCGACTGGGGCTGTGGATACCAATGGTGCTGTGAGACCCGTTGCTGGCCTGTCGTTGCTTTGGACGACTGCACTCGTAGTCCTCTTTGGCCTTGGTGTCACTGCCGTAACGGGTTGGCTGCTGGGACTGATTGTCTTCGGCCACCGGGCCGACGGCCAATGGTGGGACGTTGGGCCTGCGGAGGGAGATGAGGGCTGGCTAGCCCCCATCAAAGTTGCGCTCGCCACTGCTGCTGGTGTGGGCGGTGCGGTCGCCTTGGTTGTCTCGTATCGGAAGCAGAAGCTTGCCGAGCGGGATGAACAACGACAGATAGCGGGTCACGAACGTGACCTCGTGCGAGCCAATCTGGACCAGTATCGAGGAGCGGTCGAACAACTCGGCCATGTGAACGCCACGGTCCGGCTCGCGGGCGTATATGCCCTAGCGAATCTCGCTGATTCCTGGGAAGAACGCAGACAACAATGTGTCGACGTACTCTGTGCCCATCTTCGCACTCCGTGGAACCCGTCGGAAAAGAGCGGCGAAGAGCAGGTTCGTTCGACGATCATGAGAGTCATCGGTGCCCATCTTCTTTCGAGCCGACCAGTTGGCTATGAATCCTGGTCCGATCTTTCGCTCGATCTCTCGCACTCGCGGCTGCCAGGATTTGATTGGTCCTCAGGGAAGATATCGGAACTCAACTTGTATGGGTCGACCATCCTTGAAGGAGCGACGCTCGAGCGATCGGTCTTCGTGAATGCGGTGAACTTCCAAGATGTCCAGTTCTTGGGCGGCGTTTCCTGTCAGGGGGCTACGTTCAACGCGGCGCCAGCTTTCCACGGAACTTCGATCTTCGGTGTGGCGAACTTCAATGAGGTGAGGTTCGACGAAGGTGCTTGGTTCGTCAAGACCAAGTTCAGCCGCGGCGCCTCCGGCGGAACACCGATCCGATCCCGCTCCAACTGGACCCAACGGCCCAGCAGTTGCGCACCCACGTTGATCTCAGCCGCGACCGCCGCGATCGTCCGACCGGTATCGATCACCAGGTGCGCAGCCTCCCGCCGATACTCCGGCGTATAACTCTTCCGCTTCTTCGTTCCCATCGAGGACATCCTCTCCAGCGGCATCCCCATGACAAGGGAACCCGCCAAGACGGTGTCCGGATTTCGGGGTCAACCTCAAGGCGCACGGCCCCACGCGTTGTGGCATCCAGAGTCGGTCCGCCGATGGTGATGGGGACTTGGCGTAGCGGCCTCAGCGTGGTAATGAGCTCGCGTAGGCTCCGGCCGGAACGTGCTTGGAGGTGAGATCTCGCCGGTCTTCGGTGACGATCTGTCCACGCTGTGCAGCGCGGACACCAGTGTCGCCTAGCCGTCGCCACCTGTGAATGACGGGGATGACGCTGCGCGCCGAAGCGACCAATCATGGTTGACCAACCATGACCACCCATCTATCCTCAAGTCATGGAAGCGGTGAAAGTGCAGTATGCGAAGACTCATCTATCGGCACTGCTGAACGCCGTCGAGCGCGGCGAGGAGGTCGTCATCTCCCGTGGTGATCGGCCGGTCGCCCGTCTGGTGCCGTTGAAGGAGATGGAGGAGCGGGAACTCGGGTTTGTCGCCTATCAAGTTCCCGACTCGTTCTTCGATCCGCTGCCTGAGGAAGAACTCGCCGCCTGGGAGGGTTCGGCGTGACCTACCTTCTGGACACCCACACCGTGCTCTGGGCGCTGACCGATCCGTCCCGCCTGGGGGGCGAAGCTGCCAAGGTCATCGCCAACCGCAGATCGCGATTGGTTGTCTCGGCGGCGTCGGCCTGGGAGATCGCGACCAAGCACCGAATCGGCAAGTTGCCCCACGCGGACGCGGTGATCGGCGGCTACGCCCGCCACCTCGATCGCCTCGGGGCCACTCGTCTGCCGTTGACCGAGGAGCACTGCCTGCTGAGCGGAAGCCTCGACTGGGCGCACCGGGACCCGTTCGACCGGATGCTCGCCGCGCAGGCGATGATCGAGTCGCTGACCCTGGTCACGGAGGATTCGGCCTTTCGTAGACTCCCGGGTCTGCGGACGCTGTGGTGAAGTAGGGCAGATCGATCTGGGTCGCTGCACGGCTCAGCTCAGCGGGCGGTCACGCCGGTCGAGGCCAGTTGATCCGGGGTTGGTTAGCGCCGGGGTTTGACCAGCCGCGCGGTGATCGGGATCGCGGGCAGCAACGCGTCGTCCCCGGTCAGCACCGCGTAACCGGCCCGTTGGTAGAGCCGGATGTTCCGGGCGCTCAGCGCGCCGGTGTACAGCACGAATCGGGTGACCTGCTCGGGCGCCTGGGCCTCGATGTGTTCCAGCAGCCGGCGTCCGATGCCACGGCCGGTGAGATCGGGGGCCACCATCAGCCGTCCAACCTCCCAGTCGCTGCCGCGGCGCTGCCCCCGTACCGCACCGATCAGCCGCGGACCGCGGCGCAGCACCCAGGTCTCCCAGTCGTCCAGCCAGGCGATGACCTCGTCCAGCTCCTCGTGCAGCGCCGGGATCAGGAAGCTGTCGTTGTCGATCGCCTCCCGGCTCCAGCAGGCGCGCTGCAGGACGAGCAGTTCGGCGGCGTCCGCGGGGGTCGCCGGGCGCAGGATCTCGGTCTCGGCGGTGTCCGCGTCGGCGGGATCGGGTCTCGACGAGCTCGACCAACGAGGAGAGTCGCTCGACCGACGAGTCGGAGCGCTCGACCGACGAGGAGAGTCGCTCGACGGACCAGGTGGGTCGCTCGACCAAGCCGCGACGGGTAGGTCGAGCGCCGCGACCTCGCCGATCACGGTGACGGCCGGTGGCGTGATACCGGCCGCGGACGCCTGCTCGCCCAGCGTCGCGATGGTGCCGCGCAGCACCCGCATGCCGGGCATCGCGGCGTCGGCGATGATGGCGGCCGGGGTGTGGGGGGCGAGCCCGTGGCCGATCAGCTCGGTGCAGATCGCGCCCAGGTGGGTCACTCCCATCAGCACCACGATCGTGTGTCCGGCACGCGCCAGCGCCGCCCAGTCGGTGGTCGAGCCGGGGTGGGTCGGCGGGACGTGGCCCGAGACCACCGTGAACGCCTGGACGAGCCCCCGATGGGTGACCGGAATCCCGGCCAGCGCGGCCCCGGCGACCGCGGAACTCACCCCGGGTATCACCGTCACCGGCAGTCCGGCCTCGGCGCAGGCCTGCACCTCCTCGCCGCCGCGTCCGAACACGAACGGGTCGCCGCCCTTGAACCGGACGACGTGCCGGCCCGCGCGGGCGTGCTCGATCAGCAGTTCGTTGATCCGCTCCTGGGAGGTGGCCCGGCCGCCCGGGATCTTGCCGACGTCGATCAGCAGCGCGCCGGGTGGGCACTCGTCCAGGCACGACAGCGGCGCCAGATGGTCGTAGAGGACGACGTCGGCGCTACGAAGCGCGTCCAGTCCCGCGATGGTCAACAGTCCAGGATCGCCAGGCCCTCCGCCGACCAAAGTGATCCGCCCGGTCACCGCGAACCTCGTCGGTTGAGCTTGTTGAAACCGAGCGGAGGCGTCTCGACAAGCTCAACCAGTGGTTGGGGGAGGGTCTCGACAGGCTCGACCAGCGGCGTGCTCACGATCGACTCGCGGCCTGGGCGGCGGCGGGCAGCGCGTCGACGATCCGGCCCAGGGCATCGTCGTCGTGCGCCGCGGACAGGAACCACGCCTCGTAGCCGGACGGCGGCAGCGCCACTCCGGCGTCCAGCATCGAGTGGAAGAACCGGGCGAACGCGGCCGAGTCCTGCTGCTGGGCGGCCGGGTAGTCGTCGACCGGACCGGGGAAGTCGCCGAAGAAGACGGTGAACAGCGACCCGGCCGCCTGGACCCGATGCGGGACGCCGGCGGCGTTCAGCGCCGCCCCGATCGCCACCCGCAGCGCGGACGACGCGGCGTCCACGATCTGGTAGGCGGACTCGTCGGCGAGGGCAAGCGTGGCGATGCCGGCAGCGGTGGCCAGCGGATTCCCCGACAGCGTGCCGGCCTGGTACACCGGCCCCACCGGCGCCAGCAGGTCCATCAGCTCGGCGCGTCCGCCGATGGCCGCCAGCGGCATGCCGCCGCCGACCACCTTGCCGAAGGTGAAGAGGTCGGGCGCCTCGGCGAGTGGCGTCTCACCGGACTGTTCCAGCCCCCACCAGCCGCGGTAGCCCACCCGGAACCCGGTCAGCACCTCGTCGAAGATCAGCAGCGCGCCGTTCCTCCGGGCGACGTCGCGGAGGAACGCGTTGAAGCCCGGACGCGGTGGTACGACGCCCATGTTGGCCGGCGCCGGCTCGGTGATCACCGCGGCGATCCGGTCGGGATGGGCGGCGAAGGCGGCCTCCAGGGCGTCCGGGTCGTTGTAGGGCACCACGATCGTCTGCGCCGCGGTCGCGGCGGTGACGCCGGCCGATCCGGGCAGGCCCTGGGTGGCGGCTCCCGAGCCGGCGGCGGCCAGCAGTCCATCGGAATGCCCGTGGTAGCAGCCGGCGAACTTCACCACCAGGTCGCGCCCGGTGGCGCCCCGGGCCAGCCGGATCGCGGTCATGCAGGCCTCGGTCCCGGTGGACACGAACCGCACCTTGGCAGCCTCCGGCACCCGGGTCCGGACGGCCTCGGCCAGCTCGACCTCGGCCCGGGTGGGCGCGCCGAACGACAGTCCGCGTGCCGCCGCGGCCTGCACCGCGGCCACCACCTCGGGGTGGGCGTGGCCGAGCAGCGCCGGTCCCCAGGAGCCGACCGCGTCCACGTACTCGCGGCCGTCGGTGTCGTAGAGGTAGGGCCCGGACGCCCGGGCGATGAACACCGGCTCGCCGCCGACCGAGCCGAACGCGCGCACCGGCGACGACACGCCACCCGGGATCACCCGGCAGGCGCGTTGGTAGAGGCTCATGCCCTTGCTCCGTTCGCACGTTCCGCGAGCTCGGCCGCGGCATAGGTGAGGACGATGTCGGCGCCGGCCCGCAGGATAGCGGTGACCGCCTCGGCCAGCGCGGCGTCCCGGTTCAGCCAACCGCGCTCCGCCGCGGCGCACGCCATCGCGTACTCGCCCGACACGTGATACGCGGCGACCGGAACCTGAGACCGGGCGGCCACGTCGGCGAGGACGTCCAGGTAGTAGCCGGCCGGCTTGACCATCACGATGTCGGCGCCCTCGGCCTCGTCCAGGTCGGCTTCCCGGACGCCCTCGCGCCGGTTCGCCGGATCCTGCTGATAGCTGCGGCGGTCGCCCGACAGCGCCGAGTTCACCGCCTCGCGGAAGGGGCCGTAGAAGGCGGAGGCGTACTTGGCGGCGTAGGCGAGGATCGCGGTGTCGGCGAAGCCGGCGGCGTCCAGTCCGTCGCGGATCGCGGCCACCTGGCCGTCCATCATCCCCGACGGGCCGACGACATGGGCGCCGGCCCGGGCCTGGCTGACCGCCAGTTCGACGTAGCGCTCGTTGGTGGCGTCGTTGTCGACCCGGCCGCGCGCGTCCAGCACCCCGCAGTGGCCGTGGTCGGTGAACTCGTCCAGGCAGGTGTCGGCCATGATCACGATGTCGTCGCCGACGGCCTCCCGGACGGCGGCGAGCGCCCGGTTCAGGATGCCGTCCGGCGCGGAGCCGACCGAGCCGGTGGCGTCCTTGTCCTCAGGTCGGGGGACGCCGAACAGCATCACCCCGCCCAGCCCGAGCGCGACGGCCCGGTGGGCCTCGTCGACCAGCGACGCGACCGTGTGCTGGCTCACGCCCGGCAGCGACGAGATCGGACGCGGGGCGTCCAGGCCGTCGGCGACGAACACCGGCAGCACCAACTGGGAAGGGTGGATGCGGGTCTCGGCGACCAGGCGGCGCATCGCCGGGGTGGTGCGCAGCCGGCGCGGGCGGACGATCATCGGACTTCCTTTCGCAGGACCTCGAGCGCTGTCAGCAGCCCCGGAGCGGTCGCCTCGGAGGTCTCCGCGGCCACGGTGATGCCGAACCGTTCGGCCGCCTCGGCGGTGCTGGGACCCAGCGCCACCAGCGGCGGCATCGGGACGCCGAGCAGGTCATGTGCGGCCGCCACCACCGACGGCGCGGTCGCCACGAACGCGTCGAAAGCGTCCGGCCAGGCGGCCCGGAGGTCCTCGTCGACGCTGTCCACGGCGCTGGTCCGGTAGACCGCGATCCGGTCGACCTGCCAGCCGCGGCGCCGCAGCACGTCGTCCAGCCCGGACGCCGGCTCGGCCGCCCCGGGCACCAGGACCCGGCCGGGAGTCGCGGGGAAGGCGGCGGCCAGCTCGGCGCCTCCCGACCCGCGCTCGGGCAGCAGGTCGACGCGCAGCCCGGACGCCCCGGCGGCGGCGGCCGTCGTCGGCCCGACGGCGGCGACCCGGGTGCCGGAGGGCACCGCTGCGTGCAGATCGACGCCGGCGTCCCTCAGGAAGGCCACGGTCCGGGCCGAGGTGAGGGCCAGCCAGTCGTAGCGCCCGGCAGCCAGGTCTTCGAGCCGGCCGGCCAGCGCGGGGTCGGCGACCGGTCGCTGCCGGGTCAAAGCCACCGTCGTAACGGACGCGCCGCGGGCGGCCACGGCGTCCGCGAGCCGGGACGGTGGCATGACCACACGCAGCCCGCGCAGCGGAAGAAGGGCGGCGGCCAGGCCGTCAACGAGTTCGGACGCCCGGTCGAGGGGGCCGTCGTCGACGAGGGTGACCGTGGCGTCCGGATGGGCCAGCCGGGTCCGCAGCCGGAGCCGGCCCGGCGCCGACTCCACCCTGCCGGGGAAGAGGTCGGGGCCGCCCGGCCGGCGGGCGTGGGTGACTTCGGCCAGCGCGCCGAACGGCGCGGCACAACCGGCCTCGACCAGGCGCATCAGCGTGCGCTCAGCCTCGACCGCGGTCCGCGTGGGGGCATGGTCGAGTCGGGTCAGCAGTTCCAGCAGTTCGGCGTCGCCGCTGCGGCACTCCAGGGCCAGCGCGCCCTGGGCGGGGGCCGGCACCAGCACGTCCGGTTCGAAGTACTCGGTGACCGCGTCCGCCCGGCCGAGCCGGTTCAGGCCCGCTGCGGCCAGCACCACGGCGTCCAGGTCGGCGCCGACCCTGCCCAGCCGGGTGTCGACGTTGCCGCGGATGTCGATGATCGCAAGGTCGGGACGGGCGGCGCGCAGCTGCGCCGCCCGCCGGGGAGATCCGGTGCCGACGGCGGCACCGGTCGGCAGCGTGGTGAGGGTGAGCCCATCGCGGGCGCACAGCGCGTCCCTGGGATCCTCGCGTTCGGGAACCGCCGCCAGGACGAGGCCTTCGGCGGGTGTGCTGGGCAGGTCCTTCAGCGAGTGCACCGCCAGATCGCAGGCGCCGGAGAGCACCGCTTCGCGCACCGCGGCGACGAAGACGCCCACGCCGCCCAGGCTGGACAGCGGGGCGGTCGTGACGTCGCCGAGAGTCTTGACCCTGACCAGCTCGACCTCCGCGCCCAGCCGGCGCAGGGCGTCCGCGATCATCCCCGACTGCGCCAGCGCGAGTCGCGAGCCGCGCGTCGCGAGCCTGATCTGCACCCCTCCGATCTTGCCCTACCCCAGGAATCGCCGCGGCGGGCATCCGGCGGCTGGTCGAGGTGTCCACGACGCGGACGGCCCCGTCCGATGTGTCAGTATTAGTGATTTTGACTAATAACGGCTACGATGGGTGTATGCGAAACGCTCGCGACATCGAATGCTGGCTCACCGACATGGACGGGGTCCTCGTGCACGAGGAGCAGGCCCTGCCCGGTGCGGCCGAACTGATCCAGCGCTGGGTGGACACCTCCAAGCGCTTCCTCGTCTTGACCAACAACTCGCTCTTCACCCCCCGTGACCTCGCGGCGCGCCTGGAGCGCTCCGGCCTGCGGATCCCGGAGGAGAACATCTGGACCTCCGCGATGGCCACCGGCGCCTTCCTCGCCGGCCAGCCGGGCAACAAGACCGCCTTCGTCATCGGCGAGGCGGGGCTGACCACCGCCGTGCACGATGCCGGCTTCATCCTCACCGAGACCGATCCCGACTTCGTGGTGCTCGGTGAGACCCGCAACATCTCGTTCGAGGCGATCACCAAGGCGATCCGGCTGATCACCGCCGGCGCTCGCTTCATCGTCACCAACCCCGACACCGCCGGGCCCTCCAAGGACGGCCTGCTGCCGGCGGCCGGTGCCGTCGCGGCGATGATCACCGCGGCCACCAACCGGCGGCCCTACGTGGTGGGCAAGCCCAACCCGATGATGTTCCGCTCGGCCATGCGCCGGATCGAGGCGCACTCCGAGTCGACCGCGATGATCGGCGACCGGATGGACACCGACATCATCGCGGGCATGGAGGCCGGCCTGCACACCGTGCTGGTGCTCACCGGCCTGACCACGACCGAGGACGTGGTCAAGTACCCGTTCCGGCCGAACCAGATCCTCGGCGGCGTGGACGAGCTGATCGACCAGATCTGACCCGGCGGGCAGGGCCGGCTGGTTCCCACTGCTCCGCCTGGTCCACCGCGCCCGCCCACCGCACAAGGCCCTCCCTAACTACCTGCGCCCTCCCACCGGTGGGAGGGCGCAGGTAGTTACTTCGACCTGAAGAAGTCGGTTCGTTGGGATCGGTCGGGTTTGGGCTGTTCGGGCGGGTTGGTCTGGCCCGGTCCAGGGGTCGGCCTTGGGGGCTGGTCAGGCGGTGAGGGCGGCGATTTTGGTGAGGTTGTGGGCGA
>JBGALC010000013.1:0-64952 GCA_044224095.1 Micropruina sp. | reverse complement strand
TGGCGGTCGGCGGTGGTCTATCAGATCTACCCGCGATCGTTCCAGGACTCCGACGGCGACGGGGTCGGCGACATCCCCGGCATCATCGGCCGGCTGGACTACCTGGCCGAGCTCGGCGTGGACGTGATCTGGCTGTCGCCGGTGTACTCCTCGCCGCAGGTCGACAACGGCTACGACATCAGCGACTACACCGACATCGATCCGCTGTTCGGCACCCTGGCCGACCTGGACGAGCTGATCGCGCAGGCGCACCAGCGGGGGATCAAGCTGGTGATGGACCTGGTGGTCAACCACACCTCCGACCAGCACCCCTGGTTCGTCGAATCCCGCGATCCCTCTTCGGCGAAACGGGACTGGTACTTCTGGCGTCCGGGCCGCGACGGGCTCGAGCCGGGCACCCCGGGCGCCGAACCGGACGACAGCCAGGCGGCGTTCGCGCCCTCGGCATGGACCTACGACCCGGCCGGCGGCCAGTACTACCTGGGGATCTTCAGCCCCGGCCAGCCCGACCTGAACTGGGAGAACGACGAGGTCCGCCAGGCGGTCTACGCGATGATGCGCTGGTGGGTCGAGCGGGGCGTCGACGGCTTCCGGATGGACGTGATCAACCTGATCTCCAAACCGGACGAGCTGATCGCGGGCGGACGACTCGAGCCCGGGCAGGGCAGCCTGCGCCGGGTGGCCAACGGCCCCCGGCTGGATGAGTTCCTGGCCGAGATGAACCGCGAGGTCGGCCTGGACGCCGGGAATCTGCTCACCGTCGGCGAGATGCCGGGCGCCACCGTCGAGGTCGCCCAGCGGGTCACCGATCCCGCCCGGCACGAGCTGAACATGGTGTTCACCTTCGAGCACGTCAACCTCGACCAGGCGTCGGCCAGCAAATGGGACCTGGCCGAGCTGCCCCTGCCGGTGCTGAAGGCCAACCTCGCGCGGTGGCAGGAGGGCCTGGCCGAGGCCGGCTGGAACTCGCTCTACTACGACAATCACGACCAGCCGCGGGCGGTGTCCCGGTTCGGCGACGACTCCCCCGAGCATCGGGTCAACTCCGCCAAGACCCTGGCCACCGTGCTGCACCTGCACAAGGGGACGCCCTACATCTACCAGGGCGAGGAGTTCGGCATGACCAACGCCCCGCTGACCCAGATCGAGCACTACCTCGACGTCGAGTCCCTCAACTACCACACCCTCGCGGTCGCCGCCGGTGTCACCGAGGAACAGGTGCTGCGCTCCCTCGCACGCAAGAGCCGCGACCACGCCCGCACCCCCGTCCAGTGGGACGACAGTCCCCACGCCGGCTTCACCACCGGCATCCCGTGGATGGGAGTCAACCCGAACTACCGCCAGATCAACGCCGAGGCAGCCCGCCACGACCCGGATTCGGTCTTCGCCCACTTCCAGCAGCTCATCCGGCTCCGGCACGACAGCGAAGTGGTCCGCGAGGGTCGTTTCGAACTGCTCCTTCCCGACCACGAACAGCTCTGGGCCTTCACCCGCAGCCTCGGCGACGAGACCCTGCTGGTTCTGGCGAACTGGTCCTCGGGCGCCGTGGACGTCCCCGCCGCGTCCCTGCCGGATCTCGCCGGCGCCGAGCTGCTGCTCGGCACCCACGGCGACGCCGCGGCGTCCGCGCTGGCCGCCTGGGAGTCACGCATCGTGCGCCTGAAGAACTGACGGTCGAGCTCGCCCACCGAACCAGCCGACGCCACTCGCGCGGGGCAGGTGAAAGGAAGACCCGTGTCCCTTCCCGTCGATCATGAGACCGTCGTCTCCGCCACCAGCGCCGAATGGTGGCGGCAGGCGGTGGTCTACCAGATCTATCCGCGGAGCTTCGCCGACGGCAACGGGGACGGAATCGGCGACTTCCGGGGCATCGCGTCGCGGATCGACTACCTGGCCGCGCTGGGCATCGACGCGGTCTGGCTGAACCCGTTCTATCCGTCGGAGCTCGCCGACGGCGGCTACGACGTGATCGACTACCGGGACGTCGACCCGCGGATCGGCACCCTCGACGACTTCGACGCCCTGGTCGCCGCGCTGCACGCGCACGGCATCCGGGTGCTGATCGACATCGTGCCCAACCACAGCTCGAACCTGCATCGCTGGTTCGTCGAGGCGGTGGCCGCGGCGCCGGGCTCGTCGGCCCGCGAACGGTACGTCTTCCGCGACGGCACCGGTCCGGACGGCGCCGAGCCGCCGACCGACTGGCGCTCGCTGTTCGGTGGCCCGGCCTGGACCCGGGTGGCCGACGGCCAGTGGTACCTGCACACCTTCGCCCGCGAACAGCCCGACCTGAACTGGGCCAACCCGGAGGTGCACGAGGACTTCCTGACCACCCTGCGATTCTGGGCCGACCGGGGCGTCGACGGGTTCCGGGTGGATGCCGCGCACATGCTGGCCAAGGACCTCAGCGAGCCGCTGCCCAGCCAGGCCGAGCTGGACGCGCTGCCCCGCGACGGCAGCCACCCGACGCTGGACCGCGACGAGGTGCAGCAGATCTACGCCGCCTGGCGCACCGTGTTCAACGCCTACGACCCGCCCCGCACGGCGGTCGCCGAGGCCGCGGTGCACTCCTCCCGGGTCCCCCTGTACGCCAGCCCGGCCACCCTCGGACAGTCGTTCTTCTTCGACCTGCTGCTCTGCGACTACCACGCCGGCACCTTCCGCCGGATCATCGACGACTGCCTGAGCGTCGCGGCGGCGTCCGGCTCGTCGGTCACCTGGGTGCTCGACAACCACGACACCATCCGCCACGCCAGCCGCTACGGCACCCCCTACCCCGGCGCCAACCCGGACGGCACGCCGATCCGCAAGCACGGTGGCGACTGGCTGATGGCGGGCGGCGACCCGGTCCTGATCGATGCGGCGCAGGGCCTGCGGCGGGCTCGGGCGGCGACCCTGCTGCTGCTTGCCCTGCCCGGCTCGGCGTATCTCTACCAGGGCGAGGAGCTCGGCCTGCAGGAGGTCGCCGAGATCCCGGACGCCGCCCGCCAGGACCCGTCCTTCTTCCGCAACCGCGCGATCGAGGTGGGCCGGGACGGCTGCCGGGTGCCGCTGCCCTGGACCCGCACCGGGGCGTCCTACGGCTTCGGCACCGGCGGCGCCCACCTGCCGCAGCCGCTCTGGTTCGGCCACTACTCGGTCGAGGCCCAGGACGGCGACCCCGACTCCACGCTCACCCTCTACCGCGAGGCCCTGGCCCTGCGCCGGGAGCTGCGCGGCGGCGCCGCGCTGGAATGGGTCGACACCGGGCGCGACGACGTGCTGCACTTCCGGCGTCCGGGCGGATGGCAGGTGGTCGCCAACTTCGGCACCGAGCCGTTCCCGTTGCCCGCGGGCGAGACACTGCTCGGCTCGGGCCCGGTCGGCGACGAGTTGGTTGGCGAGACCACGATCTGGCTGCGGGACCAGGCTCCCGATCTCACCACCGGTGTCCGCTGACCGGTTCGGTGACCGATCTCATGAAATAGCCCGAAAGTGGTCATCCGGGCCGACAGCCGGCACCGCTGGCGAGATCGGCGTGTCTCTGGGGCGGGCCGAATTCGGCGCTCTCTGCCGCGTCCGGGGAGTCGGTGTGCCTCTCGTGCGGGCCGACCAGCGCGGCGGTCAGTCGGCCGAGCGGCTCGGCCGGTCCTTCCCCCGCTCGGGGCGGAACTCTTCGTTGCGGGTGAAGCCGGCGTCGCGGAGGTCCTCGGCGAGTTCGTCGACCAGCAGGTCGTCCGGCTCCCAGGCGCCGGAGCGGTAGGCCACCCGCCCGATCAGGTGCCCCGCCACCGGCGCGGTCAGGATCTGCAGCATGATCACCACCAGCAGGCTGAGCCACACCTTCAGGTCACGGATATGATCACCACCAGCAGGCTGAGCCACACCTTCAGGTCACGGATCGAGAACGCGACGCCGAGCAGCACCAGCAGCAGGCCGAACACCTGCGGCTTGGTGGCGGCATGCATCCGGGCCAGCACGTCGGGGAAGCGGACCAGACCGAGCGCGCCGCCGAGACAGAAGAACGCGCCGCCGACCAGGCAGGCCGCGCCGATCAGGTCGTAGAGCTCGTCGGGGGTCATCAGTGCCCCTCCTGCCCGCGGCGGTAGCGCTGCCGGTGCGGCGCGCCGGGCGTCAGCATCCGGGCAACGCTGACCCCGCCGGTGAACGCGACCATGGCCAGCACCAGCAGGATCGGCAGCGCGCTGGTGTCGCCGGTCACCACCATCACCAGGCAGATCGTCACCAGCACGATGGAGACCAGGACGTCGGCGCTGACGATGCGGTCGAGGGTGGACGGCCCGGTGGTCAGCCGCCACAGGGTCAGGCCCACCGCGACCGTGATCATCGCCACGGCCAGCCAGATCAGCAGCTGGGTCATCTCGGCTCCTTCTCACGGAACGCGGCGAGTTCGGCGGTGCTGCCGATCGCCTCCAGCACCCGGCGTTCGACCTCCAGCGCCTGCTGCCGGGCCTGCTCCACGCCCTCCGGCCCCGCCACGTCGACGAGGTGCAGGTAGAGCGTCCGGTTGGCCCGCCGGGCGTCGATCACGATCGAGCCGGGCACGATCGAGATGAGTTCCGCGGTCTCCACCTGGTAGAGGTCCTCGTTGCTGCGCAGCCGCACCCGGATCACCGCGGGCTGGAAGTCGACCCGCCTGCGGAACGCCGACAGGGTCAGCCGCCAGGACGCCACCGCCAGGTCACGCAGGGTGATCACGAGCAGGCGCAGCACGCCGAGGGGCCGCAGGCGTCCGTGGTAGCGGATCGGCGGCAGCGGGAAGGTGACCGTGACCAGCCAGGACACCGCGACGCCGACCACCAGGTCGACCAGCGAGTAGTTGCCCCACAGGATCACCCAGATCGCGGTGAGCGCCAGGATGGCCCGCCATTGCAGCCGCCAGCGCAGCCTGCGCCGGCTCGCCGACCGCTTCATCGCACCACCCCCGACAGCACCGACTCCAGGTAGGAGTTGCCCAGCACGCTCGCGGCCGCCCGGTCGACGTAGTCGTAGAGCGGGCCGGCCAGGAAGGTGAGCGCCAGTCCGAGCCCGACCAGCGCCGCGGTCGCCCCGACCATCACCCCGGGCATCCGGCCGGACCGCGAGTCGTCGTCCAGGGTGAACTCATCGGGAGCCTGCGGGCCCAACACCGGCGTCCCCCAGAACGCCCGGTTCCACACCTTCGCCACCGCGTACAGGGTGAGCAGGCTGGTCAGCACGCTGCCGCCGACCAGCGCCCAGGCCAGCGGCGTCCCGACCTCGACGCCGGACATCAGCAGGCCGAGCTTGCCGACGAAACCGGACAGCGGCGGAATGCCGGCCAGGTTCATCGCCGGGATGAAGAACAGCGCCCCGAGCACCGGGGCGGTGCTGGCCAGACCGCCGAGCCGGTCCATCGAGGTCGAGCCGCCGACCCGCTCGATCAGGCCCGCGACCAGGAACAGCGCCGCCTGCACGGTGATGTGGTGGGCGGTGTAGAAGATCGCCCCGGCCAGGCTGGCCTGGGTGGCCAGCGCGACGCCGAAGATCATGTAGCCGATGTGCGAGACCAGGGTGAACGACAGCAGTCGCTTGATCTCGGACTGGGCGATCGCGCCGAGGATGCCGATCACCATGGTGGCCAGCGCCGCCCAGCCGAGCAGGTCGGTCAACGGGCTGGCCGGGAAGATCGCGGTCTGGGTGCGCAGGATCGCGTACACGCCGACCTTGGTGAGCAGGCCCGCGAACACGGCGGTGACCGGGGCGGGCGCGGTCGGGTAGGAGTCGGGCAGCCAGAACGACAACGGGAATACGGCGGCCTTGATCGCGAAGACGATCAGCAACAGCAACTGGATGCCGATCGTCACGTCGCCGGGGAGCTCGGCGAACCGCAGGCTGAGCTGCGCCATGTTGACGGTGCCGGTGGCGCCGTAGGTGACCGACAGCGCGGTCAGGAACAGCAGCGAGCTGACCAGGTTGATCACCACGTAGATCGAGCCGGCGCTGATCCGCTCGCCGGTGCCGCCCATGGTGATCAGCACGTAGGAGGCGAACAGCAGCACCTCGAAGCCGACGAACAGGTTGAACAGGTCGCCGGCCAGGAAGGCGTCCGAGACTCCGGCCGAGAGCAGCAGGAAGGTGGGGTGGAAGATCGACACCGGGGTCTCCCGGTGCACCTCCTCCTCGTCCTGCCCGGTGGCGTAGATCAGCACGCCCAGGGTGACCAACGAGGCCACGGTCAGCATCAGCGCGGCCAGCCGGTCGGCGACCAGCACCACCCCGAGCGGCGCCCAGGCCCCCACCCACAGCGACTGGACGCCCTGGGTGTCGGTGATCCAGATCAACGACCCGGCGACCAGGCAGACCCCGGCCAGGGTGAGGATCGACACCGCCCGCTGCAGCCGCGGACGGCGTCCGAGCAGCAGGGTCAGCGCCGCCCCGAACATGGGCAGCAGCACCGGCAACGGCAGCAGGTTGTTCATTCGCTCACCACGTCCGCGCCGGTGTCGGTGAACTTGATCTCCTCGAAGCTGTCGGACGCCTCGTCGGCGCGTGCCAGCTCGCGGATCCGGGCGTCCTCGACGTCGTCGGCGACCTCGTCGTGGCCGTTCAGCTGGAACGACCGGTAGGCCATGGTGACCAGGAAGGCCGCGGTGGCCAGGGCGATCACGATCGCGGTCAGCACCATCGCCTGGGGCAGCGGGTCGGCCATCTCGTCCTTCGGCGTGACGCCGATCAGCGGCGGGCCGCCGGCTGCGCCGGAGGCCACCAGGAAGAGCAGGTTGACGCCGTTGCCGGCCACCATCACGCCCATCAGGATGCGGCTCAGCGAGCGTTCGGTGATCAGGTAGACGCCGCAGGCGACCAGGGCGCCGGCGACGATCGCGAGGGTGACGTTCGGGCTCATGACCGGACCTCCGAGGTCGCCGGCCCCGGCACGCCCATCAGGATGCCGCTCATGTGTAGTACCCCTGTCCGCCGCCGGTGGTGTAGCGGATCACCTGTTCCGATTCGGGGGTGCGCGCCGGCCGGGCCCGGGTCGACTCCGGTTGCGGCACCGGCGCCTGATCCTGCTCGGACTGGATGTCGATGCCGGCGCCGAGGGTGCGGGTCAGGTCGAGCACCACGCCGATCACGATCAGGTAGACGCCGACGTCGAAGATGGTGGAGCTGACCAGGTGCATCTCGCCGAACAGCGTCCAGCTGCCCCAGGGCGTCTCCAGGTACTCCCAGTCGGGGATGACCAGCTTCAGGTCGTAGCTCTGGAAGATCTTGCCGCCCAGCAGCGCCGGGGTGATCGCGCTGAGCACCGATACCCCCAGGCCCAGGCCGAGCAGCCGTCCGGCATCGAACGGTGCGGCGTCGTCGAGCTCGCGGCGTCCGGCGGCCAGGTAGCGGATCATCAGCGCGATCCCGGCGACCAGCCCGCCGGCGAAGCCGCCGCCGGGCGCGTTGTGGCCGGCGATCAACAGGTACACCGACACCACCATCATGATGGTGAACATGATCCGGGTGATCACCTCGAAGATCAGCGACCGGGATCCCGGATCCAGGGCGCCGCTGGCGCGCAGCCACATCCCCCGCGCACCGAAGGCGGCGTCCCCCTCACGGGGCCGGACGCGCTGCACCCGGGAGCGCAGGAAGATCAGGCTGGCCACGCCGGTGGCGGCGATCACCAGCACCGAGATCTCGCCGATGGTGTCCCAGGCCCGGGTGTCGACAAGCGTCACGTTGACGATGTTCTTGCCGTAGCCGAAGGCGTAGGCGGCCTCGTAGTAGTCCACCGACACCGGCTCGGCGACCCGCGCGCCGGCCGCCATCAGGGCGAGCAGGCTGACGCTGCCGCCGACCAGCGCGGCCAGCACGGTGCGCCACCAGCGGGTGGACCGCAGCGGACGGTTGGTGAAGTACTTCGGCAGGCGGCGCAGCACCATCACGAAGACGATCAGCGACACCGTCTCGACCAGCACCTGGGTGAGCGCCAGGTCCGGCCCGCCGTGCAGCAGGAACAGCAGCGCGGTGCCGTAGCCGGTGGCACCCACCAGCAGCAGCGCGCGCACCCGGCCCCGTGAGGTCGCCGCGAGGACGCCGGCGATGATCATCGCCGCCCCGATCAGCACCTGGGGAAGCTGGTCGAAGGGGCGCACGGACGCCGGCCAGTGCGTGGTGAACAGCAGCGAGCCGCCGGCCAGCACGACGACGACGACCAGGACGATCGAGGTGTAGCTGGCCAGCGAGCCGCGCTGGGTGCGCGCGGTGACCTCGACCGCGATGGTGTCCACCCGCTTCATCGCCAGCGTGTACAGCTCGTCGGCACCGAGCACCCGCGGGAAGGTGGCCTGGACGCGGGCCATCGCCGACCGCTGCCAGAACAGGACGCCGCCCAGGCCGATGGCGACCAGCGACAGCCACAGCGGAACCGTCAGCCCGTGCCACAGGGCCAGGCCATGGCTGGCGTGGCCGATGCTGACGGTGGCGGCGTAGGGCTCCAGCAGCCCGGTCAGCGGGCCGCCCAGGAAGCCCCCGATCAGGCATGCCGACCCCAGCAGCACCGGGACCGACACGAAGCCGGCGGAGGGCCGATGGACGTCCACCTCGGGCAGGTTGACCTTGTCGCCGAACGCGCCCCACCACCAGCGCAGCGAATATGCGACGGTGAGCACCGAGCCGGCCACGACGGCGCCGACCAACAGCACCGCCACCAGCGGGGTCAGCGCGGTGCCGTCGCCGCCGGCGTCCACCAGGTAGGTGAGCGACTCGAAGGCGGCCTCCTTGGCGATGAAGCCCAGCGTCGGCGGCAGGCCGGCCATCGAGGCCGCGGCGATGCCGGCCACCACGGCGACCAGGGGCAGCTTCCGCCCGACGCCGGTGAGTCGGGTCAGGTCGCGGGTCCCGGTGGAGTGATCGACGATGCCGACGATCAGGAACAGCGTCGCCTTGAACAGCGCGTGCCCGATCACCATCGCCAGGCCGGCCAGCATGGTGGCCTGGGTGCCGAAGCCGCTGAGGAGCACCATGAAGCCCAGCTGGCTGACGGTGCCGTAGGCGAGCAGCAGCTTGATGTCGTTCTGCCGCAGCGCCCGCCAGCCGCCGAGGATCATGGTGGCCGCCCCGAGCCCGCCGACGGCGAGCCGCCAGCCGGGCACGGCGGCGAAGGTGGGGGCCATGGCGGCCACCAGGTAGACGCCGGCCTTCACCATGGCGGCCGCGTGCAGATAGGCCGAGATCGGGGTCGGTGCCGCCATCGCCCCCGGCAGCCAGAAGTGAAACGGCACCAGGGCGGACTTGCTCAGCGCACCGACCAGGATCAGCAGGGCGGCCACCGTGGTCACCTGGCCGGTGGGCGGCTGGACGAGGATCGCCGACAGGCTGAACGTGCCGGCCGTGTGGCCGAGGGCGACGATGCCGACCAGCATGGCCAGGCCGCCGGTGGTGGTGACGATGAGCGCGGTGATCGCCGCCGACCGGTTGGCCCGGCGGGTCGGGTCGTAGCCGATCAGCAGGTAGGAGAAGACGGTGGTCAGCTCCCAGAAGACGTACAGCATGACCAGGTCGTCGACGGTGACCAGGCCCAGCATCGCGGCCGCGAAGGCGGTCAGCACGCCCATCGTCCGTGGATTGGCGCCGGCCTCGAAGTACCAGCGGCAGTAGAGCAGCACCAGCGCGCCGATGCCGGTGACGATGAGGGCCAGCAGCCACTGCAGCAGCCCGACCCGGTAGTGGATCTCGACGCCCAGCTGCGGGATCCACGACATCGCCTCGACGTAGCTGCCGCCGGAGGTGATCAGCGGACCGAACCCGAGCAGCCAGGCGAAGCTGGCGGCCGGCGCGAGCGCCATCACCAGGTACCCGTTGGAACCCAGCCGGCGGGCGAGCCAGGGCGCGCACAACGCCACCACCAGATGGGCGATGACGATGCTGCTGATCACTGACTCCCTCTCTCGACACCGATGGGCCGGATCGCGGGGCGGGTTGGTCAGTCTATCGGGCGGGCGCGGTGGTCCGTCACCCGCGCCCACCGGGGACGGTTCCGTTCCCGTTCAGGGGACGGTTCCTTTCCGGTTCAGGGGACGGTTCCTTTCCGGTTCAGGGGACGGTTCCATTCCGGTTCAGGGGACGGTTCCATTCCGGTTCACGGGACGGTTCCATTCCGGTTCACGGGACGGTTCCCCTGAACGGGAATGGAACCGTCCCCGCCGTTCAGTGTTACCGGTTCGAGAGCCCGACCGGTCAGGAGTTGTCGATGACCAGGTCGGCCCGCTCGTGGGGCCGGTAGCGCTCGATGTAGAGCCGCTGCCCGTCCACATAGCGCCGGATCCGCGGATCGTCGACCTCGGACGGCGACCCGTCGCGTTCGGCGAGCCGGGCGACCGACACCTCGAAGGGTACGTCGAGCCACACCGACAGGTCCCAGACCTTGCGCCCGCGCGCGTCGCGGAGCCGGTCGTGGTGCAGGAACAGGCCGTCGACGACGACGACGGCGGCGTCCGGGGCCACCTGCCAGGGCGGGTTCAGCGGCGCCTCGGTGGCGAGGTCGTACGACCGGTCGCGGTAGCGTCCGCAGCCCTCGCAGCTGAGCGGCTCCATGACGTCCTCGACGAACCGCGGGTAGTCGTAGGTGTCGGCCACGAAGCCCTCGGGCGAGGTGCGGCCCTGCGCGTGCCGGAGCTCCGCGGGGTTGAGGAAGTTGTCCAGGCTGATCCGGATCACCGTCAGACCCGAGTCGGCGAGTTCGGCGGCCAGGTCGTCGGCGAAGGTCGTCTTCCCGGCGCCGTCGACCCCGTCCACGGCGACCAGGGTGCGGCCCGCGCGTGGCCGGATCCGGGACACCAGCCAGGAGATCCCGGCCTCGCGGCCGAGCGGCTCAGCCGGGGCGGTTTCCACGATCCTGCCTCCAGGTAGCGGGCGTCGATCCGTGCTGCTGCAGCCCACCGGGGTGCGGGACCGGTCCGGACGCCGCGGCCCAGGACGCCGCCGGCGCGCCGGCCGGGGGCGCGCCCGGACCCGTCGCCGGCGCCGTCCGGACCACCACGCCACGCACCCGTGCCCGCCACAGCACGAGAGCGAGCGCGCCCAGCAGGATCGCCACCTGCACCAGCACCGCCGGGCTGCCGGTGCCCGCGCTGCGATCGAACATGTCGGAGAAGTCGGTGAACGGCAGGAAGGTCATCGACACCAGGTTGTTCACCGCGTGCAGGGCGACGGCCGCCTCCAGGCCGCCGGTCCGCCAGGCCAGCACCGAGCCCACCACGGCGAAGAACAGGTAGAAGCCGTTCAGCCATGGGTCGCCCGCGCCGTGCAGGAACATGAAGACGACGGCGGTGACCGCCGTGCTCACCACCAGTCCGGCGATCCGGGGCAGCCAGGCGGCCACCGCGCGCTGGCCCAATCCGCGCAGCAGGTACTCCTCACCGGCGGCCTGCAAGGGGGTGGTGAGCAGGATCGCCGCCACCATGAAGGCCGTGTCGGGGCCGACCCGCAGGCCGCCGAGGCCACCGAACGCCGCGTCGAGCACCAGGCTGATCAGGAAGACCGGCAGAATCCACAGCACGCACTCGCCGAACCAGCGCCAGCGGAACCCCCCGACCACGGACGACAACCAGCGGGGTCGCTGCCCGAAGCATGCCCACTGGGTGAGCGCGGCGATCGGCACGCAGGCGGCCAGCGCGAGGTTGTTGGCGAGGAAGAACGCCGGCGTCATCTTCATGCTGGTGATCGAGGTGTAGTCCTCCAGCCGGGTGCGGCCGGTGCCCATGTCGTACAGCATCGCGGGCAGCGTGAACACCGTGCTGGCCAGGAAGAACAGCGCCCCGCCCATCAGCAGCGCCAGCACCGGACGCCACCAGCGCAGCCGCGGCGTGCGCAGGAACTCGTGGTACTCGCGCGGCTCGACCGGCAGCGCGGACGGCGGTGGCGGCGGCCCGGCGGGCAGCCAGGGATGCTGACCGACCGGCGGTTGGGTCGCCGCCGGCCACGGACCGGGCGTCCAGCCGGCCCCGGAAGTGCCCGGCGCGAGCGGGCTCGGTGCGCCGACCCCGAGCGGAGGAGCCGGCCTCGGCCGGCCGACCCCGGGCGTGCCGGACGGCGGCCCGCCGGCGGACTGCCAGGACTGGCCGTGCGCGGCGGGTTCCCAGCCGCGGGACGGCGCCGAACCGTCGGTGGGTGCCGGGTGGGTCATGCCAGGGTCGGGAACCACAGCGCGATCTCCCGGGCCGACGACTCGGGCGAGTCGGAGGCGTGCACCAGGTTCTCCCGGTTCGACAGCGAGTAGTCCCCCCGGATCGAGCCGGGCGTCGCCCGCCGCCCGTCGGTGACCCCGTTCAGCGCGCGGACCGCGTCGATCGCCGCGTCACCCTCCAGCACCAGCGCCACCAGCGGCCCCGACGTGATGAACTCGCGCAGCGGCGGGTACCAGGGCTGCTCGGTGTGCTCGGCGTAGTGCCGGTCGGCCAACTCGGCATCGACGGTGCGCTGCTCGAGGGTGACGATCCGCAGGCCCTTCGCCTCGTACCGGGACAGGATGGCGCCGACCAGACCGCGGCGCACCGCGTCCGGCTTGATGATGACGAAAGTCCGCTCGCTCATGATCGCCCACCTTAGCCGCGGCGACACCACCGGCGTGCTCGATGCGTGGTCCGCGGAACCCGCGCGCCAGCACGACGCTCTCGGCCGGCTCGCCGGCGACCCTCAGCCGGCCGTCCGGGCGGCCTCCAGCCGGCGTCCGAGGACGAAGCTGATCACGAACAGCAGCAGGAACATGGCGCCGACCGCGAACATCATCGTCACCGCGAAGCCGAGCGCCACACAGGCCAGCTGGGCGGCCCAGGCCAACACCCAGCCGACCGGACGCCGCAACGTGCCCGCCGCTGCCAGGCAGAGCAGCAAGGCCGTCCCGCCGAGGCCGAACGCGAGGCCGACCGGTGTGTCGGCGACCTGGATCATGCCGGGGATCGCCAGACCGCAACAGATCGCCTCGAAGATCAGGATGGACATCAGAACCCGGTTCATCGGGTTGGTCGGCACCAGCCTCATCGACCCTCCTCGCGCAGCAGCAGCGCCCGCGCCTCGCCCGCGGCGATCACCGATCCGGCGATCAGCACGCCCGCGCCCGGCCCGGCCTCGTCGGCCAGGGCGACCGCGGTCTCGATGGCGTCGGCCATCGACGGCGCCACCCGGACGCGGTCGGGACCGAAGGCCTCGGTGGCCCGTTCGCCCAGTGCCTCCGGCGACAGGGCACGGCTGGTGCCGGCCACCGTGGTGCACACGATGGTGGTGAACTCGTCCTCGAACACCTCGAGCAGGCCGGTGACGTCCTTGTCGGCCATCACCGCCATCACGCCGATCAGCGGCGTGAACGCGAAGGCCTCGGTGACGGCGGCGATGGTGGCCCGGGCGCCGTGCGGGTTGTGGCAGGTGTCCAGGACCACCGTCGGCGATCGCCGGACGATCTCCAGCCGGGCCGGCGCGGTCACCGCTGCGAGGCCCTCGGCGATGATGTCCGGGGCCAGCGGCTTGCCGCCGAGGAACGCCTCCACCGCGGCCACGGCCAGGGCGGCGTTGCGCGCCATGTGCTCGCCGAACAGCGGCAGCAGCAGGTCGCCGACCGGGCCGCCGGCGGTGTCGATCCGCAGCACCTGGCCGCCGACGGCCGGCGTCCGCTCCAGCAGCCCGAACTCGACGCCCTCCAGGTAGACCTTCGCACCGACCTCGGCGCAGCGCCGGATCAGCACCGCCGCGGCCTCGGGCTGCTGACCGGCCAGGACGACCTGCGAGCCGGGCTTGATGATGCCGGCCTTCTCGCCGGCGATCTCGGTGAGCGTGTCGCCGAGCAGATGGGTGTGGTCGTAGTCGACCGGGCAGATCACCGCCACCTGGGCGTCCATCACGTTGGTGGCGTCGGTCACGCCGCCGAGCCCGACCTCGACCACCGCCACATCGACCGGCGCCTCCGCGAACGCCTCGTAGGCCAGTGCGGTGATCACCTCGAAGAAGGTCAGCGGGACGCCGCCGATCGCGCGCGCGTCGATGATGTCGATGAGCGGCTGGGTGTGGCTGACCAGTTCGTCGAAGGCGTCCGGGCTCATCGGTTCGCCGTCGATGCTGATCCGCTCGGTCACGTCGATCAGGTGCGGGCTGGTGAACCGGCCGGTGCGCAGGCCGAGGGCGCGCAGCAGCGCGTCGATCATGATCGCGGTGCTGCCCTTGCCGTTGGTGCCGGCGACCTGGATCACCGGGTAGGCCCGCTGTGGGGAGCCCAGCAGCTCGCACAGCGCCTCGACCCGCGCCGTCCCGGGAGCGATCCGGTGTTCGGGCCAGCGGGAGATCAGGCGCTGGACGATCTCGTGGTGTGTCTGGGGCATGGTTCGCCCAGCCTAGTGGTCCGGTGCCCCGAGCCTCCCGGCCCGGCGCTCGCCGAACTATTTGCCGCTCGCCGAACTTGGCGAGCGGTAAGTAGTCGGGCGAGCGTTCGGTGGGGACGGCGGGGCCGGGCCGGCGGTGCCTCGTCCCGGGCCGGGCGCGAGACGCCTAGATGAGTAAGTCCAAGGTCGGTGTGGCGTGTGGGGGTTGAGGGGAGGGTGTCGCAGAGTCGGTGTTGCGAACCAACCAAGCTCTGGAGGCTTTGATGGACACCGATCTGGACACCCTCGCGACAGCACTCTACGTGAGGGCTGATGATCTGTTGAAAGCCCATCCCGAACAAGTACCGACCCGGCCCGAGACCGGGTTCGTGGAACGGATCAGCGATGCTGAGCTGATTGTGTTGGCAGTGATGCAGGCGTTCCTCGGCTATGTCTCGGAGGCCCGCTGGTTGCGTTACGCGCACCGCAACCTGGCCGGCATGTTTCCCTATCTGCCGCGACAATCCGGGTACAACAAGCGGTTACGGAAGCTGAACGGCACCATGGCCTGGCTCGCTGCCGAGTTGGCCCATCATGTCCCGGTCGCTACTGATGATGTGTGGGTGGTGGACTCCACCCCGGTGGAGTGTGGCCGTTCTCGGGAGACCGCGAAACGCTCTGACTTGGCCGGATGGGCCGAGTACGGCTACTGCGCGTCCCATTCCCGCTACTTCTGGGGGCTCAGGTTGCACCTGGTGTGCACCCTGCACGGATTGCCTTTGGCGTGGGCGTTGACCGGTGCGAAAGCCAACGAACGCGACGTGGTGAACCATCTCTTGGACACCACGGCCGCGTTGCAGGATCGGCCCACCCGGCGACGGCAGATCATCATCGCCGACAAGGGCTACAGCAGCCGAGAGTTCGAGACCGGCCTGAACCAGGCCGGGATCGATCTTCTCCGGCCGGCCCGTCAAGGGGAGAAGCCCCGGCCGGGTCAGCGGTTCTTCAAACCGTTGCGGCAGATCATCGAATCCGTGAATGACACGTTGAAGGGGCAACTCGACCTCGAAGCACACGGCGGACGAACCCCGGCCGGGGTCGCTGCCCGGGTCGCGCAACGGATCCTCGCCCTGACCGCAGCCATCTGGCACAACCACCAAACAAACTCCCTAGCCAGAAGGAACCTGGTCGCCTACGACCACTAACACCCCCGGGAATTGATCATCTAGCCAGCGGCGGATAGTTGACCGTTTGACGGCGGGTATACTTCCGGCCATGCCGCAGACCTTCGCCGGACGCCGCTGGGTGCGGTGGGCGACCTTCGTCGCGCGGCAGATCCTGGGCTGGACGTTGATCGTGGCCGGCGCCCTGAAATTGCCCTGGCCCGAGGCGTCCGTGCAGGCGGTGCGCGCCTATCAGCTGCTCCCCTTCGACCTCACCCGGCCGGTCGGCTACGCGCTGCCGGTGATCGAGGTGGTCATCGGCCTGCTGCTGGTCGCCGGCCTGTTCACCCGCGTCGCGGCCTGGCTCGGCGTCGCCGTGATGGCCGCGTTCATCGTGGGCATCGCCTGGGTCTGGGCGCACGGGCTCTCGATCGACTGCGGCTGCTTCGGCGGCGGCGGCGAGGTCGAGAACGGGATGGCCCAGTACCCGTGGGACATCGCCCGCGACGTCGGCCTGCTCGCCTGCGGGGTGTGGGCGGCGCTGCTCCCCCGTTCGCCGCTGTCGGCGGACACCTGGCTGTTCGGCGGCCACCACCAGGCCGACATCACCAACGAGGAACTCGAGGAGTCCACAGCATGAGCGAGAGTCGTCGCGAAGCCCTTCGCCGCAAGCAGCAGGCCCAGGCGAGGGCGAAGCGGACGCAGCGGATCGTCATCGTCGGGGCGATCGTCCTCGCCGTCGTCGTCCTCGGGGTGTTCGGCACCATCTTCTTCAGCCAGCTCAACAAGGGCGGCGGCGGCACCGCCTCGGCGGCGATCCCGCCGAACGCGACCGCCGACCGCAGCGGCATCGTGGTCAACCCCGGCAAGGCGGCGCAGGGGGTGCCCAAGGTGGAGCTCTTCTTCGACTACCAGTGCCCGGTCTGCAAGCAGTTCGAGGACGCCTTCGGCTCGACCCTGACCGACATGGCCGACAAGGGTGAGATCGAGCTGGTCTACCGGACGCTGACCTTCATGGACGCCAACCTGCGCAACGACTCGTCGTCCAAGGCCGGCATCGCCGCCGCCTGCTCGGACAGCGCGGGCAAGTACTCGGCGTACCACAACGCCGTCTACGCCGGGCAGCCGGCCACCGAGGGCCCGGGCTACACCACCCAGCAGCTGCGGGTCGAGTTCGCCGGCACCGCGGGCATCACCGGCGACGCGCTGAGCAGCTTCCAGGCCTGCTACGACAGCCGCACCACGGCGTCCTTCGTGACCGGCACCAACGAGCTGGGCGCCAAGGCGGGGGTCACCTCGACCCCGACCCTGCGGGTCAACGGCACCACCATCGACAACGCCACGGTTTCCAAGTCCGCCACGCCGGAGGCCTTCCGCCAGCTGATCCTGTCGACCAAGGGCAATGGCTGACCGCTCCCGGGAACTCCGGGTCGCCGAGCTCCGGCGCCGGCGCGTCCGGATCGTCGCCGCCGCCGGGGTGGCGGTGGGCGTCCTGCTGGCCGTCGCGGCGCTGATCTGGTTCTGATCGGCCGCCCGCCGCCCGATTGGTTGCGGCGTGCCGCCCTTTCGTAAGATGCAGCCCATGACCGCGACATCCCGCCTGACCGTGCCCGCTGCGACCCCGCAACCGGGCTCGGTCGTAGCCATGCCGGATCGCCCGGCGCTGGAGGGGCTGGAGGCCAAATGGGCGGCGAGGTGGGCCGATGACGGCACCTACACCTTCGTCCGGCCCGAGTCCCGCGAGCAGGTCTTCTCGATCGACACCCCCCCGCCGACGGTGTCCGGGTCGCTGCACGTGGGGCACGTGTTCAGCTACACCCACACCGACCTGGTGGCCCGCTACCAGCGGATGCAGGGCAAGCACGTCCTCTACCCGATGGGCTGGGACGACAACGGCCTGCCCACCGAGCGCCGGGTGCAGAACTTCTACGGCGTCCGGTGCGACCCGACCGTTCCCTACGATCCGGACTTCACCCCGCCCGCGAAGCCGGACCCGAAGCGCCAGGTGCCGATCAGCCGGAAGAACTTCATCGGCCTGTGCCACGAGCTCACCCAGGTCGACGAGCGCGCCTTCGAGAACCTGTGGCGGACGCTCGGACTGAGCGTCGACTGGGACAACCATCTCTACGCGACCATCTCGAACGAGTCGATCCGGATCTCGCAGAAGGCGTTCCTGCGCAACTGCGAGCGCGGCGAGGCGTACCTGGCCGAAGCGCCGACGGTGTGGGACGTCACCTTCCAGACCGCGGTCGCGCAGGCCGAGCAGGAGGCCCGCGACTACCCCGGTCACTACCACCGGGTGGCCTTCCACCGCCCGGACGGCGAGAAGGTGCACATCGAGACCACCCGGCCCGAGCTGCTGCCGAGCGTGTGCGCGCTGATCGCCCACCCCGACGACGCCCGCTACACCCACCTGTTCGGCAGCACCGTCACCTCACCGGTGTTCGGCGTCGAGATCCCGGTGCTGGCGCACCCCGCCGCCGAGCCCGACAAGGGCGCCGGCATCGCGATGTGCTGCACCTTCGGCGACGCCACCGACGTGCAGTGGTGGCGCGAGCTGCAGCTGCCGATGCGTACCGTCATCCAGCGCGACGGACGGCTGGCCCGGGAGACCCCGGCGTGGCTGGTGAACGCCGAGCCGTACGGCGAGCTGGCCGGCAAGACGCCGTTCTCGGCACGGGCCGCGATGGTGACGCTGCTGCGCGAATCCGGCGACCTGGACGGCGAGCCCACACCGACCACCCGGAAGGCGAACTTCTACGAGAAGGGCGACAAGCCGCTCGAGATCGTCTCCAGCCGGCAGTGGTACATCCGTAACGGCGGCCGCGACGACGACCTCAAGCAGGCCCTGCTGGCCCGGGGCGAGGAGCTGAACTGGGTGCCCGACCACATGCGGCACCGCTACGCCAACTGGGTGAACGGGCTGAACGGCGACTGGCTGATCAGCCGGCAGCGCTACTTCGGCGTGCCGTTCCCGGTCTGGTACCCGCTGGACGCCGACGGCGAGCCCGATCACACCCGTCCGATCTTCGCCGACGCCGGCAGCCTGCCGGTCGACCCGTCCTCGGACGTCCCGCCCGGCTACGCCGCCGAGCAGCGCGGCGAGCCCGGCGGCTTCGTCGGCGACCCGGACATCATGGACACCTGGGCGACCTCGTCGCTGACCCCGCAGATCGTCTGCGGCTGGGATTCCGATCCGGAACTGTGGAACCTCACCTTCCCGATGGACTTCGCCCCGGAGGCCCACGAGATCATCCGTACCTGGGTGTTCGGCCGGGTGGTGCGGGCCCACTTCGAGGAGCACCAGGTGCCCTGGCGCAACGTCGCCATCTCCGGCTTCGTGGTCGACCCGGACCGCAAGAAGATGAGCAAGTCGCTGGGCAACACGATCGTGCCGACCGACATCCTGGAGCGCTACGGTGCGGACGCCGTCCGCTGGCGGGCCGCGATGGCCCGTCCCGGCATGGACTCGCCCTTCGACGAGACCGGCATGAAGGTCGGACGCCGGCTGGCGATGAAGGTGCTCAACGCGTCCCGGTTCGTGCTCGGCATCGGCGACGGCCCGGTCGGGCCGGAGGCGATCACCGAGTCGGTCGACCTGTCCATGCTGGCCGGCCTGCGCCAGGTGGTGGTGCGCGCCACCGACGCCTTCGAGGCGTTCGACTACAGCACCGCGCTGGAGGCCGCCGAGCGGTTCTTCTGGTCGTTCTGCGACGACTACCTGGAGCTGGTGAAGGAGCGCGCCTACGGCGCCCAGGGGCCGGACGCCGCGGCGTCCGCCCGGGCGGCGCTCCAGCTCGCCCTCTCCATCCAGCTGCGGCTGTTCGCCCCGTTCATGCCGTACGTGACCGAAGAGGTCTGGTCGTGGTGGCAGTCGGGCTCGGTGCACCGTTCCAGCTGGCCGCTGCCCGAGGAGATCCCGGCCGGTGGCGATCCGGCGGTGCTGGCCGACGTGGCCGAGGTGCTGATGGGCGTCCGGGGCGCCAAGTCGACCGCCAAGGTCTCGATGAAGACCGAGGCCTCCGCGGCGACCGTGACCGGTCCGCAGGGCTCGCTGGACCGGCTCGCCCCGGTCCTGGAGGACCTGCGGGCGGTCGGCCGGATCACCGGCCCGGTGGGGCTGGACGCCGAGGACGCCCCGCTGCGCGTGGACGTGACCCTGGTCGTCCCCTCGTGACGCGAGCCCGAGCGGTCGTCGCGGCGCTGGCCTGCGGGCTGGCGCTCGCCGGCTGCGCCGACGGCGTGCCGCGGAACACCGCCGGTCAGGTGACCGCGCCCGCCTCGATCGACCCGTTCCAGATCGTCGTCGGCGACTGCACCGGACCGATCAAGGACGGCGACATCGAGAGCCTGCAGGTGATGCCCTGCCACCAGCCGCACCACTTCGAGGCCTATGCGAGCAGCACGCTGTCCGGCACCGGCTTTCCCGGCGATGCGGAGGTGTCCAAGCAGGCCGACAAGTTCTGCACGGCGGAGTTCCGCACCTTCCTCGGGCTGGCCCCCAAGGATTCCAGGTACGACATGTTCTATCTGCACCCGGTGGAGAGCTCCTGGGCGTCCGGCGATCGCGAGATGCTCTGCCTGGTGGGCTCCACCAAGGGCGGCGTCACCGGCAGCCTCAAGGGTGTCGGCAAGTAGCACCCCGCGACCCGGGCGTCCGGCCGAGAACCCCCTGCCTAACTAGTTCCTGCCCTCCCACCTGTGGGAGGGCAGAACTAGTTAGGCAGGGCCTTTCGGGCTCCGGCCAGGCGGGCGAGACCGGACGGCGAAGGGCCGGCAGCCGATGGCTGCCGGCCCTCGCTGTCAGGTGTGCGTCACATCAGGTCGAGCATGACCGGGTCGGCCATGCTGAGCACGATCTCGCGCGCCTCCTTCGGCCCGGCCGATGCCCGCGCGGCGGCGGCCATCTGCTGGCACTGGGCCAGGGTGTGCAGGGCCAGCGCGGTGCGGACCGCCCGGACCTTGCTCGGCGCCATCGACAGGCTGGCGACGCCGAGACCGGCGAGCACCAGAGCCATCAGCGGATCGCCGCCCGACTCACCACAGACGCCGACCGGGTGACCGGTCTTGGCGCCGCCGTCACAGGCGTAGTAGATGATGTCGAGCAGGGCCGGCTGCCAGATGTCGAGCAGAGCCGACAGCTCGCCCTGCATCCGGTCGGCCGCCATCGTGTACTGACCGAGGTCGTTGGTGCCGAGGCTGGCGAAGTCGACCTCGCTGAGCACGTCGAACGAGCGCAGCGCCGCGGCCGGCACCTCGATCATCACGCCGACCTTGGGCAACCCGACGGCGCGCACCTTCTCGGCGAACCAGCGGGCCTCCTGGCGGGTGGCGATCATCGGCGCCATCACCCAGAGGTCACCGCCGGTGGCCTGCTGCGCGTTCGCCAGCGCCTGCAGCTGATCGTCGAGCAGGTCGAGGCGGACGGCGCCGAGGCGGATGCCGCGCCGGCCCAGGGCCGGGTTCTCCTCGTGGCCGAGGTCGGCGAACGCCAGCGGCTTGTCGGCGCCCGCATCGAGGGTCCGCACCACGACCTTGCGATCGCCGAACGCCTCCAGCACCTCGGTGTAGGTGGCGGTCTGCTCCTCGACGGTGGGAGCGGTGTCCCGGTCGAGGAAGAGGAACTCCGAACGGAACAGGCCGACACCCTCGACGTCCTGTGCCGCCGCCTTGCGGGCGTCGGCCGCGGTGCCGATGTTGGCGAGCAGGGCGACCGGGTGGCCGTCCTTGGTCATGCCCCGGCCGGAGCCGGCCGCCAGGGCCTTCTCGCGACGAGCCTTGCGGTCGGCCAGCGCCTGCTTTTCGGCATCGCTCGGGTCGATGATGATCTCCCCGACACCGCCGTCCAGCGCGACGTTGGTGCCGAACGGCACATCGAGGATGCCCGTCGCCTGCACGATCGCCGGAATGCCCAGCTGGGCGGCCAGGATCGCGGTGTGGCTGGTCGGGCCGCCGGCCGAGGTGATGATGCCCAGGCAGGTCTCCACCGTCAGGGTGGCGGTCTCGGCCGGGGCGAGATCGACCGCGGCCAGCACGCTGGGCGTGGTCAGCGTGGGGACGCCCGGCTCGGGCTGGCCGAGCAGCCGGGCGACCGTCCGGTCACGGACGTCGCGCAGGTCGGTGACCCGCTCGGCCATGTAGCCGCCGAGCGACTCGAACATCGCGCAGTACTCGTCGACCGCGGCCGACACCGCGTTGGTGATGCCCTTGGTGCCGGACTGCAGCTGGGTGTCGATCGCCCCCGCCAGGCCCGGATCGCCGGCCATCATGGCACCGGCCTCGAGAATCGGCTTGGCGTGGGCATCGGCGTTGGCGGCCTTGGCCAGGTAGCCGTCGGCCACCGCCTTGAGGGTGTCGCGCACCAGCTCGGACGCCGCCGCCGCGTCGGTCACCGGCGCCTCGCCCGACGGCGCGGTCGCCGGCGGGCTGACGATGACCAGAGGACCGACCGCCACGCCCGCACTGACCCCGATGCCGCTCAGCGTCGAGTGCAGTCCGCTCATTCGGCGTCCAGATCCCGCTCGAGCAGCGCGACTNCTGCCCTCCCACCTGTGGGAGGGCAGAACTAGTTAGGCAGGGCCTTTCGGGCTCCGGCCAGGCGGGCGAGACCGGACGGCGAAGGGCCGGCAGCCGTGATGGCTGCCAGCCCTCGCTGTCAGGTGTGCGTCACATCAGGTCGAGCATGATCGGGTCGGCCATGCTGAGCACGACCTCGCGCGCCTCCTTCGGACCAGCGGACGCCCGCGCGGCGGCGGCCATCTGCTGGCACTGGGACAGGTCGTGCAGGGCCAGCGCGGTGCGGACCGCACGGACCTTGCTCGGCGCCATCGACAGGCTGGCGACACCGAGGCCGGCGAGCACCAGCGCCATCAGCGGGTCGCCACCCGACTCACCACAGACGCCGACCGGGTGACCGGTCTTGGCGCCGCCCTCGCAGGCGTAGAAGATGATGTCGAGCAGAGCCGGCTGCCAGATGTCGAGCAGAGCCGACAGCTCGCCCTGCATCCGGTCGGCCGCCATCGTGTACTGGCCGAGGTCGTTGGTGCCGAGGCTGGCGAAGTCGACCTCGCTGAGCACGTCGAACGAGCGCAGCGCCGCCGCGGGCACCTCGATCATCACGCCGACCTTGGGCAGGCCGACGGCGCGCACCTTCTCGGCGAACCAGCGGGCCTCCTGCCGGGTGGCGATCATCGGCGCCATCACCCACAGGTCACCGCCGGTGGCCTTCTGCGCGTTCGCCAACGCCTGCAGCTGATCGTCGAGCAGGTCGAGGCGCACGGCACCGAGCCGGATGCCGCGCCGGCCCAGGGCCGGGTTCTCCTCGTGGCCGAGATCGGCGAACGCCAGCGGCTTGTCGGCGCCCGCATCGAGGGTCCGGACCACCACCTTGCGGCCGCCGAACGCCTCGAGCACCTCGGTGTAGGTGGCGGTCTGCTCCTCGACGGTGGGAGCGGTGTCCCGGTCGAGGAACAGGAACTCCGAACGGAACAGGCCGACGCCCTCGACGTCCTGGGCCGCCGCCTTGCGGGCGTCGGCCGCGGTGCCGATGTTGGCCAGCAGCTGGACCGGGTGACCGTCACGGGTCATGCCCTTGCCCGAGCCGGCGGCCAGGGCCTTCTCGCGACGAGCCTTGCGGTCGGCCAGCGCCTGCCGCTCGGCCTCGCTCGGGTTGACGATGATCTCGCCGACGCCGCCGTCCAGCGCGACATTGGTGCCGAACGGCACGTCGAGGATGCCGTTCGCCTGCACGATGGCCGGAATGCCCAGCTGTGCCGCCAGGATCGCGGTGTGGCTGGTCGGGCCGCCGGCCGAGGTGATGATGCCCAGGCAGGTCTCCACCGTCAGGGTGGCCGTCTCGGCCGGAGCGAGGTCGACCGCCGCGAGCACGCTCGGGGTGGTCAACGTCGGGACGCCCGGCTCGGGCTGACCGAGCAGCCGCGCCACCGTCCGGTCACGGACGTCGCGCAGGTCGGTCACCCGCTCGGCCATGTAGCCGCCGAGCGACTCGAACATGGCGCAGTACTCCTCGACGGCGGCGGCCACGGCAGTGGTGATGCCCTTGGTGCCGCTCTGCAATTGGGTGTCGATCGCTCCGGCGAGGCCCGGATCGCCGGCCATCATGGCTCCGGCTTCGAGGATCGGCTTGGCGTGCGCATCGGCGTTGGCGGCCTTGGCCAGGTAGCCGTCGGCGACTGCCTTCAGGGTGTCGCGGACCTGCTCGGACGCGGCCGCCGCATCGGTGACCGCGGCCTCGCCGGAAGGCGGAGTTGGCGGCGGGCTGACGATGACCAGCGGACCGACCGCCACGCCCGCACTGACCCCGATGCCGCTCAGCGTCGAGTGCAGGTCGGTCATTCGGCGTCCAGATCCCGCTCGAGCAGCGCGACCAGCGAGTCGAGGGCGGCGTCCGCACCGTCGCCCTCGGCGGACAGGGTCACGACCTCGCCGTTCTTGGCGCCCAGGGCCATCACGCCCAGGATGCTGCGCGCGTCGACCGGGTTTCCGCCGGCCTTGGCAATGGTGACCGGGAGGCCGGTGGCCGTGGCGGCCTGGACGAAGATGGACGCGGGACGGGCGTGCAGGCCGACGGACGAACCGATGGCGACTTCACGGGTGGCCATGAATGGACTCCTTTGTACGTATGGCCCAGAGGACCTGGGTGATGACACGGCAAGGCTAGCGGGTGCGCCTCCGGTCTCGGGCCAATATAGGGCGGTCCGTTCCCGCCCATCAAGGACGAACGCCCCACCGTGGGCAAACCGTCGGCGTAGCCTCATCAGTGCAGGTCTTGAGCGGCAATACGCACTTATGCCACCGTATCTCGCGAGGCTGACGACGGCTCCTGATGCGCGACGGGAGGAGCCGCCATGGTTGATACGTGCATGATCGGCCGAAGGGACGCCCACGTGGCGCTGAACGAGGGGGGCACACCGCTGGTCGAACCCGCGACAGTGGTGTTGGAGATGCTGTGCGCGGCGATGCGCGCTCTCAGTGGGAACCGCTCCGCCGATCGGGTGGTCTGCGAACGCCTCGCCGACGGCCTGGACGCCGACGCCGCCGTCACGATCGCCCTCGAACCCGACGGCAGCACCCAGCTGGTCTGCTGCTACCCGGAGACCGCCGCCGCCCTTGCCGTGGCCGACAACCTGGTCGGCCGGATGCTCTACGCGGGCGAGGAGCAGGTGGCCGTGGAGCACCTCGACGATCTCGGGCACGTCGCCTCGATCTCGATCCGGCCGGGCGACCCCGACGAGCCGAGCCGTCCCGGCCCCGGACGGGTGCTCGCCTACGTCCGCGACCGGGAGTACGGCGCCGCCGAGTTGGAGGTGCTGGAGCGGGCCCAGGAGGCGTTGGTCGCGTTCTGGCCGCACGCCACCCGGACGGTGCGCGCCCAGCAGGCGCAGGACTGGGTCCGGACGACGGTCGACGACAACCACATGACCGACCGCGAACTTCAGGTGCTGGCGTTGCTCGCCGAGGGTTTGCTGGCCACCTCGATCGCCTCCCGGCTGCAGCTGTCGCCCCGGACCGTGCACAAACACCTGGGCAACATCTACCGCAAGCTCGGCGTCCACGATCGCCTGGTGGCGGTCAGCCTGGCCCGGCTGCACGGACTGGTGGACGCCTACCCCTCCAGCCCGACCACGCCGGGCCGCGAGTAGCGGATCAGGCGCTCTTCTCGCGCCGATCGCTGCGCGCCACCTGCGCCCGGGAGAGCAGGGTCGGCGCGACGCCGTCGCGCACCACCTCGTCGGTGACCAGGACCCGGGCCACCTCGTCATCGCTGGGTACGTGGTACATCACGTTGAGCAGGATCTCTTCCAGGATCGAGCGCAGGCCGCGGGCGCCGATGCCCCGGTGCAGCGCCATCTCGGCCACCGCGGCGATCGCCTCGTCGGTGAACTGCAGGTCGACGCCGTCCATCTCGAACAGCTTGCGGAACTGCTTGATCAGCGCGTTCTTCGGCTCGACCAGGATGCGCACCAACGCCTCGGCGTCGAGCGAGGCCACCGTGGAGATCATCGGCAGCCGGCCGATGAATTCGGGGATCAGCCCGTAGCGGTGCAGGTCTTCGGGGCGGACCTCTTCGAACGGGTTCGTCGAGGCCGGCTTGCGGATCGCGGCGTCGTTGTTGAAGCCGAGCGGACGCCTGCCGACCCGCGCGTTGATGATCTCTTCCAGGCCGGCGAAGGCACCGCCGACGATGAACAGGATGTTGGTGGTGTCGATCTGGATGAAGTCCTGGTGCGGGTGCTTGCGGCCACCCTGCGGGGGCACCGACGCGGTGGTGCCCTCGAGGATCTTCAGCAGTGCCTGCTGGACGCCCTCGCCCGACACGTCGCGGGTGATCGACGGGTTCTCGCTCTTGCGGGCCACCTTGTCGATCTCGTCGATGTAGATGATGCCCGTCTCGGCCTTCTTCACGTCGAAGTCGGCGGCCTGGATGAGCTTGAGCAGGATGTTCTCGACGTCTTCGCCGACGTAGCCGGCCTCGGTCAGGGCGGTGGCGTCGGCCATCGCGAACGGCACGTTCAGCATCCGGGCCAGGGTCTGGGCGAGGTAGGTCTTGCCGCAACCGGTGGGCCCGATCAGCAGGATGTTGGACTTGCCGAGCTCGACGGTCTCCTCCTCGGCGGCCCGCCGGCCGGAGGGACTGCTGGCCTGCGCCTGCACCCGCTTGTAGTGGTTGTAGACGGCGACACTGAGCGCCTTCTTGGCGACATCCTGGCCGATCACGTAGGAATCCAGGAAGGAGCAGATCTCACGGGGCTTCGGCAGATCGTCGAGCAGGCCGACGTCGGCGGCCTCGGAGAACTCCTCCTCGATGATCTCGTTGCACAGGTCGATGCACTCGTCGCAGATGTAGACACCCGGACCCGCGATCAGCTTCTTGACCTGCTTCTGGCTCTTTCCGCAGAACGAGCACTTGAGCAGTTCGGAGGTCTCTCCGATTCGAGCCACGCCGCCCCTCCTTCCCCGTGAGGCCACCCTAGCCCGCCGGGCCGCTTCCGCAAGCAGGCGACCCGGCGCGGCAGGTCAGACCTCGGCGTCCTTGAGTGAGGTCAGGATCGCGTCCACGATGCCGTACTCGACGGCCTCCTCGGCGGTCAGGTACTTGTCGCGCTCGATGTCGCGGGAGATCTTCTCCACCTCCTGGCCGGTCGCCTCGGCCAGCATGCTCTCCATCAGCGACCGGATGCGCAGGATCTCACGCGCCTGGATCTCCAGGTCGGAGCTCTGCCCGTAGCCGCCCTCGGTGGCCGGCTGGTGGATCAGGATGCGGCTGTTCGGCAGCGCCAGCCGCTTGCCCTTGGTGCCCGCGGCCAGCAGCACCGCGGCCGCGGAGGCCGCCTGGCCCAGGCACACCGTCTGCACGTCGGGCTTGATGTAGCGCATCGTGTCGTAGATCGCGGTCAGCGCCGTGAACGAGCCTCCGGGGCTGTTCAGGTAGATGCTGATCGGACGCTCGGGATCCATCGACTGCAGGCACAGCAGCTGCGCCATCACCGCGTTGGCGATGTCGTCGCTGATCGGGGTGCCGAGGAAGATGATCCGGTCCTCGAACAGCTTCGTGTAGGGGTCGACGCGCCGGATGCCGTAGCTGGTGCGCTCCTCCCACTGCGGGATGTAGTAGTCCATCGACGGGCCGGCCGGGGCCAGTCCACCGGGCAGAGCGGGCGTGGTCATGACGGTCCTCACTGGTTCGGAGACTTGGAGCTGATCTGGGCGGCGCGCTCGTAGACGTGGTCGATGAACCCGTACTCGAGCGCCTGCTCGGCGGTGAACCAGCGGTCGCGGTCGGAGTCGGCCTCGATCTGCTCGACGGTCTGACCGGTGTGCTCGGCGATCAGGCTCGACATGGTCTTCTTGATGTGCAGCGACTGCTCGGCCTGGATCCGGATGTCGGACGCGGTGCCGCCCAGGCCACCGGACGGCTGGTGCATCATGATCCGGCTGTGCGGCAGCGCGAACCGCTTGCCCTTCTCACCGGCGCTGAGCAGGAACTGGCCCATCGATGCGGCCAGTCCCATCGCCACCGTGGCGACGTCGTTGCTGATCCACTGCATGGTGTCGAAGATCGCCATGCCGGAGTCGACCGAGCCGCCCGGGGAGTTGATGTACAGGTAGATGTCCGAGCGCGGGTCTTCGGCGTTCAGCAGCAGCATCTGCGCACAGATGGCGTTGGCGTTCTCGTCGCGCACCTCGGAACCGAGGAAGATGATCCGGTTGGCCAGCAGCGACTGGTAGACCGAGTCGTTCATTCCGGCCGGGCTGAGACCGGCCGCGGCCCGCAGCGGTGCGGCGGCCGAGAGAGGCAGGGGTCGCATGTCGTTCACGCTGCGAACCTATCCAACGGCGCTGACAAAACTAAGGTCATCCCGCCACTGTTCGCTGACGGCAGACCGGGGCGCCGGCACCCCGGACCCGTAAACCCCTCCCTGACTACCTGCGCCCTCCCACCGGTGGGAGGGCGCAGGTAGTTAGGGAGGGGTTCACGGCGCGGACGCCGACGGGGCCCCGCGAACCAGCGCGGGACCCGTCGGACGGAGCGGTATCAGGCCTTGGCGGGAGCCTCGGTGCCGGCCGGGTCGGCGTCCGCCTCGGCAGAGTCGGCGTCCGCCTCGGCAGAGTCGGCGTCCGCCTCGGCAGAGTCGGCGTCGGCCTCAAGGGCGGGCGGGGCGACGTCGACGGTCGCGCCGTCGGCGTCCGTCACCGTCGCCTCGGCCAGGATCAGGCCGAGCGCCTTGTTGCGGCGGATCTCCTGCATCCAGGCGGACATGTGGTTGTGCTCCATCATGTGCTGCAGTTCCTGCTCGGGCGTCGAGCCGGACGACTGCGCCTTCCGCACGATCAGGTCGGTCAGCTCGTGCTGCTCGACCCCGACCTCGTGCTCGTCGGCGATGGTGTCGAGCAGGATCTGCGCCCGCAGGCTCTGCTCGGCACGGGAGTCGACGACCGCCCAGAACGCCTCGGGGCTGTCCGCCTCCTCGTCCTCGGCGGTCTCCAGGTAGCGCTCCAGAGTCAGCCCGGCGCCCTTCAGCTGCTCCTCGATCTGGCCGTGCCGGGCCTCGGTCTCGGCGGCCAGCAGCTTGGCGGGCAGCTCGAACTCGACCTGGGCGACCAGATCCTCCAGGACCTTGTCGCGCGCGGTGTTCAGCTGGTCGGCGCGGAGCATCTGCTCGACGCCCCTGGTCAGGTCGGCGCGCATCTCCTCGACGGTGTCGAACTCGGACACCAGCTGGGCGAACTCGTCGTCCAGGTCGGGCAGCTGCTGCTCGGACACCTTGGCCACGGTCACCTTGATGTCGGCCGGCTCGCCGGACAGCGGACCGCCCACCAGGGTCGAGCTGAACTCGGCGGACTCCCCCGCCGACAGGCCGGTGATCGCCTCGTCCAGGCCGTCCAGCATGCCGCCGGAGCCGATCTTGTAGGTGATCCCCTCGGCGGTGGCGTCGGGCAGGGCCTCGCCGTCGCGGGTGCCGACGAGGTCGATGGTGACCACGTCGCCGTCGGCGGCCGGGCGGTCCACCTCGGTGGTGGTGGCGAAGCGCTCACGCATCAGCTCGATCCGGCTGTCCACCTCGGCGTCCAGCTCGGCCAGCACCGGCACGGTGACGGCGAGCGTGTCGAAGCCGGGCAGCTTCAGCTCGGGACGGACGTCCACCTCGGCGACGAACTCGACCACGTCGCCGTCCTCGAGCTTGGTGATCTCCACCTCGGGGTCACCGAGCGGGACGATCCTGTTGGCCTCCACGGCCTGGCCGTAGGCGTTGGGCAGGGCCGCGTTGATCGCCTCCTGCAGCACCACGCCGCGGCCGAACCGCTGGTCGATCACCGCCGACGGCACCTTTCCCTTGCGGAAGCCGGGAATGTTCACGCTCTGGGCGATCTCCCGGTAGGCCTTGGTCAGGTGGGGCTGCAACTCGGCGAAGGGAATCTCGACGGTCAGCTTGGCCCGGGACGGGCTGAGTTGCTCGACGGTGCTGGGCAACGTGATGCTCCTGTGGTCGGTGGTGTTTCCGTGCGGTCGTGAACCGGAGCGGATGACGGGAATCGAACCCGCATGACCAGCTTGGAAGGCTGGGGCTCTGCCATTGAGCTACATCCGCAAGGGGCACCAGCGTAGCGGTCCAGCCGTGCTGGGTCCTAAACGCCCCAGCCACTGGCCACCCGGGCGGGACCGGCGCGGGCGTTCGACGGCCGCTTGCCGCACCGCGTAGCGTCACAGGGCATGAGCGATCCGGAGTTGCGCCGGCTGCGGACGACCGACGCGCCGGACGTGCTGGCCGCCTTCGTGTCCGCCTCCGACATGGCCCGCCAGGGCGCCGTGTCCGACGCGCAGGGTTCGCTCGCCTACGTCGAGCGGCTGACCGAGGTGGCCGGGCCGCACCTGGCGTTCGCCGTCGTCCATGACGGACGCGTGGTCGGCGTGGTCGGGGTCACCGTCGACACCGGCAACCGCAACGGCTGGTTCTGGTACTGGATGCACGCGCGCTTCCGGGGCCGGGGCTGGACGTCCCGGGCGGCCGCCACGGTCGCCGATTGGGCGCTCCGCGAGGGCGGGCTGCACCGGCTCGAGCTCGGCCATCGGGTGAACAACCCGGCTTCCGGCGCGGTCGCCCGCGCCGCCGGCTTCGTCCAGGAGGGTCTGGAACGCAGCAAGCTGCTGATCGACGGCGAGCGGCTGGACGTCGTCGCCTACAGCCGGCTGCCGGCCGACCCGGCACCCTCGGTACCGCGGCTGCGGATGACGGAATCCTGACGGGGCCGGGCTCGGCGATCGCCCCGTCGATGGCCGCGAACCGGACTCCGATCGTCCCGGTCCCGCCCCCGACCGTCGCGGTCCGCCCGCGACCCGGGCCGGCGGCAGGCCACGGGCGGGCGAGCGGATCGGTGGTGTCACATCCGCGCACCCCGCGGTGTCCCATGAGTATGAGCAGCACACCGAACACCGCACCCCACCTCCCCCGGGTCATGCCCGGCGCCGGCACCGAATGGGCGGCGCGACGCCAACTCGCCCGGGTGCCGATCGATCCGCCGCCGGGTCCGTTCGGACGCCTGCTCGGCTGGGTCTGCCGCCGGCTGTACGGCCAGCCGCTGGACAACGCCCACGCGATGGCGGCCAACCGGCGGGTCCTGTTCGCCACCTTCGGCTACGAACGGCGCTGGCCGTGATGGCGTCCGCCGCCGAGATCGGCTGCAGCTGGTGCATCGACTTCGGCTACTACCTGGCCCAGGCCGAGGGCCTCGACCTGGCCAAGCTGGCGGCGGTGCCGGACTGGCGCGACGCCGGCAACCTCACCGACCTGGAGCGGCGGGTGATCGAGTTCTCCGTCGCCGCCACCCGGACGCCGTCCGAGGTGACCGACGAGATGGTCGCGCCGCTGCGTGCCGCGCTCGGCGACGACGGCCTGATCGAGCTGGCCATGATGGTCGCCATCGAGAATCAGCGGTCGCGGTTCAACGCGGCGCTCGGCCTGGTCTCCCAGGGCTTCTCGGCCGGCTGTCAACTACCGTCGACGCAATGACCCAGGACGAGGACGACGCGGCGGTGTTCGACCGGCACCGGTCGCTGTTGTTCACCCTCGCCTACGAGCTGCTGGGCTCGGTGGCCGACGCCGAGGACATGGTGCAGGAGGCGTACCTGCGCTGGTCGGAGCGGCCGCCGGGGCCGATCGACCATCCGAGGGCCTACCTCGCCCGAGTGGTTACCCGGCTGTCGTTGAACCGGCTACGCACCCTGGCCCGTCGCCGCGAGGACTATGTCGGACCCTGGTTGCCGGAACCGTTGCTGACCTCTCCCGACGTCGCCGAGGACGTGATGCTGGCCGAGTCGGTCTCGCTCGCCCTGCTGGTCGTGCTGGAATCGCTCGGCCCCAGGGAGCGCGCGGTGTTCGTACTGCGCGAGGTGTTCGGCTACAGCTACGACGAGATCGCGCGGGCAGTGGGCAGCACCCCCGCGGCCGTTCGCCAGCTGGCGCACCGCGCCCGGGGCCATGTCGAGGCACGGCGTCCGCGGTTCGCCACCGACGCGTCCACCGCCGGCCGGGTGCGCGAGGAGTTCGAACGCAGCGTGCTGACCGGCGATCTGCAGGCCCTGATGGACGTGCTGGCGCCCGACGCGGTGCTGCTCTCCGACGGAGGCGGCGTGGTGAGCGCGGCCCGGCGTCCGATCCGCGGCTCCGACCCGGTGGCCCGGTTCCTGCTCGGCATCGCCGCCAAGGCGGCCGCCGGCGACGACGCGGTCGCGCCGCGGCTGGAGCACGCCGTCGTCAACGGTGGGCCGGGTTGGCTCACCCGGGTCGGCGAGCGGGTCACCTCCGCGATTCAGGTGGTGGTGGCCGACGGCCGGATCGCCCAGATCCTGATCGTGAACAACCCGGGAAAGCTGCGGGCGCTCGACGAACGGCGGGCGCTGGCGCGGTGACCGGGCGCGGTCGCGACGGCCGGCGGCGTCCGATCCCGGCAGGCTCCGGCGGCGAACGGACGGCTACGAGCCGGCGGAGGCGCCGGCCTGGGCCTCCACCCGGTCAAGCGCGGTCAGCATCGTCCGGGCGCTCCGGCAGAGCACCTCCAACTCCTCGGCGGACAGCACCTGCAGCACCACCCCGAGCATGCGCTCGAACATGGAGTCCATCTGGCGCATGATGTCCCGCCCGGCCTCGGTGGGGTGCAGCCGGCGGATCCGGCGGTCGTCGGCGTCGTCGATGCGGGCGATCAGGCCCTTCTCCACCAGCCGCTCGACCAGCCCGCTCGCGGTCGGCGCGCTCACCCCCAGCAGCCCGCCCAGCTCGTTGCCGGAGATGCCCGGACGGCGGACGACCTGCCCGAGCACCCGGAACTGTTGCATGGTGAGGTCTGGGGGCGGCGGCATCGGACCGACCAGGCCGATCGCCCGGTCGTGGACCTGCATGTTCAACTCGATCAGGTTCGCGGCCAGCGTCGCCCGCTCCGGGTCGAGTCCGAACGACGTGGGTGACCGCACAGGGGAATCCCTTCGTCCATGCAAATGGTTCGCGTTATGCTAACCGACGTGGCCGGACCTGGTCACCGTTCCAGCCCGCATCCCGGGCGCCGACGAAGGGGAATCCGTGCTCCGCCTGACCAAGCTCAGCCTCGCCCATCGCACCGTGGTCCTGCTGCTCAGCCTGCTCATCATCGGCTTGGGCGTCTACTCGACCACGGCCCTGAAGCAGGAGCTGATCCCCTCGATCGACGTGCCGCGCGGCAGCGTGGTGAGCATCTATTCCGGCGCAGCCCCGGACGTCGTCGAGGCCCAGGTCTCCAAGCCGATCGAGAGCGCGGTGAAGGCGGTCGACGGCGTCACCGAGGTCACCTCGACCAGCTCCAGCGGCGTCTCGCAGGTGTCCGTGCAATGGGACTACGGCCTGGCCGCCGACGACATGGCCAACAAGCTGCGCAGCGCGATCGACACCATTGCGGCGACCCTGCCCAGCGACGTCGATCCGCGGGTGCTCACCGGCGGCACCGATGACATCCCGGTGGTCCTGCTGGCCCTGTCTTCCGACCAGGATCTGAACGCGCTCTCCCAGCAGGTCACCGACACCGTCGCCCCCGAGCTGAAGGGGCTGGCCGGCGTCCGCGATGTCGCCGTCTCCGGCAAGGAGGAGCACGAGGTCGTCATCACCTACCGGCAGTCGAAGCTGGAGGAGTACGGCGTCGACCCGGCCGGCATCGCCCAGCAGTTCGCCGCCAACTCGACGGCGATCCCCTCGGGCACGATGCGCAGCGGCACCGCCAACCTCGACGTGCAGACCGGTACCACCTTCTCGACGTCCGAGCAGATCGCGAACCTGATGGTGCAGGGCACCGACGGCCCGGTCCGGCTCAGCAGGCTGGCCACGGTACGAGAGCAACCGGTCGAGAAGACCAGCATTTCGCGGGTCGACGGGCGCACCTCGCTGACCCTTTCGGTGACCAAGACCCCGGACGCCAACACCGTCACGGTCGCGCACGCGATCGCCGCCAAGCTGCCCGAACTGGAGCGTTCGCTCGGCAGCAACGCCCACTTCGTCACGGTCTTCGACCAGGCTCCCTTCATCGAGCAGTCCGTGCACGACCTGACCGTCGAAGGCGGCATCGGCCTGGCGATGGCGGTGTTCGTCATCCTGCTGTTCCTGCGTTCGCTGCGCCCGACGCTGATCACGGCGATCTCGATCCCGCTGTCGCTGCTGATCGCCCTGATCGGGCTCTGGGTCGGCGGCTTCACCCTGAACATCCTCACCCTGGCCGCGCTGACGGTGGCCATCGGGCGCGTGGTGGACGACTCGATCGTGGTGATCGAGAACATCAAACGCCACCAGAGCTACGGCGAGTTCGGACGCCGCTCCATCACCCGCGCGGTGAAGGAGGTGGCCGGCGCGGTCACCTCGTCCACGCTCACCACGGTGGCGGTGTTCCTGCCGATCGGTCTGGTCGGCGGGCAGGCCGGTGAGATCTTCCGTCCGTTCGCGGTGGCGGCCGTGGTGGCGCTGCTGGCGTCCCTGGTGGTGTCGCTGACCGTGATCCCGGTGTTCGCGTCCTGGTTCATGAGGCCGACCGAGAGTCAACGGCAGGTCGCGGCCGTCGCCGAGGGTGAGGAGGCCGACACCTGGCTGCAGAAGGGCTACCTGCCGGTGCTGAACTGGTCGCTGGCGCACCGCTGGATCACGCTGTTGATCGCGTTCGGCATCTTCGTCGGCACCATCGCGCTGGTTCCCCGGCTGAAGACCGACTTCATCGGCAGCATGGGCAGCGAAAGCCTCGCGATCACCCAGGAACTGCCCTCGGGCACCAGCCTGTCCCAGACCGACCACGCCGCCGCCCGGATCGAACAGCTGCTGGCCGGCGACCCCGACGTCCAGACCTACTCGACGACCATCGGCGGCGCCTCGTCGGCGGTCTTCCTGGCGCCGCCGAGCGACACCAACAAGGCGTCCTTCACCGTGCCGCTGAAGGCCGGCGCCAACGGAGCCGCCGCCGCCGACCGGCTGCGCAGGCAGATCGCCGAGCTCGGCCCGGACGTCGGCGTGGTGGAGGTCTCCATCGGCACCGGCAACGAGGCGACCGGGGTCGTGGTGTACGTGGAGAGCTCGGACCCCGACCAGTTGACCGCCGCCAACGACAAGGTGGTGGCGATGATGGAGGGTGTCCCCGGCCTGACCAACGTCACCAGCGACCTGGCGGACGCCCGCGACATGCTCGCGGTGACCGTCAACGACGCCAGGGCCGCCGACCTCGGGATGACCCAGGCATCGATCGGGCAGGCTGTCGCCCGCTCGGTGCGCGGGCAGCTGATCGGCACCCTCGCCGAGGGTGACACCACCCTCAACGTCTACCTGCGCTCGCAGAAGCCGGTGCAGAGCCTGAAGGAACTCCGCGAGATCAAGCTGCCGGTCACCCCGGTGATGAACGGCAACGCGAAGTCGGACGCCGCCGACCGGGTGCAGGCCCGCTCGGACAAGCTCGCGGCGGACTCGAAGCGGGACGCCACCAAGGCCTACAACGACCAGGTGGCGGCCCTGAAGAAGAGCCGGACTCAGGCCAGGAACGCGCAGGCGAGCCTGAGCAGGCAGCTCGACAAAGCGAAGAAGAACCTGGCCTCGGTGCAGAGGAGGCTGGCGTCGGCCCAGGAGCAACTCGCCACGGTCTGCCCCACCGACCCGACCAACCCGATCTGCGCCCCGCTGCCGGCCACCATCTACGGCCTCAGCCAGCAGCTGTCCGGCGCGGCGGCCCAGGTCGCCCAGCTGGGTGCCGCCCAGGCGCAGGCCAAGTCCGGGGTGAGCCAGGTCGACAAGCAGCTGGACGCGGCGTCCGAGCAGCGCAGCAAGTCGTTGGAGGCGCAGGACAAGCAGGAGGCCATCCAGGACGCCAGCAAGGCCGCGGCCGACGCCACCGCCGATCCGGTCCGGCTGCGCCAGGTGGCGAAGGTGACCATGGTGCAGGCGCCCTCGACCATCACCCGGGTGAACGGCATTCGGGCGGCGACGGTGTCGGGCAGTTCGGAGTCCTCCGACCTGGGCGCCACCACGGCCGCGATCACCGCCGGCATCGCCTCGCTCGACCTGCCGCAAGGGGTCACCGTCCGGATCGGCGGCGTTTCGCAGCAGCAGTCGGAGTCGTTCGCCCAGCTCGGGCTGGCCATGGTGGTCGCCGTGGCGGTGGTCTACCTGATCATGGTGGCGACCTTCGGCTCGCTGCTGCAGCCGATGATCCTGCTGGTGTCCATCCCGTTCGCCGCCACCGGCGCGCTGGGGCTGTCGCTGCTCACCGACACCGCGCTGGGCATTCCCAGCATGATCGGCCTGCTGATGCTGATCGGCATCGTGGTGACCAACGCGATCGTGCTGATCGACCTGATCAACCAGAAGCGGAAATCTGGCGCCACCATCGAGCAGTCGATCGCCGCCGGTGCCCGGCTGCGGGTGCGGCCGATCGTGATGACCGCGCTGGCCACCATCTTCGCCCTGGTGCCGATGTCGCTCGGCCTGACCGGCGGCGGCGTGTTCATCTCCAAGCCGCTGGCGGTGGTGGTGATCGGCGGTCTGGTGTCGTCCACGCTGCTGACGCTGATCCTGGTGCCGGTGCTCTACGACCTGCTGGAGAACTGGCGGCAGAACCGGCGGACCAGGCGGGAGAGTCGTCGCGCGGCCAAGCGGACGGCCAGCGAGGCACCTGCCGACGAGGCGACCCCGCAGCAGGCCTGAAGAGTGTCAGATCGGGCACCGCCAGTGGTGCCCGATCTGACAGTCATCCAGTGTCGGAGGAGGCAAGCTCCATGAGCGAGACGGCGAACCCGCGGACGATCGCGGTTCTGGGCAGCGGCGGCGTAGGCCGCACGCTGAGCGCGGGCCTGGCAGCCGCCGGGCACGACGTGGTGCTCGGCAGCCGAGCACCGGGCGATGCCGACCTGCGGGAGTGGTGCCGCCGGACCGGCGTGCCGGCCGCGGCCCCCGAGGACGCCGCCGGGAGTGCCGAGATCATCGTCAACGCCACCCCGGGCGACGCGTCCGTCGACGCCGTCAGGGCGGCTGGCGGTGCGCACCTCGTCGACACGGTGCTGCTGGACGTCTCCAACCCGCTGGACTTCTCCACCGGCAGCCCGCGGGTGTTCACCGATCAGGACGCCAGCGTCGGCGAGCGACTGCAGCACGAGTTCCCCGGCCTGCGGGTGGTGAAGTCGCTGTGCACCGTCAACAACGCGATCATGGTCGACCCGGCCCTGCTCGGCCAGCCGACGACGATGTTCCTCGCCGGCGACGACCCGGACGCCAAGCGCCGGGTCACCGACCTGCTCGCCGACCTCGGCTGGGGGCGCGACGACGTCGTCGACCTCGGCGACATCACCGGCGCGCGGGTGATGGAACACAACATCCTGCTGTGGCTGCGGATCTACGGGGCGCTGGGCACCGTCGACTTCAACATCAGGCTGGTCCGGGAGAGCTGAGACCCGGCGTCGCGTGGGGCCGGTGCTCGGCCACGGCCGCAACAGCGCCTTGATCGCACGGCGTTCGTCCATCGCCCGGTAGCCTTCGGCCACCTCGACCAGCGGCAGGGTGAGGTCGAACACCCGTCCGGGTTGATCTGGCCACGCCGGATCCGATCGATCAGCTCGGGCAGGAGGCGACGCACCGCGGCCGGGCCGCCGTGCAGGATGGCGAGCGCGGTCCGACCCGATGACGAAGTCGCCGGGAGTCCCTGCCGAGAGGTGTACCGACAGGGGGTCCCGCGCAGAGCGCCGGAAGTCGTAGCGTCGGTGTCATGGACACCCGCCACGAGGTGCGCGACTTCCTGATCAGCCGGCGCGCCAGGCTCAGCCCGGAGCGGGCCGGGCTCCCGGCTGGCGGCAATCGCCGCGTCCCCGGCCTCCGCCGCAGCGAGGTCGCCGCCCTGGCCGACGTCAGCGTCGAGTACTACGCCAAGCTGGAACGCGGGCAACTCGGCGGCGCCTCCGACGGCGTCCTGGACGCCATCGCCCGCGCCCTGCAGCTGGACGACGCCGAGCGGGAACACCTCTTCGACCTGGCCCGCGCCGCGGGTCACGCTCCCCCGACCCTCCGGCGCCGGACGCCGCGACGCTGGGCGGTGTGCCCGGGCCTGCAGCAGGCGCTCGATGCGATCACCGGCGGCGCCGCCTTAGTCCGCAACGGCCGGATGGACATCCTGGCCACCAACCCGCTCGGCCGCGCCTTCTACGACCACGTCCTGGACGGCCCCGGCCGCGGGAACCTGGCCAGGTTCCAGTTCCTGGACGAACGCGCCCGGGAGTTCTACCCCGAATGGGAGGCCGCCGCCGACGTCACCGTGGCGATCCTGCGCACCGGCGCCGGACGCGACCCGCACGACCGCCGACTGCACGACCTGGTCGGCGAACTGAGCACCCTCAGCGACGAGTTCCGGCTCCGCTGGGGGCGCACAACGTCCGCCGGCACGGCGCCGGCACCAAGCTCTTCCACCACCATCTGGTCGGCGACCTGACGCTGACCTACGAGGGCCTGGAACTCGCCGCGGAACCGGGCCTGTCGTTCCTGATCTACACCGCCGATCCCGGCTCGGACAGCCAACAGCGCCTCGACCTGCTGTCCAGCTGGGCGGCCGGCCAACCGGAGGCCGTCCCTGCCGTCACCACCGATCGCGACAAGGAGCCCCGATCATGAGGGCCTCGACGCCCCGCACGGACGGGTCGGCGTCCGGGGTGAGCGGTACAACCAATACCACCTCGGCCTGGTCGGACGGTGAGCGGACGGGGTGATGTCCGCTCCCTCCCCGGCGCGACCCGGTCGCGGCCCGGTCGCCGCGCTGATCCTCGCGTCGCTGGGCTTCTTCCTGATCACCCTCGATGTGAGCATCGTGAACCTGGCGCTGCCGAGCATCGATCGGAGTCTCGGCGGCGGCACCAGCACCCAGCAGTGGGTGCTCGACGGCTACACCCTGTTCTTCGCCGCCCTGCTGCTGTGCTTCGGGAACCTGTCCGACCGGATCGGCGCCAAGCGTGCCTACATCCTCGGCATCGCCCTGTTCGGCGTCGCGTCGCTGCTCTGCGCGGTGGCGCCGTCCGGGCTCGCGCTGATCGTGGCCCGCTGCCTGCAGGGCGTGACGGCCGCGCTGATGCTGCCGGCGTCGATGACGCTGATCCGCGAGGCGTTCCCCGAGGCCGGCAGCAGGGCGAAGGCGCTCGGGGTCTGGGCCGCGGGAGGTGCGGTCGCGTCGGCCGCCGGCCCGGTGCTGGGCGGCGTGCTGTCCGGCTGGGACTGGCGGCTGATCGTCGCGGTCAACGTGCCGGTGTGCGCCGCCATGCTGGTGCTGGCGACCCGGGTCCGGCGTTCGCCCCGCACCGCCGTCCCCTTCGACTGGGCCGGTCAGCTCCTCGCACTCCTCGCACTCGGCTCGATCATCTTCGCCCTGATCGAGGGCGGGGTGGTCGGCTACGGCGATCCGCTGATCGTCACCCTGCTGGTCGTGGGCGTGATCGCGCTCGTGCTCTTCGTGGCCGTGCAGTCACGCGTCGCACATCCGATGATGCCGCTGGGGCTGTTCGGCCCCACGCCCGTGCGGGTGGCGATGTTCGGCGGCTTCACCTTCATCTACGCCTGGTTCGGCAGCGTCTTCGTGGCCAGCCTGTACCTGCAACAGCAGCTGCAGATCGCTCCGGCCCTGGCCGGGCTGGTGTTCCTGCCCAGCGCGGTGCTGTCCTTCTTCGGCAACCTCGCCAGCGGGCCGCTCGCCAATCGGTTCGGACCCCGGTTCCCGGTCCTGGTCGGCATGGCGTCGCTGGTGATCGGGCTGTCCGCCCTGGCGCTGTTCGCAGCCACCGGATCGGTGGTGCTGGTCGGCGTCACCCTGATCCTGATCGGCGGTGGCGGATCGGTCGCCATGCCACCGCTGGCCGGCGTCGTCCTGGAGCATGCCCCGGACGGCCGGGCCGGGGTCGCCAGCGCCGTCTCGAACACCTTCCGGCAGGTGGGCGGTGCACTCGCGGTCGCCCTGTTCGGGGTGCTCGTCGGGCACCGCGGGGACTTCCTGACCGGCATGCAGATCAGCCTCGCCACCGCGGCGACGCTGGCCCTGGCCTGCCTGTTCGTCAGCATCACCCTCTCGGGTGCGGGACAGACCCGGTCGGACGCCGCCGGTTGACCTCGCAGCCGCCGTGCCGGGCGTCCGGGCACCGACAGGCCGGGCGGATGCGGGAGCATGGAGCATGGCGCTGTTGGAGCGGTCCGGCCCGCGGGCGGAACTCGGCCTCGCGGTCGAGGAGCTGCAGCGGGGCCGTGGCCAGGTCGTGCTGCTGCACGGGGAGGCCGGAATCGGCAAGTCCAGCCTGGTGACCGAGTTCCTGCAGTCGCTACCCCGACGGCTGCGGACGTCGATCGGTCGCTGCGACGACCTGCTGGTGCCCCGTCCGCTGGGGGCGATCCAGGAGGTCTGGGACGGGCTCGCGGGCCGTCGCTCGGAGCCGTCCGGCCACCCGGCGCTCCAGCTCTTCGACCGGCTGAGCACCGAGCCCACGGTCTGTGTGGTGGAGGACGTCCATTGGGCCGACGAGGCCACCCTCGACGTGCTCAGCTACCTGGCCCGGCGGGTGGCACTGCTGCCGCTGCTGCTCGTGCTGACCTTCCGCGACGACGAGCTGCCCGCCGGTCATCCGCTGCGCCGGACGCTGGCCGCCGCGCCCGGCTCGCGCCGCCGCCGGATCGGGCTGAGCCGGTTGAGTCTCGCAGCGGTGACCCGGCTGACCGGTCCGGAAGGCGACGCGGACGCCGTCCACCGGATCACCGGCGGCAACCCGTTCTTCGTGTCCGAGCTGCTGGCCGTCCGCAGCGGGCAGACGCCCGCCAGTGTGCGCGAGGCGGTGCTGGGACGGTACGCCCGGCTGGACGGATCGGCCCGGACGACCGCGGACCTGATCAGCGTCGTGCCCGGCCGGTGCGAGGCGTGGCTCCTGGAGGCCTGCCTCGGCGGCGCCGAGGACACGGCGGCGGGCGAGGCCCAGGGACTGCTGGTGAGCGAGCGCGACGGCGTCCGGTTTCGTCACGAGCTGGCGCGTCGGGTCATCGAGGAGTCGCTCACCGGGCCACGCCGGCACGCCCACAACGCCGCGGTGCTGCGGGTCCTGGCGGCGGCGGACGCCCCGGCGTCCAGGCTGGCCCACCACGCCTGGCAGGCGGGCGACGCCGCCGCGTTGGTGCGCCACGGGCTGACCGCTGCCCGGCTGGCGGCGCGGTCGGGCGCGCACCGGGAGGCGGCCGAGCAGTACGCGCTCGTCCTGGAGCACCAGGAGCTGCTGGCGGCGACCGAACGGGCCGACGCCTGGGACGCCTGCTCCACCGAGGCCTACGCCGCCGGTCGCAACGATGTCGCCGGCGCCGCACGCACCCGGGCGCTGGTGTTGCGCCGCCGCCTGGACGACCCGCGCCGGCTCAGCGACACGCTGCGCTGGCTGTCGCGGATCCGCTGGACCAGCGGTGACCGGGAGGGTGCCGAGGCGGCCGGCGACGAGGCGATCCGGGTGCTCGCCGGCCCGGACGAGCTCGACGCGTGCCCCGAGCTGGCGACTGCGCTGTGCAACCGGTCCCAGCTCGCGATGCTCGCGCAGCGGGACGCCGAGGCGATCGAACTCGGCGAACGGGCGGCGGCGATCGCCCGCGCGGTGGGTGACCCCGAGACGGTCGTCAACGCCGGGGTCAACATCGGCAGTGCCCTGGCCCACACCGACCTGGACGCCGGGGTCGCACTGCTGGAGTCCACCGCACGCTCCGCCGCCGAACAGGGCTTCGACGATCCCGCCGGGCGCGCGCTGATCAACGCTGCCTGGATGACCCTGGACCAGCACCGGCTCGAGGCTGCCGACCGGCTGATCGGGCGGGCGCTGGCCTTCGCCGACGACCACGAACTGTCGCTCTACACCGCCTACCTGCAGGTGATGCGGGCGCTGCTGGCGCTGTCCCGCGGCGACCTGGCCGCCGCGCGGGCGGCGATCGCGCTGGCCCCGGACGCGCATCCGGCACCGTCGATGGTGGTGCGGGCCAGCATCGCCGTGCGCTCCGGCGACCCCGACGCGGAGGAGCTGCTCAGCCAGGGCTGGCGGGTGGCGCTGGCCAGCGCCGAGCTGCAGCGGATCCGGCCGATGGCCTGCCTCCGCGCCGAACGGGCCTGGCTTCGGTCGGACGCCGCCGCCGTGGACGAGGCCACCGCGGACAGCTACCGCTGGGCGCTGGGCAACGGCAGCCCGTGGGATGTCGGCCCGCTGGCGGTGTGGCGGCGGCGCGCCGGCCTGCTCGACGCGGTACCCGCGGGGCTGCCGGAGCCGTACGCCCTCGAGCTCGACGGCCACCCGGCAGCGGCGGCCACCGCCTGGGCGGTGCTGGGCATGCCGCACGCGCAGGCGCTCGCGCTGCTGGCCTCGGCCACCGCCGAGGACGTCCGGCAGGCGATCGACATCCTCGACCGGACCGACGCCGTCGGCGCGCTCCCCTTCGCCCGGGAGCAGTTGCGCGCGCTCGGCGTCGCCAGCGTGCCGCGCGGACGGACCCGCCGGACCCGGGAGAACCCGGCCGGGCTCACCGACCGGCAGCTCGAGGTGCTGCGGCTGATGGCAGCCGGGCTGCCCAACCGGGAGATCGCGGCACGGCTGGTGCTTTCGACCAAGACCGTGGAGCACCACGTCGCCGCCGTCCTGGCCAAGCTGGGCGTCTCGTCCCGGACCGAGGCCGCACGGCTCGCCGCCGGCTGGTGAACGGTGCCGGCGCCCGCCGCCGAGTCGCGAAGATCTCGGGCCCGGTCGTCGTCGTCGCCGTCCCGACGGCGTACCTTGTGGGGATGAAGCAGCCCGAGCGCGACGAGGACGTCGAGCCGCTGTCTTTGGCGTCCGAACGCAACGAGACCCCGGCTGAGCGGCTGGACCGCAACTGGGCCGAGCTGCTGCAGGAGCTGCGCGTCACCCAGACCGGCATCCAGTTGCTCAGCGGCTTCCTGCTGATCCTGCCGTTCCAGACCAGGTTCGCCGAGATCGACGAGGCGCTGGTGGGGGTCTTCCTGGCCGCGGTGCTGCTGGCCGCGCTGTCCACCGGGCTGGTGCTGGCGCCGGTCACCGCGCACCGGCTGCTGTTCCGCCGGCACGAGAAGGATGTGTTGGTCAGGCTGGGCACGGCGATGGCGAAGGCCGGGCTGGCCTGCCTCGCCCTGACCACCGGGCTGGTGGCCACCCTGGTGGTCGGCGTGGTCGTCGGCCTGACCGCCGGCGTGATCACCGGGCTGGCCTCGCTGGCGGTGTTCTTCGGGCTGTGGCTGGTGCTTCCACTGGCCCTGGTCCGGCGGCGCGAGCGGCGTCCCTACGTCTGACGCGCGCCCGGACCGAGGCGACCCGGACGCCTCAGTCGACCAGTTCCGGGGACCAGTGGGCGGCGTCCGGACGCAGCTCGACACCGGTCTCGGCGACGGCGGCGAGGTCGTCCCAGAGCACCAGGAAACTGCCCCGCGCCCGCCAGCGGAAGAAGGCGGCCAGCAGCCGCGGCTCGGTCACGCCGGTGCGTTCGAAGCCCATGAACGAGGCGGTGCGGCGGGGGCAGACCACGATGCCGTACACCGTCGGGGTGCCGACCCGCTGCCCGGGCGTGTGCCGGGGCACCGACAGCCGGACGTCGGCCAGGTAGCCCACCCGGCGACCGTCCTGCAGCACCGGGCCGGCCAGCAGGTCACCCAGGAACATGACGGCCTCCCGGAATCCGGGCGATCACCCGCTCCCGCAGCCAGCCCTCGATCCAGGGCCGGGGCAGATCCGCGGCGGGCACGGCGAGCCGGATCGCCGAGCCCAGCTCGGCGATCGCGTCCCAGCCGATCCGCAGCAGGTGGGCGTCCGGACGCCGCCCGCCGAAGATCCGCTCCAGCACGATCGGCCCGTGCACCAGCGCCCGGCACGCCGGCGCCGGCGTGCCGGGCTCGATCGGCGACCCGACGTCGTCGAACTCCAGGTCGTCCACCACGCCGACCGGCTCACCGTCGACGTCGAGCACCTGCCGGTCGAGCAGGCTGAGCCGGGCGTCCAGCAGGACGCCGTCGGCCGGCGGCGGCGTGGGCAATGCCGACCGGGCGGTCACTGCCCCACCCCCGTCACGATCATCAGCGGGATCGCCGTCACCGAGGCGACCAGGATCAGCGCCAGGTAGGCCTGGCCGGCGAGGTTCATCAGGCGTCCGTTCACTCGGGAACCCATGTAGTCGGGGTCGTTGGCGACGATCAGGATCGGCAGGTAGGTGAGCGGCAGCGCGACCGCCGAGAACACCACCGACACCTCGGTCACCATCACCGGATCGACCCCGGTGGCCAGCACCGCCAGGCCGACCAGCAGGCAGACGATCATCGTGACGTGGAACCGGGCCGCCTGCGCCGGCGCCCGGAACTTGCCCCAGGTCCAGCCGAAGAACTGGGCCAGCGTGTAGCCGGCCGACAGCGTCGTCTCCAGGGCGGCGCCGAAGGTGGCGGCCACCACCCCCAGGATGATGGCGACCAGCAGCACCTTGCCGCCGGCCTCGGCGACCGGCAGCACCACCTGGCTGAGCGTGGTCACCTCCACCCCGTACGGCAGCAGGGTGAGCGCCGCGCAGCCGGCGATCGCCAGGGACAGCACCCCCCCGAGCGGGAAGCCGACCAGCACGTTCAGCCGCGACTGCGCCAGATCGGAGGTCGACCACCCCTCCTCGACGGCGCCGGAGGAGAAGAAGAACACCTCGTAGGGGGTCAGCGCCGCGCCGAACAGGGCGACCGCGTAGAACCAGTAGGTGGCCGGCGACTCCTCGCTCGGCATCGCCTGGACCAGCTGGCTGCCGAGCTGCGACCAGTCCGGGCCGAGCAGGAAGAACGCCACCGCGAAGCCGATCAGCAGCAGGCCGACCAGGCCGGTGACGTTCTCCATCACCTGGAACCCGACCCGCCAGATCACCAGCCACACCGCGATCGCCGCCACCGGAACCCAGAGCAGATAGTGCACGCTGCTGGCCAGCTGCAACGCCAGTGCGATGCCGCCCACCTCGGCGGTCAGGGTGAGCAGGTTGATCAGGAAGGACGCCGCCAGGTTGGCCAGTCCCAGCCGGGGCCCCATCCGTTCCCGGATCAGCTCGAAGGTGGCCCGTCCGCTGACCGCGGCGACCCGTCCGGCCATCTGGGCGAACACGCAGATGCCCACCACGCCGACCACCACCACCCACGCCAGCGACCAGCCGAACCGGGAGCCGACAACGGCGTTCGTCACGATGTCGCCGATGTCGAGGAAGCCGCCGATCGCGGTCAGGACGCCCAGCGCGACGGCGAAGATCCGCTTCATCGGCCCAGCTCCGCCAGGGCGGCGTCGAGGGCACGGACCAGGTCGGTGAGCCGGTCCAGGTCGGCTGCGGCCAGCCGGTCGGCCCCCGCGTCGGCCAGTTCGTCGACCACCTGCTCGGCCTCCCGGAGCACGGCACGGGCCCGGGCGACGCGCCCGGGGTCGACGCCGGACGCCTCGCGCAACTCCTGCTCGGCGTCGCCGACGGCGTCCAGGGTGTCGGAGAGGACGACCTGGGTGTACGGGCCGGTGGCGCGACCGTCGAGCAGCAGCCGGGTGGCGTTCTGGGCGACCACGACGGCCGAGCGGGCATCCAGCACCGCCCGGACGCCGGCGTCCGCGCCGCTCGCGCAGCCGGTGAGCAGGACACAGACCGCGATCGCCAGCCAGCGGCGTCCGATCGACACCTCGCACCTCGCTTCAGACCCGCACTTCGACCGCCGACGGTATCGCCCGGCCGACCGTGCGAGCACCCCCTTTCGGGTCGGGTTCGGGCCGGACGCCGCGGAGTACAGTGCCGGGGCATGCCGCGCCTGCGCCGTGTCTCCCCCGACCAGCCCGGCTGGACCCGCCGGCGCTCGGGGCGCGGCTTCCGCTACCTCGACGAGCAGGGCCGGCCGCTGACCCCCGAGCAGGTGGCCCGGGTGCGTGCCCTGGTGATCCCGCCGGCCTGGCGCGACGTGTGGATCTGCCCGCTGCCGCAGGGCCATCTGCAGGCCACCGGCGTGGACGTGGCCGGCCGTCGCCAGTACCTGTACCACCCACGCTGGCGCGAGCTGCGCGACCGGGCCAAGTTCGACCGGGTGGCGCACGCCGCGCTGCGGCTGCCCGAGGCGCGGCAGCAGGTGAGCGCCGATCTGGCCGGCGAGGGCATGCCGCTGCAGCGCGCGGCCGCCACCGCCGTCCGGCTGCTCGACCTCGGCTACTTCCGGATCGGCAGCGACTACTACGCCGACGCCAACGGCTCGTTCGGGCTCACCACGCTGCGGCGGCACCACGTCCGCCGGGAGGGCGACGGGCTCGCCTTCCGCTTCGTCGGGAAGTCCGGCGTCGAACACCGGGCGCTGATCGAGGACCTGGCCGCCATCGAGGCGCTGCAGGCGATGCGCCGCCGCCACGGCGGCGACCGGCTGCTCGCCTACCGGGACGGCGGCCGCTGGGTCGACCTGACCGCGACCACCGTGAACGCCTACCTGGCCGAGCTCTTCGGCGGCGGATTCACCGCCAAGGACTTCCGCACCTGGCACGCGAGCGTGTTGTTCGCGGCGACCCTGGCCGGTTCGCCCCGGGCGGAGCTGACCGCGACCGGCTGGAAGCGGGCGGTGCGGGCGGCGGTCGGCGAGGTGGCCGCCTACCTCGGCAACACCCCGGCCGTCGCCCGGGGCTCCTACATCGATCCGCGGATCCTGGACCGCTACGACGCGGGTGAGTCGATCGCCTCCGCGCTGACCGGGCGCTACCGCACCGCGGAGCAGCGCCAGGCGGCCCTGGAGCGCGCCGTCCTCGAGTTGCTCGAGATCCAGGACTGACGAGGCGGCACGCGAGGCCCGCGGCTGCCCCTACGCTGCTGGGGTCTGCCGAGGTCGCCGACGATGGGAGTGGCTCGGATGTGGGTGCTCTACGCCGCGGGTTCCGCGGTGTTCGCCGGCCTGACCGCGATCCTGGCCAAGGTCGGCATCCGGCACACGCCGTCCAACCTGGCCACCGCGATCCGGACGGTGGTGGTGCTCGGGTTCGCCTGGCTGGTGGTGTTCATCGTCGGCTCGCAGGGCACGATCGGCACGCTGTCCGGCGGCACGATCGGCTTCCTGGTGCTGTCCGGGCTGGCGACCGGGGCGTCCTGGCTGTGCTACTTCCGGGCGCTGCAGCTCGCCGACGTGAACCAGGTGACGCCGATCGACAAATCCAGCATCGTGCTGACGGTGCTGTTCGCGATCCTGCTGCTGGGTGAGACCGACAGCCTGGCCGCCCGGCTGACCGGGATCGCGGTGATCACCGCCGGCACCTACCTGATGATCGACCGTCGACGACCGCGTCCGGAAGCGGCGGTCGGGCGCGGACCGGGCTGGCTGGTCTACGCCTTCGGCTCGGCGGTGTTCGCGGCGTTGACCGCGATCCTGGGCAAGGTCGGCATCGCCGACGTCGAGTCCAACCTGGGCACCGCGATCCGCACCGGCGTCGTGCTGGTGATGGCGTGGGTGGTGGCCTTCGTCACCCGGGAGCACCGGCAGCTGACCCGGATTCCGCGCCGCGACCTGGTGTTCATCGTGCTGTCCGGGGTGTCCACCGGGGCGTCCTGGCTGTGCTATTTCCGCGCCCTCCAGGAGGGCCCCGCCAGCGTGGTGGTGCCGATCGACAAGACCAGCATCGTGATCACCGTCGCCTTCGCCTGGCTGTTCCTCGGCGAGCGGCTGACCCGGCGCTCGGCGATCGGGCTGGCGCTGATCGTCGCCGGAACCCTGCTGATGCTGGCCTGAGCGCGCGTGACAACGCGTTACCGTGGTCCGGTGCCCCGGCTGATTCATCTGAACGGACCTCCCGGCGTCGGCAAGTCCACGCTGGCGGCGCTCTACACCCGGCGGCACCCGGAGACCCTGAACCTCGACCTGGACCGACTGCACCCGCTGGTCGGCGGCTGGGACGACCCGGAGATCGACACCCATCCGATCGTCCGCCCGCTGGCGCTGGCGATGGCGACGGCCCAGCTCACCGGCGGCCGGGATGTGATCGTGCCGCAGTTTCGCGCCCGGGTGGCCGAGATCGAGGCCTTCGAACAGGTCGCCCTGGACGCCGGCGCGACCTTCGTCGAGATCGTCCTGATGGTCGACAGGGACGAGGCCCTGGACCGCTTCGAGCGCCGCGTCGACGACAGCGACTGGGGTCGGCACAACCGGGACAGCGTGGCCGCCACCGGCGGCCGGGACCTGCTGGGCGGGTTCTACGACCGCCTGCTGGAGGCCCTCGCGCAGCGTCCGGACGCCGTGGTCGTGCCCTGCCACCGGGGTGAGGTCGAGGCGACCTATGCCGCCCTGGTCACGGCGATCGACGCCGTCGGCTGAATCCCGGTTCTGAACCCGGGGACGGTTCCTTTCCCGTTCGGGGGACGGTTCCTTTCCCGTTCAGGGGACGGTTCCTTTCCCGTTCAGGGGACGGTTCCTTTCCCGTTCAGGGGACGGTTCCATTCCCGTTCAGGGGACGGTTCCATTCCCGTTCGAGGGACGGTTCCATTCCCGTTCGAGCGACTCAGGCGATCAGGCCCAGCCTGCGGAACGCCGTGGCAAGGCCGTCGTCGTCCACGTGATCGGTGACCAGGCTGGCGGCCGCCTTCACCTCGTCCGGCGCGTTGCCCATCGCGACCGAGGTGCCGCAGGCGGCGAACATGCCGAGGTCGCTGCGGGCGTCCCCGAAGCCGATCAGGTCCTCGGCGCTCACCCCGAGGTGGACGATCAGCCGCTCGATGGCGATTCCCTTGTGGACGCCGAGCTGTCCGAACTCCCCGAACTCGGGGCGCTTCCCCGTCATGCTCCAGGTGTCGATCGCGGCCCGTCCGGCGTAGCGGACGGCGAGCGCGTCCAGATCCACCCCCGGCTGCAGCGCGAAGCTGATCTTGTTGACGTCGTCCCGGCCCGCCCGGGTTCCGTAGATCACGTCGGGCATCGCCTCGCGGATGAACCGCACGTTCTCAGGGGTCGCGCCACCCTCCAGCAGCGCAGCCGCCTTCTCGGGCAGGTGGTCGCTGCCGTAGAGGCCGGAGTTGCATTCCAGGTAGAAGCCGAGATCCTCGGCCAGCAGCCATGCGACCGCTTCGGCCACCACGGCGGCGTCCAGCACCTGGTGGAAGACGACCTGGCCGGCGTCCTCCACGTAGCTGCCGTTGCCGCCGATCAGGCCGTCGACGCCGAGCTCCCACAGATGGTCGTAGATCTCGGCGCGGCTGCGCCCGGTGCACAGATAGACGCGGTGGCCCCGTGCCCGCGCCGCACGGACGGCGTCCGCCGCGCTCGCGGGCAGCTCGGCGCGATAGTTGACCAGGGTGCCGTCGATGTCCAGCAGCAGCACCCGGGGCGACATGGTCTCGGTCACCGCTCGTTCTCGTTTCCCGCCGACCCGGACGCCGGAAGCGGCCGCGCGAACGGCACCACCAGGATCGCGGCCAGGCAGACCGCACCCACCACCAGCAGCGCGCGCAGCACCCCGAAGTGGTCGCCCAGGAACCCGATGAGCACCGGGCCGGTGAGGAACGCCCCGTAGCCGACGGTGGACACCACGCTCAGCCGGACGGCGGCCCGGGCCGGGTCGTCCGCGGCCGCCGACATGCCGACCGGGAACCCGAGGCTGGCCCCGACACCCCACACGGCGGCACCGATGAAGGCGAGCCACGGCGCTCCGAAGACCACCAGCAGGCAGCCGGCGACCGCGGCCGCGAACAGCACACGCAGCACCACCACCCGGCCGTACCGGTCGAGCAACTGGGCGCCGAGGATGCGTCCGCCGGTCATGAAGGCGAGGAACACCGCCAGAGCGACCACCCCCATGGAGTTGTCCAGCCCGTGTCCCTCGACGAAGGCGAGCGCCAGCCAGTCGTTGGCGACGCCCTCGGTGAAGGCGGCGGCCAGCACCATCACGCCGATCAGCAGGGTGCGCGGCTCGGTCCAGGCCGAGCGTCCCGTCGGGGTGTCGGACGCGATGGCGCCGGCGTCCTCGTCGAAGGCGGGCAGGAACTGCGCGGTGCCCCACCAGACCGCGACCAGGGTGACCGCCGCCGCGGCCGGCAGATGGACGCCGATCGGCACCCGCAGCCAGGTGAGCGCGGCACCGATCAGGGCGCCGACGACGGTGCCGGCGCTGAACATGGCGTGGAACCAGGGCATGATCGCCCGATCCAGCGCGCGCTCGATGATGGTGCCCTCGAGGTTCTGGGCGACATCCCAGATGCCGATGCCCAGACCGAGCAGGACCATGGTGGGGGCGATCAGCAGCAGCGGTGCGTGCAGCTCGACGGCCAGGGCCGCCAGCACGATGCCGGGCAGGGTGAGCAGCGCGCCCAGCCGCACCGTGGTGGTCGCGCCCAGCCGATGGGCGATCCGGCCGGCCAGCGGCAGGCCGCACAGAGAGCCGATGGAGATCGCCAGCAGCAGCAGGCTGAGCTGTCCGGCGGTGATGTCGAGCAACTGTTTCACGTCGGGGACGCGCGACATCCACGAGGCGAAGACGAACCCGTTGACGCCGAACACGACCAGGTCGCCGTTACGGGCGGCCCTGGTGGCGAGCGAAGGCGGGGTCACGATCTGGGTCAACGTTCCTCCGAACGAGGTGGGTGCGCCGGAGCGGCGCAGGAAGTGGAGCTGTGCCAAGCCTAAGTGAATATGTACACTTGTGTCGAATTCTGTGCGCCGGTGCGCACGGCGTCCGGCACCCCGGACGACAGGGGTCCCCACAAGGCCCTCCCTAACTACTTCTGCCCTGCCACCTGTGGGAGGGCAGAAGTAGTTAGGGAGGGGTTTGCGGCCCACGGACGCCGGAGCGACCGACCGGCTCGGCGGAGGGGAGGCTCCGATGGGAACCCGCGACGGCGGCTACGCCAGCGGACGCCTGCGGCGCGAGCAGATCATCACAGCGGCCACGGAGCTGTTCTCCCGGGTCGGCTACCGGCGGGCGACGATCCTCGAGCTGGCCCAGGCGTCCGGGATCTCCCGCACCGGCCTGCTGCATCACTTCGGCTCCAAGGAGGCCCTGCTCGAGGCCGTCCTGGAACGACGGGACGCCGAGGACACGGCCCGCCTGGAACCGACCCAGGCCGACGGGACCGGTCTCGCAGCGCTGGCCGCCCTGGTCGAGCTGGCCCGGTACAACGCCTCCCGTCCACAGCTGGTCGCCCTGTTCGCCGTGCTCTCGGCGGAGGCGTCCGACACCGACCACCCCGCCCACGACTACTTCGTCCGGCGCTACCGGCGGACGGTCGGCGGCGTCAGGCGCTCGCTCGACCGGGCCCGGCGTGCCGGCCTGCTGGCACCGGGGGTCGACCCGGCCCGGCAGGCGCGGGCGCTGGTCGCCCTGATGGACGGGCTGCAGGTCCAGTGGCTGCTCTCCCCCGATGAGGTCGACATGGCCGAGGAGGTCCGGCAGCAGGTGCAGCAACTGCTCACCGTCCCGCTCCCCGACCAGGACTGATCCGGCCGCAGCACCCACGCGGGCCGGACCCGCACCGGACCCCCGCCGCCCTGCCGCCGTCGATACCGAGGACGGTGATCGTGTTCCTGTTCGAGTTCCAGGCGTCCTGGGCCCGCCCGCGGTCGGCGAGAACATCCGCATCGCGTAGTTGATCGCCGACAGGCACGGCACTCGGCATCCGGGCAGCCGGCACGATCGGCTTGGCACCCGGAGCCGGTTTCCTCCGCTCGGGTGTGGTTCGACGCGGTGCCGCGTCGCAGGGTGGGGTGATGACGGTAACCACAGCCCAGCAGACCATCGCCTTCCTCGTCGCCGCCGAGGGCATCGAGGAAGCCGAACTCACCGAGCCCTGGAAGATGATGGAGCGAGCCGGCCACGTCCCGGTGCTGATCTCCCCCGACAGCGGCACCGTCCAGCTGTTCCAGCACCTCGACCCCAGCGACACCCGGCCGGTCGACGTGGTGCTCGCCGACGCCTCGCCGGACGACTACGCGGCGCTGGTGCTGCCCGGCGGCGTCGCCAATCCGGACGCCCTGCGCACCGATGAGCACGCGGTCGCCTTCGTGCGCGACTTCGTCGAGTCCGGCAAGCCGGTAGCCGCCATCTGCCACGCGCCCTGGATGCTGGTCGAGGCGGACGTCGTCCGCGGCCGGCGGGTGACGTCGTGGCCGAGCCTGCAGACCGACCTGCGCAACGCCGGCGCCGAGTGGGTGGACGACCAGGTGGTGCTCGACGGCAACCTGATCACCAGCCGCAAGCCCGACGACCTGCCGGCCTTCAATGAACAACTGGTGAAGGCCCTGGGCTGAGGGCCTGCGCGGCGTTCCGGACGGCGAGGACGGGGTACGGGCGAACCATGGACTATCACGACAGGATCGCAGTGGTGACCGGCGCCAACTCGGGCATCGGCGAGGCGGCGGCCGTGCGCCTGGCCGAACTGGGCGCCGCGGTGGCGGTGGTCGGCCACCGTCCCGGGAGCGCCGACCGCGTGGTCGAGCGGATCGCCGGCTCGGGCGGCCGGGCCCTGAGCCTCGCCGCCGACGTCGGCGACCCGGTGGCCGTCGAACAGCTGTTCGCCGAGATCGGGCTGACCCTCGGCCGGGTCGACCTGGTGGTCGCCAACGCCGGAATCAACGGGGTCTGGGCACCGTTGGAGGAGCTTGACTGGCAGGAGTGGCAGCGCACCGTCACGGTGAACCTCGGCGGCACCTTCCTGACCGTGAAGCACGCGCTGCCGCTGCTGAAGGCGGCCGGCGGCGGCTCGGTGGTGATCACCGCCTCGGTCAACGGCACCCGGATGTTCAGCAACAGCGGCGCCAGCGCCTACGCGGCGAGCAAGGCCGCGCAGGTCGCGTTCGCCAAGTCGACCGCCGTCGAACTGGCCCGGCACGGCGTCCGGGTCAACGTGATCTGCCCGGGCAGCGTGGAGACCGAGATCGACGACAACACCGAGCGTCGCGACCTGGACGGCCTGCGCCCGCCGGTGGAGTACCCGGAGGGCCAGATCCCGCTGACCGGGAAGCAGCCGGCCAGCCCCGAACAGGTGGCCGAACTGATCTGCTTCCTCGGCTCGGACGCCGCGTCGCACATCACCGGCACCGAAGTGTGGATCGACGGCGGCCAGTCGCTGCTGGCCGGGTGAACACGTTCGCGCGAGCACCGGGACGTCCGTCGCGCGAACCCTCGCGATAGGCGTCCGGTCAGCCGGCCAGCGGCGTCGGCTCGAACTCCTCGCGCAGCTCCGCCAGGACGGCCCTGATCAGCCGGGACACCTGCATCTGGGAGACGCCGAGCCGGCCCGCGATCTCGCGCTGCGTGCACTCGTCCACGAAACGCCAGACCAGCAGGCTACGGTCGCGCTGCGACAGCCGGTCGAGCGCCCGGCGCAACGCGATCCGGTTCGTGCAGGTCGCCGCCAGGTCGTCGTCGGTCGGCAGCTGCGAGCCGCGCGACTCGGCCGAGTCGTCCCCGCACGGCAGGTCCAGAGAGTCCGGCAGATAGCTGTCCGATGCCGCCAGCGAGGCGCGCAGTTGATCGAGGTCGACGTCCATCCGGGCGGCCAGTTCGACGTCGTGCAGGGTGCGACCGAGGCACTGTTCCAGGTCGCTGCGGGCGGCGACCGCCTTGGCCCGCAGTTCCTGCAGCTGACGGGGCGGGCGGACCATCCAGCCGTGATCGCGGAAATGACGCTTCAGCTCACCGGTGATGGTCGGGATCGCGAACGAACCGAACGACGAGCCGTGGTCGGAGCGGTATCGTCCGATCGCCAGCCACAGGGCCGTCCGGGCCACCTGGATCAGATCCTCGTGGTCGACACCGCGGCCGCGATACCGGTTCGCCAGGGCGTCGCAGAGCGGCAGGTTGACCTCGACGATGCGCTCGGCGAGTCGATGTCGCGACGCCGGATCGTCCGTCGCCTCCAACTCGGCGAACAGCTCGCGGGTGGTCGCTTCCCGGGCGGACTCGAGGGTGGGTGCGGTGGTGTGATGCGCCATGGCGCGCTCCTCGGGACTACCGAGTCAGCGCGTGGTTTGACCGCTCAGATGCTGACGACCTTGCCATACCAAACCGCGAATCACAAGGGACGTGTCAGCGATCTCGGTTCAGCGGCCGGCGACCACATAGGCCGCGTGCAGGCCCCGCCGCATGCCCCAGGAAACCGCCTGGGTACGCCGCGCCACCCCGATCTTGCGGTAGGCCGAGCGGATGTAGCTCTTCACCGAATTCGGGCTCAGGTACATGCCCTTGGCGATCTCGGAGTTCGACATGCCCTGGGTGATCAGGGCGAGCACCTCGGCCTCCCGCGACGACAGCCCGTCCTCGCGGCCGGGCCACTGGCTGCCGGCCGCCGGCTGATGCCGGTCAGGCAGGGTGACCCGCTGGCCGGCGTGCACCCGCTCCAGCGCCGCCAGCAGTTCCTGCGCGCCCAGCGACTTCGACAAGTACCCGGACGCCCCCTCCCGGAGCGCCTGGTCGATCAGGGCCGGGAGCAGGTTCCAGCTGTACACGACGGTCCGCCGGGCCCGGCGGTTCCGCACTAGCCGCTGCAGGGCACCCGGGTCCTCGCTCTGCCGCCCCGTGGGGTCGTAGAGCGCGATGTCGACCGATTCCACCAGGTCGGAGCCACGCCACAGGCCGATCAGTTCGATCCGGTCGGTGCGGCCGCCGAACATGTGCCGAAGACCGGCGGCGACCAGATCGCAGTCATCGATCATCGCCACCCGGATGGGAGCCTTTGCGTACATGTGCCGATTCCTCACTTCCAGTCGGGCCCTGGGTTCCCGGCCCGATCGGAGGTGCTGTGGTCGCCGAGACCGAGCCAGGCATCGGGGTCGTGGCGGCGGGCAGCTGGGGGGCCGGGAAACCTCGTTCAACAACGGCTTACCCCCGAGAAGGGGTAGTAAACCCGGTCCGCGCGAGTCAGCGCATTCCGGCCGGCCGGACGCGCCATCGAGGCTAGAGTCGCCGGTGTCGGCCCGCCTGTCGCCGGCCGGTGCGGAATTCGGGTGGGAGACGCAATGCCCTTCGTGCGACCCTGGCTGCGGCCTTCGGTCCCCGGTGCCGCGTCCGAGAACCGGTTCGCCGGCCACGACTGGTCGGGTAGCCCACTCGGGGCGCCGGAGTGCTGGCCGCCCGCCCTGCGGGACGCGATGCGTATCTGCCTGGACTCCTCGACCCCGATGGGGGTCCGCGTCCCCGGCCGCCTCGAGGTCTACAACGACGCCGCCGGAGTCGCCTTCGGCCTGGCCGCCGCGCAGGCGTCCGATGCGGCGTCGGCGGAGGCGGCCCTGCAGTCGTTCGAACAGCGGAACGGGCCGGTCCTGGACGCCGTGGTGGCGGGCGGCACGTCGGTCGCCGCCGACCAGCTGCTGCGGCTGCGCCGCGAGGTCCCCGACCAGGAGGCCTGGTTCACCATCGGCTGCACCACCTTCGCCGACGACGGCGGTGCGACGTTCGGGTCGCTGCTGACCTTCGCGGAAACCACCCGGGCCGTGCTGGCCGAACGCCGGCTGGCCACGCTGCGCGGCCTGCTGGACGATCCGGCCGACGCCACGCCCGCGGTGCGCGCCCGGCGCGTGATGGACGTCCTGGCGCGGAACCCCGCCGACCATCCCCTGGGCTGCCTGTTCCGTGTGCCGCCGCCGTGGACCGACCCGCCCATCCTGCTCGCCAGCTTCGGCGAGCCGGTCGACCTGGACCGCGCCATCGCTCTGGCCCGGGAGTGCCTGGCGACCGGGTTCGCCCAGCACGACGCGGCCGACGGCTCGCGGCTGCACGCCATCCCCGTGCCGGGTCCCGGAGCCGAGCAGGCGGGCCACGTCCTGCTCGTCGCCCACCACCCGGCCCGCCCCTGGGACGCGGACCTCCGTGCCTACCTGGAGTCGCTCGGTCCCGCCGCCGGCGCGGTGCTCACCCGTGGAGCCGAGCCGGCGTCGGAACCGTCCGTGGTCGCCGCCACGGCCATCGTGGGCGGGTTCGCCGCCCCGGCCCTCCTGGAGTCGCCGGCGACGGCGGCGGGTGACCCGTCCGCGGTGGCCGCGGGCACCACCTCGCTGCTCGCCGAGTACGACCCGCCGGGGGCCTCCGCCGGCGATCCGGACGCCGAGGCCGGCCCGCGGCTGCTCCTCGTCGTGGACGACGTCCGGCTCGGCGAGTTCCTTGCCGAGTCCCTCCGGCCCGGCTACCGGACCGAGGTGGTCGCCGACGGCTCGGCCGCGGTGTCCGCGGTGCGCGAGCTCCCGCCGGACGCGGTGCTCGCCGATCTGGCGGTCCCCGGCGACGAGGTCGCGCTCGTCGCGGCGATCCGGGCGATCGCCCCGGAGCTGCCGGTGCTGCTGTTCACCGATGTCGCCGGCGAGGAGAGCACCCCGGCCGGGTTCGGCGTCGGGGCGGACGACTACGTGGTCAAGCCGTTCACGATGACCGATCTGCGGACCCGGCTGATGGCGAACCTGGAACGCGCCCGCGACCGGACCCGCGAGACGGCCTGGCGTCGCGCGGCGATGACCGCGATCCAGGACGGCCTGATCATCGTCGACGGCAGCGGTCTGGTGCTGGAGACCAACGCCAGGTTCACCGACCTGATCGGCTACTCGCTGGACGCCGGCCCGATCCGGCCGCCCTATCCCTGGTGGCCGACCGAGCAGGAGGACGCCGAGGCGCTGGCCGACATCCGGCGGGCTCACCAACTGGCCCGCAACGGCACCGACGTGTCCGGCGAGTTCCGGTTCTTCCGGCCCGACCGGCATCCGTTGTGGGTGTCGGTGGCCAGCGGCAAGCTCGGCCAGCTGCCCAGCGGCGAGGCGGTCACCGTCTCGACCGTCCGCGACATCACCAAGGAGAAGGACGCCCGGGAGCGCCGGCTGACGGCCGCCCAGGTCAGCGCCCAGTTCAGCTCCACCGACGATTTCGACACCCTGCTGGCCGTCGCCGAGCACGGGTTCGCGGTCCTCTTCGACGGCATCGGCACCACCCAGATCTCGGTGGACGACTGGCAGCTGCTGATCACCGGCGGTGCCGAGGTCACCGCGGAGAGTCTCCCCGAACAGGTCCGGATCGGGCTGGCCGGCAAGCCCAGCCCCGACACGGTCAGCCTCCGGCCCGGCATCCTGCTGGTGCCGCGCAGCAGCGAGGCCGGGTTCCGGGCCTGGATCCAGTTCCCCCGTCCGCGGCGGATCACGGCGGACGAGATGATCGTGGCCGACCTGCTGGCGCAGGCGTTCGCCCTCGCCGTCGACCGGGTCCTGGCCGCGCAGCAGGCGGCCGACCGGGAATCCAACCTGCACCGCGCGATCGAGAGCCACCGGCTGGTCGGCCAGGCGATCGGCATCCTGATCGAGCGTCATCGGATGACCGCGAACGCCGCTCTCGCGCGGCTCAAGACGGCGAGCCAGAACCGCAACCTGAAGCTGCGCGAGCTGGCCCGGCGGATGATCGAGACCGGCCAGGATCCCGAGCGGGCCTGACGGGCCCACGATGCGCTCGGCGCTGGCCGGCCACCGGGACTTGACCTGTCTCAGCGCACTGTTAGGCTGGTTCCAGACAGTTTGATCCAATGATCGAATCAGTGTCCCACAATCCCTCTGGCTAGCGCTTTCGCACTGCCTACCGACGAGCGTCCAGGAAGGACCGCCGCGTAATGTCGCTCACCGCACCCGATGTCTTCCACGCCCCCGATTGGTGGCGTCAGGCCGTCGTCTACCAGATCTACCCGCGCAGCTTCGCCGACGCCAACGGCGACGGGATCGGCGACCTCAAGGGCATCACGTCGAGGGTGGGCTACCTGAAGGAGCTCGGGGTGGACGCCGTCTGGCTGAGCCCGTTCTACCCGTCGGCGCTGGCCGACGGCGGCTACGACGTCGACGACTATCGCGATGTCGACCCGAGGATCGGCACCCTGGACGACTTTGACGAGCTGGTCGCTGCCCTGCACGGGGCGCGGATCAAGGTGGTCGTCGACATCGTCCCCAACCACTCCTCCGACCTGCACGCGTGGTTCCAGGCCGCGATCGCCGCCGGCAAGGGTTCGCCCGAGCGGGAGCGCTACATCTTCCGCGACGGCAAGGGCAGGGACGGGGCGCAGCCGCCGAGCGCGCTGCGGTCGATCTTCGGCGGCAGCGCCTGGGAGCGGGTCACCGAACCGGACGGCTCCCCCGGGCAGTGGTACCTGCACCTGTTCGCCAAGGAGCAGCCCGATTTCAACTGGGACAACCCCGAGGTGCACGCCGACTTCCTCACCACCCTCCGGTTCTGGAGCGACCGGGGCGTCGACGGGTTCCGGGTCGATGTGGCGCACGGGCTGAAGAAGAACCTCAACCCGGCCTTCGACGCGATGATCGGCTTCGACGACGGTCTCGGCGAGTTCGACGACGGCCAGCACCCGCTCTGGGACCGCGACGAGGTGCAGGACGTCTACGCCGAGTGGCGCGCCGTGTTCAACGAGTACGATCCGCCGCGCACCGCGGTCGCCGAGGCCTGGGTGCTGCCGCACCGCCAGGCCCGGTACTCCTCGCCCGAGGGGCTGGGCCAGACCTTCAACTTCGACCTGCTGCGGGCCGAGTTCTCGGCCGCCGACTTCCACGAGGTGATCGACCGCAACCTGAAGGCGGCGCGCGAGATCGGCGGTTCGACCACCTGGGTCTTCTCCAATCACGACGTCGTCCGGCACGCCACCCGCTACGGGCTGCCCGCGGGTGTGGTCGGCGCGGCGGCGCCCGGTGCGGGATCAGCCGGCGGCGGCAACGACGGCAAGCAGTGGCTGCTCGACGGCGGCGACCCGGGCGAGGTCGACCGACTCCGCGGCCTGCGCCGGGCCCGGGCCGCCACCCTGTTCATGCTCGCGCTGCCCGGTTCGGCCTACCTGTACCAGGGCGAGGAGTTGGGCCTGCAGGAGGTCGGCCAGATCCCGGACGACGCCCGTCAGGATCCGGCGTTCTTCCGCAACCGGGAGATCGAGATCGGGCGCGACGGCTGCCGGGTCCCGCTGCCCTGGACCGGCGACGGTTCGTCGTTCGGCTTCGGCCCGGGCGGTTCGCACCTGCCGCAGCCGGAATGGTTCGCCGACTACGCGGTCGACGTCGAATCGGACGACCCGACGTCGACGCTGAACCTGTACCGCCGCGCGCTGTCCCTGCGCCACCGGCTGGAGTGCCCCGAGACGCTGGACTGGCTCGAGGTGCCCCCGACCGCGCTGGGCTTCGCCCGCCCGAACGGCTGGTGCGCGCTGACGAACTTCGGCACCGAGCCGGTCGAACTGCCGCGGGGCGAGGTGCTGCTGGCCAGCGGCCCGCTGGCCGACGGACGGCTTCCGGGCGAGACCACGGTGTGGCTCCGGCGCTGAGTCGCTGAGGGACGGCGGCGGACTCCGGGCGACGCTGCCGGGACGCGGGCGCGACCGGTGCCGATCGGCGTCGGCCACGCGCGAGGCCAGGGTGTGGCGATCAGCCGGGCAGCGGCGGGTCAGGATCCTCCTCGGGGACGCCTCGTCCGGGCGGCCGCTCGTTGACCACGTCGGTGCCGGGATAGGGATCGGGGTCGTTGCTCAGCCGGGTCTCCGGTGCGGCCTGCGGATCGGCGTCGTCGGGTGCTCGTTCGTCGGACTCGCGCGGTTCGGGCTGCTGGCTGGTCATGGCGTCCCTCCTGTCGGTGGCGTTACCGGGCGGATACCCCGGCGACAGAACGGCAAACGTCGAGTCCCGGAGTGGCGCGCGGTCCCCCGTCGTCCGGCGGCGCGTGGATCGGGTCCGGCGCCGCCAGCCGTTCGACCGGCTCGTCCCTGGTCACGGTTGGGCCGGTGACAGAACGGATGAATGCGTCCGGCCACAGTGGGTAACCGACGATTGTCCCCCTGGGGGACCTGCCGGTGCCCGTGCCCGGGCGCGCCGCACCGGCGGGATGCGCCGGTTGAGACCACAGCCGGCGCATCACTGCGTCCCAGAGGGATCGCAACGCCCCACGCACCCGGCCCGTGGACCGCCGCTGAACGCGACCCGGCCGCGCCTCGGTGCCCCCTACCGAATGCTGGCGGAGGGCGGCCCGATCAGGGCAGTTCGCCCGTGCGGGTGAGTTCCTCGGCGATCGCGACCAGCTTCCGGTTGGCCCGCTGGGAGGCGCGGCGCAGCATGTCGAAGGCAGCGTCGGCGGTGATCTTGTGCCGTTCCATCAGAATTCCCTCGGCCTGGCCGATCACCGTGCGGTTGATCAGGGCGGCGGCGCGATTGTCGAGACGGCGTCCGTCCGCGAGCGCGGCGGCGAGGTGGGCGGCCAGCGCGTGCGCGACCACGACGTCGTCGCTGGTGAAGCTCCCGGTCTCGAAGCTGTACAGATTCAGCGCCCCGTAGGACGACTCCTGGGTGTACAGCAGCAGGGAGAGCATCGACCCCACGCCCAGCTGTTCCGCGACCGCCGGCCCCCACCGCGGCCAGCGCCGGTCGAGGCGCACGTTGTCGCTGATCACGGTGCTCTGGGTCAGCACGGTGTCCACGCACGGCCCCTCCTGCAGCTCGTACTGCAGCATGTCGCCCTGCGCCACGAACTCCGAGGTGGGCGCGGTGGTGGTCAGCCGGCCCTTGTCGATCATGGTGACGCCCGCCGCGTCGCAGGCATCCAGCAGCTCCACCACGAGGGCCACACCCAGCCGAACCCGCTCGGCCTCATCGGCCGGGGCGGTCAACTCGCGGGCGTACTCGGCCACCGTCAGGACCACCTCGGTCGGAGCACCTCCGAGTTCGGTGTCGTGCTCTGCTGCCTGCTCCTCGGACGGCATCGGTACCCACCTCCCGCCCGGCTGGGTTGCCGGAACTCATGCAGTGTCTCACGTGTCTCGCGATCCGGATAACGACCGGCGAATATCCGCGGCCCTCGCCGGGGCGTCCGCTCGCCCGCCGTGCATGGACTCCGACCGCGCAGTTCTCGACGTCACCTTCATGCGCAGGCACCCCAGCACCCTGCTGGCACCGCCGTGGTGGCGCGGACGCCGGCCCTCGCCGCCGGAAGGCTCCCGGGACGCATCATCGCGAGGCGCTGACAGGCGTGCCGGCCGGGCGGTCGGCCGACTCGCTGCCGAGCCGCGGAATTTCCCGCTGCGGGCCCACTGCGCAATTCTGACACCCCGCAATTCTGACACCGGCAGACATTCCCGACGAGCCTTGCGGAATTCACCGGGGCGACGGACGTTCGAGCATCAACTGACTACCGCGACACCCACCCGTTCAGGATGGCAGCTTTCACGAGGGAAGGAACCGTCGATGGCCCGCAGCACACTGAATGTCCAGTTCGACCTGACCCATATCAAATGCCACGACGAAGGCGACGGCTGGGGTTCGGCCGAGCCCTACCTGTGGACCGTCTTCTTCCTGGCGGACGGCTCCACGATCAGCGTCAACTCCGGGCTGACCCTGTCCGGCCAGGCCACCCTGCACTTCACCCCCGGTTCGCACGGCAACCTGCCCAACGACGACGTCGACGCCGGCGAGACCGTGCCCATTCCGGCGGCGATCGGCGAGTGGCAGACGCTGATGAAGCCGATCCCGGTGCCGCCGCCGTTCGATACCACCCAGCCGGACGTGGGTGGCGTGGTCGGCGTCGTGTGCGTGCTGATGGAGGAGGACAACGTGTCCGACGACGGCGCGGCCGCCGGGCACACCGCGCTGAACAACGCTGTGCGGGCGGCCGTCAATGAGATCGTGGCGACCCGGACACTCACCAATCAGGAGGTCACCGAGGGCGAACTCGCGGAGTTCGAGGCATCGATCCAGGACGCGGTGAGCAGTGCCGTCCAGAACGAGCAGAACTTCTTCGAGAATCTCTGGAGTTGGATCAATCCCGACGACACGATCGGATTCCAGGTCTTCCTTTTCACCCACGACGACCTGACCAGTAAGGGCACGATCGCATTCTCGAGGCGCTGGAACAACGAAGGCGACTGGGAGATCTTCGGGAATGTGACAGGCACGGTGACATGCCCGGCGGACGCCCTCGACAACCTCTTCTCGTCGCTGGGCGCGCGCTCCAGCCTGGACCTCGACCGGATGCGGAAGATCCGTGACGGCCGCCTCCGCTCCTTCCCCGGGGTGGAGAAGTGGTGGGCGCTCGCCGAGCGGAACCTTCCTGAGGCGATCCGGATCCTGAGCGAGGACCAGGAGTTGCGCGGCCGCGCGGAGGAACTCGCGCGGGTCGCCACCGACTTCGTCGAGCGTCCGGACGCCAGCATCTCGGCCGACCAGCTCAAGCAGCTCGACACGTTCTTCGGCGCGTTGGCCGAGCGCTCGACCAGCCGAAGGCTGCGGATCGACGCCTCACGTGCCCAGGAGGCGACGCGCCTGCTGACCCGGGCGCGATCCGACAGCGTGCTGAAGTTCCTGGCCGCGACGACGCCGGCACGCCATCAGCGGGAACCGGTGACGCCGCTCCGGCCGGAGCGCTGAGCAGGGTGGCCGTGACCTGGCCGTCCCAATAGGTCAGCAACTGCTGTATGGTCAGCACATGCTGACCATTGCTTCCCGGGTGGACGTCATGAGCCGCCTCGGCCGGGCCATGTCCGACGCCACCCGCTCGCGCATCCTGCTGGCGCTCCTGGACTGCCCGGGGTACCCGGCCAGGCTCGCCGATGAGCTGGAGCTGACCCGCACGAACGTGTCCAACCATCTGGCCTGCCTGCGCGGGTGCGGCATCGTCGTCGCCGTGCCGGAGGGCCGGATGACCCGCTACGAGATCGCCGACGCGCACCTGGCCCGGGCGCTGTCGGCGCTCGTCAACGTCACCCTGGCAGTCGACGAGGGCGAACCGTGCATCGACCCGTCGTGCACCGTTCCCGGCTGCTGCGCGGACTGCGAGGCGCCGCGATGACGGCCGTCGCACCGGCCCCGGAGCGCACCGCCGTCCTGCGACGACGGATCCGGATCGTGGTCGCGATCACGATCGCCTGGAACGTCGTCGAGGCGATCGTCGCACTGACCGCCGGCGGCGTCGCCTCCTCGGCGGCGCTGATCGGATTCGGCCTCGACTCCATCGTGGAGGTGCTCTCGGCCGCGGCCGTTGCCTGGCAGTTCTCGGTGCCCGATCCCGAGCGGCGCGAGAGGGTGGCGCTGCGGGTGATCGCCGTCTCCTTCTTCGGCCTCGCCGGCTACGTGTCGGTGGACGCCCTGCTCTCGCTGGCCGGCCTGCGAGAGCCGGAGCACTCCGCCGTGGGCATCGCACTGGCTGTGCTCAGCCTGCTGGTGATGCCCGTCCTCAGCTGGTTCGAGCGGCGCACCGGCCGCGAGCTCGGCTCCGCGTCCGCGGTCGCCGATTCCAGGCAGACCCTGATCTGCAGCTACCTCTCGGCGGCACTGCTGGTCGGCCTGCTGCTCAACGGCCTGCTGGGCTGGACCTGGGCCGACTCCGCAGCGGCGCTCGTCATCGCCGCGTTCGCCGTCCGCGAGGGCATCGAGGCGTGGCGCGGCGACGCCTGCTGCGCCGCCCCCGTCGCCGTTCTCACCGGTGAACGGGAGCCCGATGACTCCTGCGCCGACGACTGCTGCACGGCGCGGGACACGTTCACAGCGTGAGCAGCACCTTGGTGAGCAGCACTCCTGGTGGCGCGATGCCCGAGCATGACGTGGTAGCTATGGGCGGACTGGTTCCACTCCCTGGGCGTCATGGCGCTACTGCCACCGTCACCTCATGGTCATGATGCGCCATCTCGGAGCGACAAGGCCGGGGCGCCCGTAACGGTCGACCAACAGAACGTGCACCCAACCCACGCTCTGTCGTCAACCTGGCCACCACCATCGATCTACGGCCCTCCGGCACGCCACCGACGATGACCCGGACAAAGGGCGGCCGGATGCCCGCATGGACCAGGAGTGCTCGGACGGTGACGGCCATCCCTTTCTAGGGCGCCCTCGACGACTCACTTGTAGCAGACCCAGGAGTACGGATCCTTCTTGTTGGTCGGCTCGCCCCAAGCGCCTGCGCCGTACTGCTTCGCGCATTGCTTGTTCACGTTGATCGAACGATCAGCCTTCTCGAGGACGTTGGGGTAGGGGCGGAAGCCGCACCGCCAGCCGTAGGCGTTCCAGTCTTTGATGTAAGATTCCCAACCCTTGCCGTACTGGTTTTCGCACGCAGACCACATGCTGACCCCACCCTTGGCGGTCGCAGCGTGGGCAGGCTCACCGATCGCCCACAGGGACGACGCCATGAGCATGAGCCCCATCAGTACGCGAATCACGGGACCTCTTGACCCGACCATCAATACCCTCCCTAGATCTACGGGTGGCCTCACTGACCATGGAGCCCGCAGAACTCAGCCGCTACGCTTCCTTGGAGCGGTCCGCCCGTCTGCGTCAGCCTGATGCAGCCATCCGGATCGTGTCAAGATCCTCTCGATCCGGGCGACACCAGCGACAGCGACATCGCCGCCAACTGAGTCAAAGCCCGGAGCCGTTCTTGGCGGTCCGGCTCGCCCGTGCTGCTCTCTACGCGCCGGCCCGCGGCCCGTACCTCAGGTGGCCCTTCGGCCCGCTCACCCCAGCCTGGCCGGACGCCTGCGCAGGTAGGCGCTGAGGCTGCGGACGGCGTCCCGCCCGGCCCGGTTGGCACCGACGGTGGACTGGGAGGGGCCGAATCCGATCAGGTGGATCCGTGGGTCGGCGACCACCTGGGTGCCACGGACGGCGATCCCTCCCCGCGGGTTCCGCAGCCCGAGCGGGTCGAGGTGCCCCAGCGCCGGCCGGAACCCTGTGGCCCACAGGATCACGTCCAGCTCGGTGAAGCTCCCGTCGGTCTCTCGGACGCCGTCCGGCTCGATGCGGGTGAACATCGGACGCCGGCTGAGGACGCCGCGCTCGCGGGCGGCGATCGTGTACGGGGCCCAGCCGAGGCCGGTGTAGGAGACGACGCTGCGGGCCGGGTTCCCGGCCTCGGCATCCGCGGTCACCTTGGCGATGATCTCCCGACCCTCGGTCTCGGGGCGGAACGTGCCGTCCCGGAAGACCGGTTCGCGCCGGGTGTACCAGCGGACGGTCGCCCACCGGGAGATCTCCTCCAGTTGCTGGACCGCGGAGATGCCGCCGCCGACGATCGCCACCCGGAGCCCGGCGAACTCGTCGGCGCTCACGTAGTCGCGGGTGTGGAGTTGCCGGCCACGGAAGGAGTCCTGCCCCGGGTAGCCGGGCAGGACCGGGTTGGTCCAGGTGCCGGTGGCGTTGATGATCGCCCGGGTCCTCCAGCGACCCGCGTCGGTGTCGACCAGCAGCTCGCCGTCGGGGTCGGCGTCCGCGCGGCTCACCGTGGTCACCGTCACCGGTCGCAGGATCGGCAGGTGCATGGCCTGCTCGTAGGCGGCGAAGTAGCGGGGCACCGCCGTACGGCTGGGCTCGTCCGCGGCGAGCGGCGGTTTCGGGAAGCCCGGCAGGTCGAAGATCCCGTTGACGGTCGCCATCCGCAGCGACTCCCAGCGATGCTGCCAGGCGCCACCGGGCTGCCGTTCGGCGTCCAGCATCACGAAACTGCGTTCCGCGT
>JBGALC010000012.1:0-66927 GCA_044224095.1 Micropruina sp. | reverse complement strand
GCTCCCGGCCCGGTCGCAGCTGCACCACGTCTCCCATGTCCACACGGTAGCCGGGCGACCTAAGATCACGCCATGACCCAGACTCCCGACCTGAAGCCCCGTAGCCGCGACGTCACCGACGGTCTCGAGAAGGCCGCCGCCAGAGGCATGTTGCGGGCGGTCGGACTGGGTGACGAGGACTTCGCCAAACCGCAGATCGGGGTGGCGTCGTCCTGGAACGAGATCACCCCGTGCAACCTGTCGCTGGACCGGCTGGCCAAGGCGGTCAAGGACGGCGTGCACGCCGCCGGGGGCTACCCGCTCGAGTTCGGCACCATCTCGGTCTCGGACGGCATCTCGATGGGCCACGAGGGCATGCACTTCTCGCTGGTCTCCCGCGAGGTGATCGCCGACTCGGTCGAGACCGTGATGAACGCCGAACGGCTGGACGGCTCGGTGCTGCTGGCCGGCTGCGACAAGTCGCTGCCCGGGATGCTGATGGCCGCCGCCCGGCTCGACCTGGCGTCGGTCTTCCTCTACGCCGGCTCGATCCTGCCCGGCATCGCCCGGCTCTCGGACGGCACCGAGAAGACCGTCACCATCATCGACGCCTTCGAGGCCGTCGGCGCCTGCGCCGCGGGTCTGATGTCCCGCGCCGACGTGGACGCCATCGAACGCGCCATCTGCCCCGGCGAGGGCGCCTGCGGCGGCATGTACACCGCCAACACGATGGCCTCGGTGGCCGAGGCGATCGGCATGTCCCTGCCCGGCTCGGCCGCCCCGCCGGCCACCGACCGGCGCCGCGACGGCTACGCCCGGCGTTCCGGCGAGGCAGTGGTCAACCTGCTGCGCCGCGGCATCACCGCCCGCGACATCATGACCAAGGAGGCCTTCGAGAACGCGATCGCGGTGGTGATGGCCTTCGGCGGCTCCACCAACGCGGTGCTGCACCTGCTGGCGATCGCCCACGAGGCCGACGTCGACCTGACCATCGACGACTTCCAGCGGGTCGGCGCCAAGGTGCCGCACCTGGCCGACGTGAAGCCGTTCGGCGCCTACGTGATGACCGACATCGACCGGGTCGGCGGCGTCCCGGTGGTGATGAAGCTGCTGCTCGACTCCGGCCTGCTGCACGGCGACTGCCTGACCGTCACCGGGCAGACGATGGCCGAGAACCTGGCCCACATCGCCCCGCCCGACCCGGACGGCAAGGTGATCCGGGCCATGCAGCAGCCGATCCATCACACCGGCGGCATCACCATCCTGAAGGGCTCGCTGGCACCGGAGGGTGCCGTGGTGAAGAGCGCCGGCTTCGACGAGTCGGTCTTCGAGGGCACCGCCCGGGTCTTCGACGGCGAACGCGCCGCGATGGACGCCGTCGCGGAGGGCCGGCTCGGCAAGGGCGACGTGGTGGTGATCCGCTACGAGGGCCCCAAGGGCGGGCCCGGGATGCGCGAGATGCTCGCCGTCACCGGCGCGATCAAGGGCGCCGGACTGGGCAAGGACGTGCTGCTGTTGACCGACGGCCGGTTCTCCGGCGGCACCACCGGGCTGTGCGTCGGCCATGTCGCTCCCGAGGCCGTCGACCTGGGCCCGATCGCCTTCGTCGAGGACGGCGACCCGATCCGGCTGGACGTCGCGAACGGCCTGCTCGACCTGCTGGTCGACGACGACACCCTGGACGCCCGGCGTGCGGCCGGCGTCACCCACCCGGCGCCCAAGTACACCCGCGGCGTCCTGGCCCGCTACCGGAAGCTGGTCACCTCGGCCAGCCGGGGCGCCGTGCTGGACTGAGGGCGGACGACCCGGCCGGCTTCAGGGCCGCGGCCGGTGCCGGATCCACACGTTGGCCTCGACGTACACGCCGAGATCGGCCTCCTTGTCGGCCACCAGCGGCGCGAGCCCGCCCGGCAGGATGTACTCGCCGCTGTCGGGGATCTCCTGCTGCAGCCACTCCTGCCACTCCCGCAGGGTGCCGGTGATGGTCATCGACCGGGGACAGACGCCGAGCACCTCGCCGCCCGCCCTGCGGTGCAGGCGCACCCAGGGATCGAACGCCTCCCCGCGCGGGGTCTGCCAGGTCAGGTAGCGCTCCATCGGGATCAGCGGGTAGTCGGCCTTGCGGCTCGGACGGATGGCGATGACCACCGAGTCGAGGCCGCGCGTGTGGGCGGTGCGCTGCATCGCCAGCAGCAGCTCGGCGGCGAGGCCCTGACGGCCCACGTGCTCGGCGATGGTGATGGACAGCGGGCAGAGCGCCGTCGCCGGCTCGCCGCGGGTCTGCGACTCCGCGGACCGGGTGATCGCGGCGTCCCAGCCCTCCGGGAGGTCGTCGACGGTGCCGTCCCACGGCAGCGGCAGGGCGATCGCCGACCCGCACAGGTCGCCGTCGTCGGAGACCAGCAACAGCTGGTATTCGGGCAGGCCGAAGACCAGGGCCTCGAGGTCGACCTGATGGCCGGGATGGCCCTCCAGCATGTACGCCGGCCAGCGTGAGGCGAGCAGCGCCGGCAGCTGCGCACCGAGTTCGGGGCGGTCGGCCAGCGGCACGATGCTGAGTCCGGGCGGCTGGTCGGGGTCGTCGGCGGATGTCATCGTGGTCTTCCTCGCTCAGTGGGGAGCGCAGTCGCGCAGGCGCTGCAGCACGTCGTCCAGCATGTCCTCGGTGAGCCTGCCGGTAAAGGTGTTCTGCTGGCTGACGTGGTAGCTGCCGAACAGCCGCACGGTGCGCCCGGCGGCGTCCAGGACGGTCTCGGCGCCGTGCCCGAAGCGCGGCTTCGGCCGAGGGACGTCCCAGCCGAGCCGGCGCGCGGCGGCCAGGGTGGCGTCCCAGCCGATCCCGCCGAGGGCGAGGATTCCGCGCAGCCGGGGCCGGATCAGCTGCAGTTCCCGGTCCAGCCAGGCGGAACAGGTCGCCTTCTCGGCCGTGCTGGGCTTGTTGTCCGGCGGGGCGCAGAGCACGGTCGCGGTGATCCGGATGTCGTGCAGGGTCAGGCCGTCACCGGCGTGGGTCGCGGTCGGCCGGCTGGCCAGCCCGGCCCGATACAGGGCCGCATACAGCCAGTCGCCGGAGCGGTCGCCGGTGAACATCCGACCGGTCCGGTTGGCGCCGTTGGCCGCCGGCGCCAGGCCGACGATCAGCAGGTCGGCGGCGTCGTCGCCGAGGCTGGGCACCGGGCGTCCCCAGTACGGCTGGTCGGCGAAGGACGCCCGGCGGCCGAGCGTCGCGACGCTCTCCCGCCAGCTCACCAGCCGCGGGCAGGCGCAACACACCGACGATCGGGCCTGCAGTTGGTGCAGGTTCGCGTCGGTGGCCAGCTCGGCCACGTCGGCGGCGTCATGGGCGACCGGGGTCGCCGCCGTCGCCGGATCACCGGGCCAGCCGGTGCCGGGCGGAACGGGGGAGCCGAACCGCCGTCCGGTCACCGGATGCGGGTCGGTACGGTCGGGCACGCCCCCTGCCTACCACGTAGCCTGACCGGGTGCGCATCGCGACCTGGAATGTGAACTCGGCCAAGCAGCGGGTGCCGCGGCTGTTGCCCTGGCTCGACGAGCGGCGTCCCGACGTGGTGTGCCTGCAGGAGACCAAGCTCACCGACGACGCGTTCGCCGAGCTGTTCGCCGAACCGCTGGCGCAGCGCGGCTACCGGTTCGCCAGCAACGGCCAGGGCCAGTGGAACGGTGTCGCGCTGCTCTCCCGGGTGGGGCTGGAGGACGTCGAGCGCGGGTTCGCCGGCATGCCCGGGTTCCCGGATCCGGAAGCCCGGGCGATCAGCGCCGACTGTGCCGGCGTCCGGGTGCACAGCCTGTACGTGCCGAACGGCCGGGTGCCCGATTCCGACCACTACCGCTACAAGCTGGACTGGCTGGCGGCACTGCGGGCGAGCGTCGCCGCCGGCCCGCAGCGGGTGGCGCTGTGCGGCGACATGAACATCGCCCCGGCCGACGCCGACGTCTTCGACCCGGCCGCCTACGAGGGTCACACCCACGTCACCGAGCCCGAGCGGTCGGCGCTGCGGGCGCTGGCCGACCTGGGTCTGCGCGACGTCGTCCGTGACCGCTGGCCGACCCAGCGGGTGTTCAGCTACTGGGACTACCGGGCCGGGATGTTTCACCAGGATCTCGGCATGCGGATCGACCTGATCCTCGCCGATGCCGCGACCGCCTCCCGGGTGGCCGCGGCCTGGGTCGACCGGCAGGCCCGCAAGGGCACCGGTCCGAGCGATCACGCCCCGGTGATCGTCGACCTCGACGAGGCCCCGGACGGCGACATCGGCCCGGTGGTGCCGCCGCCGTCGGCGCCGCGGGCGCCCCGCCGCGGCGCCCGGAAGCTGCCGCAGTCCCGCTGACCGGAAGGGTGTTTCGGGCTGTGCCAGAATCGAGCAGCGACCGTCGCTCCGATCGGAGAGTTCCATGCTGATGTGCGAGGCCTGCGGCCTGCGGCTGTTCGAGCACGCGCTGCACTGTCCTCGCTGCGGACGGGCGGTGCCGGGCGCCGAGGTGGCCGACGACGACCTGCCCAGCCAGTCGGACAACCCGCCGGCGCGCTTCGCGGGGGCCCCGGGGGAGACGGCCGCGCCCACCGGCGGCGCCACCGAATCGGAGGACTCCGACTGGGACCCGGACGAGACGAGCCGGTTCCTGCCCGCCTATGGCTCGGCGCGCCGGCTGCGCAACAGGCTGGCGCTGGTGAGCCTGACGATTGCGCTGGTCGCCGCGGTGGCCAGCCTGGCCTGGCTGATCGGCCAGACGGTCGGTGCCCGGCCGGTGGTGACGGCGTCCGCCGCGCCGTCGCCCAGCGCGACACCGCCGAGCAGCACGCCGCCGCGCGGGTCCATCGTCTGCACGCACGAGGTGGCCCGCAGCACCAACACCAGCTGTGCGGTCGCCACCCGGGTGCTGGCCGCCGTCCGTACCCTCGGCACGGACCTGCCGGACACGTTCAGGGTGACGATCGTCGACCCGCAGAGCCGCAAGAACGCCACCTACGTGTGCGCCATCCGGTCCTGGATCGAGTGCACCGGCAGCCGTGACGCCAGGATCTACGTGCGCCGGCAGGCCTGATCAGCCGGGCTCGGGGGCGAGCCGCGCAGCGACCAGACAGGCCGTGCGCAGCTTCGCCCACGAGGTGTACACCGTCAGCGTCGACAGTGTTGCCGGCGGATACCGATAGGCGATGAGGGCGCGGGCCTCGGCGTCCGACGAGCCGTCGGCCAGGGCGTGCGCCAACGCCGGGATGCCGGGCGCGTGCCCGACCACCAGCACCCCGCTGCAACCGTCCGGCACGGTCATCAACTCTTCGAGGATGCTCTTCGCCCCCGCGTTGTAGATGGTGTCGCACGACCGTACCGGCACGCCGAGGCCGAGCGCCTCGGCGGTCTGCACCGTCCGCGTCGCCGACGACGCCAGGATCAGGTCGATCCGGGCGCCGCGCAGGTGCACGCCGACTCCGCGCGCCTGCTGCACGCCGCGGGCGCTCAGCCGGCGCGCGTGATCGCCGCCGGGCCCGGGGGCCTGCCAGTTGGCCTCGGCGTGCCGGAGCAGGTGCAGCGTTCTCACTCGTCTTCGGTGCGGGTGAACTCGTTCTCGTAGTCGGTGCCCTTGGCCCGCCGCCAGCTCTGGTAGATCTCCTTCTCGGCCTCGGTGCGGCCCACCCAGACGGCGCCCTCGACCGACTTGCCCGGCTCGAGGTCCTTGTAGACGGCGAAGAAGTGCTCGATCTCGAGCAGGGTGAGCTGGGGCAGGTCCTTCAGCTCGGTCAGGTAGTCCTGCCGCTGATCGGCGGTGGGGATGCACAGCACCTTGTCGTCGCCGCCCATCTCGTCGGTCATCCGGAACATGCCGATCGCGCGGCATTCGATCAGCGCACCCGGGAAGGTCGCCTCCGGCACCAGGACCATGGCGTCCAGCGGATCGCCGTCCTGACCGAGGGTGCCCTCGATGAACCCGTAGTCGTTGGGGTACTGGGTGGAGGTGAACAGGGTGCGGTCGAGGCGGATCCGACCGGTGTGGTGGTCCATCTCGTACTTGTTCTTGGTTCCCTTGGGAATCTCGATGGTGACATCGAAGTGCACGCTCGGCTGGATCTTGGGGCGGCTGAACTCGGCCACTACGGTTCCCCTTTCGAAGGCTGTCATGATGGCGTGGATGCCGTATTCGACCCTATCGCCAACCACGCCGCGGGCAACATGCCGAAAGCGGTAGCCCGGACGGCCGCGCGCCGGATCAGGTCGGCGATCCTGGTTCTGCTCGCCGTCGTGGTGGTCGCGGCGGGGGTGCTGCTGGTGGTCCCGGGCTGGCGCGCGGCGGTGCTGCCGTCCACCACCGTGACGCTGCCGGCCAGCCCTCCGCCGGGGTACCGGACGCCGGCCACGGCCGGGCCGCCGGCGCTGCCGCTCGACGAACTCGCCGCCACCCCCGCCCCGGCGGCGAAGGCGCTGCTCGGACGCCTGCCGAAGCTGCCGAAGGCGGCCGCCGGGAAGACCTCGATGGTGGTGATCGACCCGCAGACCGGCCGCACCCTGATCGACCGCGGCGACCGGCCCACCGTGCCGGCGTCCACGCTGAAGCTGCTCAGCTCGCTGGCCGCACTGGAGACGCTCGGTGCCGGTCGCACCTTCGCCACCACGGCGGTCACCCCGCGGAAGGGTGTGGTGGTGCTGCGCGGCGGCGGCGATCCGCTGCTGCGCGATCGCCGCACGGCGGGACGGGCCTCGCTGCAGGACCTGGCCGACGCGACCGCGGCGGAACTCAGGCGGGCCGGGGTGACGAAAGTGGCCCTCGGCTACGACGCCGGGCTCTTCACCGGCCGTTCCTGGCATCCGCACTGGACCCCCAACTACCGCTACTCGGTCGCGTCGATCTCGGCGCTGGCCGTCGACGGCGGACGCACCCGCACCGGGAAGGCCGACGAGAACCCGGCCCGGACCGCGGCCGGCACGTTCGCCGGCCGGCTGGCCAAGGCCGGGATCACCGTCACCGCGACGAGCCCGATGAAGGCCCCGGAGGGGGCCGGCCAGCTGGCGGCCGTGCACTCGCCGACCGTCGAGGAGTTGATCGCGCACATCCTGCGGTACAGCGACAACACCGCCATCGAGACGCTCACCCGGCAGGCCGGGATCGCCGTCCACGGCGAGGCCGGCTTCGCCGGCGCCACCCGGGCGGTGCGGGAGACCCTGAAACGACTGGGCCTGTGGGCCCCCGGGATGGTGATCGACGACACCTCCGGGCTGAGCCGGGACAACCGGGTCACCGCCGGGGTGCTGGCGAAGGCGATGCGGCTGATGCTCGCCGAGGACCGCTTCCGTCCGCTGATCGCCGGGCTGCCCGTCGGCGGCGTGACCGGCACGCTGGCCGACCGCTACGACGACTCCGGCGAGCGGGCCGGGCGCGGCGTCGTCCGGGCCAAGACCGGCAGCCTGCGCGACGTGACCACGCTGGCCGGCTACCTGGTCACCGAGGACGGCTCGCCCCTGGTCTTCGCGCTGATGGCGAACCAGGTGGTGCGGCCGTTCGCCGTCCGCGACTGGATGGACACCACCACGGCCCGCTGGGCGGCGTGCGGCTGTGGCTGAGGTCGACCCGCCCACGGTGGTACCCGGAGTCGACTGGCGGGCGGCCGCGGCGGCGGGGAGGCTGCTGACGCCGGCCGGGCCGGACCTGCACCGGTCCGATGCGGCGGCGGTGGTCGCCGACCTGCGCGCCTGCGCGGTCCGGGCGACCGACGCCGTCGCCGTCGCGAGCGGCCTGGACAGCCCGGCCACGGCGGAGACGCTGGTGGTCGACCGGGTCGGCTGGGTGGAGTCGGCGACCGGCATGGCCGAGGCGATGCTGCGCGCCGCCGGTCAGCGACCGCCCGACAACCTGTGGCGCCGGGTCAACGCGGGACTCGCCGGCGGCCAGCTGGGCGCCGTGCTGGCGTTGCTGGCCACCCGCATCCTCGGCCAGTTCGACCCCTATTCGCCGACCCCCCGGCTGCTGCTGGTGGCGCCCAACATCGTCGCGGCCGAGCGGGCGCTGGCGGTCGAGCCGCACGGCTTCCGGCAATGGGTCTGCCTGCACGAGGAGACCCACCGGTTCCAGTTCGGCGCGGCGCCCTGGCTGGCCGAGCACCTGCTCGACCTGCTCCGGGAGGTGTTCGACGACAGCCCCGGCGCCCTCGACCGGGTGACCGCGGTGATGTCGCTGCTGGAGGGGCATGCCGACGTGGTGATGGACGCCGCCGGCCGGGGCCTGGTGCCCGAGGTCGAGCGGCTGCGCGCCGCGTTCGAGGCCCGTCGCGACGCGGGCGGCCTGATCCGGCTCATCTCCCGGCTGTTCGGGCTGCGCGCCAAGCGCGAGCAGTACCTCAACGGCGCCCGGTTCTGTCGTGCCGTGATCGCCCGGGCCGGCGTCGACGGGCTCAACCTGGCCTTCCGGGCACCCGGCTCGCTGCCCACCCCCGGAGAGTTGCGCACGCCGTCCGACTGGTTGCGCCGGGTTCCCGAGCGGATCGCCTGATGGCCCGCCGGGCGCTCGGGCCGGCGACGCTGGCCGTGGTCGCGGCCATCGAACACGCCCACGACGGCGAGGACGTGCTGGTCGCCTGCTCCGGCGGCGCCGACTCGCTGGCCCTCGCCCACGGCGTCCGGCTGGCGGCGGGCCGGCTCGGCTTCCCGGCCCGCGCGGTGGTGGTCGACCACGGCCTGCAGGACGGCTCGGCCGACCATGCCGAGTCCGTCGCCGCCGGGCTGCGCGACGCCGGCCTGCCGGCGGACGCCGTCACGGTGCGGGTGCTGCCGGACGGCTCCGGCCCCGAGGCGGCGGCACGTCGCGCGCGCTACCGGGCGCTCGGCGACGCCCGTCGTCCGGGTGAGGTGTGCTACCTCGGGCACACCCGCGACGACCAGGCCGAGACCGTGCTGCTGGCGCTGGCGCGGGGTTCCGGAACGCGTTCGCTGGCCGGCATGCCGCCGGTCCGGGACGGCTTCCTGCGCCCGCTGCTGGACCTGCCGCGGGCGCTCACCCGGGACTGCTGCCGGGAACTGGGGCTCGCCTGGTGGGAGGACCCGCACAACACCGAGCCGCGGTTCGCCCGGGTGCGGGTCCGCGAGACCGTGCTGCCGGTGTTGGAGCGGGAGCTCGGCCCGGGCGTCGGGGCGGCGCTGGCCCGGACGGCGGCCCTGGCCCGCGAGGACGCCGACGCCCTCGACGAGCTCGCCGCGGACGTGTCCGCTCCCGCGGAGCTGCCCTGCGCGAGCCTGCGCGAGCTGCCGGCGGCGCTGCGGCAGCGGGTGCTGCGCCGCTGGCTGCTGGCGCGCGGCGCGACCGAGGTGACCCGGGCGCACACCCTGGCGGTGGCGGCGCTGGTCACCGACTGGCGCGGCCAGCGGTGGGTGGAGGTGCCCGGCCTCCGCGTCGTCCGGCGGTCCGGGGTGCTGGCCGCCGGGTCACCGATGAGCCCCGGGTGAACGTTCCGCTCAGGTTTCGCTAAGGTGCGCGTGTGGACGCCAGCGACATCCGGTCCGACCTCACCGACGTGCTCTACTCGGCCGACCAGATCCAGGATCGGCTGCAGAGCCTGGCCACCGAGATCGAAACCGACTACACCGGCCGCGAACTGCTGCTGGTCGGCGTCCTGAACGGTGCCCTGATGGTGATGGCCGACCTGTCCCGGACGCTGACCCGGCACTGCGAGATGGACTGGATGGCGATCTCGTCCTACGGCTCGGGCACCCAGAGCTCCGGGGTGGTGCGCATCCTGAAGGACCTCAACACCGATCTGGCCGGACGCCACGTGCTGGTCGTCGAGGACATCGTCGACACCGGCCTGACCCTGGCCTACCTGATCCAGAACCTGAAGTCGCGCAATCCGGCCAGCCTCGAGGTGATGGCCATGTTCCGCAAGCCCGACGCCCTGAACAGTCCGGTCGAGGTGAAGTACGTCGGCTTCGACCTGCCCAACGAGTTCGTCGTCGGCTACGGACTCGACTACGCGGGGCGGTACCGGAACCTGCGCGACGTCGCGACGCTGTCGCCGCACGTCTACTCCTGACCTATCCTTGGGGGTCGGCGGCCGCTGCCGCGCTCAACAAAGGTGGGTAATGAAGGCTCAACGACTGTTCCGGGGACCGATCCTGTGGATCATCCTGGCGTTCCTCGGGATCGCCTTGCTGATCGACTACATCGGTAACGCCAACGGGTACCAGCAGAAGCCCACCTCCGAGGTGATCGCGGTGATCAACGGCGACACTCCGCTGAAGGAGGTCGTGCTGGTCGAGGGCGAGCAGGACATCCGGGTCGAGCAGAGGGACGGCGTCAAGATCCGCGCCAAGTGGATCGGCAACCAGAGCCAGCAGATCATCGAACGCCTCAACGAGCGGTTCTCCGCGAAGACCCTGGACAGCTGGCGCGGCGACGTCCCGCAGCAGGGCATCTGGAGCATGCTGCTGTTCACCATCGGGCCGTTCATCGTGATCGGGCTGATCTTCTTCTTCCTGCTCAACCAGATGCAGGGCGGCGGCAACCGGGTGATGGGCTTCGGCAAGTCGAAGGCGAAGCTGGCCACCAAGGACACCCCGCGCACCACCTTCTCCGACGTCGCCGGCTGCGAGGAGGCCATCGAGGAGTTGCAGGAGATCCGCGAGTTCCTCTCCGAGCCCGCCAAATTCCAGGCGGTCGGTGCCAAGATCCCCAAGGGCGTGCTCCTCTACGGCCCGCCGGGCACCGGCAAGACCCTGCTGGCCCGGGCCGTCGCCGGCGAGGCCGGCGTCCCGTTCTTCTCCATCTCGGGTTCCGACTTCGTCGAGATGTTCGTCGGCGTCGGCGCCAGCCGCGTCCGGGACCTGTTCGAGCAGGCCAAGGAGGCCGCCCCGGCGATCGTCTTCATCGACGAGATCGACGCCGTCGGACGGCACCGCGGCGCCGGCATGGGCGGCGGCCACGACGAGCGCGAGCAGACCCTGAACCAGCTGCTGGTCGAGATGGACGGCTTCGACGTCCGCGGCGGCGTGGTGCTGATCGCCGCCACCAACCGTCCCGACGTCCTTGACCCGGCGCTGCTGCGGCCCGGCCGGTTCGACCGGCAGATCCCGGTCGAGGCGCCCGACATGAAGGGCCGGCTGCAGATCCTCCGGGTCCATGCCGCGAACAAGCCGATGGCACCGGACGCCGACCTGGAGTCGGTGGCCAAGCGCACGCCGGGCTTCACCGGCGCCGACCTGGCCAATGTGCTCAACGAGGCGGCGCTGCTGTGCGCCCGGCAGAACCAGCGCTACCTCACCAAGGAGCACCTGGACGAGGCGATCGACCGGGTGATCGCCGGACCGCAGAAGCGCTCCCGGATCATGAACGAGCGCGAACTGCTGATCACCGCCTACCACGAGGGCGGCCACGCGCTGGTGGCGGCCGCGATGCCGGGCACCGACCCGGTGCAGAAGGTGACCATCCTGCCGCGCGGCCGGGCGCTCGGCTACACGATGGTGATGCCCGACTCGGACAAGTACTCCAAGACCCGCGGCGAGCTGCTCGACCAGCTGGCCTACATGCTCGGCGGCCGGGCCGCCGAGGAGCTGGTCTTCCACGACCCGACCACCGGCGCCGCCAACGACATCGAGAAGGCCACCAACGTGGCCCGGGCGATGGTCACCAAGTACGGCATGACCGAGCGGCTCGGCGCGGTGAAGCTGGGCAGCGACTCCGACGAGCCGTTCCTGGGGATGCAGGCCGGCATGGGCGGCGGCCACCGCGACTACTCCGACGCCATCGCCGCGGCGATCGACGAGGAGGTCGCCGGGCTGATCAACACCGCCCACCAGGAGGCCTTCGACTGCCTGGTGACCAACCGCGCGGTGCTTGACGAGCTGGTCCGCCAGCTGTTCGAGAAGGAGACCCTGGACAAGGACCAGGTGGCGAAGATCTTCGAGGCGCTGGTGCGCTGGCCGCAGCGGCCGGCCTGGACGGGCTCCGACACCCGGGTGCCGTCCGACCTGCCGCCGGTCGACCCGCCACCTCCCGCACCCAGGCCGGAGCCGACCTACGGGCCGCCGCTGCTCGGTCCCAACGGCAACATCCAGGTGCCGGTGCCGACCATCCCCGGTGGCGGGCCGCTGCCGCCGCAGGACCCGTCCCAGCCGCAGCCGCCGTGGCAGCCGCCGTACGGCAAGCAGCCGCCACCCGGCCAGCCGCCGGGCGGCTGGGCGCCGCCGCCGGAGCGCTGAGGTGGCGGTCGACCAGCCGCGGGTGGCCGCGGCCGTCCGAGAGTTGCTCAGCGCCATCGGTGAGGACCCCGACCGGGAGGGGCTGCGCGAAACGCCCGCCCGGGTCGCCCGCGCCTACGCGGAGATCTTCGGGGGTCTGGACGCCGACGCCGCCGACGTGCTCGGCACCACCTTCGACATCGCCCACGACGAGCTGGTGCTGGTCAAGGACATCGAGATGTGGAGCACCTGCGAGCACCACCTGGTGCCGTTCACCGGGGTGGCCCACGTCGGCTACATCCCGTCCGTCGACGGCCGGATCACCGGGCTCAGCAAGCTGGCCCGGCTGGTCGACGTGTTCGCCAAGCGTCCGCAGGTGCAGGAGCGGCTCACCACGCAGATCGCCGACGCCCTGGTCGAGCATCTGCGACCGCGCGGGGTGATCGTGGTGGTCGAATGCGAGCACCTGTGCATGACCATGCGCGGCGTCCGCAAGCCCGGCTCGAAGACCGTCACCTCGGCGGTCCGCGGAGCGCTGCGGAATCCGGCCACCCGCGCCGAGGCGATGAGTCTGATCCTCGGCTGAGGCTCGAACCGCTTCCTGGTGGGAATGTCCGCCGACGGCATGGCCATCAAGGCGTCGAACCGGGTCGCGGTTGGTAAGGCCCACCGGGAGATGGCCGACAGCAACCACAGAGCGGTTCGAGGTGGGTAACAGCGACACCGCCGTCCCGATAACCGCCACGAAGCGGTTCGGAGCCGCGTGCGAGTTATCCACAGATTGTGCCGGGGTGGTTGTTCGGGCTCTCGCTGCCGAAGCAGCCTGGGGCGATGCGCACGCCGAAGCCCTGCCTGTTGCCGAAGCGACCCACCGCTCGGGCGGAGCTGATCGCATCGGGCATCAGCCCCCAGATGCTCCGCACGGCTCTTGCCGGGGGTCGGATCGTGCGGATCCGGCGCGGTGTCTTCATCGACGGCACGCTCTGGCCGGAGGATCCGCGTGAGCGGCACCTGCTGCGGGCGGTTGCCGAACTGGAGCTCTACCCGTCGGCCGTGCTCAGTCATGAATCGGCGGGCACCGCCTGGAATCTGCCGGCCCCGGGTTTCGACGCCTGGCACAGCGGTCCGGTCAGCGTCACGCTGCCCAGCGGGGCTGCCCGGTCCCGAGTGGGACCCGCGGTGCATCACATCGGCCCGCTGCCGTCGGCGCAGGTCACGAAGGACGGCGAAGGACGGCCGGTGACCACGCTGGCGCGAACAGCCGTCGATCTGGCCGCAGGCAGGCAATTGCCCGACGCCCTGGTGATCCTCGACGGAGCAGCCAGGCTGCTGTGCGCCGGGATGGTCGCCAAACCGCGCCGATCGGACTACGTGAACCGGCGGCTGGCCGACGCCGCGCGCGAGCTACTCGAGCATGCCAGCCTGACCAGGCGCCCGGCCGGTCTGGCGCCGCGGATCGCGCTCGCCGATCCGGCTCGTGAGTCGGCGCCCGAGTCGTTGTCGGCGGGTCACTTCCATCTGGCCGGGCTGCCGTCGCCGATCTACCAGACGGCATTGGAGTCCCCGTTCGGCCGGCTGTACCCGGACTTCTACTGGCCGGAGCAACGCCTCATCGGCGAGTGTGACGGGGCGGTCAAGTATGCCGACGGTGCCGGCTACGTCCGAGAGAAGGAACGTGAGCAGGCGTTGCGGGACCTCGGCTACTCGATGGTGCGCTGGCTGGCCAAGGAGATCATGCTGTCTCCCCAGACGGTGGTGGACCGCGTCGCGCGTGCGCTGGGTCAATGAACCGCTTCTTGGTGGAAATGGCGCCATCGATCGGACCGATGCGGGCCTCGAACCGGATGCGGGTTGAAAACCGCGGGCTGGCCGGGGGCCATAACAACCAGCAGAAGGTTCGGGCCCCGCGGGGCCCCAGCCGCGCGGCTGACAACCACCAGAAGCCGGCTCGACCCGGCGGGCCGGCTGGATAGGCTGCCGCGGTGAGGCACCTGACAGCCGCCGGACGGACCCTGGTGATGGGCATCGTCAACGTCACCCCCGACTCGTTCTCCGACGGCGGTGACTTCCAGGCCGCGGAGGCTGCGATAGCCCGGGGCCGCACCCTCCTGGCCGAGGGCGCCGACCTGGTCGACGTCGGTGGCGAGTCGACCCGTCCGGGGGCCGCTCGGGTGCCGGTCGCCGAGGAGCTGCGCCGGGTCCTGCCCATCGTCACCGAGCTTGCCGCCGACGGAGCGGTGGTCAGCATCGACACCACCCGGGCCGAGGTGGCCGAGGCTGCGGTGGCGGCCGGTGCCGCGCTGGTCAACGACGTCTCCGGCGGGCTCGGCGATCCCGCCATGCTGAAGGTGGTGGCCGGGCTCGGCGTCGGCTATGTGGCCATGCACTGGCGCGGTCATTCCGACGTGATGCAGCAGCTCAGCCACTACGACGACGTCGTGCCGGACGTGGTCCGCGAACTCGGCCGGCGCCGGGACTCCGCGCTGGACGCCGGGATCGCGCCGGGCTCGCTGGTGCTCGACCCGGGACTCGGCTTCGCCAAGACGCCGGACGCCAACTGGACGCTGCTGGCGCGGCTCGACGAGTTCGCCGCGCTCGGCCAGCCGCTGCTGATCGGGGCGTCCCGCAAGCGCTTCCTCGGCGAGCTGCTGGACGGCCGCGAGCCGAGGCTGCGCGACGACGCCTCGGTGGCGCTGACCACGCTGCTGGCCGAGCGGGGGGTGTGGGCGGTGCGCACCCATAGCGCACGCCCGCACGCCGATGCGATCGCGGTCGTGGCACGGCTCGCCCGCGAGCGCGCCGGTGGCGTGCAGTAGGGTCTGGGCGGAGGTGGATGCATGGCCGAAGCGAGTCCTGACCGGGTCAGGCTGACCGGGATGCGGTTCCGCGCGACCCACGGGGTGTACGACTTCGAGCGGGTCGAACCACAGGATTTCGTGATCGACGTGAGTTGTCAGCTGGCGCCGCGTCCCGCCTCCGACGAACTGGACACCACGGTGGACTACGCAGAACTCGCCGGCGCCATCGCCGCCGACGTCACCGGTGAGCCGGTCAACCTGATCGAGACGATCGCCGAGCGGGTGGCCGCCACCTGCCTGAGCCGCCCGCTGGTGGCCGCCGTCGAGGTCACCGTGCACAAGCCGGAGGCCCGGATGCCGGTCGAGTTGGCCGATGTCGCCGTCACCATCACCAGGAGGCGCTCCCCATGACCGACTTCAACCCGAACGCGCACCTCGACTTCGATGTCGACACCCTGTCCGGCATGGTGCCGATGCGGCAGGTGGTGTTCTCGCTGGGCTCCAACCTGGGAGACCGGCTGGCCTACCTGCAGGGCGCCGTCGACCTGTTGCGGATCACCCCGACCGTGACAGTGGTCGACGTCTCCGGGGTCTACGAGACCGCCCCGGTGGGTCCGGTGCGCGATCAGCCCGACTTCCTGAACATCGTGGTGCGCGCCGACAGCTCGCTGGCCTCGCTGGTTCTGCTGGAACGCGCCCAGGCGATCGAACGCAACTTCCGCCGCACCCGCGAGGTGCCCGGCGGCGCCCGCACCCTGGACGTCGACCTGATCTGCGTCGGCGACCGGGTGAAGGACACCCCGGTGCTGACGCTGCCGCATCCGCGGGCACATGTGCGGGCGTTCGTCCTGGTCCCCTGGCTGGAGATCGATCCCGCCGCCGCGCTGCCCGAACGGGGACCGGTCGCCGACCTGCTCGGTGACATCGACAGCTCCGGCGTGCGTCGCCGCGACGACCTCGCCATCGACCTCTGATGCCCGAGCCCCGGCCGAGCGTCGAACGCACCGGCCGCACGGTGCTGGCGATCGCGGTCGTGGTGGGTGCCGGGCTGGCCTGGATCACCCTGTCCGTCGCCGAGAGCTTCGGTTGGCCCGTTCCGCCGGTCCCGCCGTTCACCGCGGTCGTGGTGGCCGTTCTGGCGCTGGCCTGCTGGCTGGCCGCCCGCTGGATGCATCGCACCGTGCAGGTCCGGCACGCGGTGGTCGAACCCAGCCGGGCGGTCGCGCTGCTGCTGGCGGGGAAGGCGGCGCTGATCGGCGGCACCGCGCTGGCGGCCGGCTACGCGGTGGTCGCGCTGCGGTACCTGCCGAACCTGGACGCCGCGCTGCCGCGCGAGCGAGTGCTCTCCGCCGGGGCGTCGGCGGTGCTCAGCGTGGCGCTCGCGCTGGCGGGCCGGGCGCTGGAGCGGGCCTGCCAGGTGCCGCCGGACGACGAATCCGGCGACGCGCCAGGGGCTGACGACGCCGGGGGGAGTGACCCCGGTTAGGCTGCCGGCGTGAAGCCGCAATCGGGTCGCGTCCGCCGCCCAACCCGGGTCCGGGTGGTGTCGTGGACGGTGCTCGGCCTGGTCGGCTGCGTGGCCGCGCTGGCGTATCTGTTCGGCGACCCGGTCAGCCGCGGGCTGGGCCTGGTGGCCCTGATCGCGGGTGCCGCCCTGGCCTGCCTACTGGCCTGGCGCGAGAACCGGGCGGCCCAACGCGTCCGCGAGGCGCACGCCCTGCACCAGGCGTTGTTGCACGCCGAGCAGCTGCACGCGGAGCGGGCCCGTCAGCGTGCGGTCGTCGACGTGCTCGGCCGCCGCGTCGCCGCGCTGCGCCGGCAGCTCGAAGGCACCGGGCGGCGGGTCTGCCTGCTGCAGCAGGAAGTGTCCACATTGCGCGGCAATTACGAGGCGTTGCGGGTCGAACTGGAACTTCAGGCCGCGCTGGAATCCGACGCCCAGGTTGTCGAACTCGGGCGCCGCGAGCCGGCGGTCTTCGATCCGTGGGTCACCGCCCGCGAACTGTGGAACCGCGACGAGCCCGATGTTCGGCGGCCCGCCTAATCTGATTAGGGCGGCAGAAAGCGGCGATTAGCCGTATACTGGTACGGTAATGTCTTGGCGGCCGTAATACTTCCCTGTAGTGTGTGGTCACGTCGGCTGATCGGGGGAACGGCCGAGAAACACAAAGCACTCACTGTGGGAGGATTTACGGATGGCACAACGCATCGTCTATCGACTCGAGGATGACTTGGACAACACCGAGGCGGCCGAGACCATCGTGTTCGGGCTCGATTCGGTGAGCTACGAGATCGATCTGTCCGACGACAACGCGGCCAAGCTACGCGACCTGCTGGCGCCCTATGTGGCTGCGGCGCGCCGGGTCGGCGGAAAGCGGAAGGTCGCCGGTCGCCGGCGGTCGGGCAACAACTCGGCCACCGAGATTAGGGCCTGGGCTTCCGAGAACGGCTACCAGGTTTCGACCCGTGGCCGGGTTCCGGCCGAGGTCCGCGAGGCCTATGAGCGGGCACACGCCTGAGCGCACGATTGTCGACGGCCCCGGGAGTTCCTCCCGGGGCCGTTCGCCGTGGGCGAAGCCGGAACAGATCCCCGGACAGCCGGGTTGAATACACTGAAGGTGCCCGGGGGTCCCCCGGCGCCGACGTGAGGAGTGCGGAATGTTCGACCGGTTCACCGACCGAGCACGGCGAGTGATCGTCCTGGCCCAGGACGAGGCGCGCATGCTGAACCACAACTACATCGGCACCGAGCACATTCTGCTCGGCCTGATCCATGAAGGCGAAGGCGTTGCGGCCAAGGCGCTCGAGGCGCTGGGCATCTCGCTGGAGGCTGTCCGCGAGCAGGTCGAGGAGATCATCGGGCAGGGCCAGCAGACGCCGACCGGGCACATCCCGTTCACGCCGCGGGCGAAGAAGGTGCTCGAGCTGTCGATGCGCGAGGCGCTGCAGATCAACCATCCCTACATCGGCACCGAGCACATCCTGCTCGGGCTGATCCGTGAGGGCGAGGGCGTCGCCGCCCAGGTGCTGATCAAGCTCGGCGCCGACCTGAACCGGGTCCGCAACCAGGTGCTGCAACTGCTCAGCGGCTTCCAGGGCAAGGAGGCGGCCACGTCCGGCGCGCCCGAGACCGGTCCGCAGCAGCAGGGCTCCTCGATCCTCGACCAGTTCGGCCGCAACCTGACCCAGGCCGCCCGGGAGAACAAGCTCGACCCGGTGATCGGGCGCGAGAAGGAGATCGAGCGGGTGATGACGGTGCTGTCCCGGCGCACCAAGAACAACCCGGTGCTGATCGGCGAGCCCGGCGTCGGCAAGACCGCGGTGGTCGAGGGCCTGTCCCAGGCGATCGTCCGCGGCGACGTCCCCGAGACGCTGCGCGACAAGCAGATCTACACCCTCGACCTGGGTGCCCTGGTGGCCGGCTCGCGCTACCGCGGCGACTTCGAGGAGCGCCTGAAGAAGGTGCTCAAGGAGATCAAGACCCGCGGCGACGTGGTCCTGTTCATCGATGAGATCCACACCCTGGTCGGTGCCGGGGCCGCCGAGGGGGCGATCGACGCGGCGTCCATCCTGAAGCCGATGCTGGCTCGCGGCGAACTGCAGACCATCGGCGCCACCACGCTCGACGAGTACCGCAAGCACATCGAGAAGGACGCCGCGTTGGAGCGCCGCTTCCAGCCGATCCAGGTTGCCGAGCCGTCGATCGCGCTGACCATCGACATCCTGCGCGGCCTGCGCGACCGCTACGAGGCGCACCACCGGATCACCATCACCGACTCGGCGCTGATCGCGGCGGCCCAGCTGGCCGACCGGTACATCTCCGACCGGTTCCTGCCCGACAAGGCGATCGACCTGATCGACGAGGCCGGCGCTCGGCTGCGGATCCGCCGGATGACCGCGCCACCCGACCTGCGCGAGTTCGACGAGCGGATCGCCAAGGTGCGGCTGGAGAAGGAGGCCGCGATCGACGCGCAGGACTTCGAGCGTGCCGCCCGGCTGCGTGACGACGAGCGCAAGCTGCTGATCGCCCGCTCCGAGAAGGAGGAGGCCTGGAAGGTGGGCGACTCCGACGTGCCGGCCGAGGTGGGCGAGGAGGAGATCGCCGAGGTGCTCAGCTCGGCCACCGGCATCCCGGTGTTCAAGCTGACCGAGGAGGAGTCCTCGCGGCTGCTGAGGATGGAGGACGAGATCGGCAAGCGCTACATCGGCCAGCACGATGCGGTCAAGGCGCTGTCGCGCTCCATCCGGCGGACCCGGGCCGGCCTGAAGGACCCGAAGCGGCCCAGCGGCTCGTTCATCTTCGCCGGCCCCTCCGGCGTCGGAAAGACCGAGTTGACCAAGGCGCTCACCGAGTTCCTGTTCGGCGATGAGGACGCGCTGATCACCCTCGACATGAGCGAATACTCCGAGAAGCACACCGCGTCCCGGATGTTCGGCTCGCCGCCCGGCTACGTCGGCTATGAAGAGGGCGGCCAGCTCACCGAGAAGGTGCGCCGCAAGCCGTTCAGCGTGGTGCTCTTCGACGAGATCGAGAAGGCGCATCCCGACATCTTCAACTCGCTGTTGCAGATCCTCGACGAAGGTCGCCTGACCGACGCCCAGGGCCGCGTGGTGGACTTCAAGAACACCGTGATCGTGATGACCACGAACCTGGGCACCCGCGATATTTCCAAGGCAGTCAATCTGGGCTTCAGCCAGTCGTCGGACAGTGTCAGCAGCTACGAGAAAATGAAGGCCAAGGTCTCCGACGAGCTCAAGCAGCACTTCCGTCCGGAGTTCCTCAACCGGGTCGACGAGATCGTCGTCTTCCATCAGCTCTCGCAGGCCGACATCGAGCGGATCGTCGACCTGATGGTGGGCGAGATCGAGACCCGGCTGCGGGACAAGGACATGGGCATCGAGCTGACCCACGCGGCCAAGGCGTTGATCGCCAAGCGCGGGTTCGACCCCGTGCTGGGCGCCCGTCCGCTGCGCCGCGCGATCCAGCGCGACATCGAGGACATCCTGGCCGAGAAGATCCTGTTCGCCGACATCCATCCCGGCGAGATCGTCGTGGTGGACGTGGCACCGGAAGGTTCCGAACTGGCGTTCACCTTCAACGGCGTCCCGAAGGCTCAGATGCCGGACGTGCCCGCCGAGCTGGGCCAGGCGAACTGACCGACCGCACCGACGCGGCGAGGCCCCCCGGTCTCCGGGGGGGGGCCTCGCCGCGTTGCGGTGCGCTCAGCGGCCGAAGCTGGCCACCATCGCGATGCCGAGCACGATCAGCCCGACGAAGGCGACCGCGATCAGGGTGCCGACGATGCCCAGCACGTAGCCGGCGGTGAGCGAGCCCGAGGCGCGGTAGCGGCCCGGCTCGCGCCGCATGTCGCGGCGGGCCTTGCCGCCCAGGTACCAGGCCACCGGGCTGATGAACGGGAAGGCGATGAACAGCGCCGCCAGGCCGATGATGCCGAGCACCAGGGTGACGGTGGCGTTGGGGTGCTCCGGCAGCTCGCCGGCCGTGCCGTAGGGCAGCCGCTGACCGAAGGTGTAGGCGGCCGCGGGCGAGGGGTATTGCGGCTGGGGGACGACGGCCCCGAATTGCTGCGGCTGCGACCAGCCGCTGGGCTCGGCGGGGTGGTGCGGCTGCACCGTCGGGTTGGTGTAGGCGGTCGTCGGATCGACGTGGAACTGCGTCATCGGCTGCTCCAGCGTGGGCGGTTCCTCGGCTCGTGCCGGCTGCGGGCGCGGGGTGCCGAAACCGTCGCCGCTGGCCCAAGGCGAGTACTGCTCGTTGCTCATCGGGTGTGCCCTCCTGGATCCGTTCCAGGATACGGGGCAGCGGTGCCGGGCCGAGCGGCCCGCTCAGAGCCGGTAGCCGCCCGGTTCGGCGACCACCAGCCCGTCGGCGACCAGCGAGCCGAGCGCCCTCGTGGCCTGGGCGGCGTCCGGCCAGCCGTCGATCAGCTGGCCGGCCGTGACCGGCTCGCCGGTAGCCCGGTCGCGCAACAGATGCAGCATGTGGCCGCGGGCCGCCCGGTCAGTGCCGGCGTAGAGTTGACGCCGCCGCGGCGGACCGGGCGGTCGTCCGGCGGCCAGCCAGCGGCAGTGCTGCCGCACCGGGCAGGAGTCGCAGCCGGGATTGCTGGCCCGGCACAGCTGGGCGCCCAGTTCCATCGCGGCCACCGACCAGCGCGCCGCGGACGGACCGGCCGGCAGCCAGGCCTCGGCCCGGCGCCGCTCCGCGGCACTCGGTGCGCCGATCGGCGCGTCGGTGCCGCCGTCCAGCCGAGCCAGCACCCGCCGGACGTTGACGTCCAGCACCACCCGGCTGGCACCGAAGGCGAAGCTGGCCACCGCCGCGGCGGTGTAGTCGCCCACGCCGGGCAGCGCGCGCAGGGCGTCCGGATCGCGGGGAACCTGGCCGCCGTGTCGCTCGACGATGGCGGTCGCGGCGCCGTGCAGCCGCTGCGCCCGGCGCGGGTAGCCCAGCCGGCCCCAGGCGCGGATCGCCTCGCCGACCGGCTCTGCGGCGAGTGCGGACGGCGTCGGCCACCGGGCCAGCCACTCCCGCCACGGGCCCAGCACGCGGCTCACCGGTGTCTGCTGCAGCATGAACTCGCTGACCAGCACGGCCCACGGTGAGGCGTCCGGGGCACGCCACGGCAGGTCGCGGGCGTTCCGGTCGTACCACGCGATGATCGTGGCCCTCAGGCGTGCGGTGTCCATCGGGGGTCACTGTATTCGCGTCCGGCGTGGTGTCCCGCGGCCGTGGGGAACCTCTGCCTACCCTTGGCGGCATGAGCGAAGTGCTGACAGGCAAGGGCCCGCAGCCACCTGTCGTGTACTGGATCCGGCGCGGACTGGTGCTGCTGATCGCGGTGATCGTCGTCGGCCTGCTGGTCTGGGCCTTCCTGCCCAAGAACGGACCGACCACGGGTGTGCCGGCAGGCGGCGAGACGCCCACCGCCGCCGCGTCCGATCCGGCGGCCAGCCCGTCGCCCAGCGACAGCGGCGGCATCGTGCCGACGACCAGCTCGTCGCCGAGCGCGTCCACGTCGGGCTCGCCCGAGGCGTGCGAACCGATCGGCGTCCAGCTGGAGCTGAAGGGCTTCAAGAGCGTCAAGTCGGGCAGCAAGCAGACTTTCAGCGTCACCGCCGAGAACAACACAGCGCTGCCGTGCGTGATGGAGATCACTCCCGCGAACTTCGTGCTGCGGGTGGTCTCGGGCACCGATCCGGTGTTCAGCACCGCGCATTGCGAGAAGTGGCTGCCCGAGGTGAAGAAGCAGAGCCTGAAGGCCGGCGCGGCGGTCGAGTTCAAGATCGACTGGAAGACCTTCCGCTCGGCGCAGGGCTGCAAGCAGGCCAAGGCGCTGCTGGGTGCCGGCACCTATGTCGCCACCGCCGCCTACCGGGAGAGTTCCACCGCCCGGATGGCGTTCCAGCTGACCAAGGGCTGACCGCCGGACGGCGGGTCAGTCGAGCCGCTCCGCGTAGGCGGACTCGGCCAGCCTGATCAGGCCCTCACGCACCGTGCGGGCGATGCCGTAGTCGACGCCGTCCACTCCCAGCAGGTCGGCGGTGCTGGCGCCGAACAGTCCCTGCAGGCTGCCGAAGTGGCTGACCAGGGCGTCGGCGACGGGGGCGGGCAGGCGTCCGATCTGGGCGAGCTGGCGATGGCCCAGCGGGGCGACCCGGCGACCCAGGTCGTCGCCCAGCCCGCAGGCCTGGGCGATCAGCGCCGGATGCGCCAGGTCGTCGGTGTCCAGGCCGGAGAGCCTGGCGAGTCGCAGGCCGGACGCGGGGTCGCCGTAGTCGCGTTCCAGGGCCGTCGCGAGCTCGTCGAGGCCGGCCACCAGCTCCTGCAGCTGGAGCCGCACCAGCCGTCCGTCGCTGCCCAGCTCGATCGCATACCCGTTCACCTCGTGCTGCAGCCGGCGGACCATCTCGAGCCGCTGCGCGATCACCGCGACCTCGCGGGCGGTGGCGGCGTCCTGCACCTCGGCCGCCGACAGCCGCACGGTCGCCTCGGTGAGCCGGTCGCGATAACGCGACAGGGTGGCCAGCGCCTGGTTGGCCCGGGCCAGCAACTGCTCGGGGCGCTGCACGATCCAGCGGGTGCCGTCCACGAACAGCGAGATCGTCGACATCGATGCCGACACGGTCACCGTCGGCACCCCGATCTGCCGCGCCACCCGGTCGGCGGTGCGATGCCGGGTGCCGGTCTCGGAGGTGTCGACGGCGGCGTCCGGCATCAGGTGGACGCCGGCGAACAGGATGCGGTCGAGGGCGTCGTTGAGGATGATCGCGCCGTCCATCTTGGCCAGTTCGCGCAGGGCGGTCGCCGAGAAGGCCACGTCGATCGCGAAGCCGCCGGTGCTCAGCGCCTGCAGCCGGGCGTTGTTGCCGAGCGTCACCAGGGCACCGGTGCGGCCGTGCACGATCCGGTCCAGGCCGTCCCGCACGGCTGTGCCGGGCGCGATCAGGCCGAGGGCCCGATTGAGTCGGTTGGACGAGGCGGTCACCTCGGCAGTCTATGGCGTGGCGCCGTCGTCAGCCCTCGGCCAGCCGCAGATGCGGACCGTTCGGGTTCCGGCGCTTCGGCGGCCGCAGCCCGAGCAGATCGACGGCCGCCTCCACCGTGGCCACCTCGACGACCTTCATGCCGGGCAGCTGCACCCCGGTGCCGGGAGGCACCAGCGCCAGCCCGAAGCCGAGTCGTCGCGCTTCGGCCAGCCGCCGGTCGAGGCCGGCCACCCGGCGCAGCTCGCCGGACAGGCCCACCTCACCCAGGGCGATCACCGGGCGGTGGAAGGCCGACTCCGCGGACGCCGAGGCAACCGCCAGCGCCACCGCCAGATCGGCCGCCGGGTCGATCAGCCGGGCCCCGCCGACGGTGGAGACGTAGACCTCCTTGTTGTGCAGCCGGACTCGCGCCTTGCGCTCCAGGACGGCCAGGATGACCGACACCCGCCCCGATTCCAGGCCGTGGGTGACCCGCCGTGGCGTCTGGGCGACCGAGGGGGCGACCAGCGCCTGCACTTCGCCGAGCAGCGGACGCCGCCCCTCGAGGGTGACCGTCAGCGCGGTGCCCGGCACCGGTTCGGCGCGGGTCGACGCGAACAACCGGCTGGGATCGGCCACCTCGCGGATGCCGTCCTCGGTCATCTCGAAACAGCCCACTTCGTCGGCCGGGCCGAACCGGTTCTTGCTGGCCCGGACCAGTCGCAGCCCGCTGTGCCGGTCGCCCTCGAAGGAGAGCACGACGTCGACCAGATGCTCCAGCAGGCGCGGGCCCGCCACCGCGCCGTCCTTGGTCACGTGGCCGACCAGCAGCACCGGCAGCCGGCGCTGCTTGGCCACCCGGACGAGGGCGTTGGTCACCTCGCGGACCTGGGCCACACCCCCGCTGACCCCGTCGCTGCCGAGGACCGTGACGGCCTGCACCGAGTCGAGCACCAGCAGCTGGGGCTCCGACTGCTCGATGTGGGTCAGGATGCCGCCCAGGTCGGTCTCGGCGGCCAGGTACAGCTCGTCGGCCAGGGCCCCGATCCGCCCGGCCCGCAGCCGCACCTGGGCAGCGGACTCCTCGGCGGAGACGTACAGCGTGCGGCGTCCGGCGGCCGCCCAGCGACCGGCGACGTCGAGCAGCAGGGTGGACTTGCCGACCCCGGGCTCGCCGGCGAGCAGGACCACCGCGCCGGCCACCAGGCCCTGGCCGAGCACCCGGTCGAGCTCGGCGACCCCGGTCGGCACCGAGGCCGCCTCGGCGAGCGGGACGTCGCGGATCGGCCGGGCGGGACCCGACGGGGCGGCGTGGCCGGGCCGTGTCGCCGGGCCGGGGGAATGCGGGGCCATCGAACCCCAGCTCTGGCACTGGGTGCAACGCCCGACCCAGCGGGCGCTCGTCCAGCCGCACTCGGAACAGCGGTGGGCGGTGGTGTTCTTGGCCATGCACCGCAGGCTAGGGGCCCGCACCGACAGTTCCGGTCGCGGACCCGCCCGGCGGCTCAGATGCGGACGGTGCCGTTGCAGGTGTGGAAGGTGGCGGCGTCCAGGCCCGGCTGTCCGTTGGGCGAGGTGAATCGGATGTTGACGCCGTCGAAGTTGCCGTCGACCTCGGCGCCGATCCAGTCCTCGACCCGCTCCTCGTTGCCCGAGATCTCCAGTTCGACCAGCTGCAGGTCGCCGCCGAGTGCACGCGGCAGGACCGACTCGTCACTGGTCCACTTGATGAAATACGGCAGCTGGGGGTCGGACATCAGGCCCTTGACCCCGATCTGCTTCCACTCCAGCAGCCGGCCGTCCGGGAAGTGCCGCGAGCCGGCCACCGCGTGGCGTCCGAGACGCTGCTCGTACGGCGCCAGGTCGGCGACCGAGACGACCCAGCCCAGCCAGCCGCCACCCATCTCGGAGCGGGCCCGGACGGCCTGCCCGAACGGAGCCTTCTCGGCTGCGGGGTGCTCGAGCACCTCGACCACTTCGATGTAACGGTCGTCGGCCAACGGAAGAATGCGGTTCCGGGTGCCGAAGCGGGGATGAAAACCGCCATCGCGGAATTTGGCGCCGAGCAGTTCCCCGAGCCGTTCGGCCTCAGCCTGGAGACCGTCCGGACCTGCTGCGAACGTCAGGTGATCGACATGCATGGGGACATTGTCACCATGAGAGGCCGCTGACACGAAATCGAGCCCCGGCGGCACCCCGCGCCGTCACGCAAACGTCACGATGATGAAATTTTGACTCGTCAACTACCGGGTGGCGGCTCAAGCCTGGGCGGTCACCGTGGCGCCTAAGATGACCGGTGTGAACGGGTTCAGGGCCGAGTCGAAGGTCGCGCTGTCGACGTCGTCGGTCTACCCGGAGAACACCGCCGCCGGATTCGAGGTCGCCGGCCTGCTCGGCTACGACGGCGTCGAGGTGATGGTCGGCATCGACCCGCTGGCCGCCGATGTGGACGCCGTCGAGCGGCTCCGCGACTACCACCAGCTGCCGGTGCTGGCGATCCACGCCCCGTGCCTGCTGGTCACCCAGCGGGTCTGGGGGAGCGATCCGTGGGTGAAGCTGGAGCGGGCCACCGAGGCGGCCAACCAGCTCGGCGCCGACGTGGTGGTGGTGCATCCGCCGTTCCGCTGGCAGCGCGGCTACGCCACCCGGTTCGTGGAGGGCGTCCGCGAGCTCGCGGCGGCCAGCGGGGTCACCATCGCGGTGGAGAACATGTATCCGTGGCGGGCTCCCGGCGGCGGCGACTTCCAGGCCTACCGGCCCAGCTGGGACCCCACCGACATGGACTACGACCACCTCACCCTCGACCTGTCGCATGCGGCCACCGCCCGGCAGAGCTCGCTCGACCTGGTCCGCCGCTGGGAGGACCGGCTGGCGCACGTCCATCTCACCGACGGCAACGGCTCCGCCAAGGACGAGCACCTGCTGCCGGGCCGCGGCAGCCAGCGTCCGGACGCGGTGCTCGCCGAACTCGCCCGCCGCGGCTACCGCGGCCACGTGGTGATCGAGGCGAGCACCAACGACCTGGACCGCGCCGCCCGTGAGGAGGCGTTGGCCGGCGCCCTGCTCTTCGCCCGCAAACACCTGGGACAACTCGAGGACGTCGCGTGACCCGTCCGGGCCGGGAGGTCCCGCTGGTTCTGGGCGTCTCGCTCGGCCAGTCGGCGGTGTACTCGGTGCTCTCGATCGCCGAGAAGCTGACCCGGTCGGTGCCGCTCGGTCAGCAGACCACCCAGATCAACACCAGCGTCACCCCCGACCGGCCGTGGCTCGACCTCTCCTATCAACTGGCCGGCATCGTCTTCCCGCTGGTGCCGGCGCTGCTGGCGCTCTACCTGCTGCGGCTGTCGGGCGACCGGGAGCGGATCGGCTTCGACCTGAGCCGTCCACTCCGCGACCTCGGCTGGGGCTTGGTGATTGCGGCCGGCATCGGCATCCCCGGGATCGGCCTGTACCTGGCGGCCCGGGCAGCCGGCCTGAACACGACCGTGCAGCCGGCGAACCTGGCGGCGAACTGGTGGACGGTACCGGTGCTGGTCGGGCTGGCGATCATGAACGGCGTCCTGGAAGAGGTGGTGATCGTCGGGTTCTGGTTCACCCGGATGAAGCAGGCGGGCTGGGCCACCGCGGCGGTGCTGATCGGCAGCGCGCTGATCCGGGGCTCGTACCACCTCTATCAGGGCTTCGGCGGCTTCGTCGGCAACCTGGCGATGGGCCTGATCCTCGGCTGGATCTACCTGCGCACGAAGCGGGTCGGGCCGCTGGTGGCGGCGCACATCGTCCTCGACGTGGTGGCCTTCGTCGGCTACGCCCTGCTGGCTCCGTACCTGACGTGGCTGTAGCGGGGGGGTCGGGCAGGAGCGCGGCCGAGCGGTCGCCGGTCGGGAGCGGCGTCAGGCGGCCCGACCGTTGACGGCGGCGGCGATCCTGGTGGCGGCCTGAGCGGCCGTGAGGTGAGTGCTGTCGATCACTTCCGCTTCGTCGCCCAGCCAGGTCGCGAAGGCCTCGGCATAGGGGGTGAGGTGGCTGAAGCGGAAGGGCGACGGACCCATCACGGTGTCGCCGGCGATGCGTCGACGCAGTGTGTCGGGCTCCACGTGCAGGACGAAGTGCCGCACCCGGATGCCGTGGCTGTGGAGACCCCGGCTGATCTCCCGCCAGTACTGCTCGACCAGCACAGTCATCGGCATCACCAGGGTGCCGCCGGTGTAGTCGAGGATGCGCCGCGCCGTCTCCACCACCAGTGGCCGCCAGGGCGGCCAATGCTGAAAGTTGTCCGTGGCGGGCAGTCCGGGGCGGACGTCCATGAGGGTCTCGCCCACCTTCTCGGCGTCGAAGACCCTGGAGTCGGGGAGCAGTGGCTGGAGCAGGTTCGCGGTGGTCGTCTTCCCGACGCCGTGGGTGCCGTTCAGCCACACGATCACCGGGCCGATGCTAGTCGGCCCGTGGCGCGGCGATAGGGTGAATCCCATGCATGTGGGTGTATTCGGTGCCACGGGCACCGTCGGCAATGTGATGCGATCGTTGCTGGTCGAGCGGGACTTCCCGGTCACCTCGATCCGCTTCTTCTCCTCGGCCCGCTCGGCCGGGCGGACGCTCGATTTCAAGGGCGCGCCGATCACCGTCGAGGACACCGCAGCCGCCGACTTCTCCGGGCTCGACATCGCGCTGATGTCGGCCGGTGCCACCATGTCGCGCGAATACGCGCCGAAGGTCGCCGCAGCCGGTGCGCTGGTGGTCGACAACTCCTCGGCCTGGCGCAAGGACGCCGACGTTCCGCTGGTGGTCAGCGAGGTGAACCCCGAGGACGCGGTGAACCCGCCCACGGGGATCATCGCGAACCCGAACTGCACCACCATGGCGGCGATGCCGGTGCTCAAGCCGCTGCACGACGCCGCCGGCCTGCAGCGGCTGATCGTGGCCACCTACCAGGCCGTCTCCGGTTCCGGCGTGAAGGGAATCGACGCGCTGCTGTCGCAGACCCAGGACGTCCGCGACCCCTCCGGCTTCGCCCTGGACGGCCGGGTCGGCGAGGTCGCCGACCCCGCGCCCTACCTGGCGCCGATCGCCTACAACGTGATCCCGGTGGCCGGTTCGATCGTGGACGACGGCAGCGGCGAGACCGACGAGGAGCAGAAGCTGCGCAACGAGTCGCGCAAGATCCTGCACATCCCCGACCTCGCCGTCTCGGGTACCTGCGTGCGGGTCCCGGTGTTCTCCGGGCATTCGCTGGTGATCCACGCCGAGTTCGCCGAGGAACTCAGCCCGCACCGCGCGCGCGGCATCCTCGCCACGGCGCCCGGGGTGGCGCTGGCCGACGTGCCGACGCCACGGCTGGCCGCCGGCAAGGACTCTTCGTTCGTGGGCCGGATCCGCACCGACCAGTCGGTTCCGGACGGCCGCGGCCTGGTCCTCTTCGTCAGCGGCGACAACCTGCGCAAGGGTGCGGCGCTGAACGCCGTCCAGGTCGCCGAGCTGCTGGTGGCGAAGCGATGACCAGGCTGGCGGTGATCGGTGCCGGCGTGATGGGCGAGGCGCTGGTCAGCGGCCTGCTGCGGGCCGGCTGGTCGAGCGACGACATCGTGGTGGCCGACCGGCGTGAGGCGCGGCGGGCCGAGATGACCGCCGCCCACGGCATCCGCGCCACCGGCAACGCCGAGGCGGTGGCCGAGGCCGACACGGTCATCCTGGTGGTCAAGCCGCAGGACGTCGGGGCGGTTCTGCCCGAGGTCGCGCCGGTGCTGCGCCCGGGCACGCTGGTGGTGTCGTTGTGCGCCGGCGTCACCACCGGCCAGCTGGAGAGCCACCTGCCGGGCGGCACGGCTGTCGTCCGGGTGATGCCGAACACCCCGGCCCTGGTCGGCGAGGGGATGGCCGCGGTGTCCGCCGGCTCCAGCGCGTCGACCCAGGACGTCGAGCACGCCATGGAGCTGATGACCGCGCTGGGCAAGGCGATCACCGTGCCCGAGACCTACCAGGACGCGGTCACCGCGATCTCGGGCTCGGGCCCGGCCTACCTGTTCTTCGTGGTCGAGGCGATGATCGACGCCGGCGTCCTGCTCGGCCTTCCCCGGGACATCTCCAGCGTCCTGGTCCAGCAGACGGTCTTCGGTTCGGCGAAGCTGCTGGTCGAATCGGGCCAGCACCCCACCGTGCTGCGTGAGCAGGTGACCTCGCCGGGCGGCACCACCGCCGCGGCGCTCCGGCAGCTCGAGGACCACAAGGTGAAGGCGGCGTTCCTCACCGCGATGGAGGCCGCCCGGGACCGCAGCCGGGCGTTGGCCGGCTGAGCCCGGGGCTGCCTGCTCCGGTCTGACCGTTCCGGACGACATCGCCTGCGTTCGGGCACATCGCCTGCGTAGGAACGCGGGCGATGTGGGTTTCCGCGGGCGAACCGGCGTCCGGGCAGGGCGGCCGGGCCGCGCCGAACCCATCCCGCGGGGTTGGCCCGCGGGGTAGGGTGGCACGCACATCCGGGCCGGGTAGACCGGGTGTCCACGGTTCAGAAAGAAGCTCCGATGAACGACTCCGTGCCAACTCCGCTGTCGGCGATCAGATTCCTCAAGGTGACCGAGGTGGCCGAGTTGTTGCGGGTGTCACGGATGTCGGTCTACCGGTTGATCCACGCGGGGGAGCTCGAAGCAGTCCGGTTCGGCCGCAACTTCCGGGTCCCGGAGCATGCGGTCAACGCCTACCTGCAGCAGTCCTTCTACGACGCCGGCTAATCCCGCCAACCCGGCGATTCGCCGTCCGGGCGAGCCAGTCGGTAAGCTTTCGAAGTTGGCTGGGCACACCGGCCGCCACCAAACAGAGCACTGTCCGGCCCGCAGCGGGCCAGCATCGAGAGGTCATAGCGTGGGTTCGGTCATCAAGAAGCGTCGCAAGCGGATGGCGAAGAAGAAGCATCGCAAGCTTCTCAAGCGCACGCGCATCCAGCGTCGCCGCGCCGGCAAGTAATCCACCGGCGCCCGTCACGATGATCCGCCGCAGCGTGCTGGTCATCGTCCGTGACGGCTGCCACCTGTGCGTCGACGCGGTGGCCACCGCCGAGCGGGTCTGCGCCGAGCTGGGTGCCGCGTTCGGCACGCTCGACGTGGACGCCGATCCGGCGCTCGCTGAGCACACCGACCACGTGCCGGTCACCCTGGTCGACGGCCGCAGGCTGGCCATCTGGTTCCTCGACGAGGCCTCGCTGCGCGCGGCGTTGGCGGCATGACCGGCGTCGTTCGGCTGTCGGCGGCGGTGGCCGCCGAGACGCTTTACGCCTACCTCACCGAGCCGACGCGGCGTCCGGAGTGGCAGGTCAGCCTGCGCCGGGTCGACGAGGTCAGCGGACGGGGCGAGGTCGGCTCCCGCTGGGTGGACGTCACCGCGGTCGGCGCCCGACCGCGATTGTCGGTGCTGGCCGCCGACCCGCCGCGCAGTTGGACCGAACAGGGGCAGTGGCGGGGGCTGAGCGCCACCCTACGGCTGGACCTGGACGCCGTCGGCGCGGGCCGCTGCCTGCTCTCGGCGTCCTTCCGGATCGACGGCCGGGGGCTGTGGCGGGTGCCCGCGGCGGTTCTCGAACGACTGGCCGGCCCGGCGATCGGGTTCGACCTGCGCCGGGCCGTCCGGCTGGCGGCCCGGCACTGATCTCGCCACCGCCGGCGGCGCCGGGGCGTCCCGTATTGTTGGAGGCCGAGCTCACCGAAAGGCCGCCGTCACCCATGCAATCCGTCGTACATCTGGTCCGCCACGGGCAGGTCCACAACCCTGACGGCATCCTCTACGGACGGCTCCCCGGCTACGGCCTGAGCGAGATCGGCCAGGCGATGGCCGAGCGGCTAGGCGAGCATTTCGCCGACGTCCCGCTCACCCACCTGCGCTGCTCGCCGTTGCAGCGGGCCCGGGAGACCATGGCCCCGATCGCGGCCGGGCACCCCGACCTGGAGGTCGTCACCGACGACCGGGTGATCGAGGCCGCGAACGTCTTCGAGGGCCGCAATTTCGGCAGGTACAACCAGGTGCTGCTGCTGCCGCAGAACCTGTGGCACCTGCGCAACCCGCTGCGGCCGTCCTGGGGTGAGGCGTACCCCTCGATCGTGGCGCGGGTGAAGGCCGCGATGCGGGACGCCGCCGAGGCCGCCGGCGATGGTGGGCAGGCGGTGATCGTGATGCACGAGTTGCCGATCTGGATCTCCCGGCTGGCCGCCGAGGGCCGTTCGCTGGTGCACGACCCGCGCAAGCGGCAGTGCAGGCTGGCCAGCGTCACCTCGTTCACCTGGATCGACGACCGGATCGCCGCGGTCGACTACGCCGAACCGGCCGGCGACCTGGTGCCGGCCAAGAAGTCCAGAGTCCTGTTCCGCCCCGGCTCGTGATGCGTCGTCTGGCCGTGCTCTGGGTGAGCGTGCTGGCGCTGCTGCTGGCCGCCTGCACCGGGGCGACCTCGGCCGAGGGCGGCTACGTCAGTGGCGACGGCACCATCACCCGGGTGCCGGCCGGCGAACGGACGCCGGCCCCCGCCATCGAGGGCACCACGCTGGACGGCCAACCGTGGAGCAGCTCGTCGGTCACCGGCCGGGTGCTCGTCTACAACGTGTGGGGCTCCTGGTGCCCGCCGTGCGTGAAGGAGGCGCCTGCGCTGGTGCGGGCCGCCGAGCGGACCGGGAAGATCGCCCAGTTCGTCGGGCTCAACACCCGCGACAGCGGTACCCCGCAGGCGCAGGCCTTCGTCCGGGAGTTCAAGGTCCCCTACCCGAACCTGTTCGACCCCAGCGGTGAGCTGGTGCTGAGGTTCGCCGGCAAGCTCCCGCTGAATGCGATTCCCAGCACCGTGATCGTGGACGCCGAGGGGCGGATCGCCGCCCGGGTCCTGGGCGAGGCGACCGAGGCGACCCTGGTCGGACTGATCGAGGACGTGGCGGCGGGCCGCTGATGATCCTTCTCGAGATCGGTGACTGGGCCCGGCAGGCCGTCGGCGGCACCATGCTGCTGGCGGTTCCGGTGGCGCTGCTGGCCGGGCTGGTGTCGTTCTTCTCGCCATGCGTGCTGCCGCTGCTGCCCGGCTACCTGTCCTACGCCAGCGGGCTGAGCGCCACCCAGGTGGCCGCAGGTTCCCGGCGTGGCCGGGTGCTGGCCGGCACCTCGCTGTTCGTGCTGGGTTTCGCCGTGGTGTTCGTCTCCGGCGGGGTGCTGTTCGGCTCGCTGGGCACCACCCTGATGCAGTGGCGCGGGCTGATCACCACCATCGGCGGGCTGCTCGCCATCGCGCTCGGGCTGGCCTTCGCCGGCTGGCTGCCGTTCGCCGGCCGCACGTTCCGGCTCAACCTGCGACCCCGGATGGGCCTGGCCGCGGCGCCGCTGCTCGGAATCGTCTTCGCGCTCGGCTGGACGCCCTGCATCGGGCCGGCGCTGCAGGTCGTGCTGACCCTGGCGCTCAACGAGGCCACCGCCCTGCGCGGCGCGCTGCTGGCCCTGTGCTACGCGCTCGGGCTTGGTCTGCCGTTCCTGATCGCCGGCATCGCCCTGGATCGGTTCGGCTCGACGCTGGCCTTCGTCAAGCGTCACCATCGGGTGCTGCAGGTCACCGGCGGCGTGATGATGATCGTGGTCGGGGTGCTGCTGCTGACCGGCGGCTGGGACGTCCTGATGGGCGCCCTGCGGCAGTGGGCGGCGAGCTTCGGGACGGTGATCTGATGGCCGTGCGGTCGGCGCCCGCGACGCTGCGTCCGGCCGAGGCCGTGCGCTTCGTGTGGACCCAGCTCACCTCGATGCGGACGGCGCTGGTGCTGCTCTTCGCGCTGGCCCTGGGCGCGATTCCCGGCTCGCTGCTGCCGCAGCGTCCGACCTCGCCGGTGCGGGTCCGCGAGTTCATCACCGATAATCCGCAGCTGGGCGGCTTCTACGACGCCATCGGCATGTTCGACGTCTACGCGTCGGCCTGGTTCGCGGCGATCTACCTGCTGCTGTTCGTCTCCCTGGTCGGCTGCATCATCCCCCGGATCGGGGTCTACCTGCGCGGGCTGCGCGGCGAGCCGCCGGTCACCCCGCGCAATCTCGGACGCCTGCCGGCCCATCTCGCGCTGACCAGCGATCGCGCCGACGGGGTGCTGGACGCCGCGGAGAAGGTGCTCGCCGCCCGCCGGTTCCGGATCCGCCGGCTGGACGACTCGGTCAGCGCCGAGCGCGGCTATCTGCGCGAACTGGGCAACCTGGTCTTCCATGTCTCGCTGGTGTTCCTGCTCTGCGGCCTGGCCTGGGGCTCCCTGTTCGGCTACAAGGGCAGCGTCGCGGTCGTCGAGGGCGGCTCGTTCAGCAACACCCTGAGCCAGTTCGACGACTTCAGCTCCGGCGGTGCCTTCCGGGCCCAGCAGCTGGTGCCGTTCACCGTGCGGCTGAACGCGTTCGAGGCGAAGTTCGAGACCGGACCGGTGCAGCGCGGCGCCGCCCGGGTGTTCCGCGCCGACACCACGACCACCCTGGGCGGCGTCGACAGCCGGCAGGACCTCGAGGTGAACCATCCGCTGGTGCTGGGCGACAGCACCGTGCACCTGGTCGGCCACGGCTACGCCGTCGACGTCACGGTCAAGGATCCGCAGGGCCGGGTGGCGTTCGCCGGGCCGGTGATCCTGCTGCCCCAGGACGGCAACTTCCTGTCGGTCGGGGTGGTGAAGGCGCCGTACGCCCGTCCGGAACGGCTGGCGTTCGAGGCTCTGTTCCTGCCCACTGCCGTGGACACCGACAGCGGCGGCACGTCGGTGTTCCCGGACGCGCTGAACCCGCGGCTGCTGCTCAACGCCTGGCACGGGCCGCCCAAGGAGGCGACCGGCGCACCCGAGAACGTCTACTCGCTGGACACCACCGGCCTCACCCAGTTCACCAAGCCGGACGGCTCGAAACTGCGCTTCACGCTGCGGCCGGGTGAGATCTTCGACCTGCCCGACGGCAGCTCGATCCAGTTCCACGACTGGAAGCGCTGGGTGAGCCTGCAGGTCTCCAGCACCCCCGGGCTGTGGCTGGTCTTCATCTCGGTGCTGGTCGCCGTCGCCGGGCTGTGCCTGTCGCTGTTCATCCGGCCCCGCCGGGTCTGGCTGCGGGTGCACGGCGACGGCGTGGAACTGGCCGGGCTGGACCGCACCGAGGGCCGTGGCGGCCTGGACGACGAACTGCGGCTGATCGCCGACGATTTGGGGCTTGCGTTCGCCGAGGTCGGTGACGCAGGCTCCACCCAGAAGGGAGAACCGTGATGGCCGATTACTGGTCGAATCTGGCGATGGTGACCTCCGCGGTGGTCTACCTGGTGGCACTGGCAGCGTTCGCCGCCGAGTGGGCGGTGGCCCGCCGGCTGGAACCGGTGGCCGCACCGGCCGGCGTCCTGGTCGGCGCCGGGGGGCCGGAGCTGCCCGAGGCCGAGGCCGGGCCGAGCGCGGCCGATCAGCGCGCCCGGTTGCGCACCGACATGTTCGGCCGGATGGGGCTGGCGCTGACGGTGATCGGCTGGGCCTGTCACCTGGCCGGGGTGGTGTTCCGCGGCATCGCCGGCAACCGGTTCCCCTGGGGCAACATGTACGAGTTCGTGACCATGGCGTTGCTGCTCGTGGTCACCTTCTACCTGGTGCTGGCGTTCCGCGGCGTCCGCTGGCTGGGGCTGCCGGTGGCGTTGCTGACGGTGGTCGGCCAGGGCCTCGCGGTCACCGTCTTCTACGTCGCGGTGGCGCCGCTGGTGCCGGCGCTGCACTCGGTGTGGTTCATCGTGCACATCGTCGCCGCCGCCACCGCCGGCGCGGCGCTCAACGTCGGCGGGCTGCTCTCCGTCCTGTACCTGCTGAAGAGCCGCGCGGAACGGCGCGAGCGGGTCCGCGGCTACCTGATCAAGCTGCCGTCGTCGTCCCGGATCGACGAGCTGGCCTATCGCTTCCACGCCTTCGCCTTCCCGCTGTGGACGTTCGCGATCGCCGCCGGCGCCGTCTGGGCCGAGTACGCCTGGGGGCGGTTCTGGGGCTGGGACCCGAAGGAGACCTGGTCGCTGGTCACCTGGGTCGTCTACGCCGGCTACCTGCACGCCCGGGCGACCGCCGGCTGGCGGGGCAGGCGGGCCGCCGTGGTGGCGATCGTCGGGCTGGCCTGCTTCTGGTTCAACTTCGTCGGCATCAACCTGCTGGTCTCGGGCCTGCACTCCTACGCGGGAATCTGAGGATCGGCCCGGCCCGGTCGGAAACCGACCCGTCACCGGCGAGTGCAAGAATCGGCCCATGCGGCATTTCGACCTGTGCGTGATCGGTTCCGGCTCGGGCAACTCGATCATCGACTCCCAGTTCGACGATCTTGAGGTTGCCCTGGTCGACAAGGGGGAACGCTTCGGCGGCACCTGCCTGAACGTGGGATGCATCCCGACCAAGATGTTCGTCCACCCGGCCGACCTGGCGGCTTCGGTCGAACACGCGAAGCGGCTCGGCGTCGACCTCGGCGCAGCGAGCGCCGACTGGGCCGGCATCCGCGACCGGATCTTCGGCCGGATCGACCCGATCAGCGAAGGCGGCGAGGAGTGGCGGCGCAGCAACCGCAACGTCACGCTGTACCGGGAGGCGGCGCGCTTCACCGGCCCGAAGCGGCTCAACGTCGGCGACGAGACCTTCACCGCCGACCGGTTCGTGCTGGCCGGCGGCTCCCGGCCGCACGTGCCCGACTATCCGGGCCTGGAGGATCCGCGGGTCGCCGCCCGGGTGCACACCTCCGACGACATCATGCGCCTGGACGCGCTGCCGGCCTCGCTGGTGATCATCGGCGGCGGCTTCATCGCCGCGGAGTTCGCGCACATCTTCTCCGCGTTCGGCACCCGGGTGACGGTGTTGCAGCGCTCCGAGGTGATGCTGCGGCACCTGGACGCCGACATCGCCGCCGCGTTCACCGAACAACTGGCGACGCGGGTGAACGTCCGGCTGAAGCAGCAGGTGGTCGGCATGGAGATGACCGAGCGCGACACGGTGATCGTGGAGAGCGTCGACCCCGACGGCATCCACTACGACTTCGAGTGCGAACGGGTGCTGGTGGCGCTGGGCCGCATTCCCAACGGCGACCTGCTGAACCTGGTCGCCACCGGGGTGGAGACCCACGCCGACGGGCGGGTGAAGGTCGACGACCACCAGCAGACCAACGTCAAGGGCATCTTCGCGCTCGGCGACATGTCGTCGGCCGACCAGCTCAAGCATGTCGCCAACCACGAGGCCCGAGTGGTGCAGCACAACCTGCTGCACCCGCGCCGGATGATCGCCGCCGACCACCGGTTCATCCCGCACGCCGTGTTCAGCGACCCGCAGATCGCCTCGGTGGGCCTGACCGAGGCGGCGGCGCAGGAACGCGGCAAGCCCTACGTGACGGTCCGGCAGGACTACGGCAGCGTCGCCTACGGCTGGGCGATGGAGGACACCGAGCACTTCGTGAAGCTGATCGCCGACCCGAAGACCAAGCGGCTGATCGGCGCCCACCTGCTGGGGCCGGAGGCGACCACGCTGATCCAGCCGCTGATCCAGGCGATGAGCTTCGACCTCGACGTGCCGAGCATGGCGCGCGGCCAGTACTGGATCCATCCGGCCCTGACCGAGGTGGTCGAGAACGCGCTGCTGGCGCTGGAGCTATGAGGCGTCGCACCGTCCTCACCGGAGCGCTGGCGACCCTGCTGGCCGGCTGCTCGGACGCCCCGGCGCCGACGGCGCCGACGCAGCAGCCGGCGCCCTCGTCATCGCCGGCCTCCCCTTCGCAGCCGGCGTCGTCGTCGCCCGGCACGCCGGCAGCGCCGACCGCCGCGGAATGCGCGACCCGGATCGTCGAACGGATGAGCCTCGCCGAACAGGTGGGGCAGGTGGTGATGGTCGGCGTCACCGGCGCCTCGGCGTCCGAGCTGGCCGTGCTGCGCACGCTGAAGATCGGCTCGGTGATCCTGATGGGCGGCCACGGCGACGGCACCGCCGGCGTCCGCCGGGTCACCGACCGGTTGAAGATCGCCGGGTTGCGCACGCCGATCCTGGTCTCCGTCGACCAGGAGGGAGGCCTGGTGCAGCGGCTGAAGGGCCCCGGCTTCGACACCATCCCCTCGGCGAAGGTGCAGGCCGGCTGGGCCGACGACAGGTTGAGATCGCGGGCCACCCGCTGGGGGAGGCAGCTCCGGTCCGCCGGGGTGCACTGGACGCTGGCGCCGGTCGCCGACACGGTGCCGGCGTCCCTGGGTCGCGGGAACGCGCCGATCGGGGCGCTGGGCCGCGGCTACGGCGCCGACCCCGGCGTGGTGGCGGCGAAGGTCGCCGCGTTCGTCGAGGGCATGGACGCGGCCGGTGTCGCCACCTCGGTGAAGCACTTCCCGGGCATCGGACGGGTGCGCGGCAACACCGACTTCACCGCCGGGGTGAAGGACACCGTGACCCGGGCCGACGACCCGTACCTGGAACCGTTCGCGCTGGCGGTGTCGGCGGGCGCCTCGAGCGTGATGGTGTCGACGGTGACCTACACCCGCATCGACGCTCGGCACCGGGCGGTGTTCTCGCCGAAGGTGATCGACCTGATCCGGGAGCGACTCGGCTTCGCCGGGGTGGTCATCTCCGACGACCTGGGCGCCGCCCGGTCGATGGCGTCGGTGCCGGCGAAGCAGCGCGGCATCGGATTCCTCAAGGCCGGCGGCGACCTGGCGATGACGGTGACGCCGGGCCTGGCCGACGAGTTCGTCGCCGGTATTCGCACTGCCGCCAAGGACCCGGACGTCGCCGCGCAGGTGCGGGCGTCCGCGATCAGGGTGGTGACGCTGAAGGTCGCCCTGGGCCTGGTGCCCTGCCGGTGATGCCCGCCCGGGTCAGCCGGTGACCCGCAGGCCGCCCATCGCCCGGCGGGCGTCCGGGACGAGCTCGGCGGCGGTGTCGGGGATCGAGGCGTAGAAGATGCTGGACGAGGCGTCCGAGGTGGCCACGATCAGGATGATCGCCAGTTCGCCCTTGGTCTTCAGGTTCGGGATGTCGAAGGTGAGGTGGGTCTCCACCAGCCAGGCGTCCTTGCCGTCGACCGTGGTGGCCTTGTTCACCTTGTCGTCGCGGACCACCTCGGCGTCGTCGTAGAAGACGCCCATGATGCACTTGACCACGATCTCGGAGCCCTGCTGCGGGCTGAAGAAGCCGTCGCCGGCGACCAGTTCGCCGACCAGCACCGAGGCCACCCAGCTCGAGTTCGCCTTGTAGTTGGCCTCCACGGTGACCGTCTGGGTGAGCACGTCGCGGCCGAACGGCACCCGGGTCTCCGGACGCGGCGCGTCCCACGGGCTGCCCAGCGCCGGGTAGGAGAGTGCGCCCCCGTGCACCCGCCCGTCGTTCGGGGCCGGCGCCGGGGTGACGGTGGTGGAGACCTGCTTGGGGCAGACGTTCTGGGTCGGGTTCGAGCCGGCGGACGGAGTGGTGCCGAGGATGCCGCCCAGGTTGCGGACGGCCAACCAGCCGACCAGGCCGAGGACGACCACGATCGCGGCGATGCCGAGCCACCAGCCGATCGGCGAGCGGCGCCGCTGGTTGTTGGGATTCCAGCCGGCCGGCCCGGGACGCTGCGGCGCGCCGACACCTCCCGGTGGCGACGCCTGCATCGGGTTGTTGGTGATCGACGCCGACCAGGACGAACCCGTCCAGTAGCGGTACATCCCGGGCTGGCCGCCCGGATCCGGATACCATCCAGCCTGACTCACGGGGCGAGTCTAGACGGGTGCCGGATACGTCAGCCGAACCGGCCGGTGATGTAGTCCTCGGTGGCCTTGTCGTCCGGGGTGGAGAAGATCTTCTCGGTGGAGGCCATCTCGATCAGCTTGCCGGGTGCCCCGGTGCCGGCGATGTTGAAGAACGCCGTCTCGTCCGACACCCGCGCCGCCTGCTGCATGTTGTGGGTGACGATCACGATCGTGTAGGTCTCCTTGAGCTCCTGGATCAGGTCTTCCACGGCCAGCGTCGAGATCGGATCGAGGGCGGAGCACGGCTCGTCCATCAGCAGCACCTCGGGCTGCATGGCGATCGCCCGGGCGATGCAGAGCCGCTGCTGCTGGCCGCCGGAGAGGCCGGAACCCGGCTTGTCCAGCCGGTTCTTGACCTCCTCCCACAGGTTTGCGCCGCGCAGCGACTTCTCCAGCAGCTCCTGCGACTCGGCGGCGTTCATCCGCTGCTTGTTCAGCTTGTAGCCGGCCAGCACGTTGTCCTTGATCGACATGGTGGGGAACGGGTTGGGCCGCTGGAACACCATGCCGACCTGGCGGCGCACGTTCACCGGGTCGACACCGGGGCCGTAGAGGTTGTTGCCGTCGATCAGCACCTCGCCCTCGACATAGGCGCCGGGGATCACCTCGTGCATCCGGTTCAGGGTGCGCAGGAAGGTGGACTTGCCGCAGCCGGACGGTCCGATGAACGCGGTCACCGACCGTGGCTGGATGATCATCGAGACGTTTTCGACGGCGAGAAACTTGCCGTAGTAGCAGTTGAGGTCGGTGACCTCGATCCTCTTGGACATGCGTCGAGTTCCTCCTTCGGTCAGCGCCCGAGTTTCGGGGCGAAGCGTTTGGCGATGAAGCGGCCCAGCAGGTTGAGCACCATGACCAGCAGGATCAGGGTGAGCGCGCCGGTCCAGGCCCGTTCGGTGTAGAAGATGCGTTCCACACCGGGGTGGGCGTACTGGTCGTAGACGAACACCGGCAGCGTCATCATCGGGTTGGCGAACGGGTTGGTGTTGATCGAGTTGGTGAAGCCGGCAGCGATCATCAGCGGAGCCGTTTCGCCGATGATCCGGGCGATGGCCAGGATCACACCCGAGACGATGCCCGAGATCGATGTGGGCAGCACCACCGAGAGGATGGTGCGCCATTTCGGGACGCCCAGGGCGTAGGAGGCCTCGCGCAGCTCATTGGGGACGATCCGGAGCAGTTCCTCGGTGGCACGCACCACGATCGGAATCATCAGCACCGACAGGGCCAGCGAGCCGGAGAAGCCGTTGATGGTGCCCGGGCCGAACGCCAGCGCCATCAACGCGTAGGCGAACAGGCCGGCGACGATCGAGGGGATGCCGGTCATCACGTCCACGAAAAAGGTGATCCCCCGGGCCAGCGCCCCCCGGCCGTACTCGACCAGGTAGATGGCGGCCATCAGCCCGATCGGTACCGCGATGAGCGTGGCGATGCCAGTCACGATCAGGGTCCCGTAGATGGCGTGGATGGCGCCGCCGCCCTCGCCGATCACGTTCCGCATTGACCAGGTGAAGAACTTCGCGTTGAAGCCCGGCAGGCCGTTGGAGAGGGTTTCCCACAACAGCGACACCAGCGGCAGCAAGGCCAGCAGGAAGGAGCCGGTCACCAGATTGGTGGCGAGCCGGTCGGTCGCGGCCCGGCGTCCCTCGACCGCGAAGGCGATCAGGTACATCACGGGCAGGAAGATCACCGCGCCGAGGAAGAGGGTGGTTCCGGGATCGAATCCGCCCAGGGCCGTCGCGTCCACGAGCGCACCGACGACCACGGCACCGCCCAGCGCGAGCAAGGTGGCGTACTTCGGCAGCTGGCCCGCGGTCAACGGGTTCGTCTTGGTATTGGGCAGAGTGGTCATTAGTTGGCTCCCGAGAATTCCTTGTAGCGGGAGATGATCAGCCGGGCGATGGCGTTGACCACCAAGGTGATCACGAACAGCACCAGGCCGCCGGCGATCAGCTGGTTGATCTTCAGGTTGTACGCCTCAGGGAAGTTCTGGGCGATCACGGCCGCGATCGTGTTCGGGTTCTGCGAGGTCAGCACCTCGAAGGTGATCACGTGCGCCCCCGACAGCACCATCGCCACCGCCATCGTCTCGCCCAGGGCGCGGCCCAGGCCGAGCATCACCGAGCTGATCACGCCGGCCCGGCCGAACGGCAGCACGGCCATCCGGATCATCTCCCAGCGGGTGGCACCGAGCGCAAGCGCGGCCTCCTGGTGCAGCACCGGGGTCTGCAGGAACACCTCCCGGCTCAGCGAGGTGATGATCGGCAGAATCATCACCGCCAGCACGATCGAGGCGGTCAGCAGCGTGCGCCCGGTGCCGGAAGGCTGGCCACCGAAGAACGGGATCCAGCCCAGGTAACTGTTCAGCCACAGGTAGAGCGGCTTGACCGCCGGGGCAAGGACGAATCCGCCCCAGAGGCCGAAGACCACCGAGGGCACGGCGGCCAGCAGGTCGATCACATAACCCAAACCGGCGGAGAGCCGCCGTGGGGCGTAGTGCGAGATGAACAGGGCGATGCCGATCGCGACCGGTACCGCCAACAGCAGCGCCCAGAAGGACGCCCAGACGGTACCCCAGGCGAACGGGATGATCCAGGACCAGAACTCGCCGTAGCCTTGGGCCTCCAGTTCGGCCGGTGGTGTGGTTAGGGCCGGGAAGGCCTGCATGAGAAGGAAGCCGGCGACCATCGCCAGGATCACCAGAATGATGATCCCGGATCCGGTCGCCAGCCCGCTGAATATCTGGTCGCCGACCCGGCGACGGGTGCCCTTGGCGGACGAGCCCGTCGGGGTCGGCGTCGGGGTCACCTCCTGGGTGGACTGTGTCACGGATGTCATCCTTTGCTCACAGTGTTATCCACGCCAGTGGTTCGATCACTTGATCGAGTCGATGGCGGCCTTCACCTTGGCCTGCATCGACTCGCTCAGCGGTGCACTGCCAGCCGCCTCGGCGGCCGCCTTCTGGCCTTCGGCCGATGCGGCGTAGCCGATGAAGTCCTTGATCAGCTTGGCATCGTTCGCGTCCTTGTACGCTTCGCAGACCAGCGCGTAGGAGACCAGTACGGCCGGGTAGACACCGGCGGCCTTGCGGGTCAGGGTCAGCGCCAGGTCGTGCTCGCCACGGCCGGAGATCTGCTTGGAGGCGTCGAGGATCTTGGCGGCGGCCTCGGCGGTCGGGCTGAGCCACTCGTTGCCCACCTTGAGCTGGGCGTGGCCGAGCTCGCCGGCGGCGGAGGCATCCGCGTAGCCGATGGTGTTCGTGCCGGTCTTCACCGCGTCCACGACGGCGGACGTGCCCTTGGCGGACTCGCCGCCGAAGGCGGCCGGGAAGGCGTCGGACGCAGCCTCGGTCCACACCGACGGTGCGGCCTGGTTCAGGTAGTCGGTGAAGTTGTTCGTGGTGCCTGAGTCGTCGGCGCGGTGCACCGCGGTGATCGACGCGTCCGGCAGCGTAGTGCCGGAGTTGGTGGCGGCGATCTTCGGATCGTTCCACTTGGTGATCTTGCCGGCGAAGATGCCGGCCAGGGTGTCGGCGTCCAGCTTCAGTTCCTTGACGCCGTCCACGTTGAAGATGACGGCGATCGGGGAAACATACACAGGGAGGTTGAGAGCGTTGGACTCGGCCGTGCACTTGCCGAACTTGCCGGCGCCCAGCTCCTCGTCCTTGAACGGACGGTCGGAGCCGGCGTACTGCACGGCGCCCGAGGTGAACGCCTGGCGCCCCGCGCCGGAACCGTCGGGGGAATAGTTGATGGTGACGCCGGGGTGGGCGGACTGGTAGTCGGCGATCCACTTCTGCTGGGCTGCGGACATCGACGAGGCGCCCTTGCCGGCCAGCGTGCTCTCGGCGGGCGCGCTGCCGCTGGAGCCGGTACCGGGCTTGGCGGGCTCGTTCGCCGCGCAGGCGGACAGAGTCAGCGCGGCGGCGGCCAGCAGGGCCACCGGGGCACTGAACGTGGAAGTCTTCACGGCTTTACCTTTCGCGAGCGAGTGGGAGCGAGGCGCTCCGTCTCGCACGGTAGGGATCGGAGGCGACCGGTTGGGGAGTCCTGGGTGAATAGCGGGTGAACGTAGGGTCCCGATGCCGATCCGCCGCCGATCCCGAACTGGCCATCTGATATTCACCGGGCGGTCATCCGCTGATCGGCATTCACTCCTCGGCCCCTGACAGCGTGCGCGGTTAGTACCCCTAGTCAGAGGAGCCCCCGTGACCACCCTGCTGCCGATGTCGGACCGCACGCACGGCAACCGAAGCGCCGTCACCTGCCACCTCAAGTGCGACAGTCAGTGCGCCCGGCCCGATCCCAACACCAGCACCGAGCCGTCCTTCGCCGAGATCGCCGGACGCCAGCTCACCCGGCGAGCCGTGCTGGCCGGCGCCGGCGGCGTGGCCGCGGCGTCCGCGCTGCCGCTGGCCTGGGCCGAGCCCGCGGCCGCCACCCCGCGCGCACGCACCAAGCCGCTCGGGTTCGACCCGATCGACTCGGTGGGCGACGACCTGGACGCGATGGTGGTGCCGTCCGGCTACGAATGGACGCCGATCCTGCGCTGGGGCGACCCGCTGTTCAACCGGTCGCCGCGCTTCGACCCGAGCCGGCCGAGCGCGCGCGCCCAGGAGCTCCAGTTCGGCTACAACAACGACTACCTGGACATCCTGGTGGAACGCGGCGGACGCCGGGCGCTGCTGTGCTGCAACCACGAGTACACCAACCGGGCGATCATGTTCCCGCCGACCGGCAGCGCCGAGCAGGAGGCCGAGGTGCTGCGCACGCTGATCGCCGCGCACGGGTTCAGCGTCGTCGAGCTCGAGCGGTCGCGCGCCGGACGGCCCTGGCGCTACGTCCGGGGCGGACGCCGGAACCGGCGGATCACCGCGGCCACGCCGTTCCGGCTGACCGGCCCGGCGGCCGGCACCGATCTGCTGAAGACCGTCGCCGACCCGTCCGGACGACGCAGCCTCGGCACCTTCGGCAACTGCTCGGGCGGCACCACGCCGTGGGGCACCATCCTGTCCGGCGAGGAGAACTTCCACGGCTACTTCGTGGCCGACCCGGCCGCCCGGGGCGGCAAGCGGTACGGGATGACCAACACGCCCAGCGTCTACGGCTGGGAGAAGGTCGACCCGCGATTCGACGCCACCGCGCCCGGATACGCCAACGAGCCGCACCGGATGGGCTACATCGTCGAGATCGACCCCTACGATCCGGACTCGACCCCGCGCAAGCACACCGCGATGGGACGGCTCAAGCACGAGGGTGCGAACGTCCGGGTCGACGCCGACGGCACCGTGGTCGCCTACATGGGCGACGACGAGCGGTTCGAGTATCTCTACAAGTTCGTCGCCAGGCGGAAGTACCGCCCGGGCGGCTCGGCCGCCGCGCGCCGGCACAACCTGGACATCCTCACCGAGGGTGACCTCTACGTGGCCCGGTTCAGCGGCCAGCAGCGTCCGGACAACGACAACCTGGGCCGCGGCGTCTGGCTGCCGCTGGTGCTGGACGGCCGCTCGATGGTGCCGGGAATGAGCGTCCCCGAGGTGCTGGTGTTCACCCGTGAGGCGGCGGACACGGTGAAAGCCACCCCGATGGACCGCTGCGAGGACGTCGAGCCGAACCCGGCCACCGGCAAGGTGTACGTGGCCTGCACCAACAACACCCAGCGCGGCACGGCCGGCAAGGCGGGGCCGGACGCGGCCAACCCGCGTCCGCTGAACAAGGACGGCCACGTCATCGAGATCACCGAGCACCGTAACCGGGCCGATGCCACCACGTTCGAGTGGAACCTGCTGCTGGTCTGCGGCAACCCGACCGACGCCGGCACCTACTTCGCCGGCTGGGGCGGCCCGGTCGCGCCGATCTCCTGCCCGGACAACCTGGCCTTCGACAGCGAGGGCAACCTGTGGGTGGCCACCGACGGCGCGCCGAGCGCGATCAAGAAGGCCGACGGCCTGTTCAAGGTGCCGCTGGAGGGCCGGGAACGCGGCCGGGTGCAGCAGTTCCTCGCCGTCCCGATCGACGCCGAGACCTGCGGCCCGGTGATCCACGACCGGGACGGCTCGGTCTTCGTCGCCGTGCAGCATCCCGGTGAGGACGGCAGCTGGGCCGAGCAGCGCTCCTACTTCCCCGACTACGTGCCGACCGGGATGCGGCCCGAGCCCGGCGACTGGCGCGGACCCCGGCCCACCGTGGTTCAGGTCACCAAGCGGCGCTGAGCCGGCCCCGGCCGGTGCTCACACTCGGGGTTTGTGCCACTCCACGCAGACGGTCTGGCCGTCGGCTGAGAGGTGGGCCACCAGCACCGCGGCGGTGAGCATCGGCCGGGTGGGCACGCCGAGCGCCTCCAGCATCAGCGGCAGCACCGGGCGGTGCCCGCAGATGGCCCGGGGGACGCCGCTGGCGGCGGTCTGCCTGATCAGCCGCTTCATCAGCTTGCGGACGGCGTCCGGGTTGTCCTTGGCCTTCTCCTCCGACAGCGTCGCCCAGCCCTGGACGTCCAGTCGCTTCGCCTTCGCGTACGGAGCCAGCGTGGTCATGCAGCGGGTCGACGCCGACGAGTCGAGGTCGGCGACGCCGTAGGCGTCCAGCAGCGGCACGAGCAGCTTGCTCTGCCGGCGTCCGCGCGAGCTGAGCTGGCGCAACTGGTCCCTGCCCGACCAGTGCTTGCGCTCCATCGCCTTGCCGTGCCGGACGATCAGCAGCGGCGTCGTCTCGGGCAGAGTGACCGCCTGTTCCAGCAGCTCACGCTCATCGGCGTAGGTCATCCGCTTCAGGGCCGACGGCACCGACAACCAGGTTCGCCGGTCGACCTCGGAGTTCGGCTTGAACCGGCGCTGCTCGGTGACGGTACCCAGCCAGTAGGCGACCCGCTTGGTGCCGGTCGGGATCGGGTACTGGATGCGGTCCACCGGATGCCGCAGCCGGATCGCGAAGGCGGTCTCCTCCAGGGTCTCCCGGACGGCCGCCGCGGCGAGGTACTCGTCCGGGTCGAGCTTGCCCTTCGGCAGCGACCAGTCGTTGTAGCTCGGCCGATGGATCAGCAGCACCTGCACCCGGCGGCCCTTGGGACGGCGCAGCACGATCGCGCCGGCCGCCTCGACCAGGCGTGTCCGGCGACTCATCCCGCCCCCCGGTCGCCGCGCCGCGACCCCAGCGACGAGATCAGGCGCTCCTGCAGGTCGAGCAACGGCTCACCCTCGATGTCGCTGGTGCGCTGGTACCAGCCGTCCTGCTCCAGCCACCACGAGGCGGTGCCGTCGTCGAAGGCCAGGTCGAACAGGTTCTCGATGGTGGCGATGTGGCGCGGGTTGGTCAGCGAGACCAGCACCTCGACGCGGCGGTCCAGGTTGCGGTGCATCAGGTCGGTCGACCCGAGCCCGACCCGGGGCTGGCCGCCATTGGCGAACCAGAACAGCCGGCTGTGCTCCAGGAAGCGGCCCAGGATCGACCGCACCCGGATGTTCTCGCTCAGCCCGGGGACGCCGGCCTTCACGGTGCAGATGCCGCGGACCCAGAGTTCGACGCTCACCCCGGCCTGAGCGGCGCGGTAGAGGGCGTCGATGACCGCCTCGTCGACGATCGAGTTCACCTTGATCCGGATGCCCGCCGGACGCCCGGCGCGGCGATGCTCGATCTCGTCGGTGATGAAGTCGATCAGGCCGCGACGGATGCCGTGCGGCGCCACCAGCAGCCGCTTGTAATGGGTTTCCTGACCCATCCCGGACAGATGGTTGAACAGCCGGGCCACGTCGTCGGTGACCACAGGGTTCGCCGTCAGCAGGCCGATGTCCTCGTACATCCGGGCGGTCTTCGGGTTGTAGTTGCCGGTGCCCAGGTGGCAGTAGCGGCGCAGGCCCTCGGGCTCGTCGCGCACCACCAGCGACAGCTTGCAGTGCGTCTTCAGCCCGATCATCCCGTACACCACGTGGCAGCCGGCGCGCTCCAGCTTCCGCGCCCAGGTGATGTTGGCCTGCTCGTCGAAGCGTGCCTTGATCTCGACCAGCGCCAGCACCTGCTTGCCGGCCTGGGCTGCGTCGATCAGGGCGTCCACGATCGGCGAGTCGCCGGAGGTGCGGTACAGGGTCTGCTTGATCGCCAGCACCGCGGGGTCGGCGGCGGCCTGCTCGATGAACCGCTGCACGCTGGTCGCGAACGAGTGATACGGGTGGTGCAACAGCACGTCGCGGTGCCTCAGTGCGGCGAACATGTCGGCCGGCATCGCGGTCTCCACCTCGGCCAGCTCGGGGTGGGTCTTGGGCAGGAAGGCGGGGTACTTCAGCGACTCGCGGTCGAGGTCGGCCAGCGAGAACAGGCCGCGCAGGTCCAGTGGCGCCGGCAGCTTGAACACCTCGTTCTCGGCGATGTCCAGCTCGCTGACCAGAAGGTCGAGCATCTTGTCGTCGATGTCGTCCTCGACCTCGAGCCGGACCGGCGGCCGGCCCACCTTGCGCCGCAGCAGCTCCTTCTCCAGCGCGTGCAACAGATTCTCGGCATCGTCCTCCTCGACCTCCAGGTCCTCGTTGCGGGTGACCCGGAAGGTGGAGTGGTTGAGCACCTGCATGCCCGAGAACAGCCGGTCCAGGTGGTGCGCGATGACGTCCTCGATGGCGATGAACCGGCCCTCGCCGAGCTGCAGGAAGCGGCTCAACAGGGTGGGCACCTTGACCCGGGCGAACTGCCGGGCGCCGGTCATCGGGTTCTTCAGCAGCACCGCCAGGTTGTTCGACAGCCCGGAGATGTAGGGGAACGGGTGCGACGGGTCGACCGCCAGCGGCGTCAGCACCGGGAAGATCCGCTCCTCGAAGAGCGTCGTCATCGTCTCCTTCTCGGCCTCGGTGAGCTGATCCCAGCGAAGCACCTCGATGCCGTGCTCGGCCAGCGCAGGCCGGATGTCGTCGGCGAACGCGTGGGCCTGCTGCTCGACCAGCTGCCGCGCCCGGGTCAGCATCAGGTCGTAGAGGTCGCGGGGCAGGATGCCGGACGCCGACGGCACCGCGACGCCGGCCGCGATCCGGCGCTTCAGCCCGGCCACCCGGACCATGAAGTACTCGTCCAGATTGGAGGAGAAGATGGCCAGGAACCGGGCCCGTTCCAGCAGCGGGACGCGGGCGGCGTCCCGGGCCAGGTCGAGCACCCGGTTGTTGAACGCCAGCCAGCTCAGTTCGCGATCGGAGAACCGGTCGGCGGGCAGTTCGGGCGGCTCGGGAAGGTCGACGACGGGTTCAGCGGTCATCGCTGCTCCTGGGGGAATCATCGAGGGCGTACAGGACGTCGCGGTGCACCACGGCGAAGCCGGCCCGCTCATACAGTTCTACCGCCCGCGCGTTGGCCGCTTCAACGTACAGGTGGACGCTCGGACAGCCGGCCGCCGCCAGGTGCTCCAGCCCGGCGGCCAGCAGCCGGCGGCCCAGCCCGGTGCCCTGGGCGCGGGGATGGGTGGCCAGGATGTACACCTCGCCCCGGCCGTCCGGGTGCCGCTTGGTCCAGTGGAAGCCGGTCAGCCCTTCGGCGTCGCTGCTGACCAGCAGCCCCGCCGGGTCGAACCACGGCTCCGCCATCCGGGCCTCCAGGTCGGCGCGGGAGAAGTGCCGCTGCTCGGGGTGCCAGTCGAAGGCGGCCGCGTTCAGCGCCAGCAGCTGGTCGGCGTCGGTGTCGAGCCGGAACGGCCGGACGCCGTCGAAGCCGTCGCCGGTGGGCGGGTCGAGGGGACGTTCCATCACCAGCAGCCGGCGCCGCTCGACCAGCCCGCGCGCCGCCGCGAAGGCCTGCGCCGCCGGCAGGTCGCCGAACGCCCACACCCCGTAGCCGGCGACGTCGAGCAGCAGGCGTCCGCCGAGACCCCGGCGACGCCGCTGCGGATGCACGAAGAGCTGCGCGCTGCCGTGCCGGGCGTTCGCCTGTGCGTAGCCGGCCAGCTCACCGTCGGCGTCGAGCAGGTGGTGGGTGACCGCCGGGTCGTCGCCGGTCAGGGCGAGTGCGGCGTCCTCGTTGAGGGGGAACTCGCCATCCGCTGCCGCCACCGTCGCCGCGAGCCCGCGGATGCGGTCGATGTCGTCCGAGGCCAGCATGGCCTCAGGCTAGCGGTCAGGGCGTGAAGCGGTAACCGACGTTGCGGACGGTGCCGATCAGCGCCTCGTGTTCGGGTCCGAGCTTGGCCCGCAGCCGCCTGATGTGGACGTCGACGGTGCGGGTGCCGCCGAAATAGTCGTAGCCCCAGACGTCGGCCAGCAGGTGCTCACGGCTGAACACCCGGCCCGGGTGCATCACCAGGTACTTCAGCAACTCGAACTCGGTGTAGGTGAGATCGAGAGGGACGTCGCCCAGCCGGGCCGAGTAGGCGGCCTCGTCGATCACGATGCCGCCCGACTGGATCAGTCCCTCGGCGTCGTTCACGGCCAGCAGCAGCCGGATCCGGGCGTCGAACTCGGCCGGGCCGGCCCCGTCCAGGACGAAGTCGGCGACCCGCCAGTCGTCGTTCAGGGCGGCGAGGCCACCCTCGGTGATGACCAGCAGCACGGGCATCGTGATGCCGGACGAGCGGAACAGCCGGCAGATCGTCCGGGCCGCGGAGAGGTCGCTGCGGCCGTCGATGACGATCACGTCGGCGGTCGCGGACTCGGTCAGGGCCGAGGTGTCGGCGGGTGCGCTGCGCAGGTCGTGGGCGAGCAGCCCGATGGCTGGCAGCACCGTCTCGGGGCGCGCGCCATCGATCAGTTGGTTGCTCACCACGAGCAGCGATGCCATGCACACCCCCGTTCCGGCCGGTAACAGGATAGTGACCGATTCGCCACACGGCGCGTCCGGATCCGGTTAGCGGTCTGTAACCGTGCTGTCACACGCCTGTGCTTTGCAGTTCCAGGACCAGGGTCATCGGGCCGTCGTTGACCAGCGACACCTCCATCATCGCCCCGAACCGCCCGGTTTCCACCCGGGCTCCGCGGCCGCGCAGCGCGGCGACGAAGTCCTCGACCAGCGGCTCGCTGACCGGGCCGGGCGCCGCCGCGCTCCAGGACGGCCGGCGTCCCTTGCGGGTGTCGGCGTAGAGGGTGAACTGGCTGACCACCAGGATCGGCGCCCCGGTCTGTGCGCAGCTGCGCTCGTCGCGCAGGACGCGAAGATTCCAGATCTTGTCGGCCAGCGTGTCGGCGACCGCGGCGGTGTCGTCGTGGGTGACCCCGAGCAGCACCAGCAGTCCGGCGGAGTCGATGGCGCCCACCACCTCGCCGGCGACGCTCACCGAAGCCCGGCTGACCCGTTGGACCACCGCTCTCATGGGTGACGAGAGTACGGCACTAGACTTCCGCGGGTGGTGGAGTTGACGGCCGCCGTGCTGACGCCGGGGACGATCGCGCTGATCGTCGCCGCGGCTGTGGTGCTGATCGCCGCCCTGGTGGTCGTCGTCCGGATCTTCACCGACAACAGCAGGAGAGATTCATGACCTTCGAGATCCCCTCCGACCTGAACCCCGCGCTGGTCGGCCTGGCCTGGCTGCGCGGCCGTTGGGAGGGCACCGGCTACCGGGAGTGGCCGGGCGAGGAGAAGATCCAGTTCGCCCAGCAGATCGACTTCGCCGACAACGGCGGCGACTACCTGCACTACCTGGCGCAGGCCTTCGAGGTGGACGCCGACGGCAGGCCGACCAGGCCGCTGATGATGGAGACCGGGTTCTGGCGTCCGCTGGCCGACGGCACGGTCGATGTGGTGATGTGCGCGCCCGAGGGCTTCGCCGAGGTCTGGTACGGCAAGCTGCAGCCCGGCCGGCTCGACCTGGTCACCGACGCCGTCGTCCGCTCACCCGACGCTGTGGTGCCCTACACCGCCGGCCGCCGGCTGTACGGCACCGTGGAGGGCAAGCTGATGTACTCCTTCGACCGGGCCACCGAGGACGTGCCGCTGCGGCCGTACGTGTGGGCCACGCTGGTGCGCGGATGAGCGCCGTCCGGCACGAGAGCGGCCCGGACGCCGGCGCGGTCTGGCACTACGGCGACCCGGTTCGCGAGCAGCGCCGGCTCGCCGCGGGCGAGGCGAGCGTCGACCTGTCCCATCGCCCCACCTTCAGCGTCGCCGGCCCCGACCGGCTCAGCTGGCTGAACAACATCGCCTCGCAGAAGCTGGACGACCTGGAGCCGGGCCGGTGGTTCACCGCCTACATCCTGGACGCCCACGGCCGGATCGGCCATGTCTTCGGCGGCGTCGACGACGGCGCCGCGCTGTGGGCGTCCACCGAACCGGGGCACCTGGACGCGCTGCTGGCCTGGCTGCGGCGGATGCAGTTCGCCGCCCGGGTGGAGATCGCCGACCGGAGCGGGACCCACGCCATGGTGATCGCTGCCGGCGGTCCCCGGATCGTGCCGCGGGACCGGCTGGACGAGGTGCTCGGCGAGCAGCGGGCCGGCACCTGGGCCGCGGACGCGCTGCGGATCGAGGCCGGGCAGCCGCGGGTGTTCGTGGACACCGACGACAAGACCATCCCCAACGAGCTGGCCAATCCCGAGGGACTGCTCCTGGGTGCCGGCGTGCACCTGCAGAAGGGCTGCTACCCGGGCCAGGAGACGGTGGCCCGGGTGTACACGCTGGGACGTCCGCCGCGCCGGCTCACCCGGCTGCACCTCGACGGTAGCGCCGAGGCGTTGCCCGAGGTGGGCGCCGATGTCCTGCTGGAGGGACGCGTGGTAGGCCGGGTCGGCTCGTCGGCTCGGCACCATGAGCTCGGCCCGGTCGCGCTGGCGCTGATCAAGCGCAACGTGTCCGCCGAGGTTCCGCTGCTGGTCGACGGAATCGACGCCGCCCAGGAGTTGATCGTGGACCCCGAGGTGGGGCTGCACGCCCGGCCCCGGCTGCGCTGACCGCCGTGACCGGCCTGGCCGATCTGGTCGCCCGCATCCGTCCGGTCGACGAGCCGATCGCGGCGCTCGCCCGGGAGCGGATCGACGGGCTGGCCAAGCCGCCGCATGCGCTGGGCCGGCTGGAGTCGTTGGGGGCGCAGCTCGCCGGGATCGCCGGGTGCTGCCCTCCGCCGTGGCCCGATCCGGCGCGGATCGTGGTGGTGGCCGGCGACCACGGCGTGGTGGCGCAGGGCGTGACCCGCTGGCCGCCCGCCCTGTCCGGGGTGCTGGCCGCTACCGTCGCCGGCGGCGGGGCCGGGGTGAACGTGCTGGCCCGGTTGGCCGGCGCGCAGCTGCGCGTGCTGGACGCCGGCCTGGCCTCGGCAGTTCCGGGCGTCGAGACGGCAGCCGTCCGGCGCGGGACCGCCGACTTCGCCGTTGCCCCGGCGATGACCCGCGACGAGGTGGTGGCGGCCGTCGAACTGGGCGCGGCGGAGGCGGAGCGGGCCGCCGCGGACGGCGTCCGTTGCCTGGCCACCGGCGAGGTCGGCATCGGCAACACCACCGCCGCCGCGGCCCTGGTGGCCGCCTTCACCGGCGCGCCGGCGTCCGACGTGGCGGGGAGGGGCGCCGACAGCCCGCCCGCGATGGTCGCCCGTAAGGCTGACGTGATCGCCCGTGGCCTGGCACTGCACCGGCCGGACCCCGGAGACCCGGTCGGCGTCCTCGCGGCCTTCGGGGGAGTGGAGCAGGCGGTGCTCGCCGGGCTGGCGCTCGGGGCCGCCCGGCACCGGCTGCCCGTGCTGCTGGACGGCATCACCGGCGCCGCGGCCGGCCTGGCCGCGACCGCGCTCTGCCCGGCGGCGGCGGGCTACCTGATCGCCGCCCACGCCGGCGCCGAGCCCGCCATCGGGATCGCGCTGGATCGGCTGGGGCTGGAGCCGTTGCTCGACCTGGCCCTCGCCCTCGGCGAGGGCTCCGGTGCCGCACTGGCGCTGCCGGTCGTCCGGGCGGCCGCCGCCGTCATGACCGAGATGGCCACCTTGGAGTCCCTGCTGCCCGACTGAGCCTGCCGTGCCTCACCTCGCGTTCACTCGCGAAGTCCGGGCTCATCGACCCGATGATCAGCCCCGCCGGAACCAGGGGCGTGACCCGAAGCAGCCCGACCACGGCGGCCGGATGGAAGAAGGTGAACGGCACGCCGTCCACCATCCCCGGTCAGGCAAGCCGGCCCAGCACGTACAGCCGCTCGGTGGCCGCCTCGTCGGCGGACGGCCCGCGCCGGTACCACTCGACCTCGGCGAGGCCGGCGGCGGCGAAGGCCGCCAGCACCTCCGCCTGATCGTGCAGCACGAAGTCCAGCTCGACGGTCTCGCCGACCAGCTCGGTGACCCGGCGCACCTCGTCGCCGGCGTGGACGGCGACCGCCAGCACCCCGCCGGGTGCCAGCGTCCGGGCCAGGGCACTCACCGCGGGGGCCAGCTCGGAGCCGGCCAGGTGCACCAGCGAGTACCAGGCGAGCACCGCGCCCCAGCCGGCCGCCGTCCGGGGCCTGAGCAGGCCGGACAGGTTGCCGACGGTGAAGTCCAGGTCGGGGAACTCGCGCGACGCCACGGCGATCATCTCCGGGGAGAGGTCGACGCCGCTGACCCGCGCGCCGGTGTCGGCGAGGAACGCGGCGATGTGGCCCGGGCCGCAGCCGACGTCGACGATCGGGTCGGAGCCGGCCAGCGCGGCCACCCGTTCCAGCAGCCAGACGTCGAACGGCTTGTCGATCAGCTCGTCGCCGAGTTCGGCGAAGTACGCCTGGGCCACCCGGTCGTAGGCGTCCCGGACCCGCCGGTCGCGGACGTCGGCACCGTCGGCGAGCACCGTGTCCCGGTCCACGGCGACCGGGATCCCGGCGGGTTCGGGGACGGGACCCAGCAGGTGGACCCAGCGCCGGTCCTGCTGGCCAGGACGACGCTCCAACTCCCGCACCAGCGGTTCGGGCAGGGCGGCCATCCGCTGCAGCACCTGCTCGACCGCCTCCCGGTCGGTGAACGGGTGGAGCCGATCGGTGCGGGTCCTCAGCTCGCCGGGCGCCTGCGCGCCGCGCAGCAGCAGCACCGTGACCAGCGCCCGCTCGTCGGGCTGCAGGCTGAGCACCTCGTCCAGCAGCTGGTGGTACTTGAGCGTCCGGGAACCCTTGCCGGCCCAGACCACCCGGAGCAGCCCGCGTCCCTTCAACTCGCGGGCGGCCGTCTCGAGCGCGGCGTCGTCCAGCGACATCACCGGGTCGCGGCTGGAGTTCTGGTTGCAGGCCACCCGCAGCGCGTTCAGGCTGAGCGGGTAGCTGGCCGGGACGGTGCGCTGCTTCTCCAGCAGGCACCCGAGGATCCGTTGCTCGGTGGCATCGAGGACGGGCAGCGCCATGGCGTCAGGGTAGTGGCAGCGGCGCCCGCGGATCACCGGCGGCGGGCGACGGAAGCCAGATCCGCAGGGTGGTGCCCCCTGTGGACGGCGACTCCAGCGACAGCCGTCCGCCGACCGAACGGACGGCGCTGCCGACCAGGGCCAGCCCGACATGGCCGGTCTCCGCGGCGGACGCCGACGCCAGCCCGCGTCCGTCGTCGACCACCGCAAGTTCGGCGCCGCCACCGCGTGGTTCCAGGCGCACCTGCACCCGCGAGGCGGCGGCGTGGCTGCGGGCGTTGCGGACGCCCTCCTCGGCGGCGCGCCGGATGACGCCGGCCGCCTCGTCGTCCAGCTGGACGCCCGGCGCCACCCGGACATCGACCCGCGGGTTGCCGGCGGCGTCCGCGAGCCGCTGCAGATCGGACGCCAGGGTAGCGGCGCCGGAGACGGCGACGTACTCGGCCAGCAGTTCGCGCAGGGCGCGGGTGTCGTCGCCGAGCACCTCGGCCACCCGGCGCAGCAGCGCGTCGTCGGCGGGCGTCCGTCCGCGGATCGAGTCCAGCGCCAGCCGGGATCCGGCCAGCGACTGCACCACGCCGTCGTGCAGCCGCTGGGCGAGCCCGGTCCGTTCCTCCTCGCGGGAGCGCAGCCCGTACAGGACGGCGCGGTGGCGCTGCTCGGCGAGCGTCTTCAGCTGCCCGGCCAGCGACAGCGAGCCCCAGCTGAGCACGACCACCAGCAGCACCAGCCCGGCGCCGATCACCGGCGCCTGCACGATCAGGGCGTTCGCGGTCAGCTCGCGGCTCTGCACCGGCACGTAGACCTCCAGCCGCAGCTGGTTGCCGGCCCGGTCGACGAAGCCGATGAAGGCTTCCCGCAGGTCCATCCCCAGGGCGCTCTCGAAACGGTGCTCGGCGTCGTCCGGCACCGGCAGCACGACGGTCTCGCCGGCGTCCAGCCGCCGCGCGAGGTCGGCCGAGAACGCCCGCACGGTGCCCTCGGTGCGCGGGTCGTCGGAGTAGACCACGCGCACCTGGTCGCCCTCGACCATCCACACCTTGATCCGGACGATGGTGCCGGCCTCCAGGAAGCTCCGGATCCGCTCGTCCAGGGCGGTGTGCGACTGGGCCTCGTCGCCGAAGTCGGCCCCGGTGACCAGCTCGGACACGGTGCGGGCGACCCGGGTCGACACCTGCTCGGCCATCCGGTCGGCCGCCCGCCGGGTCAGCGCCCATTCGGCCAGCAGCATGCTGAGCATGACGCCCACGACCAGCGCGCCGGTCGCCACCAGGTGACGGCGCAGCACGCTGCGGGCGCGTTCCACCGGGTCGCGCTGGCTCGTCATCGGCATCGGCTCACCCGGGCCAGGGGTCGATCAGGCCCAGCGCGATCGCCTTGGACACCGCGGCCAGCTGCGAATGCGCGCCGAGCTTGCCCAGGACCGCCTTCACGTGATCGCGGACGGTGTGCCGGGAAAGCCACAGCAGCCGCGCGATCGCGGCCGGGTCGTGTCCCTGGGCCATCAGGGTGAGCACCTCGCGTTCGCGCGGGGTGAGGCCGACGGCGTCCGCGGGGGAGACCGACAGCGCCGCGCTGATCGCCGGCCGGCCGGGCCGCGCCGCCGCGATGGCCGTGAGCAGGTGCGACAGCGGCTCCTCCTTGGCCAGGAAGCCGCTCGCCCCCGCGTGCAGGGCCCGTTCGGCGAGGTCGGCGCGGGGGTGGGCGGTGAGCACCAGGATCCGGGCGTCCGGGTGCAGCGCGAGCAGTTCGGGCACCGCGTCCAGGCCGCTGCCGTCCGGCAGCCGGACGTCGATCACGACGACGTCGAGGCGGTGCGCCGCCGCCTTCGCCAGTCCCTCCCCGATCGAGGACGCCACGGCGACACAGCGGGTCCCGGGGCTGGCGTCGAGCGCCAGCGAGAGCAGCTCGGTGAACACCCGGTGGTCGTCGATCACCAGGACCCGGACCGTCGCGGACGCGGGGTCGGCGACCGCCGTCCCGACCGCCCCCCGTTTCATATCCCCCACTTTAGGGAATTCGGAACAGGAAAGGCATGCCTAACCTAACTTCTGGCCGGAGCGGTGGTTGCGCCCGGCGTCCGATTGCGATCACCGAAGGATCTCCACATGAGAAGACGTTCCGCCCTGCTCGTCCTCGCCGCCAGCGGCGCACTGCTGCTCGGCGCCTGCTCATCGCCGGCGCCGGCCGCCTCGCCGGCGGCGAGCCCGACCGGCGAGCGCACCCTCGTCGTCTATTCCGGACGCGACAAGGCCCTGGTCGACCCGCTGATCGAGAAGTTCCAGACCGCCAGCGGCATCAAGGTCGAGACCCGCTACGCCGGGTCGACCGAGCTGGCCGGCCAGCTGCTCGAGGAGGGCGCCAACAGCCCGGCCCAGGTTTTCCTCTCCCAGGACGCCGGCGCGCTCGGCGCCGTCAGCGCGGCCGGCCTGTTTCAGACCCTGCCCGCCGAGATCGCCGGCAAGGTGCCCGCCGAGTACACCTCGGCCGACGCCTCCTGGGTCGGCCTGACCGGGCGGGCCCGGGTGGTGGCCTACGACAGCCAGAAGCACCAGGCGGCCGACGTCCCCGGCGACGTGAAGAAGTTCACCGAGTCGAAGTGGAAGGGCAAGGTCGGGATCGCGCCCTCCAACGCCTCCTTCCAGGCCTTCGTGACCGCGCTGCGGGTGAACGACGGCGAGGCCGCCGCCAAGTCGTGGCTGGAGGGTCTCAAGGCCAACGACGTGAAGATCTTCGAGTCGAACGGCGACATCCTCGAGGCCGTCAACTCGGGCACGCTGGACGCCGGCCTGATCAACCACTACTACTGGGCCCGCTCCGAGCAGGATCCCACCAAGCTGCGCGCCCAGCTCAAGTTCGGTGACGCCGGCACCACCTCGGCGCTCGTCAACGTCACCGGCGCCGGCGTGCTGAAGGCGAAGGCGAGCCCGGAGGCCACCGAGTTCGTCACCTGGCTGCTCGGCGACGAGGCCCAGACCTACTTCCTCACCGAGACCTACGAGTACCCGCTGGTGGGCGACAAGGGCCCGGCCAACGTGCCGGCGCTGAAGGACCTGGGCGGGCCGAAGCTCGACCTGTCGAAGCTGTCGTCGTTGAAGGAGACCGTGGCGCTGATCACCGAGGTGGGCCTGCTCTGACCAGGTCACTCGCCGGCCACCGGGGCACCCCCAGCACCGGGGGTGCCCCGGTGGCGTTGCTGTGCGCAGGTGTCGGAGTCGCCGCGCTGGCGCTGGCGCCGATCGTCCAGTTGGTGGTGCGGGCCGGGTCGGACGGCTGGGACCAGGCGCTGCGGATCATCGTCCGGCCCCGGACGGCGCAGCTGCTCGGCAACACGGTGGCGCTGGCCGCCGTGGTCGGCCTCGGCACCCTCGTGCTCGGCATCGTCGTGGCCTACGCCAGCACCCGGGTCCGGTTGCCGGCGCGCGGGCTGTGGCTGCTGCTGGCCTGCCTGCCGCTGGCCGTCCCGAGCTTCGTCGCGGCCTTCGCCTGGGCGTCCACCTTCCCGGGGGTGACCGGCCTGTGGCCGCTGGCGCTGGTGATGACGCTGACCTGTCTACCGTTGGTGACCGTGCCGACCATGGGGGCCCTCGCGCTGGCCGACCACACCCTCGCCGACGTGGCGCGCACGCTGGGTCGCCGGCCGGTGCCGGCCTTCCTGCGGGTGACTCTGCCGCAGATCCTGCCGGCGGCGCTGGCCGGCACCCTGCTGGTCGCGCTGTACCTGCGCTACCAGACGCTGACCACCGGGGTGTACGCCCTGTTCACCGGCACCGTGGACCGCTCGGCGGCCGCCGCCATGTCGCTGCCGCTGGTGCTGCTCGCCCTGGCCTGCGTCTGGGGCGAGCAGAGCGTGCGCGGCGGCCGCGCCGACGGCGACCGGCAGGCGGCCTCCCGGCGGCGTCCGCCCCGCGAGCTCTCCCGGACCGGCACGACGCTGGTGATCACCGGACTGACCCTGCTGGCCGGACTGAGCGTGCTGGGTCCGCTGGGCGCCCTGCTGCTCCGCATGCTGCGGGCCGATCGTTACGCCGCCGCGCCGGTCGAGCTGGCGTCCGCGGCCGCCACCTCGCTGGCCCTGGCGACCGTGGCCGCGACGCTGACGGTGCTGGTCGCCCTCCCGGTCGGCTACCTGGCGGCGCGGCACCGAGGCCGGCTGGTCCGCGTCATCGAGGGGGCGACCATGATCGGCTACGCGCTGCCCGGCGTGGTGGTGGCGCTGGCCCTGGTGGCGCTGACCCTCACCGCCGTCCCGTTCGCCTACCAGGGTCCGGTCGGCCTGCTGGCGGCCTACCTGCTGCTCACCCTGCCGCTGGCGATCGGCTCGGCGCGGGCCGCCTTCGCCCGGGTCCCGGCCCCGGCCCGGGAGATCTCCCGCACCCTGGGACGCGGTCCGCTGGCCACCTGGCTACGGGTTTCGGTGCGGACGGCGCTGCCCGGCATCGCCGCCGGCTGGGTGTTGGTGGCGGCCGAGGTGCTCAAGGAGCTGCCCGCAACCCTGATGCTGCGGCCGATCGGCGTGGAGACGCTGGCCACCGAGCTGTGGACCCGGACCAGCATCGGCGCCTACGGGGCCTCCGCCCCGATCGGGGTGGTGCTGGTGCTGGTCGGCCTGCTCCCCGCCCTGCTGCTGGCCCGCAGCGTCGGCGTCCGGGTGGCGCGATGACCGGGCTGCGGATCGAGGGCCTGCGGGCCGGCTACCGCGGCGCGCCCGCCGTCCTGCAGGACCTGACGCTGCGGGTCGAGCCCGGCGAGCTGGTCGCCGTGCTGGGGCCGTCCGGCAGCGGGAAGACGACCCTCGTCCGGGTGCTGGCGGGACTGCACCCGCCGAGCGCCGGACGGCTGCTGATCGACGACGCCGACATCACCACGATGCCGCCCGAGCGCCGCGCGATCGGCCTGGTGCCCCAGGACGGGGCGCTGTTCGGCACCATGAACGTGGCGGCGAACATCGGCTACGGGGTGCGCGGGCTCGCCGCCCGCCGGGCGCTCGGCGACCCGTGGGTCAACGAACTGCTGCGGCTCGTCGGCCTGGACGGCCTCGGCGCCCGGATGCCCCACGAGCTCTCCGGCGGCCAGCAGCAGCGGGTGGCGCTGGCCCGGGCGCTGGCGATCCGGCCCCGGCTGGTGCTGCTCGACGAGCCCTTCAACGCCCTGGACGCCACGCTGCGCGCCCAGGTGCGGGCCGACGTGGTGGCCACCCTGCGGGACGCCGGGGTGACCACGCTGCTGATCACCCACGACCAGGACGAGGCGCTCGGCCTGTGCGACCGGGTGGCGGTGCTGCACAACGGTTCGCTGGTGCAGCTGGGCACGCCCGCCGAGGTGTACCGGCGTCCCGCGGACGCCTGGGTGGCCGGGTTCGTCGGGGAGGCGGTGCTGCTGGAGGGGGTGCGGCGCGGCGCCGTCGTCGACACCCGGCTGGGACCGGTGGCCACGGACGGAGCCCCGTTGACCGCCGACGGCGCCGCGACGCTGGTGGTGCTGCGGCCGGAGCAGTTCCGGATCGTGGGCCCGGACGGCGGCCCGGTCGCCGGCACGGTCCGCGACGCGGAGTTCCGCGGTCACGCCTCCCTGGTGCGGGTGGCCGTCGAGGGCGCCGGACGGACCGTTCTCCTCACCGTCCGGACGCCGGGTGCCCAGCGGGTCGCTCCCGGCGACCGGATCGGCGTGCGGGTCGCCGAGACCGGACACGAGGTGCCGCTCGGTTCCGGTGCCGGCCGGGCTCAGGCCTGAAGCTCGAGCGCCTGCCAGTACGCCGGGTGCGCCCGGAGCTCGGCCGTCCGCTGCGGGTTGGTGCTGCGCATGCCCAGGTTCGCGTAATCGCCGGGCTTGCGCTCCGAGACCTGCACGTTGGCGGCGAACACCGCCCCGGCCCGGACGCTGTTGAGCCGGGTGGTGCGCCACGGGATCCTGGCCTCCAGCACGTAGCCGGTGCGGGTGATGGTGATCGCCGCCTGCAGGGTCTGCGGGTCGCGGGGCGCCTCGAACGAGGTGCCCTTGGCGTTGGGGCCGAGGATGGCGCGGACCGGTGCGTTGTTGGCGCCGGCCGGCAGGCCGAACATGTAGTAGGCGTCGATCGGGCGGGCCAGGTCGGACGGGGAGAGTCGGCTCTTGTCCGGCCCCAGTTCGAGGATCACCGCGTCGCCGCGGAACACCCGGCTGGGTTGGTTGGGATCAGGGGCGCGATGGTCGGGGTCCTCGACCAGGGCGAGCAGGTAGAGCGCCTGGTCGTCCCACATCAGGTAGATGTCGCCGGTGGCGCTGGTCTTGCCGGCGATCTGGTGTTCGGCGCGCGCCACCAGCTGCCATTGCCAGTCGTCGGTGTTGCCGTCGATGGTCACCGAGCCGCGCAGCGCCTTCAGGGCCGGCACCGCCCGCACCGGGGGCAGCGACGCCGAGGTCCGGGACGGGGTCGGCGTCGGCGACGGGGTCGGCGTCCGGATCGTCGGGGTGATCGGGAGCGTCGGCGTCGGCGACTCCGTGGGGCCGGGGATCGGGTTGGGGAAGACGTACGGCCAGGCCAGGAACACCGCGATCGCGAGCACCGCCGCCACCGCACCGAGGATCGCCCACCTGGCGCCGGATCCGCCGCCGGTGCCCGGCGGTCCCGGGCGCGCCTCCTCCGGGGGAGCCATGCCGGCGCCGGCGTCGCCGCCCTCACCGCCGTCACCACCGGCGGGACCGGACGGCCACGGCGGCACGACCACCGGGATCACCCGTGCGCCGCCGGCCTCCGGGGTGGCCGCCGGCGGCTGTTGGAGCGGCTGCGGCGGCTGGCTGTGCCCGGCCACGTCGAAGATCCGGCCGTCGCTGGCCCGCAGGTAGAGCACCGGGGTGCCCCACTCGACGTCGTTGTCGTCGCTGAACACGGCCACCCGGGCCTCGGCGAGCGCGGCGTCGATCGGGTAGCCGTCGGCGATGGCGGCGTAGAACTCGGCGCTGAACACGGTCGCGGCGGTGTCGGTGATCTCGAACTGCATCGCCACGACGGCCGGAATGCCCTGCGCGACCAGGCTCTGGGCGACCCCGCCGAACGGGTCGGCCGGCGACTGCCGGGCGCCCTCGCAGGCGTTCAGCAGCACCAGCCGCAGCGTGTCGTGGTCGTGCACCATGGTGGCCAGGTCGGAGCCCGAGACCATGTGCGCGAGGTGGTTGTCGTCCTCGAAGGCCAGCATGCCCTCGGCGGTGTGGTCGTTGAAGCCGCCGTGCCCGATGAAGTGCAGCACATGGAAGGTGCCGCGCCGCAGCGTGCGCCGCAGCTCGGCCAGCGTGGCGTTCGCGATCACCGTCACCGTCACCATGCCGGACGCCTCCAGCCCGGCCAGCGCGGCGCGGATCCGCTGCACCTCGCCCCCCACGTCCAGGGTGGCCAGGTTGGTCGGCGCGGCGACCACGACCAGCACCTGCAGCGGCGGGGTGACCAGCAGCGGCTGCACCTGGCGGGGCTGCTCCAGGTAGCGCACCACCGGGGTCTTGGTGGACAGCACCAGGAACTGCTTCAGCCCGGCCGGGTACAGGTACTCCCAGGGCACGTCGGCGAGTTGTGGCGCCTCACCCAGCCGCAGCCTGATCCGCAGCCCCTTGCCGCCGGCGGCCGCGGCGTCCAGGCTGCGCCGGAAGCAGATCCCCACCTCGCCGGCGAACAGGGCGTCGTAGAGGGTGCTGCCGAACTGCTTGGCCAGCTGCTGGGTGGGCGAGCCGATCGCCCGGACGCCGGAGCGGGTGCGGCCGAGCTTGAGGATCACGTTCTCCAGGGCGTCGGGGTTGAACGGGAAGGTCATGCTGCCGGAGGCCTCGCCGCTGGGCGAGGAGACCACCGACACCCGGTAGGCGTCGGGCGCGCCGGTGGACTCGACCTCGAGGTCGAAGTCCAGGTAATCCAGCACCGCCACGTGGAGCTCCTATCCGGTCAGCCAGCCCGCGATCCGGGTGGCCACGTCGCGTTGGCCGAAGAAGCTGCCGTGGTAGACGCCGCGGGCCTTGGGCAGCACCAGCCGGCGGTCCTCGCGGATCTGCATGGCGTCCTCGCCCTCGTAGACGCCGGCGGTCGGCACCACCAGGTCGTTGGCGGTGCTGCCGAAGACCCGGTCGACCACCACGTTCTCGACGTTCCGCAACGCCATCGCCCGCCAGCCGCCGGACGGGGTGAAGTCGGCGGCGACGGCGAACTGCTCGGTGGGCAGCTCGGCCGAGTTGAACCCGCCCAGGAAGTCGCCCGCCGAGTCCATCGCGGACAGCCCCGGAATGCCGACCAGGCCGTACTTGGCGATGATCTTGACCACCACCAGCACCGAGGTGAGGGTCGCCTCCACCACCGCCGCAGGGCCGTCGGGGATGAGGTTGACGATGGTGGTCACCCGGTCGATGAACGGCACCAGGTTGCTGGGCGTCGCCAGCGCCGTGCCGTGGTTGGCGCTGGCCACGTGGACGATGCGCCGGACGTCGAACACCGCGTCGCCGCCCTGGCCGGCCAGCGCCCGGCTGACCAGGCCGCCGCGACTGTGGCAGACGATGTCGGCGTCGATCTGCACACCGTCGGGCACCAGCTCGCGGACCAGGTCGGCGTTGCCGAGCGGGTCGATCCCCAGCGTGTGGTGGTCGATGGCCGCGACCCGTCCGCCGTAGTGGTCGCTGAGCGAGGCGAGCAGTTCGGTGGGGAAGGCCTGGAAGGCGGTGTGGGTGTTGACGAAGGTGCCGTGCACGAACCACAGGCTGCGGCCGGCGGCCAGCCGCTCCCAGTCGGCGTCCTCGAGGCTGGGCACGTCGGCGCTGGTGAAGTTGGCCGGGGTGAAGGTGCGGGCCCGGGCGATCCGCGACTTCGACTCCCACAGCCGGGCCGCCGCGCCGGCCAGCGGCGGCACCACGAGTTCCGCCAGCGGCAGCGCGACCAGCTCGAGCACCTTGCGCCCGACCAGCCCGAAGATGCCGCGGGTGTCGGCGTCGCCGCCCGGGTCGGGGGTGGTCGCGAAGGCGGGCACGATGAACCGGACGACGTCGCCGCCGCCCCGCGTGGTGGGTGCCAGGGCGTCCCCGGAGTCGACCGGGAAGTTCCAGCTGACCACGCCGTTCTCGTCCACCGCCAGCAGCACCTGGGCCACGTCGTCGCCGAGGTCGGGCACGGTCACCTCCATCCCCGGCTCGTCGGAGACCGGCGCCCGCAGGTCGCCCGGCGGTGCATGCGGAACCGGGGCGACGTCCAGGGTGATCACCCGCAGCCGAAGGAAACCCTCCTGGGCCAGCGCGGCGTCCAGGGCGGCCCCCGAGCCGTCCACCTCGGGGGCCCGGGTGTCCGAGCCGGGAGCCACATTGTGGGCCTCGGCCCGCCCGCGCAGGCCGGGCGCGCGCAGCGCGATGCCCTGGCCGAGGTTGACCTGTCTGGAACTGCCGTCGAGGGTTGCCATCAGTTGGTCTCCTGCCTGGAGAGGATCAGTCCGGGATGCCCGTAGTAGGCGTAGGCGAGCGGGGTGGTCTGGTCGCGTTCCTGGAAGGCGGTGCTGAACCGGGCGCGCAGCTCGCGCATCACCTCGCCGACCGGACGCCCCTTGCCGATGGTCTCGGCGTAGAACGCGAGCGCGGTGTCCTTGGCGATGGTGTCGTTGACGTTCCACAGCGGGGCCACGAACGCCCGGGCGCCGGCCCGCAGGAACGCCGCCGCCAGACCTCCCTCGATCAGGGCGCCGCCGGTCTCGGTGGCCAGCTGGCAGCAGTTCAGGAACACCAGCGGTGCGGCGGCCTTGGTGAAGTCGGAGCCGATCACGATCGACTCGTCGATCCGCACCGACGAGTTGGACAGGATGACGCCGCTGTTGATCGGGGAGTCGGGGTCGACCTCCCCGTGCGAGGCGACGTGCAGCACCTGGGCGTCCACCGGCATGCCGCGGTCGGTCAGCCGGCCCTTGAGCAGCGAGGCGACCTCGGAGTCGGTGGCCTTGACCCAGACCGACGGCTGGTAGGTGTCGGTGAGCGCGCGGCCCTCCTCGATCGCCTCCTTGAGCGACTTCATCCCCGAACTGGGGCCGAACTCGCCGACCACGACGGCCAGGCTCCTGATCGCCATCGACTCGGCCGGGGTGGCGGTCGGACGCCGCACGCCGGAGGGCGTCTCCGGACCGGCCGGCCGCCAGCGGCCGACGATCACCTGGGCGCCGAGCAGCTGCGGCGCGGCGGCGTCGACCAGGCCGCGGTCGACGATGAACTCGTCGTCGGTGGTGGCCAGCTCCCAGGGCATCAGCGACTCCTGGGAGACCAGCAGCAGGGTGGGCAGCCGTCCGGCGTCCTTGGCGATCCGCCAGACCTGCGCCAGCAGCCTCCAGAACGGCAGCGGCATCTGGTCGGCGATCTCGGTGGCGATGCCGTCGATCCGCAGCTCGGCGGTCGGGCTGCCGTCCACCTGGGCCATCTCGCGGACCTTGCGCAAGGCGAAGCTCTCGGCGGTGTCCTGCTTGAGGCGGGTGATCACCTGTTCGTCGGGCAGCTCCACCGGGTGGTTGGTGACGAAGGTCCACAGGAAGGTGCCGTCGTCCTCGCCGCGGCTGATCGACACGGTCAGGTCGATCGGCACGCTCTGGTCGAGGTTCACCGCGACCTCGCCGCCCGAGGTCGACGTCGGCGCCTCGGCGGGGGCGCCCGGGGCGACCAGCAGCTCGCGCCAGGCGGTGCCGATCAGCAGTCCGTTCAGGCTGTACTCGACCTCGATCCGGCCGCGCCACGGCGCGGTGACCGCCGGCGCGGTGACCGTGAAGGTGGCCGTGTGGGCGGTGACGTCGGCGGGGTCGAACTCGAGGTCCTGGCGCACCTGGGCGACGGTGAAGTTCTCCGCCTTGATCTGCAGCGTGAGGTGGGTGGTCGTCCGGTCGGGGGTGATCGTCATCACCGCGCCCTGGACGCCGGGCTGGGCCTGCTTGGAGAGTCCCACCACCACGTCGAAGGTCGTCGCCGGCGGCACCGACTCGGGCACGTCGACCCGCGGGTAGGCCTGGACCGGCGCGGCCGAGGGCACGGGTGCCACCGCCTCCGGGGGGGCCTCGGCACCGACCGCGGGCGGGGGCTGGGCGTTCGTCCACCGTCCGCCGCCGGGGCCGAAGTCGATGCCCCGGGTCGGCCCCCGGTCGTTCTGTGCGGTGCCCCACATCCACCCGACGGCGCGACCGCCGTCCACCACCAGGCCGCACCACTGCCCGGCGGCCACCGAGGGGTCGGTCAGCTGGCGGACGTCGTCGGCGCCGTGTTCGTGCAGGTCGAGGGAGACGCCCAGCGGCATCGCCGGGTCGAGCTCCGGGGCCATCACCCGCGCCCGGTCCTCCTCGCTCAGCGGGTACCACAGGATGGCGCCGGTGGCGCGGGGGTCGCGGCGTCGCACCACGGCCATTTCGGTGGGGCCGACCAGGTCCATCGCCGCGCGTGCGGCGGCCAGAGTCATGGCGGCATCGAGTACAACGACCGGGTCCATCGACGACTCCTCTCGGGCCCATAGAGGCGGCGCGGTCGCGCGATGATACGCAGCGTAGGGCTCGGCGCGGCGCGCGAGAAGGGCAGCGGGGACCGACCTGGCTCAGGTCGGTGCGCGCGGACGCCACACGCCGCCGCTGCCCGGGGCGGGCACCGGGGAGCCGGATGACGGCTGGGTGGTCGTCACCGGGTCGCCGGCCCGGCCGTCGGGCCGCGGCACCCGGACGCTGAAGGTGACGGACGCGAAACTCAGCCGCACCTCGTCGAGCACTGCGTCGGCGCCCCCGCTGACCGTGTAGCCGGTGACCCGGACGTCGGTCAGCCGCACCTCGGTGGTGGTGACCGGCCGGTCCGCTCCCTGGTCGTGGGCCAGCACCGCGCCGGGGATCGCCCGTCCGGTGGCGCAGGCCTCCAGCAGCCGCGGCGACGCGGAGCCGCTGCGGCAGGTCAGCGTCAGGTCGCTGAACTCGGGCCGATTGGCCCGGGTGCCGGTGCCGAAACTGCCGCTGGCGACGGTGCAGCCGAACGCCCAGTCGTCGATCTCGATGGCGCCTTCGTGGCGGTCGGCGGCCGAGTCCCCGGGGATGCCGGGAATCGTCAGGTAACTGGGCATGGGCGCCTCCTACCTACGCGGGTGCTTGAGAGTAGCCCCGCGCGGACGCCCTCGGAAGGGCGACGAATTGCGCACTACTCTGCGGCAATGACCACCTTCGCCCTGACCCGCACCGACCATCCGACGCCCGCCGACGAGCGTGCCGCGATCGTGGCGAAGCCGGTGTTCGGGGCCAACTTCTCCGATCACATGGCGTTGGCCACCTGGACCGAGGGCATCGGCTGGCATGACCGCTCGATCGTCGCCCGGCGTCCGTTCGAGCTGCATCCGGGCGCGGCCACCTTCCACTACGGCCAGGAGATCTTCGAGGGTCTGAAGGCGTTCCGGCAGCCCGACGGCGGGGTGGCCCTGTTCCGGCCCGAGAAGAACGCGGCCCGGTTCGCGTCCTCGGCCCGCCGGCTGGCGATGGCGCCGCTGGACGAGGCCGACTTCGTCGCCGCGGTCGCCGAGCTGGT
>JBGALC010000011.1:0-68355 GCA_044224095.1 Micropruina sp. | reverse complement strand
AGCGAAAGTCAACAACTACAATCGGCGTGTCTCGAGACGGAGCAGAGGACCGAATGACTGAACCCAAACGCGTGTTGCCCGACTCCCCGGAGGGCGAGCCCGAGTCGGACGCCGCGCAGCCGCGCCGCGCGTCCGCCGCCGGCACCTTCCGCTGGTCGATGGTGTGGACGGCGCTGGGCACCCTGATTCCGGGTCTCGGGTTGTGGCACGCCGGACGCCGGGCTGCCGGCGCGACCGTGATGGGCCTCTTCGCGGCACTCCTGCTGGCCGCCGGCTACCTGGCCAGCGCCGGGCAGGAGCGGGCCATTGCCCTGGCGGCCAACGTGGAGGTGCTCTACGGCGTCGCGATCGGCCTGCTGGTGCTGGCGCTGGGCTGGGTCACGGTCATCGCCACCAGCCATCTCGCGTTGCGGCCGGCCAACCCGTCGGTTCCCCAGCGGGTCGCCGGCAGCGTGCTGGTCGGCGTCCTGTCGCTGGCCGTCGCCGCTCCGCTGGCGGTGGGGGCCGAGTACGCGCGTTCGTACGCGGATTTCATCGGCACCGTGTTCGGCAACGAGGATCCGACCGGCGTGCCGACTGAGTCCGGCGCTCCCGTACCGGCCGATCCCTGGGCCAACAAGGACCGGATCAACGTCCTGGTGATCGGCGGCGATTCGGGCACGAATCGCGACACCAGCCTCGGGCTGCGCGCCGACGCGGTGATGATGGCGTCCATCGACACCCACACCGGGGTGACCACCCTGTTCTCGCTGCCGCGGCAGACCGCCCGGATCCCGTTCCCGAAGAACTCGCCGCTGTCCAAGTACTACCCCAGGGGCTTCTACGACGGGGTCAGCGGCGCGAATCCCGAGTACTTCCTGAACGCCATGTACAACAACGTGCCGCGGCGCATTCCGCGCGGCCTGCTCGGCGACAAGGTGAAGAACGTCGGTGCCGAGGTGATGAAGATCGGCGTCGGCGAGGCGCTCGGGCTGGGCAAGGCCGACTACTACGTGATCATCAACATGGACGGCTTCCGGCAGTTCATCAACGCCCTCGGCGGGATCACTCTCAACGTCAACTACCGCATTCCGATCGGCGGCAAGACCACCGAGAAGGTGCCGCCCGTCGGCTGGATCGAACCGGGTCCCGACAAGCACCTCGACGGACGTCTGGCGCTCTGGTACGCCCGCGGCCGCTACCAGGTGAAGGGCGCCGACTACAGCCGGATGGAGCGCCAGCGCTGCGTGATCAACGCCGTGGTGCAGCAGGCGAAGCCCGAGGTGGTGCTGGCCAACTTCGAGAAGATCGCCTCCGCCGGGTCGAAGACCATCGAGACCGACATCCCCCGCCGGGTCCTGCCGCAGATGATCGACCTCGCCCTGAAGGTGAAGAACACCAATCTGCACAGCGTCGTCTTCCAGCCCGGGATCGCCGGCTGGGTGAGCGCGAACCCGCCGTGGCCCGCCGTCCAGCGCCGCGTCCAGCAGGCGCTGAAGGAGGCCGACAAGGCCGAGGCGGACAAGTCGAACTCGCCGTCGGCCGGCACGTCCGAGAAACCGAAGCCGAGCAAGTCGTCCTCGACCAAGTCGGAGAACCTCAGCGACTCCTGCGCGTACCACCCGCAGAAGTCGCAGAAGTAGCACCGGGGAGCCGGGTCGCGGCGTCCGGCCGGGCGGTGTCGGCTACAGCCGACCGCTGTAGCCGCGGCTGGCGTCCAGGCGCCGGGTGAGGTCGCCGACCAGGTGCACCAACTCGGCGGTCACGCCACGGCGGCTGACCAGCCGGACGCGACGGTCCGGGCCGTGGTGGATGGTCAGGGACGTCGGCGCCTGCGTCACCTTGGTGACGTCCGCCCAGCTGCCCTCCTCGCGGGAGTCCGGGCCGGTGATCAGGTAGCCCTCATCGGTGAACTCCACGGTGACCCGCATCCGCCGCCAGCTCACCGCGGCCATCACCAGCAGCGCAACCGCGCCGGCCAGCAGGATCCAGCCGGTCACCGTGAGCGCGACGGTGAGCCGCAGCATCGCGGCCAGCACGATCAGGGCGGCACCGATGACGGCCATCGCAGCCGACACCGCGACGGCACGCAGCGGCAGCGGCGGCGTGAGCACATGGGTACGGGAAGACACGCGGCGAGGGTGGGATTCGAACCCACGGAGCGTTTCCACTCGGCCGCTTTCAAGGCGGCTGCACTAGTCCACTATGCGACCTCGCCCGGCCCAACATCCTAGTGGGTTCGCCCCACCCGCCACTCCCGCGTTCGCCTGGCCATTTCGAGGCTCGCCCAGTTGGACGAACCCGAGTAGTCGGGCGAGCGGCCGAGCTGGCCGGATGACCGCGCGCACCGGATGACCGCGCGGTTCGGGCCGGCCGGGCGGAATCGGACGCGGGGGCGTCCCGGGAGTGCCAGGCTGGGGGCATGCGAGCTGTGGTGACCGATTCCTTCGGCGGCCCGGAGGTGCTGCGGTTGGCGGAGGTGCCCACCCCGTCCGCCGGCGCCGACGACGTGCTGGTCAGGGTGGTCGCCTCCGGGGTGAATCGCGGCGACCTGCTGCAGCGCCAGGGCCACTATCCGCCGCCGCCGGGAGCCAGCGACATCATCGGGCTCGAGGTGTCCGGGCTGATCGCCGCGGTGGGCGACGCCGTCCAGGACTGGCAGGTGGGCGAACCCTGCGTCGCCCTGCTGGCCGGCGGCGGCTACGCCGAGTACGTCGCGGTGCCGGCCGGTCAGGTCGTCCGGCCGCCGCACGGGATCGACCTGGTCACGGCGTCCGGGTTGATCGAGGTGGCGGCGACCGTGGCGTCGAATCTGTCCCGGGTGGGGCTCGGGGCCGGAGACACCTTCCTGGTGCACGGGGGCACCGGTGGCGTCGGCGGCTTCGCGATCCAGTACGCCACCACCCTCGGCGCGCGGGTCTTCGCCACCGCGGGCAGCCCGCACAAGCTCGCCCTGTGCCGCGAACTCGGCGCGCAGGACGCCTTCGACTACCACGACGACTGGCCGGCGGCCCTCCGGCGAGCCACCGACGGGCGCGGCGTCGACGTCATCCTGGACGTGATCGGCGCCAAGTACCTGGAACCCAACGTGGACGCCCTCGCCGACGACGGACGGCTGGTGGTGATCGGCCTGCAGGGTGGCCGCCGGGGCACTCTCGACCTGGCGAAACTGCTTGCCAAGCGTGCGATCGTGGCAGCCTCCACACTGCGCGGACGCCCCGCCGAGCAGAAGGCGGCGATCTGCGCGGACGTCGCCGCGTCCGTCTGGCCGCTGATCGAGTCGGGCCGGATCAGGCCCGCCGTCGAGACCCGTTACCCGATCGAGGACGTCGCCGACGCCCACCGCCGGCTGGCCTCGGGCGAGTCCGTCGGCAAGATCGTGCTGACCTGGACCTGAGCGCCGGAGTCGCGTCAGGCGCGGATGATGCGGCGCTCGATCGCGGCCGCGACGGCGCCGGCCCGGGTGTCGACCCCGAGCTTGGTGTAGATGTGCGACAGGTGCGACTTCACCGTGGCCTCGGAGACGAACAGTTCCCGCGCCAGCTCCTTGTTGCCCAGCCCACGCGACAGCAGCTCGAGCACCTCGACCTCGCGCTCGGTGATCGTGGCCGCGCCCGGCACGGTGCGGCGCACCAGCGTCGCGGCGACGGACGGCGCGAGCACGGTGTCGCCCCGGGCGGTGGCCCGGATCCCGGCGAACAGCTCGTCGGGCGGCGCGTCCTTGAGCAGGTAGCCGCGCGCCCCGGCTTCCAGCGCGCGCAGGATGTCGGACTCGGTGTCGTAGGTCGTCAGCACCAGCACCTCGGGCGCCCCGTCGAGCGCGCGGACGGCGGCGGTGATCTCCGCGCCGCCCGCCTCGCCGGCGCCCAGGCTCAGGTCCATCAGGACGACGTCCGGCCGGTCGGCGGTCACCACGGCTACCGCGCGCTCCAGTCCGTCGGCCTCGCCGACGACGCACAGGTCGTCCTGGCCGTCGATCAGCGCCCGCAACCCGGCGCGCACCACCGGGTGGTCGTCGACCAGGACGATCCGGATCATCGGTTCCCCTCCTCGTGCGCACGGGTCGGGAAGCGGACCGACACCGTCGTCCCCTCGCCCGGCGCGCTCTCGACGTCGGCCCGCCCACCGAGCGCCTCGGCCCGGTCGCGGAGCCCGGCCAGGCCGCGTCCGCGGGTGCCGGTCGCCCGCACCTGCGCGGGGTCGAAGCCACGGCCGTCGTCGCGGACGTCGAGCACCACCTCGTCGAGGTGATAGGTCAGGGTCAGCGCCACCCGGGAGGCACCGGCGTGCTCGCGCACATTGGCCAGCGCTCCGCGAGCGGTGCGGACCAGGGCGGTCGCGACCTCGGCGGGAACCACGACGGGCGCGCCGTCGACCCGGACCTCGACCCGCATGCCGCCGAGGGACGCCTCGTCGGCCGCGCTCCGCAGCGCGGCGGGCAGCGCCGCGGCGTCCGTGGCGAGTTCGGCGGGCGCCAGGTCGCGAACCACGCGCCGGACCTCGTCGAGGCCGTTGCGGGCGGTCGACGCGGCGGTCCGCACGTGCTCGCGGGCGGCGCCCGGCTGCACCTCCCATGCCCGCTCGGCGGCCTGCAGGAGGAGGTTGATGCTGGACAGTCCCTGCCCGACCGAGTCGTGGATCTCGCGGGACAGCCGGGTCCGCTCCGCGAGCGCGCCCGTGCGGTGCTGTTCCTCGGCGAGTTCCGCCTGGGCGTCGACGAGCTGGTCGACGAGGTCCTGCCGCGCCCGGGACTCCAGGTCGAGGGCGCGGTAGGCGAGCACCGTCATCAGCGCGACCCCGATCGGGCCGGCCACCTGGACGGGGTCGAAGCCGTCGCTGATCCGCTGCCAGGCGGCCGTCAGCAGCACCGTCATCAGCACGACCGTCACCACCGCCCAGGGGAACGGCAGCACCCGCAGCACCGCGAACGCCACCGGGACGGCGCACCACGCGAAGGACGGCGCCACCGCCGTCAGCGCGCCCCACACCACGACCATCCCGATCACCCACACCGTCGGCCACCAGGTCCGGCCCGGCAGCAGCGTGCGGGTGGCGTAGGCGAGCCCGAGCACGAGTGCGCCGGTGAGCACGGCGGCCCCGGCCGCGTGGAATCCGTGCCGCTCCACGTACCGGGTGGCCGAGGTGGCGAGCAGGACGATCAGGACCACCAGCAGCCACCGGTCGAGCCGGGCCGCCGGGGCGAGGATGCCGTGCACGCCGGCCGGACGCCGGGCGGGGACGGAAGGGGACGGCAGGGTCATGGTCCGACCCACCCTAGGCACGATCGGCGGAGTTCGGCATCAGCCGATCGGCTATCGCGGCCTGACCGGCTGCCCGACGTCCGGACGCCGGGCGGCGCGGCACAGTGATGACAACGCACCGAACCATCCGGGAGAGAACCACATGAAGCGCACCGCCCTCGTCAGCACCGCCCTCCTCGCCGCCGCGATCGGGACCCTCGGCAACCCGACGCCCGCCCAGGCCCATCACGACCGCGGACGCCCGTCGAGCTACCTGCTCACCGGCGACCCCGTGGACGCCGCCAATCCGGCGGGCTCGAAGTTCGAAGGCATCGGCGCCGACGAGCGCCGCGGGCTCTTCTACGTCGGCGAGGTGACCGGCGGGGAGATCCATCGCGGCTCCGTCGGCCGGGCGCAGACCCGCGAGTGGCTGGCCGGCGACGGCACGGACGGCCGCTACACCGCCCGCGGCATCACCGTCGACCGCGCCGGCAACGTCTACGTAGCCGGCGGCCCCAACGGCATCGGCACCGGTCGGCCGGACCTGTGGGTCTACGACCGGAAGGGCACGCTGCTCGCCGCCCTCCGCGCACCCGGCACCGACGTCTTCCTCAACGACGTCGCCATCGGCCCGGACGGCGCGGCCTACTTCACCAACTCCAACGACGCCCAGATCTTCCGGGTCGCCAAGGGCCGCACGGGCTGGAAGGTGAGCCTCTGGGCCGACGCCACCGGCACCATCGAACGCAAGGAGGGGTTCAACCTCGGCGGCATCGTGCTGACCCCGGACCGGAGGGCGTTCGTGGTCGCGCAGGGCAACACCGGCACGCTGTGGCGCTTCTCGGCCCGCACCGGCGCCGCCACCCCGGTGCGCACCGGCACCGCCGACCTGGTCAACGCCGACGGCCTGGTGCTGCGCGGCCACCGGCTGACCGTGGTCCGCAACTTCAGCCGCCAGATCGCCGAGCTGAGGCTGTCGGACGACGGCCGCGCCGCGACGCTGATCCGCCAGACGGCCAGCGCGTTCGACCGCGTGCTGACCACCGCCAAGGTGCTGCGCGGCCGGATCCTGTACGTCGACAGCAAATTCGACGAGCCCGTGGCGTCCGGCCCGTACCAGGTCATCACGGACCCGACCCGGTGATGCCGCGCCTCACGCTCGCCGCCCTCCCGCTCGCGCTCGTCCTGACCGCGTGCGCGGGCGACGGCCCCGCCGCGCCGCCGGACGCCTCGGGCGGCGCCACCCGGACGCCGGCGTCCGCAACCAGCACCGGCACGGGACCGCCCGCCGAGCCCGGGCCCGCGGAGCAGGCGCGCCTCGATCGACAACTGCGGGACGCCGCCTGGAACGACGACGTCGCGCTGGCCGACCGGCTGATCCGGCAGGGCGCGGACGTCAACGCCAAGGACGACACCGAGCAGTCGGCGTATCTCATCGCGACCAGCGAGGGCCGCCTCGAGTTGCTCCGGCTGACCCTGCGCAACGGAGCACGGGTGAACGACAAGGACGGCTGGAACGGGACCGGCCTGATCCGGGCCGCCGAACGCGGGCATGGCCTGGTCGTGGGCGAGCTGCTGCGCGCCGGGATCGACCGCGATCACGTCAACCGGATCGGCTACCAGGCGATCCACGAGGCGGTCTGGCTGGGCCGCGACACGGCGTCCTACGCGACGACCGTGCGGGTGCTCGCCGCCGGCGGCGTCGAGTTGTCCCGGCGCTCGCCCTCGGCCGGACTGACCCCGTTGCAGATGGCCCGCGCCCGCGGGCACCACGGACTGGAGAGGATCCTGAACCACGTGACCAACGCCGCCCGACCCGCCGACCCGAACGCCGCGCTGCTGCGCGCCGCGCGCGAAGGGGACGCCGATGCTGTCGCCGTCGCCCTGCGCGCCGGGGCGGGCATCGAGACCCGCGACGAGCACGACCGCACGGCGCTGCTGCTCGCCTCGACGCACGACCACGTGGCGGTCGCGCAACTGCTCGTCGCACTGGGCGCCGACCCCGACGCCCTCGACGACCGGCACGACACGCCCTGGCTGGTCACCGGCGTGACCGGCAGCGTGGCGATGGCCGAGGCGCTGCTGCCGGCGAACCCCGACCTGACCATCCGGAACCGGTACGGCGGCCTGTCGCCGATCCCGGCCGCCGAGCGCGGCCACGTCGACTACCTCCGCCGGGTGGTGCGGACCGACGTCGACCTCGACCACGTCAACGACCTCGGCTGGACCGCGCTGCTGGAGGCGATCATCCTCGGCGACGGCGGCCCGGCCCATCGAGAGATCGTCGCGATCCTGCTCGACGCCGGCGCCGACCCCGCCATCGCCGACCGAGCCGGCGTGACACCGCTGCAGCACGCCGAGCGCCGCGGGTACGACGCGATCGCCCGGCTGTTGCGCCGCTGAGGCCCCCGCTCAGGACCGCCAGGTGTGCCACAGCCGGGCGTACTCGCCGCCGACGTCCAACAGCTCGGCGTGCGAGCCGAGCTCGACGATCCGGCCGTCGATCACCACCGCGATCCGGTCGGCGTCGTGGGCGGTGTGCAGCCGGTGCGCGATGGCGACCACGGTGCGTCCCTCCAGCAGGGCGGCCATCGAGCCCTCCAGGTGCCGGGCGGTGCGCGGGTCGATCAGCGACGTCGCCTCGTCCAGCACCAGGGTGTGCGGGTCCGCCACCACCAGCCGGGCCAGCGCCACCTGCTGGGCCTGCGCCGGCGTCAGCTGGGTGCGGCCGTGCCCCAGCATGGTGTCCAGGCCGTTCGGCAGCTTCTCCACCCAACTCAGCGCGTCCACCGCCTGCAGCGCGTCGATCACCGCCGCGTCGCCCTGCTCGGGGGTCAGCTGGTGGTCGCGGGCCAGCACGATGTTGTCGCGCACGGTGCCGACGAAGACGTGGTGCTCCTGGGTGACCAGCGCCACCTCGGTGCGCAGCACGTCCAGCGGCAGCGTCATCAGCTCGACGTCGCCCACGGTGACCGCGCCGGTGCGCGGGCCGTTGATCCCGGCCATCAGCCGGCCCAGCGTCGACTTGCCCGAACCGGACGGCCCGACGATGGCCAGCCGCTCCCCCGGCCGCAGGTCGAGGTCGATGCCGTGCAGCACGTCGCGGCCGGGCCGGTAGGCGAACCGCAGGTCGTGGCCCTCCAGGTGGTCGTCGGCCGGACGCCGCTCGCCGGCCACGCGATCCTGCGGCACCTCGGCGATGCCCAGCAGACGGGTGGTCGCGGCCAGCCCGATCTGCAGCCGGTCGGCCACCTCGATCAGCCGATCGAGCGGCTCCACGAGCTGCTGCACGTAGATGGCGGCCGCGGTGATCTGACCGATCGTGACCCAGTCGTTGGCGTAGCCCCAGGTGCCCAGCACCACCACGGCGACCAGCGGCAGCTGGTACGAGGCGTCCAGGAAGATGAACAGCAGGTTCCGCAGCGTCATCGTGTACCGCTCGGCGTTGTTCGACAGCTCGATGTCGTCGTCGCCGATCGCGATCCGGCGCTCCCCCAGGCCGAGCGCCTCCACCGTCCGGGAGCCTTCGACGGTCTCGGTCATCGTCGAGTTGATCTGCGAGTAGGTGCCCGATTCCGTGATGTAGCCGGGCATCGCCCGCCGCAGGTAGCTGCGGGTGACCAGCACCAGCACCGTGATCGACGCCACCAGCGGCAGGGCCAGGAACCACGAGTTCAGCACCATCGCCACGATGGTCAGGCAGGTCACCACGATCGACATGACCAGCTGCGGAAACGCCCAGCGCACCGACTCGCTCATCTTCGACACATCGGAGGTGATCCGCGTGAGCAGGTCGCCGGAACTGGCCGATTCGACCCGCCCCAGCGGCAGCCGCAGCACGGTGCGCACGATCGCCTCGCGAGCGGCCGCCAGCAGGTCGTAGCCGAAGACCGCGGACGCCCGGCGGGCCGCGAAGGTGAGCGCCGCCTGGACCACCACGACGCCCGCGACGCCGAGGATGATGGCGTCCACCGCGGCCAGCGGCGCGCTGCCGGCGGCCACCTGGTCGACCAGGTCGCCGAGCATCCGGGGCACGATCAGGCCGGCGGTGGCCGCCAGCACGTTGAACACCACGACCGCGGCGAGCAGCCCCTTGCGGGTCGACAGCAGCCCGCCGACGAAGCGGAACGCCTTGTCGTTGTGTGCCACCGGCAACCCGTGCTCGGGATTGCGGGACGCCGCGAAGAACTCCTCCGCACGCCGCCGCCGGATGCGGAATCGGACGGCCAGGCCGCGTAGCTGCCCGGCCGGGTCGACGAGCAGCGCCAGCGGGCCGCGTCGTGACGGGTTCGCCAGTTGCGGCGGCAACTCGAAGGCGTTCGGGTCGTCGGACCAGGTGGCGGCCGACGTCGACAGCACATCAGTGGTCATCGTCCTCCTCCATTCCTCGATTGACGACCGCCCGGTATCCGGGATGATCGGCCAGCAGCTGGTCGTGGGTGCCGGCGGCGACCTGGCGTCCGTCGTCCAGGAAGACCACCCGGTCGGCGCTGTGCACCAGCAGCGGGGACGCGGTCATCACGACGGTGGTGCGGCCCCGCCGGTGCCGGGCCAGCCGTCCGGCGATCGCCTCTTCGGTGTGGGCGTCCACCGCGGAGGTCGGCTCGACCAGCACCAGCACCTCGGGGTCGGCCAGCAGTGCCCGGGCCAGCACGACGCGCTGCCGCTGCCCGCCGGACAGTCCGCGACCCTTCTCGTCGATCCGGCTGGCCCAGCCCTCGGGCAGACCCTCGAAGACATCCTCGGCGGCGGCCGTGCGCAATGCCTCCTCGGCCTGCTCGCGGGTGTGGGCGCCCAGCGGATCCACCGCCTGCTGGAAGGTGCCGGCGAACAGCTGGCTGCCGGCATCGGAGACCAGGACCCGCTCCCGCAGCGACGCCATCGCGTAGTGCTGGTAGTCGAGCCCGTCGGCGGTGACCCCCCAGGGTGCGGACGCCAGCTCGGCATCCTGGCGGGCGATCTCGGCCCGTCGCCGCTCCTTCTCCGCCCGCGCCCGTTTGGCCGCCCGGCCCTTCAGTTCCTCCTCGTCGGCCTCCTCGAAGTGCGCCGCCTGGTCGGCCGGCAGGTAGCGGCCCAGCCGGTCGGCCAGCGCGGCGGAGGCGTCCGGGTCGGCGCTGACCACCACCAGGAACTCGCCGGGCCGCACCTCGACCCCGGACGCCAGGTCGACCAGCCGCGGACGGGCCGACAGCTCGCGGACGCCGTCCGTCCAGGGCAGTTCGGCGCCCAGCAGCGCGATGGTCTTGCGCGCCGACACCAGGCCCTGCACCCACTTCTGGGCGACCTCGAACAGCGTCTGCAACGGCCAGACCATGAAGATCGCGTAGCCGACGAAGCTGATCAGCTGACCCAGGGTGAGTCGTCCGGCCATCATCTCGTGCGAGCCGAGCCAGACCAGGACCACCAGCAGCATGCCGGACAGCAGCACCGACATGGTCTCGACCACGGCCTGCCAGGTGCCGGTGGTGACGCCGAGCCGGCGCACCCGCTGCGACTGGGCGGCGTAGTTGTCGCCGAAGGTCTTCTCGCCGCCGATCCCGCGCAGGATCCGCAGGCCGGCGACGATGTCGGCCGCCATCGAGGTGAGTTCGCCGTTCTGGGTCCGCTCCGCGGTCTGCGCCCTGTTCAGCGGACGCAGCACCGGCGTCGCCGCCGCCACCAGCAGCGGCGCCGTGATCAGCACCACCAGGCCGAGCAGGCCCGAGGTGCTCATCATCAGGGCCGCCACGACCGCGAAGGCGCCGAGCGCGCCCAAGGCGCGGGCCACCACCTCGAACGTGGCGCCGAAAGTGTTCGAGTCCGACGACGAGATGCTCAGCACCTCGCCGGTCGGCAGCCGGCGGTTCAGCACGTGGCCCAGCTGCACCGACTTGCGGGTGACCAGCTTCTGCGTGCCGTACAGCGAGATCAGCCAGCCGCGGACCGCGAAGGTGTGCATCACGATGCCGCTCGCGGCGCCCAGCATGATCACCAGCGCCAGCAGCGCCGCCCAGCCCGCCGTGGCTGCCCAGTCGCCCACCAGGATGCCCGCGTCGATCGTCCGCCCCAGCAGGTAGGGGCTGAGCGCGCTGGGCAGAAACCAGGCCAGCCCGGCGATCGCCAGGGCTGCGAGCACGTCGGCCTGCACCCGCAACGTCCACAGCAGGAACCGTGCTGGGCTACGGGTGTCGGGCCGGGCGGTCTCGGCGCGCGTGTAGGCGTCGATCCGCGGTGGGAAATCGTGCATAGCCGATCAACGTTACGCCTGTGACTCCCGCCTGTCGACCGCCCAGCACCCCGACCCCGCCCTGCCCACCGCCCGCGCTCCCCGAACCATCCAGCGCTCCCGGATGTTCGGGAGCACTGGATAGTTCGGGGAGCGGTTGGGTCGGACGGCGGGTCTCGGCCGATGTGGACTCCGCCGGGGCATGATGGAGGTAGGCCAAGTGACCCACGAGGAGGGGTTCAGATGACTCAGGTGGTGCCGATCCTTCGGGTCGCCGATGTGAATGAGTCGCTGGCGTGGTGGCAGCGGGTGGGCTTCGTCCACGACTTCACCCACCGCTACGGCGGTGGCACGACGCACCGGTTCATGGGAATCCGCCGTGACGGCGCGGACATCTTCCTCAGCGAGAACAAGGCGGACGCCACCGGCCCGGCCCTGGTCTACGTCTGGGTGCCGGACGTGGACGAGATCGCCCGCGCCTTCGGCGTCGAGGTCGAGCAGCATCCGTGGGCGCGGGACTTCGAGGTGGTCGACCCCGACGGCAACCGGGTTCGGGTCGGCACGAAGGAGATCGGCCAGTCGGCCTGAGCCGCTGCAGACGCAGGAATCATCGGTGCCTCGCTGGTGGAGCTCGTCGAAACCCGTTGCCAGAGAGGTCTCGACAAGCTCGACCGACGATGATCAGCGCAGGAACAGGGCCCGCAGCCGCATGGTGCAGAACGCCACCCCGGCCACCGACATCACCCCGAAGTACGCCATGGACCGTTCCCAGTTTGGTAGAGGGTTGGGGCGTATTTCGCGGGTCCTGGGATAGGAAGAGACCCTTGTTATGGGATCGACACGGAGAAGTTTCACTGCTGAATACAAGGCGTCGGCGGTAGAGTTCGTGATCAATGATGGTCGCACGATCGCGGATGTGGCACGCAGTATCGGCGTGCACGAGATGACGCTGGGGAAATGGGTGAAAAAGGCTAGAGACGCTCGCGGCGGGCAGAGCCCGCGCCCGTTGGATGAGAACGAGCGGGCCGAGTTGGAACGGTTGCGTGCCGAGAATCGGCAGTTGCGGATGGAGGCTGAGTTCGCGAAAAAAGTAGCGGCCTGGTTCGCGAAAGACCCGCAGTGATTTTCGCTGCGATCGCGGACTGGGCCGAGCAGAGACAGTTCCCGGTAGAGTTCATGTGTCGCGAGCTGGGCGTGTCGGTGGCCGGCTACTACGCGTGGCGCAAACGGCCGGCCTCGCCACGGGCGAAGACCGATGTTGCCTTGACGAGTCTGATCCGGCAGATCTGGGAGCGACTGTCGGGCAACCCGGGCGTGCGCCGCGTGCACGCCGAGCTGGTCGCGATGGGCCGTCGAGTGGCCCGCAAGCGGGTCTGGCGGCTGATGCGGGCCGCCGGCTTGCAGGGACGCCATCCCAAGGCGTGGAAGAAGACCACGATCCACGGCGAGGCGCCGGTGTCCGCACCGGACCTGATCGGCCGTGACTTCACCGCCGGCAAGCCGAACCAACGCTGGTGCGGTGACATCACCTACATCAAGACCTGGACCGGCTGGGTCTACCTGGCAACCGTCATCGACCTCCACTCCCGCGCGGTGGTCGGGTGGGCGATCGCTGACCACATGCGCACCGAGCTGGTCACCGACGCACTCACCATGGCACTCCAGCAACGCAAACCCAAAGGAAAGGTGACATTTCACTCGGACCGCGGCACGCAATACACCTCGACAACGTTCCACATGTTCTGCAAAGCGAACCGAATCAAGCGTTCGCTCGGCCGGACCGGAATTTGCTACGACAATGCCGTCGCCGAGAGTTTCTTTGCCAGCTATAAGAAAGAACTCATCCACACCCGCCCCTGGCCCGACCTGAAATCGGTGCGGAAAGCCACGTTCGCCTGGATCGAAATGTATTACAACCGGACACGCCGACACTCCACACTCGGCTATTTGACACCACAAGAATACGAGCTAGGATACAGACACATCAATCAACTCGCGGCATAAATCCCGTGCCTCTACCTTTTCGGGAACACTCCACCAGATGCACCCAGGTCGCCGGGGTGAACGCCCCGATCGACAGCTGCCGCATCAGCTCGACGCCGTGCCACAACGGCATCACCTGGATGAACCACTGGATCGGCTGCGGGTAGATGCCGATCGGGAACAGGGTGGCGCTGAACATGAACATCGGCAGCAGCACGATGTTGATCAGCTCCATCTGCTGGAAGGTGCTGAACCAGCTGGTCACCGCCATGCCGACCGCCGCGAAGCCGAGCGCGATCAGCACGGCGACCGGCACCATCGCCAGCGCCCACCACGACGTGGTGATGCCCAGCACCCCCATCACGCCGAGGAACGCGCAGGCGTACAGCAGCCCGCGGAACAGCGCCATCGCGATCTCGCCGGCCGCGACGTCCAGCGGACCGAGCGAGGTGGACAGCATCGCCTCGTAGACGCGTCCGAAGCGCATCTTGAAGAACACGTTCCAGGTCGAGTCGTAGATCGCGCCGTTCATCGCCGACGTCGCCAGCAGCGCCGGAGCGATGAACGCCACGTACGACATCGCGGCCCCGCCCGGGCCGGTCACCGTGCCGACCAGTCCACCCAGCCCGTAGCCCATCGCCAGCAGGTAGAACACCGGCTCGAAGAACCCGGACGCCACGATCGTCCAGTTCTGGCTGCCGATCACCTTGAACCCGCGCTCCAGCACGGCGCGGATGTTCCCCGCGTACAGTCCGGACAGGGCCGATGGCCGGGACGCCGTCACGCTCATCGGGTCAACCTCCGGGTGAACACCCGCGCCGCGGCCCAGACGCCGCCGAGCGCGGCGCCGATCAGCACCACGACGTGCAGCACGGTCAGCCACCACGGGTTCTCCATGCCGAAACCGACGACGCGCGCCAGCTGGGTGCCGTGCCACATCGGCGAGATCCAGCCGATCCACTGCAGGTAGGCCGGCATCGCGCTCAGCGGGAAGAACGTGCCGGCGAACAGGAACATCGGCGTCACCACGAACCGCTGGATGAAGGCGAACTGGGTGCCCTCGCCGGTCTGGGTGGCCGCGTAGGCCAGCAACGGCGTCCCGAAGGCGAGGGCGGCCAGCGGTGCGATCAGGATCATCAGCGCGGACGCCGGGGAGGTGACGGCCCCGAACAGCACCAGCACCACCCAGAACACCACCGTCTCGGCGATGAACCGCAGCGCGACCGCGACCACCTCGCCGAGCACCACCTGGACGGGCGACACAGGGCTGGCCGTGGCCGCGAAGTAGTGCTTCTGCCACTTGAACCCGCTCATCACCGGGAAGGTGAACTCTCCGCTGGCCTCCATCACGATCGACGAGACCAGCAGTGCCGGGCCGACGAAGACCAGGTAGCCGACGCCCTCCACGCCGCCCGCGCCGGCGTCGACCAGTGCCCCCAGCCCGAGCCCCATCGACGACAGGTAGAGCAGCGGCAGCCCGATCGCCCGGATGCCGATGGTCTGCAGGTAGGCCCGCATCGAGGTGAGCCGGTACTCGGCGTACCACCACCAGCCCCAGCGACGCCCGGCGCGGGCCTGGCCGGCGGCGGACAGCACCCCGCCGGTGTAGGCGAGCCGGTTGGAGTCGAGCAGCTGCGGAGCGCGGTCAGTCAATGAGCGACCTCCCGGTCAGCCGGAGGAAGACGTCCTCCAGGGATGAGCGCCGCACCAGTGAGGTGGTCGGCTGCAGACCGCGCGAGGTGACCCGCTCGAGGGTCGCCTCGCCGTCGGCGGGGCCGGCGAGCCCTCGGCGACGATCCGGCCGTGGTCCATCACCACCAGCCGGTCGCAGAGCTGCTCGGCCTCGTCCATGAAGTGGGTGGTGACGACCAGCGTCACCCCCTCTTCCTTGAGCCGGAACAGCCGATCCCAGAGGATGTGCCGGGCCTGCGGGTCGAGCCCCGTGGTGGGTTCGTCGAGCAGCAGGATGCGCGGCTCGTTGATCAGCCCGCGGGCGATGGTGAGCCGCCGCTTCATGCCCCCGGACAGGTTGTCGACCTTCTCGTTCGCCTTCTCGGTGAGCTGCGCGAACTCCAGCAGGTCGTCGGCCCGACGCTGCAGATACGACCGTGGCAAGCCGAAATACCGGCCGTAGGTGATCAGGTTCTCGCGGCAGCGCAGCTCGGTGTCGAGGTTGTCCTGCTGCGGGATGACGCCCAGGTTGGCCCGCACCTCGGGGCCGTGGGTCTCCGGGTCCATGCCGAGCACGGTCAGCGTCCCGGACGTCCGCAGCGAGGTGCCGCCGATCATCCGCATCGTCGTCGACTTGCCGGCGCCGTTCGGGCCGAGCAGGCCGAACGACTCCCCCGCCGCCACGTCGAAGTCGATGCCGTCGACGGCGTTCAGTTCGCCGTAGCGCTTCACCAGGGCACGGGCCTCGATCACGGACACGGCGACGAACCTACCAACCGCGTCCGACAAAGACCTCCGATGACGGGGGGCCACCCGGTCGTCAGCAGGCGACGCCCGTCGTCACGAGGAGCGCCGGGAACTCCGGGCCACAGGACAGCTCCCCGTCACCCGGCGCACGCCGGGATGACGGGGAGCCGCCGGATCTCTGGGCCGTCCGCCGGAGCGATCAGGAGTCGATGCCCACCCCGGCGCCGACCGGCGCCGGACGCCGCACCCTGCGGCCGCCGCGGATGCCGGACGCGCCGCCGTCCAGCCCGGCGTCGGAGCGGACGCGGTGGGTGGCGTACATGGTCAACCCGACGAAGCTCAGCCCGCCGACCAGGTTGCCGACGACGGTGGGGATCTCGTTCCAGATCAGGTAGTCCATCAGCGTGAAGTTGGCGCCCAGCAGCAGGCCGGAGGGGAACAGGAACATGTTCACCACCGAGTGCTCGAACCCCATGTAGAAGAACAGCATGATCGGCAGCCACATGCCGACCACCTTGCCGGTCACGGTGTCCGACATCATCGCGGCCACCACGCCGGTGGAGACCATCCAGTTGCACAGCACGCCGCGAACCAACAGGGTGAGCATGCCGGCCGCGCCGTGCTCGGCGTAACCCACGGTGCGGCCGTGCCCGATCTCGCCGATGGCGTGTCCGACCGCGCTCGGCTCGGCGGAGAACCCGTAGGTGTAGTAGATCGCCATCAGCACCGCGACCAGGAAGGCCCCGGCGAAGTTGCCGACGAAGACCAGGCCCCAGTTGCGCAGCACGCCGCTGAACCGGACGCCCGGACGCTTCTCCAGCCAGGGCAGCGGCGCCAGGGTGAAGACCCCGGTCAGCAGGTCGAAGCCGAGCAGGTAGAGCAGCACGAACCCGACCGGGAAGAGGATGGCTCCCAGCAGCGGCTGCCCGGTCTGCGCGGAGACGGTCACCGCGAAGGCGGCCGCCAGCGCGAGGGTGGCCCCGCCCATCACGGCACGGATCAGGGTGTCGCGGGTGGACATCCGGATCTTCGACTCACCGGCGTCGATCATGCGTGTGACGAGGTCGGCGGGCTTGACGTAGGACATGGCGGACTACCTCCGGGTACGGGGGTGGGTGACTGGAATCAGAAGTGCGCTGCGGTGAAGCGGTCGAGCACCAGGTCGACCAGCTCGGCGGGTGCCGGGGCGTCCGGCGCGAGCAGCGGCTCGGAGGTGACGTCGCCGCCCGCGCGGGCGGCGAGGCCGGCGAAGTAGCCGGGTGCCAGCAGGTAGCTGGCCACCACGACCCGGCGTCCGGGGTGTGCGGCGCGGGCGGTGGCGACCTCGTCGGCCAGGCGCGGCAACGCGGCCGAGATGAACCCGACCGAGACCGTCCGGTTCAGCATCTCGCCCAGCCGACGGGCGGTCTCGACACAGTCGGCGACCGCGCGGGCATCGCTGGAGCCGGCGGCGGCGAGCACCACGATGTCGTCACCGGCCAGGCCGGCCTCGGCGAGCCGGCGGGCCAGCAGCCGCACCAGCCGGTCGTCCGGGCCGAGCGCCGCGGCGACGGTCGCGCCGGTGGCGTCCGCGACCTCGGCGAGGTCGACGTGCACGTGGTAGCCGGCCGACAGAAGCAGCGGCACGATCACCGAGCGCCGCCCCGCCGGCAGCCCGCCGAGCACGGTGGGCACATCCGGCTGCTGGACGTCCACGAAGCCCTCGTGCACCGCCAGCTCCGGCCGGCTGCCGGTCACCGCGGCGACCAGCGACGCCACCGCCGCCTGCCCGGACGGCGAGGAGGTGCCGTGCGAGACGGCGAGCAGCGCCGGCGCCAGCACCGCGGTGGTGGGCGGGCTGGTCACGCGGCGACCTCCACCTCGACCATGCCGGCCACCACCCGGGTGCGATAGGTGGCGACGGCGACGCCCGGGTCGTCCAGACAGGTGCCGGTCTGCAGGTCGTAGACCTGCTTCAGCAGCGGGGAGGCGATGGTGGCCCGGTCGCCCCGGCTGCCGACGATCCCGCGGGCCATCACGTAGGCGGAGGTGACCGGGTCGCGGTGGTCGATCGCGTACAGCTCGCCGGGCTCGACGAGAACCAGGGCGATCTGGCGTCCCTCGACCAGGACGGCCTCGCCCCAGGTCGGCTCCAGTGCCTCGACCTGGCACACCGGGTGCCAGGCGACGGTCGCCGGCTCGGTCGGCTGCGTGGGCTCGGACGTCGCCCGGTCGGGAAGGGTGAGAGTCATGATCGGGTCCTTTCGCATCGCGTTGACCCGACGCTAAGCAGCCGGTGTTTCGCGAGAACGCACGCGTCGTTTCTCCTCCGTGACGCTGTGCTCACATCACATCGGGGCCCGCGTGGGGTGGATGTGAGGCTTCCGTTACAAAGGCGAAACGACCGGGCAACCGAGGCTTCATACCGTCGACGACATCGACGGAAGGCACACCATGACCGACAGCACCGCCCCCCGCCGCGTGGTCGTGATCGGCGCCGGGCCGGCCGCGCACCGCCTCGCCACGGCGATCCGCGACCGCGACGCCGAGCATCGCGTCCGACTCACCGTGATCGGCGAGGAGGACCACCTGCCCTACGACCGGGTCGCGCTCAGCAAGCGCTTCATCGGCGGCGCCGACCTGACCCTCGACGCGACCGTCTGGGACCACCCCACGACCACGCTGGTGCGCGGCGAGCGGGCCATCGCGCTCGACCGGGCCGCGCAGACGGTGACCACCGACACCGGACGGGTGCTGCCCTACGACGACGTCGTGTTCGCCACGGGTTCGCGGGCACCGGTGCCGGACATCCCGGGCGCCGAGCATGCCCGGGTGTACCGCACCGTCAGCGATGTCGACGATCTGGCCGCCGAGCTGCGCCTGCTCGGCGTGGTGCTGGGCCGCCCGCCGCGCACGGTGGTGGCCGGCGGCGGCCTGCTCGGGCTGGAGGCGGCCGGGGGGCTGGCCGAACTGGGCGCCGACTCCTCGATCGTGCACTCGGGCAACTGGCTGATGTCCGCGCAGCTGGACGAGGGCGCCGGACGCTCGCTCGGACGGCTGATCGCCGACCGGGGCGTCACCATGCACCTCGGCGTCCGGCCGCGGGCGATCCACGCCACCCAGGACGCCGTGACGGCGGTCGAACTGACCGACGGGCGGACCATCGAGGCCGACCTGATCGTGTTCGCGATCGGCATCGCCGCCCGGGACGAACTGGCCGCGGCGGCCGGCGTCCGGGTGGCACCCCGCGGCGGCATCGTGGTGGACGCCGCCTGCCGGGCGTCCGACCCGCGGGTCTGGGCGATCGGCGAGGTCGCGCAGGTGCACGGCCGCTGCGTCGGCCTGGTGGCGCCGGCCAACGCGATGGCCGAGGTGGTCGCCGACCGGTTGCTGGGCGGGAGCGCCACCTTCGACACCATCGACGACGCCACCAAGCTCAAGCTGGCCGGGGTCGAGGTGGCCAGCTTCGGCGACGCCTTCGCCCGCGCCGAGAGCGCGCTGGAGATCGTCTACGCCGATCCGGCGCGCGGGCTGTACCAGAAGATCGTCGTCTCCGACGATGCCCGCACGCTGCTCGGCGGCGTCTTCGTCGGGGACGCCTCCCCGTACCTGACCCTGCGGCCGATGCTCGGCCGCGAGCTCGGCTCCGAGCCGGCGGCCTACCTGTCGGCCTCGGGCGCCGAGCCGGCCGGTGCCGACGAACTCCCCGACGACGCACTGCTCTGCGCCTGCAACAACGTCTGCGTCGGCGCCGTCCGGGCCGCCGTCACCGGGCCCCAGGCCTGCCACACGGTGCCCGCGCTGAAGGCCTGCACTAGGGCCGGCACCCAGTGCGGGTCGTGCGTGCCGCTGCTGAAGAAGACCCTGGAGCAGGAGCTCGCCAAGGCTGGGATGACCGTGTCGCGGGCCCTCTGCGAGCACTTCGCGTACAGCCGCCAGGAGCTGTTCGAGTCGATCCGGGTGCTCGGCCTCACCTCCTGGGAGGACACCCTGAGCCGGTTCGGCACCGGCCGCGGCTGCGACATCTGCAAGCCGGCGGTGGCGTCCATCCTGGCCAGCCAGCACGACGGCTACATCCTCGACGGCGGCCGCGGCGCCCTGCAGGACACCAACGACCGGGCGCTGGCCAACATGCAGCGCGACGGCAGCTACTCGGTGGTCCCGCGCATTCCGGGCGGCGAGATCACCCCCGAGAAGCTGGCCGTGATCGCCCGGGTGGCCACCGACTTCGGGCTCTACACCAAGATCACCGGCGGCCAGCGGATCGACCTGTTCGGCGCCCGGCTGGATCAGCTGCCCGAGATCTGGGCGCAGCTGGTCGAGGCCGGGTTCGAGTCGGGCCACGCCTACGGCAAGTCGCTGCGGACGGTGAAGAGCTGCGTCGGCTCCACCTGGTGCCGGTTCGGCGTCCAGGACTCGGTGGCGATGGCGATCGGGCTGGAACTGCGCTATCGCGGGCTGCGCGCGCCGCACAAGATCAAGCTGGGCGTCTCCGGCTGCGCCCGCGAATGCGCCGAGGCGCGCGGCAAGGACGTCGGGGTGATCGCCACCGACGCCGGCTGGAACCTCTACGTCGGCGGCAACGGCGGCTTCCAGCCCAGCCACGCCCAGCTGCTGGCGAGCGACCTGGACGACGAGACCCTGATCCGCTACATCGACCGCTACCTGATGTACTACATCCGCACCGCCGACCGGCTGCAGCGCACCGCCCGCTGGATGGAGGACCTGGACGGCGGCCTCGACCACGTCCGGGCCGTGGTGGTGGAGGACTCGCTCGGGCTGGCGGCCGAGCTCGAGGCGGCGATGGCCAGGCACGTCGACACCTACGAGGACGAATGGGCGGCCACCCTGCGCGACCCCGAGCGGCTCCGGCGCTTCCGCAGCTTCATCAACGCCCCCGCGGACGCCGCGCCGGCCGTCCCGCGGGTGAGCGAGCGGGGCCAGCAGCGGCCGGCCACGGCCGCGGAGCTGTGGGACGGCCGGGTGCTGCTCGCGGGCGCCCTGCTGCCCGTGCGGAGGGGTGGCGATGACTGACCCGACCGTGCTGACCGGCGCACCGCCGGCTCCCGGGTTCCTCCGCGATCAGCTGGAGGGGTTCCGGATCGGGGTGACCAGCGAACGCCGCGCCGCCGACCTGATCGACGCCCTGGAGCGGCGCGGTGCGCAGGTGCTGCACGCGCCTACCCTGCGGATGGAGCCGGCCTCCGACGACGAACGCGTGATCGCGGACACCCAGGCGATCATCGACGCGCGCCCGGACGTGGTGCTGGCGACGACCGCGTTCGGCGTCCGGCGCTGGCTGGAGGTGGCCGACGCTGCGGGGCTGGGCGAGCAACTGCTCGCCACCCTGGCGGCGGCACGGATCCTGGTCCGCGGCCCGAAGGCCCGCGGCGGCATCCGGGCGGCCGGGCTGGACGACTCGGGGATGAGCGAGGAGGAGACCACCGCGTCCCTTGTCGCCAAGGTGCTCGCCGAGCACGACGACGGACTGACCGTCGCCGTGCAGGCCCACGGCTACCTCGAGGACGCGCTGCTGATGCCGTTGCGGGCGGCGGGGCACCGGGTGGTGACGGTGTCGCCGTACCGCTGGGGTTCGCTCGACGACACCGACGAGCGGATCCCGCGGTTGGTGGAGGCGATCTGCGGCAACCAGCTCGACTGCGTCACCTTCACCAGCGCGCCGGCGGTGGACGCGCTCTACGCCGCCGCCGAGGCCCTTCGTTCGCTGGACGCCATGCTGGCCGCCTTCCGCGGCGGGGTCGTCGCGGCCGCCGTGGGACCGGTGACGGCCGCCGCGCTGGTCGCGGCCGGCGTCCGGCCGATCCAGCCGGAGCGGTTCCGGATGGGTGCGCTGATCCGGCTGCTCTGCGAGCAGCTGCCCGAGCTGCGGGTGTGCCGGGCCCGGACGCCGCACGGCGAGCTGGTGATCCGGGGCGCGATCGTCGAGCTGGACGGACGCCGCGTCCCGCTCACCCCGCTGCCGCTGGCGCTGCTGCGGGCCCTGCTGATGGCGAACGGAGCGGTGGTGTCGCGGGAACGGCTGCTCCGCGTGGTGGGCAGCTCGGACGAGCACGCGCTGGAGATGGCGTTGAGCCGGCTGCGCCGCAGCATCGGCGCGCCGGTCATCGCCACCGTGGTCAAACGCGGCTACCGGCTCGAGGTCGCCGGCTCGGGAGCGGCCGGGCCGAGCGCGGCGGCGTCCGGCTCGGGCCGGCGGCGCAGCACCGATCCGGCGAACCCGGCGGCGGCCAGCAGGTAGAGGACGCCGAACGCCATCCGGCCCACCGGCGGCAGGTAGAACTGCGGCAGGACCAGGGCCATCAGCACACCGAGCGGCCACGCGGCCCGACTGCCCGCGTGCCGCGTCCAGGCGAGGGCGAAAGCGATCCCGGCGACGGCGAGCATCAGCAGGCCCGCGCCGAACAGGGTGATCGCCACCGGCTGGTTGCGGATCTCCTCCACCAGGCCCAGCAGGGACGGCTCCCCCGCGGCGGCGCGCCGTCCGATCACGTGCAGGGCGAACGTCTCGGCGCCGAAGTAGGGCAGCACCAGGGTGGTGCCGGCCAGCCCGGCCCAGCGGGCCAGCAGGGCCGGAAGGGACGCACGGGCCAGGTCCGCCAGCCGCAGCCCGAGGCGTCCGAACATGGCCAGGGCCAGCGCCCCGGCGACGTGGGCGGCCACCCACCACGGGGAGGCGAAGGCCGCGGCGCGCTCGGCCGCCGTCGAGGCCACCGCCGGCGAGTCCCCGTAGGGTCGCGCCAGCAGGTACACCGCCATCAGGATTCCGGTCATCGCCAGCGGGACCAGCAGATCCCGTTCGGTGCGGGGCCTTGCGTGCATCATCTGTTCCTCTCATTAACGAGAGCACCGCTCTCTGTTTAGAAGGTAGAGCACCGCTCTCGGAAATGCAAGAGCACCGCTCTCCGATGTGCCAGACTGTTCCCCGACCGACAAGACCCCTCCCTAACTAGTTCTGGCCTCCCTCAGGTGGGAGGGCAGAACTAGTTAGGGAGGGCCTGACGAGGGGGCGCCGCGGTGGGCAAGCGCGAAGAGGGACGCCGGCGGACGACGTCCGCGATCCTGCAGGCGGCGCGGCGGGCCATCGCCGCCGAGGGGGGCGGGAGCCTGTCGATGCGGGCGATCGCCCGTGAGGTCGGCCTGGTCTCGTCGGCGGTCTACCGGTACTTCCCGACCCGGGAGGCGTTGCTGACCACACTGATCGTGGAGAGCTACGGCAACCTCGACCACGCTCTCGGCGAGGTGTCGGACGCCGCGACGACGCCCACCTGGACCGCCCTCGGCCACGCGGTACGGGCCTGGGCGCTGACGGCACCCCACGAGTTCCAGCTGATCTACGGCACCCCGATCCCCGGCTACGTGGCGCCGCCGGAGACCGTCCCGGCCGCCGCCGCGGTCGCCGTCCACTTCCTGGCGGTCGGCGCCGGTGCGACCCCGCCGCCGTTCGACACCGCCGAACTGACCCGCCAACTCGGCCCGCTGGCCGCCGCCGTGCCCGGCGGACACCCGGCCGGGGCCGCCGCCGTGCTGACCGAACTGGCCGCCCTGGTGGGGTTCATCGGCCTCGAACTGGCCGGGCACTTCGTCGGCACCGCCGATCCCGCCGACGCCCTCTACGACGCCCTGCTGCGCCGGCAGAGCGCCACCCTGGCCCCGCTGCGGACTGAGCAGCGGAAGGCGGCCGGTCAGGCTCGACCGATGGCCACCTCGACCAGCGGCCGCCGCCGGACCGGCGGCGGTGACCCGGCGACCCGGCTCAGCGCAGGTCGTTCCCGGGGGGTTCCTGTCCCCGGTCGATCGCCCGCTGATCGCGGCGCTCGACCCGATCCTGCCGGTTGACCCGGCCGCCGCCGATCAGCCCCATGATCATCGGGATCGCGGTGCCCAGCATCGGCCACATCGGCCAGTAGTAGATCAGCCGGCCGGCGGTCAGGCAGGTCATCAGCCAGATCACGTTGAACATCACCGCGAGCCCCAGCCACCAGCGCGGGAACTGCCCGACGAAGCCCGGACGCCCGCGCTGCGGCGCGGAGTACGCGGCGGCCGGCGGGGCCGCCACGCGCGTGATGTCGGCCAACACCGGCACCAGCTCGCCCAGGCTCTTGGCGTTCATCGCTTGATCCAGGCGCTGGTTGTACTCGTCGTTGTCCAGCCGCCCCTCGGCGTAGGCGTCGCCGAGCATCGCCGCCGCGTTGCCGCGATCGGCGTCCGATGCCCGCAGCCGCTCGTACTGCGGGTCGCGCGGATCGGCCGAGAAGCCGGACCAGCCCCGGCCACCGGGGCCCGGCGGCACCGGAAGGTTCTGCCATTGCGGACCGGACATCGCCACCTGCTTTCCTCGGGATCCCCATTCTGCCCCAGGGCACCCCGGACGCCAGTGCGGGTCAGCGCCCGGCCGGGTGATAGCGCAGCGAGTTCGGACGGCATTCGGCCTCGCTGCCGATCCGCAGGTCCGCCGCTATCCGCCCGTCGTCGCGCAGCGCCGCCAGCTTGGTCACCGTCCGGTCCCGGATCGCCCACGGGTCGAGCGTGTTGAGGTAGATCTTGGTGGCGCCCTCGAAGCCCGCCAGCGTCGAGATCCGCCACTTCAGCACCACCCGCCACGGCATCGCGACGTCGACGTCGATCGGCCGGTAGTACCACTCCTCGTTGCTCGGCACCTCGACACCGGTCGCGGCATGCATCGCGTGCAGCATGTCGGACATGCCGCGGAGCTCCTCGGGGGACTGCTCCCACGGGTCGCATTCGGCACTCTTGGAGTAGATCTCCAGCGACGGGAAGCGATGCCCGAAGCCGGCGAAGGCGATGGCGTGCTCGCTCTCGGCCAGCACCAGGTTCTTGTAGCCGGCGTAGTTCACGGCGTCCTCGTTGAACACGTTCGGGTTGGCTCGCAGCTGGGCGACCGCCCGCTCGGCCTGGACGCCGCGCTCGTCGACGGCAACCAGCTGCTTGTGCAGATGATCGAAGGACGCCCCGGCGGGCCGCAGCCAGTTCTGGAACACCACCACGTAGCGGGCGTACCGGTTCAGGTTGAACAGCGCCGCCATCGACTCCACCGTGAAGGCCAGGAACTGGTAGTGCTCCTCCGGGGTGAGCGTCCCCGAGCCGGCCAGCTGGGTGTTGTCGACCGCGCCGTCGGTGAAGTGCCGGCGGCTGATGATCACGTCGTGCCCGCTGCCGAAGAAGCCGGACGCGAACTCGACCTGCTCGTCGCCGGTCATCGCCTCGATCTGTTCGGGCGTCCGGCCGCTGGCCAGCAGCTTCGCCCGGGCGATGCCCAGCACGTGCGCCAAGCCCGCCGCCGACTCCAGGTAGGCGGTGCGGCGGGCCGCCACCCGCGCCGGCAGCATGTAGCCGTAGTTGGCGTGCCAGTACTGGAAGCTGAGGATCTCGAACAGGTTCGGCACCCGCCGGAACTCGGCGGTGGTCGCGAACAGTTCCTCGGCGGTGGTGCGGTACAGCGTCTGCCAGGTACCGTCGGCGCGGCGCACCATCCGGGACTTCTCCGGCGGTGTCTCCAGGTAGCGCTGCTCGCAGAACGGGCAGTGCCGGCCGTGCTGGGCGGGGTCCAACGGAATGGGCGGCGGCAGCGAGACCCCCAGGGGTCGGTTGCCTCGTCCGGCGACCGTCCAGACCTCGGTGCCGGAGAACGGATTGAGCTGCTTGACCGTCCCGTCAGCCATGACGGTCAGCCAGTCAGGCTCCCTGTGGAACGCCTGCATGGGTAGTGCTCCCCTGGATCGGTGATCCCGGCCAGGGTAGCGTCCCACCTAGTGCCGAGGCACTAGCACACTCGGAACAAGCCCCGGACGGGGAGGTTCCGACAGCGGGAGCCCGTCCCAGTGTGCCCCCACGAGGGGACCACCGGGCGGCCTCTCGGGGGGAGTTGCAACCGAATCGTGACTGGCCGCGTCCAAACCCCAAACGACCAGCCACGGAAGTGAGTACGACATGCTGCACCGCACCAGCGCCGAGCGCGCCGCCTGCATCGACGAGCCCGCACTGTTCCAGCACGAGTTGCTGGAGGATCCGTCCCTGGCCCGTGGCGATGGCGAGCGTCAACGCCGCCTCACCCTGCTGACCGAACGCGCCCGGGCCACCTGCGCCGAGTGCCCGCTGTTCGCGTCCTGCCTCTACGACGCGGTGGTCACCCACGACGTCGCCGGCTTCGTCGCAGGCACCACCGAGCGGCAGCGCGCGCAGATCCGGGCGAGCCTGGGGGTGAGCGTCGAGCCGGAGGACCTGGACGCCCTCGCCGGGGTGGTGCGCGGCGGTCGCCAGCTCAACCACCAGGAGGTGCTGCGGCTGCGCCAGGCGAACCCGCACGAGAGCCTCGAGGTGCTGGCGATGCGGCTGGGCTGCTCGCTGTCGACGGTGAAGCGGCACATGCGCCGGGCGCGTGCGGCCGCGGCGTCCGAGACGTCCTTCGCGGTGGTGAAGCCGACCCTGGAGCGGGTGCTGGCGGCGTTCGCCGCGATCGTCCGGCCGCACCGTTCCCGGGAGCGCCGGGTGGCCTGACCACGGCAGCTCCTTCGCGCCACCATCCGCTCGCCCAACTATTGTGCGCTCGCTGAATTCAGCGAGCGCACACTAGTTGGGCGAGCCCTTTGTGGGGGACGGGTGGTCGGGGGATCGGGATCGCCGACATCAGCGCGATCGTGTAGGGGTGCAGCGGCTGGGCGTACCGCTGGGCGGAGTCGGCCCCCTCGACGATCCGGCCGAGATACATGACTCCGACCCGGTCGGAGATGCGCCGGACGACGGCCAGGTCGTGGGCGATCACGATGTCCCGTCAGCACGGACTCGTGCTGCAGCTTCTCCAGCAGGTTGATCACCTGAGCCTGGACCGAGACGTCCAGCGCCGAGACCGGCTCGTCGGCTATCACCAGGTCGGGTTGAGGATCATCGCCCGGGCGGTCCCGTCCGTTGCCGTCGGCCGCCGGAGAACTCGTGCGCTACTTGGCCACCCGAGCGCGGCATGCCGACCATTTCCAGCATCTCCGCCGCGCTCGCCACCAGCTCGGCGGTCGGACGCGGGACCTGCACCCGCAGCGGCTCGATCATCGGCTCTGCACCGACTGCCGGGGATCCAGCGAGTCCCGGAACAGCATCCGCATCCGGCGCCCGCCTCCCCCTTGAGCCCGGTGACGTCGACGCCGTCGAGGGTGACGGCGCCCCTTCCGTTCGGTGTGGGTCGGGCCGCCCGGCGGTGCGGCGGGGGATCAGCCGAACCAGCGCAGCAGTTCCTTCGCGGTGCCGTCGTCGTCGAACAGGTCGGTCACGTGGTCGGCCGCCGATCGCACCTCGTCCGGGGCGTCGCCCAGGGCGACCCCGCGTCCGGCCCAGCGGAGCATCTCGATGTCGTTGCGACCGTCGCCGATCGCCAGCACGTCACCGGCGTCCACACCCAGGTCGGCGCAGGCCGCGGCGAGACCGTAGGACTTGTCCACGCCGGGGGCGATGTCGAGCCAGGCGGTGTAGCCGATGAAGTAGCTGACGCCTTCGAGACCGAGCCGGTGCGCCAGCCTGATGAAGTCGTCCTCGGAGGCGTTCGGGTCGCGGACCACCACCCGGGTGACCAACTGGGACACCAGCTCGTCCCGATCGACGACGATCAGTTCGCCGGTGAGCTCGCCATCGGGGAACAGCCGGTTGACGTTGAACCCCTCCTTGCCGACCTCGACCGCCAGCATCGCCTCGGGATGCTCGGCCAGCACCCGGTCGACCACCTCGGTCGGATCGAAGGTGACCGTCTCCAGCACCTTCATCGGAGGGTTCTCCACCCGCACGGCACCGTTGGAACAGACGTGCTGCCCGGCTGGGAGGTTCAGCGCCTCGACCAGCAGCCGGGTGCCGGCCCAGCCGCGACCGGTGGTCAGCACGACCGGGACGCCCGCGTCCACTACCGCGGATACCGCCGCGGCCACCGAGTCGGGCATCACCCGGACCGGATCGACCAGCGTGCCGTCGATGTCCAGCGCCACCAGGCGCGGTCGCCAACCCATGAACTCACTCCCCTTCTGGCTCAGGCTTTCAGGGTGATGCGCCGGACGGCAAACCAGGCGCTCGGGGTCTCGGCCTCTCCCAGCCGATCCCCTCGTCCACCAGCGACCGATTCCGGACCCGTCCGAGGCGAACAAGGCAGGACGCCCCTCGAATCGGTCGCCAGCTCACGATCGGAAGGGGTCCTTACCGCGATCGAGCCCGCCTGACCCGGTTCGGTCAGGCCACCGGCGTCAGGAACTCCCGCCCACCCAGGTACGGACGCAGCGCCTGCGGGATGCGCACCGAGCCGTCCGGGAGCTGGTGGTTCTCCAGCAGCAGGATGATCATCCGGGTCATCGCGCACAGCGTGCCGTTCAAGGTCGCCACCGATTCGGTGCCGGCGTCCGTCCGCATCCGGATGTTCAGTCGGCGGGCCTGGAAGGTGGTGCAGTTCGAGGTCGAGGTGATCTCGCGGTACTTGCCCTGGCTGGGGATCCAGCCGTAGCAGTCGTACTTGCGGGCCGCGCTCAGCCCGAGGTCGCCGGAGGCCACTTCGAGCACCTGGAACGGCAGCTCGAGCGCGGTGATGAACTCCTTCTCGAACTCGAGCAGCTTCCGGTGCAGGGCGTCCGCGTCGTCGGGACGGCAGTAGGCGAACATCTCGACCTTGTCGAACCAGTGCACCCGGAAGATGCCCTTGGTGTCCTTGCCGTAGCTGCCCGCCTCGCGCCGGTAGCAGGGCGAGTAGCCGGCGTAGAGCCGGGGCAGGGTGGCGGCGTCCAGGATCTCGTCGCCGTGGTAGGCCGCCAGCGCCACCTCCGAGGTGCCGACCAGGTACAGGTCGTCGTCCGGCAGGTGGTAGACGTCCTGGGCGGCCTGGCCGAGGAAGCCGGTGCCCTCCATCGCCGACGGCTTCACCAGCGCCGGCGGCAGGATCGGGGTGAACCCCCACTCCATCGCCTTGGTCATCGCCAGGCTGGTCAGCGCCAGCTCCAGCATCGCCCCCTGCCCGGTGAGGAAGTAGAAGCGTGCGCCGGACACTTTCGCGCCGCGCGGCATGTCGATCGCGCCGAGCAGCTCGCCCAGTTCCAGATGGTCCCGCGGAGTGAAGCCCTCGGCCGCGAAGTCGCGCGGGGTGCCGTGTTCGGAGACCACGACGAAGTCGTCCTCGCCGCCCCGTGGGACGTCGTCGAAGACCGGATTCGGCAGGGCCAGCATCAGCTCGTCGAACCGCGCACCGGCCTCGGTGGCGGCGGCGTCCGCGGCCTTGACCTGCGCCGCGAGCTCGCGGGTGCGGGCGATCAACGCCGCCTTCTCCTCACCCTTGGCGCGCGCGACGTCCTTGCCCACCGACTTCTGCTCGGCCCGCAGCGTCTCGAACGCGGCGATCGACGCCCGGCGCGCCTCGTCCGCGGCGACCAGCTCGTCGACCAACGCCACGGACTCGCCGCGCGCCTCCTGGGCGGCACGCAAGCGGTCGGGTTCGGTACGCAACAGTCTCGGGTCGATCACCCGCTCAGCCTATCGGCCGCGGATACCCGCCCGGACGCCGCACCCGGTGCCACAATGGCGCATGGTTAGCCGCCGGCCGGGCCTCGGACCGATCGCCACGATCGCCTTCGGGGTGGGTTTCGCGGTCTGGACGCTGCTGACCTTCTCCGGTTCCCTCGCCGGTCTGGACGCCCTGCAGGCGCCCGTGCCGCGCTGGCAGGACCCGGTCATCCAGATCGCCGCCGCGGTCGCCATCCTGTTCCACCCCGTCGTGGTCAACAGCGCTCTCGCCGGCATCGCGATCTGGGCGTTCCGGCGCCGGCTGCGCAACCTGACCGTCGGCGTCCTGCTCGCCATCGGGCTCGGCTGGGGCGGCCACGAGCTGGCGCGCGCCCTGATCGCCCGGCCCCGTCCGCCCGGCACGCTGACGGAGCTGATCAGCAACAACGGCTACGCCTACCCGTCGGGACACCTGGTCGCCATCGTGACCGCCGCGCTGCTGGTGATCGCCACCACCACGACCACCAAGCAGCCCCGGCCGGTGATCGAGATCTGGCGATGGCTGGGGCTGGGGCTGATCCTGCTGGTGGCGCTGGACCGGTGGCTGCTGCACGCGCACTGGATCAGCGACCTGATCGGCGGCATCCTGTTCGGCGGCTTCACCGCCAGCCTCGCGCTCACCGTGGCGCGGGTGCACATGCAGCCCGAACGGCCGACCCGCGCCGCGGTGCGGGCCGCCCGCACGCCGAAACGCTGCGCGATCGTGGTGAACCCGACCAAGATCCCCGACTGGGCGGCCTTCCGCCGGCATGTCGAGGTCGACTGCCGGGAGTACGGCTGGACGCCGATGTTCCTGGAGACCACTCCCGACGACCCCGGACGCGGCATGACCCGGGCCGCGGTGAAGGCGAAGGTCGACCTGGTCATGGTCGCCGGCGGCGACGGCACGGTGCGGGTGGTGTGTTCGGAGCTGGCCGGGACTGGTGTGCCGCTCGGGCTGCTGCCGTCGGGCACCGGGAACCTGCTGGCCCGCAACCTGGGCATTCCGCTGGACGAGTCCGAGGCGCTGCGGGTGATCCTGCAGGGCCGCAAGGACCTGATCGACCTGATCGAGGTGGTGATCGACGACGCCGAGCCCGAGCACATCGCGGTGATGGCCGGCATCGGCCTGGACGCCCGCATCATGAGCGGCACCGACGAGGGCCTGAAGAAGGTGATCGGCCCGGCCGCCTACGTGGTGGCCGCCGGCGACGCCGCCAACCTGCCCTCGTTCGACGTGTCCATCGTGATGGACGAGGGCGAGCCGCTGCAGCGCCATGCGGGCCTGGTGATGGTGGGGAACGTCGGCCAGCTGCAGGGCAACGTCCAGCTGCTGCCGGACGCCCAGTTCGACGACGGCCTGCTCGACCTGCTGGTCGCATCGCCGACCAGCTGGGCCGACTGGGTGCGGATCACCACCAGCCTGCTGCTGCCGGTGCCCGAGGCGTCCGAGATCGACCGCGCGCAGGGCCGCCGGGTGCTGATCGAGAGCTCGGAGCCGGTGGAGTACCAGCTGGACGGGGACGCCGCCGGTGAGTGCCGCCGGATGGCCGCCACCGTGGTGCCGCAGACATTGGCGGTGATGGTGCCGGACCGCTGAAGTCCCCCACTGCGCTGGCCGAACTCGCACGACCGCTGGTCGAGCCCGCACCATCGCCGATCAGGCACCAACCACCGCCGATCGAGCCTGTCGAGATCCATCCGAGAGGCCTCGACGGACTCGACCGGGGAGGCTCACGCTCCCCCGCGGGACTCGAACCGGATCGTGGTGCTTATCAGGACGCTGCTGGCTTCCGGTCCTGAGTCAAGCCGGATTCTGGTTGATACGGGTTACCCCACAGGGGTATTCATAACAACCACCAAGCGGCTCTGGCCCCAACCGGCTCACCACATGGCCGCCATAACCGTCAGAAACCGGCTCAGACCGTGGCAGCCGGTCACCGGATGAGCGGGCGCTCGAGTTTTAAGGGGTGCGGCGCGGCGGCTCATCATCCCGACGCGGCCATCCAGCTCAACCCGGGGTCGGCCGGACCACCGGCGTCCGCGGCGACCAGGGCACCGCACCCAGGTCGCGGACGCCGTCCGGCAGGCCGCTGACCGGGCGGCTGGTCACCCACAGGCAGTTGCCGCCGGCGTCGGTGAGCAGCTCGTCGAAGCCAGGCCCGCGTCCGACCAGCGACGCGATCGAGGCCACCGAGGGTGCCAGCACGATCGTCCGCAGGGTCGGGTCGGAGCCGTCCCGGTGCTCGTCGAAGGCGCCGGGCGGGCCGACGATCAGGAACCGGGTGATCGACCCGGAGAGGTCGTCGATCTCGCGCTCCACCACGTGCACCAACGGATGGTCGGTCTCGGCCCCGGACGCCGCCAGCGCGATCGCCGGTCCGTCGGCGGCCAGCAGTCGGCCGAGCGCATCGGCGGTCGACGGGCACGGCTGCGGCTCCAGTCCCCAGCGGCGGACGAACCCGGTGCACTGGGCCAGTGCCTGCGGATGGCTGAACACCGGCGCCCCGCGCAACTCGGCCAGCGCCACCGGCGCGGCGGCGTAGGCGTCGAACCGCACGGCGACGTCGACCACCCCGCCGGCGACCACCGGGACGTCCGAGCCGAGCAGCGCCCTGGTCGACCGGGTGACCAGCCCGGACGCCGAACTGGTGATCGGCAGCACGCCCAGGCCGCCGCTGCGGGTCGCCTCCAGCACCTCGTCGAAGGACTCCACCGGCTCGATCCGGACGTCGTGCGCGCCGGCACCGGCCAACCCGACCGCGAACTGCCGGGCGGCGTTCTCGGAGAAGGTTCCGGGCGGCCCCAGGTAGCGCAGCGCCGGGCCTCTGGAGCGGACCGGGCGGGCCACCCCGCGCGGCCAGGCGTAGGCCACCTCGACGGCCCGGCGGAGCCGTTCGATGGTCTCGTCCAGGTCGAGGTCGGCGCGGATCTCGGTGCGGATCACCACCGCCCGCTGGCCGGTGCGCACCGCCTCGGAGACGAGTTCGGCGGAGCCCACGCCACGCTGCCCACGCACCACCGAGGCCACCCCGTCGCCGGCCACCGACTCGGGCACCAGGAAGCGGATGTCGCGGCGCAGGTGGGCCAGCCACGAGTCGAGCGCCACCTCGAGTTCGGCGTCGGCAAGCACCTCGACGTGCCCGATCCCGAACCGGGTCCGGACGACCCTGCCGCGACGCCCGAGCCGTTTCGCGTTGCGCGCCCCCGGGCCGTGCAGCAGCGCAGCCTGACCCTTCGGACCGATCAGCAGCTCCTCCAGCACCAGGTGCACCGGGGTCAGCTCGACCAGCCGGCCGACCCGCAGCTTGTCCGGGCGTCCGGTCGGATGCAGGCCGACCAGGCCGCCGAGCCGGCGCACCCGGGCCAGCGCCGCCCGCTTCGACTGCCCGGCGGTCAGCGTCGCCGCCGCCGTGTTCCGGACGGTGTCGAACAGCGCGCCGGTGAACCGGTCGCGGGTCGCCGCGATCCGGGTGACCATGCCGTCGCGGGACGCGGCGGCCGCGCGCACCGACGCCGCCGCCTCGGCCAGCCGGGCCGCGGCGGCCGCGCCGCCGACGCTGGCCTGGACGTGCGCCAGGGTGAGTTCCTGGTTCTCCTCCAGCAGGCTCACCGCGAGCCCGAGCAGCGCCTCGAACAACGGCGTCCGGGCCGCCCACAGCTCGCCGGTGAGGTCGAGTCCGCTGTCGGCGACCGCGGTCACGAAGCCGAGCAGCGCCTGCTGGGTGAGCGCCAGCACGTAGGTCATGATCCGGTCGTGGCGCTCCGCCGACAGCACGGTGTAGATGCCGCCCCGCCCGGTGATCGCCTCCTCGAGCCAGCCGGTCGACCCGCCGTGCACCGCGCTGGCGCACACCGTCTGGCCGTCGAGGGAGCGGGCTCCGGTGTCCATCAGCGGATGCAGTACGACGGTCGTCCGGTGCGGCACCGCCGCCAGGACGTCGAGCGACCAGCCGAAGCTGGATCCCACCATGATCACCGGGGCATCGCCGGGCAGCAGGGCGTCCAGCTCGGCCAGCACCTCGCGGGCGGCGCCGTCGGGCACCGCGAGACAGACGATGAAGCCGGGCTCGGCGAGTTCGGCGGCGACCTCGTCGAGGGTGCCGATGGTGACCGGAACGGCGCCGTACGCGGCGGCCGCGCTCTCCAGCAGCTGCCCCGACGGCGCGGTGTCGACCAGCACGACCCGCTGCCACGGCAGGTCGGCGAAGAGCTGGTCGGAGAGCCAGCGGCCCATGCCCGCCGCCGCGCCCACCACCAGCAGCCGGAGCTGACCGTCGGCTGGGGTGGTCTGGGTCACCGGCTCAGTGTAGGGACGAAGTCGTCAGCCCGTGGCGACGATGGACGCCGCGGCGCGGTCGAGGGCGGCGAGGTGCTGCCGGGCGGAGGCGTGATCGGGCCGCACCTCGACGTAGCCGAAGTGCCGCCCGCTGGGCAGCGCGACCACCAGCAGCGACAGCTCGGCCCGCTCCGCCGCCCCGGACGCCAGCGTGCCGGTCACCGTGGCGTGCGCCCAGCGCGCCGGGTGGTCGCCGATCACGGTCTGCGGATCGCTGCGGACGTCGCTGACCTGCAGGCCGGGCAGGGTCTTGTACAGCCGCCCGGCGAGCTCGGCCAGGACGCCGCGGCCGGTGGCGTCCAGGTCGCCGACGACCACCGTCCTGGGCTCCAGGTCGGCGACGATGATGGTGACCGGCAGGTTGACACCCGATCGCCAGGCCGGGTCGCTGGTCACGCCACCCACCGTCGCCTCGGTGAACAACCCCCTGCTGGAGGTGGGTTCGCCGAACACGAACGGCTTGCCCGGCAGCTGGCCGGCCAGGTAGGGCTCGACCGTCAGCCGCCTGGTCAGCGGGTCGACGCTCACCCGGTGCCGCGGAGGACTGGGCAGCATCGAGGCCGGCCCCACCGGCGGCGCGGCGACCGTCGGGGCCGGCAGCACCGGCCCACGCACCGCGCCGATCGCGGCCAGGACGAGGGTGACGACCACGGCCAGGCCGGCGAGGGCCAGCAACGCCCGGCCGGCATTGCCCAGCCCGCGTCCGCCGTCCGTCCCGGTCACCCGGTGAGTGTAACCAGGGCTCAGGGCACCGCCGGACGGCCGCGGAAGCGCCGCCAGCCGGCCCGGAGCAGGCTCAGCCGCGGCAACTCGCCGCCGTCGGTGCGCCACCACCAGATCACCCAGACGATCGCAACGATCTGGGCCGCGGTGCACAGGATGTCGCGCATCACGAAGCCGGCGACCACCACGCCGTGGCCGAACTCGATCACCCGTCCGGTGACGTAGGCGAGCGACAGCCAGGTGCCGCGCCACATCGTGATCACGTCGAGCCGGTTGGCCGCCATCAGCGCCAGCGGCACCCAGGTGATCAGGTCATACCAGCTCAGCGTGTAGGGCGAGGTGATCAGCCAGGCGGCGGTCAGCAGCGCGGCCGTCCGCACCGCGATGGTCAACGGGTCGCGTCGCGGATCGGTGCCCGGGTCGGCCCCTGGGGCGGTCACCCACGGCAGCACCCGCGACAGCATCCAGGCGATGCTGACCAGTCCGATCATGCCGAGCATGCCCATGATCGGGCGGGACCCCGCGTCGCCGACGATCAGCTTGCCGAGCTCATGCAGCCACTCGGTCCACGAGCCGGCGGACACGTAGGACGTGTTCCGCGCGGCCGCGAACAACGCCTCCGGCGCGAACAGCCCATAACCGAGGCCGATGGTCGCCCCGGCCGCCACACAGAGCTGGATCAGCTTGCGCGGCTGATGCCGGTAGCCCCACATCATCGCCAGGCCGTAGTAGACCAGCGACACCTTGACGCAGCCGGCCAGCCCGATGCCCACCCCGGCCAGCCAGGCGTTGCGCCGCATGAACCACAGGCCCGCGACCGCGAACACCAGCGTCAGCGGCTCGTTGTGCGCCTGGGCGCAGATCGACCAGATCATGATCGGGTTCAGGATGGTGAACAGCACGGCGCGGGTCTGGAAGGCCGGATCTCCGTGCGCCATCTTGACCGCGATGAAGGCCACCACGACGAACGGGACGAGGGCGAACATCTGCAGCCAGAACACCACCTGATGCATGCTCTCGCCACCCAGGGTGGCGGCCAGCCACTGGCTGAACGAGGCGATCGGGCCGTATACCGACGGGGTGTCCTGCCAGGGCGCCTCCACCCAGCGCATCACCGGGTCGAACTCCTGCCGGATGATGTTGGCCGGGGTGATGTCGTAGGGGTTCCAGCCGAGCACCATCAGGCGTCCGTAGGCGGCGTACATCAGCACGTCGGCCGAGGTCAGCGGCGGCACCAGCGACGTCGCCGTCGACAGCACCGCGCCCAGCAGGAACATCCGGTGGATGTTCGGCCGCCAGCCCGTGTCGACCGCGCGATAACAGATCCACAGCCCGATCGAGCCGGCGCCGAGGGCGAGCCACAACGACAGCACCGCCACCCACTCGTTGAGCTGGACGAGCCCGGCCGGCAGGTACCAGGGCGGCATCAGGCTGGTCCGGGGTCCCAGCCGCAGGGCGACCGCGGAGGGGCCCATGAACGCCACCACGATGGTCACCAGGGTGGCGGCGACGATCAGCCGCAACCCCAGCCGCGAGCTCTTCGTCCAGCCCTGGTCGAGGATCGCGCGAGCACGGGTGACCAGCGCGCTCGACATCGGTGCTCCTCGGGGTAGACGGCAACGCTGAGACTAGCGGCGCCGGCCTCCGCTCCCCAGCAGGCGGACCAGGTCGAGACCACCCCGTTATGGAACCCGGCCGCGGCATTCGCGCTACCGTGCGCGGGTGACGTCCGAGCCGCGCCCGCCCGACGGCTGGCCGGCCGCGCTGCCGCAGCCCCGCAGCCTGCGGCCGTTGGCCGGCGGCTGGGTCGGCCAGACCCGGCTGGCGACCCTGGGCGACGGACGCCGCGTGGTGGTCAAGGACTGCCCCTATCCGGCGGCGATCGAGGCCGACGGGCTGGCGGCGCTGCGCCGGGCGGGGGTGCCCACGCCGGAGGTGCTGGCGGCGGTCGGCGCCCGGCTGGTGCTGGAGCATGTCGAGGGCGAGCCGGACTGGGCGGCCCTGGGCGCGGCGGTCGCCCGGATGCACCGCGTCACCGGGCCGCGCTACGGCTGGCACCTCGACAACCGGGCCGGACGGTTCCTGCAGCCCAACACCTGGTCGGACGACTGGCCGAGCTTCTTCGCCGGGTACCGCGTCCGCGCCCACCTGGCCGACCCGTCCGTGCCGGCTGAGCTGGCCGGGCGCCTGCAGCGGGCCTGCGACGGGCCGCTGCGGGCCATGCTGCCGAGCCGTCCGGTCCCGTCGCTGACCCACGGCGACCTGTGGACGGGCAACACGGTCGACGGCCGGTGGGTGATCGATCCCGAGGTCTCGTTCGCCGATCGCGAGCTCGACCTGGTGCACATGCTCGGCCCCAGCCGCAACCCGTTCCCGCCGGAGTTCTGGGAGGCGTACGAACACGAGTGGCCGATTCCGGACGACTTCGCCGAACGCCGGCGGGTACTCGGCCTGCACCACCGGCTGCTCGGGGTGCGGCACTTCGGTGACCGCTGCCTGCCCGCCCTGATCGCCGACCTGGACGCCCTCGGCTGGTGAGCCGGTCACCCGCCGGACCCGTCGGCAAGCTAGGGCCTCGACGCGCTCGACCGAGGGCTGGTAGGACTGGTCGAACCCGAGCTCGCGCGCCGGGTCCCGAGTCGAGGCCGGGGGTGACGAAGGCAGGCGCAAACCACGTGATCCCGGCGAACGCCGGGATCGCGCCGCCTACTTGAGCAGCTTCGACATCCGGCGGTCGGCCAGCGGCTTGCCGCCGGTCTGGCACCCGGGGCAGTACTGCAGCGAGGAGTCGGCGAAGGACACCTCGGCGATCGGCGTCCCGCAGACGTCGCAGGGCTCACCGGTGCGGCCGTGCACCCGCAGGCCGATCTTCTTCTCGCCCTTCAACTCCTTGGCGGCACGGCCGACGGAGCGCTGGATGGCGTCGTTGAGTTCGCCCTTGACGGCCTCGAACAGCCGCGCGTGCTCCTCGGCCGACAACGCGTTGGACGGCTTGAACGGGCTCAGCCTGGCGGCGTGCAGGATCTCGTCGCTGTAGGCGTTGCCGATACCGGCGATCACCCGCTGGTCGCGCAGCACCCCCTTGAGCTGGGCCCGGCCGGCCTTGGCCAGGATGGCGGCGAGAGCGTCGGAGTCGAAGTCGTCGGCCAGCGGATCGGGGCCCAGGCTGGCCAGCATCGGCACCTCCTGCGGATCGCCGACCACGTAGACGGCCAGCTTGCGCTGGGTGCCCATCTCGGTGAGGTCGAAGCCGGAGCCGTCGGCCAGCACCACCCGCAGGCTGAGCGGGCCGCGTCCGGGCCGGGCAGGCTTGGCCGGCATCGCGTCGCGCCACTGCAGCCAGCCGGCCCTCGCCAGGTGGAACACCAGCCAGCTGCCGGACACGTCGATCGCGATGAACTTGCCGTAGCGGCGGACGTGTTCGACCTCGCCGCCGTGCAGCGCCGCGAGCGGCAGCTGGAAGGTCTTCAGCGCGCTGAACGCCAGCAGTTCGGTGCGCGCGACGGTCGCGCCGGTCAGCTTCTCGGTCAGGAACGACCGCAGCGCCTCGACCTCGGGCAGTTCAGGCATCGGAATCCTCCGCTCCGCGTTCGGCCAGCTCGCGTTCGCCCGCCCAGTCGGGCGTTGGCAGGGCGAGCGTCTCGTCGAGCGCCGCCAGGTACTCGTCACGGTCGATCTCGATCACCCCGAGCGACGCCAGGTGGTCGGTCCGCCACTGCACGTCGATCAGCCGCTCGGCACCGTCGCGCTGCATCGCCCGGACCAGCCGCAGCAGCGCGACCTTGGACGCGTCGCGGCCGATCTCAGGATCGTGGAACATCGACTCGCCGGCGAACAGGCCACCCAGAGACACCCCGTACAGGCCGCCGGCGAGGCGTCCGTCGGGGGTCCAGGTCTCCACGCTGTGCACCACCCCGCGCTCGTGCAGCACGGTGAACGCGTCGACGATGTCGTCGTCGATCCAGCCGTGCGGCCGGCCCGGGTCGGCGCAGCGCGCCAGCACCTGGCCGAACGCGGCGTCGACGGTGGTCACGTAGCGCCGGGCCGACTGCCGCAGCGAACGGGTGACCCGCACGCCGTCGGGCAGCAGGACGCCGCGGCGCATCGGCGACCACCAGCCCATCCGCGCCGGGAACCAGGAGTTGTGCAGGGGCATCGGGAACACCCCGCAGCGGTAGGCCAGCACCACCAGATCGGGGTCGAGCTCGTCGGAGAGCCCGATCAGATCCTGCGCCGGCCAGTCCCGCGGCGGTCCGAAGATGCCCGGGCGACTCATTGCTCGATTGTGCCACCCGGCCCCGACGGATTCCGGGTACCGCGGCCGCACCCCGAGATCCGCGGTCCACTCGCCCGGCGATGAACCGGAGCGCCGTCCGGCGCCGATCCGGACCGCGGCTCCCCGCGCACCGGCCGGCGCGGGCAGCGCCGCCACCGACCCCGTGGAGACCGCCCTCCGCGGCCAGGGACGTCAGCGGGTCACCCCGGATGGCCGCCGCGGCTGCCGTGAGTAGTGTGGACGGCGCAGCCCGCGACGCCTCAGGAGTCACCGCATGTCCTCCCATTCCTCCCCGGAACCCGGCAAGACCCTCGTCCAGCGCGCCCCCGAGGTGGCCGGCAACGTGCTCCGCCAGATCCTCGAATTCGCCATCGACGGCAACATGACCATTCCGGGCGCCAAGGACGCCGCGGCCAGGTCGCTGCAGACCCGCGGCGATCACGAGGCCGCCGTCGACTCGGTGATCCGCCAGCACGTCGGCCTGGCCGGGGCGCAGGGCTTCCTGACCAACCTGGGCGGCCTGTTCACCCTGCCGGTGGCGCTGCCCGCCAACCTGGCCGGGCTGGCCGTCGTCCAGATGCGGATGATCGCAGCCATCGCCCACCTGCGCGGCTACGACGTCAACGACCGCCGGGTGCGGTCGGCACTCACCCTGGCCATGCTCGGCGAGGACGAGGTGCGCAAGCGGGTGGCGTCCGGGAAGCTGCCGAGCACGCCGATGGGCGTGGCCACCGCGCCGGTGTTCGACCCGGCGCTCGAGCACGCGGTCAGCGAGCGGGTGTTCGGCGACCTCGGGGCCAAGATGGCCGGCAAGCACGTGGTGGTGCAGGTGGCCAAGCGGATCCCGCTGGTCGGTGGCGGGGTCGGCGCGGCGGCCGACGGCTACTTCACCTACGCGCTGGGCCAGTACGCCCGCCGCGAGTTCGTCCGCCGCCGCGGCTGAGCCCGCCGATCGAGCTGGTCAGCGCGGCCGCTCGCGGCACCAGGTCTCGTCGTCGAGCGGATCGGGTCCGATCCGGCGGCGGACCGGCGGCGTCCCGGGGACCGGGTGATCGTGGTCGATCTCGGCCTGCAGCACACCCTCACCGCGGGTCAGATCGGGCAGCGCCCGAGCGAGTTCCAGCAGTCGGCGGGTCGGCAGCGTCCCCGCCAGCACCAGCCGGTCGTCGAGCTGCGCGGTGTCCGCGATCCGGCCCTCGACCTGACCCAGCGTCGCGGTGACCGCGGCCAGGACAGCCGCCGGGATGTCCAGGGTGAAGCGTTCCACCGGCTCGCAGACCACGGTTCCGGCCGCGGCGAGCGCCCGGTGCACCAGCATCGGCGCGAGGTTCCGGAAGTCGGCACCCACCGATGACATGTTCTTGTTGAACTTCTGGTGGGCATGGCTCTGCCGCGGGTAGTAGCCGGTCCGGGTGATCGTCACCTCCGCATCGGGTATCGCCCAGCCCGACAGCCCCTGGGCCAGGCCGGTCCGGACGCCCTCCCAGGCCGCCTCGAAGAACGCCGGCGGCATCGAGCCCAGTTCCGCCTCCAGCCGGCGCCGCAACCCCGAGCCGGGCGGCGCCGGCTCCACCCGGACGCCCAGCGTCGCCAGGTACGGAGTGGCCCGCTCGCCGATCAGCTGCACCGCCTCCCCGCTGCCGAGCACCCGCTCGACGTGGACGATGCTGGTGTCGCTGAACCGGGTCCGGACGCCGAACTGCTCCGCCAACAGGCTGCCGATCACCTCCTTCTGCACCTCGCCGTACAGCGACACGGCGAGCTCACCGCGGTCGGGGTCGACCCGCAGGTCGATCAGCGGGTCGGACCGGGCCAGTTCCGACAACGCCCGGTGCAGGGCGCCGCGCCGGCCGGCATCGACCGGCCCGACGACCGCCTCCAGCCCGGGCGCCGCGAACCCGCGGGTCACCCGGCCGGCGATCGGGGTGCCGATCCAGTCGCCGATCCGCAGCGCATCGGGACCCTCGATCGCCGCCACCTCGCCGGCGGCCACCCGCGCAACAGGGACGAACCCCTCCGGCGCCGCCCGGCGCAGCGCGGTGATCCGCCGGGGCCGGCCGGCGCCGACGCCGACCCGCTGCCGCAGCGTCAGCTCCCCGGCGAACACCCGGGCCCAGGCGGTCTGTCGGCCGCCGTCGTGGTCGATCTTGAAGACCAGCGCCGAGGCGTCCGCGGCGTCCGCCCGGGGTCGGGCCAGCAGCCTCGGCAGCGCGTCCAGGAGGTCACCGACGCCGGCACCGGTGAGCGCCGATCCGGCCAGCACCGGGACCAGCGCGCCGCGTCCGGTCAGCGTCCGGGTCAGCCGGACGAGCCGTGCTGCCGTGAGTCTCCGGTCGTCGATCGCGTCGGCGAGCAGCTGGTCGTCATGCCGGGTGAGCACCTCGACCACCGCGTCCGCGGTCGGCTGGAGGGTGGTCACGACGGCGTCCGGGCCTCCCTCGGCGCCGGTCCGCGCGAGCATCAGCAGCTCGGGGCCGTCGGTGCCCGCGAGCCTGGACCTCAGCTGGCCGAGCACCCGGGCGCTGTCGGCACCGGCGCGGTCGATCTTGTTGACGAAGATCAGCGTCGGCAGCCGCAGCCGGCGCAGCGCCCGCCACAGCACCACGGTCTGCGGTTGGACGCCCTCGACCGCGGACACCACCAGGATCGCGGCGTCCAGCACGGCGAGGCTGCGTTCCACCTCGGCGATGAAGTCCGAGTGGCCGGGGGTGTCGATCAGGTTCACCTGGGTGCCGCCGTGCACGAAGGCGGCCACATTGGTGCGGATGGTGATCCCCCGGCGGCGTTCCAGCTCCATCGAGTCGGTCCGGGTGGTGCCGCGGTCGACCCGACCGGGCTGGTCGATGGTGCCGGCCTCGAACAGCAGCCGTTCGGTCAGGCTGGTCTTGCCGGCGTCAACGTGGGCGAGGATCCCCAGGTTGAGGAAGTGCATGCGGGTGCTCCAGGAAAGGTCGGACGATCAGGGCATGAGCAACCCGTGCAGCCATGATCGGCCTCCTTCCCGGCACCCGCCTTCGGTTCCCGGACGTCACCGACGTCCCTCGCCAGCATCGCAAGCGACGGACGCCGAGGCAAGCCCCGCCGCCCCGAGCACCGATCGGCGCGGGTCAGCCGATCGGTGCTCGGACGGCTTCCGGCGCGCGGTGCCGAGCCGCCGGCCGTGGGGCACCGGGGCGGACTCCGCCGGCTACTCCACGGCGTCCGACAGCCGACGCGCCAGCTCGCCGACCGCGGCCCGCAGCTCCGGACCCTCCTCGACCCGGAACGGGAACGGCACCTGGGCCAGCCACTCCCCCGCGTACATCTGCGGGTTGCTGGTGGTACCGGTCAGCACGCACTCCGCGCCGTCCGGCTCCAGGCGTCCCATCGGCGCCCGCAACCAGGGCCGGACCTGCTCGGCCGGCGCCAGGAAACGCACCCGGGTGGCCAGCGACCAGCCCTCGCCCAGACTGCGCTCCAGGACGGCGACCGCGTCCAGGTCGGCGGGCACCGCGGTGGGCGTGCTGAGCAGGTCGACGGCCCCGACCCGGTCCAGCCGATAGGTGCGCAGCTCGCCGGACGGGATCCTGCAGAGCAGGTACCACAGGCCGTAGCGCACCACCACCGCCCATGGATCCACCTCGCTGCTCCACTCGTGCCCGGCCGCGCTCCGGTAGGCGATCCGGACGAACCGGCCGGCCGCGACCGCCTCGACCAGCCGTGAGGTGATCGCCACCTCCGGACGCGGTGCGCGCGCGGGTGCGGCCGCGATGTGCCGCCAGAACTGGACGGCCGGGCGTCCGACGGATTCCGGCAGCGCCCGCAGCAGCTTCGTCACCCCCGACCCGGCGAGGCTCTCCGGAGCGGGAGCGCCGACCGGCGAATCCAGCACCGCCATCACCACCGCCAGCGCCTCGGGCCCGCTGAACACCACCGGCGGCAGCCGGACACCGCGTCCGACCTGGTAGCCCCCGTAGGGCCCGGTCGTGCCGGTGACCGGGATCCCGGCGTCGCGCAGGGTGCCCACGTAGCGGCGGACGGCGCGCTCGCTCACCCCGAGCCGCTCGGCCAGTTCGCCGGCCCGGATGCCCGGCCGCTGATGGATCAGGTCCAGCGTGCGCAGCGCCCGCGCGGTGGGGCTGGTGTCCATGCCGCCCATGCTAGAGCGATGCGGACGGAGTTCGTCCGGATCTCCCCCTAGCGTGGGGTGGCGGATGACGCGACGAAAGGGGATGACGATGACCGACATCGTGCTGATCGGCGGCCTGTGGCTGAGGGCGCAGGTCTGGACCGACGTGCTTGCCGAACTCGCCCGGCTGGGCCGGCCGGGGGTCGCCGTGAGCCTGCCCGGCCAGGGCGACGGCGACACCGCGGCCACCCTGGACGACCAGGTGGCCGCCGTGGTCGCGGCGGTCGACGGCTGCCCCGAACCGCCGCTGGTGGTGGGCCACTCGGCGGCCGCGTCCCTGGCCTGGGTCGCCGCCGACCGCCGCCCGGTCGCCGGGGTGGCGCTGATCGGGGGCTTCCCGGTCGCGGACGGCGAGGCCTACGCCGACTTCCTGCCGATCGTCGACGGCGCCATGCCGTTCCCCGGCTGGGCCGTCTTCGAGGGCCCGGACGCCGCCGACCTCGACCCGGCCACCCGGGAGCGGCTGGCCGCCGAGATGATCCCGGTGCCCCGGGGCGTGGTCCAGGGCACCGTGCGGCTGAGCGACGAGCATCGCCACGCCGTGCCGGTGACGCTGATCTGCCCCGAGTTCACCCCCGACGATGCCCGGGCCTGGCTCGCCGGCGGCGACCTGCCCGAGCTGGCCGCTGCCCGTCGCCTCGAGCTGGTCGACCTCGACTCGGGCCACTGGCCGATGGTCACCCGGCCGGCCGAGCTGGCGGCACTGCTCGCCGACGCGGCGTCCGGGTGAGCCCGGGTTCACACACCGCTGCCCGCCGGGCCACAGCCGGCGCACAGCGCCGCCCGGTGGACTGATCACCATGACCACCGCACCCGCCGTCGCGCCCACCGCGGGCCTGGCCACGATCGACCTGGACGAGCTGATCGGTCGGGGCAGCCTGCTCACCCGCGTCGACCGCAAGTACGCGCTGAGTTCCTCGGACGCCGCGATGGCCCTGGAACTGGTCGATCCCGGTACGACCCGCGTGCTGGCCATCGACGGCGTCCGGAACCTCGGCTACACCTCGGTGTACCTGGACACCGCCGGCCTGGACACCTTCCTGCTGGCTGCACGGGAGCGCCGGCGGCGGTTCAAGGTGCGCACCCGGCGCTACGAGTCCAACGGCGCCGCCTTCCTCGAGGTGAAGACCCGCTTCCGCGAGCAGACGGTGAAGCACCGGCTGCCCGGCGAACACCTGCGCGATGGCCTGCTCTCCGAGGCCGGACGGCAGTTCGTCGCCGAGACGCTGCGCGGCGCCGGCGTCCGTGACCAGGTGGCGGGCCGGCTGCACGACTCGCTGCGGGTCGACTACCGGCGGGTCACCCTGTTCCACGAGCCCACCGCGTCCCGGGTGACCATCGACACCGGGCTGACCTGGTGGGACACCCGCACCGGGGCCTGGCTGAGCCGTCCGGAGCTGGCCGTCATCGAGACCAAGTCGGCCGGGCGGCCGGCAGGGATGGACCGGCTGCTGTGGTCGCTGGGGCATCGGCCCGACCGGATCTCCAAGTACGCCACGGCCCTGGCCGCGCTGCATCCGCACTTGCCAGGCAACAAATGGAGGCGCACCCTCCGGCAGCATTTCTGAACCTGCCGACTCGCACGGTGGCAGAATTGCCACCTGTTCGGGCGTCCGGACGGCGTGCCACCCTCGCCTCGCCACGGGAGAGGAAGGGTTCACCATGTCCACGTTCCGTCGAGCCGTCGCCGCCGCGGTGTCCGCACTCGCCCTGATCCTGGTGGCGGCGCCGGGGGCGTCCGCCCACACCGAGACGCATCGCAAGGCCGCGAAGCCGAGCTACGTCGCACTCGGCGACTCCTACTCCGCCGGCTCCGGGGCGCTGCCGCCGACCGATGACTGCCTGCGCTCGGCGGCCGCCTTCCCGGTGCTGCTCGCCAAGCTCGGCCGGCTGCAGCTCACCCATGCCGCCTGTGGCGGTTCGAGCATCGAGGATGTGAAGAGCACCCAGTTGAGGGCACTGACCCGGTCGACCGACTACGTGACGGTCCAGGCCGGCGGCAACGACATCGGCTTCGTTCCGGTCTTCGAAGCCTGCGCGACGCTGGACGACGAGGACTGCTGGGGTCCGCTGGACGCGGCGGACGAGAAGCTGAACACGACGTTCACCGAGGACGCCCGCGGGCTCTACCGGGCGATCAGGAAGCGGGCGCCGAAGGCGAAGCTGGTCGTCGTCGGCTACCCGCGGCTGTTCAACGGCACCAACTGCAGCACGAAGGTGTACTACAGCCCCACCGAGCAGGCCAGGATGAACGCCACGATCACACTGCTCAACACCCGGCTCCGGCAGGCCGCCAGGAAGGAGGGTGCCGCGTTCGCCGACCCCACCAAGGCCTTCACGGGTCACGCCTGGTGCGACACGGCGTCGTGGATCACTCCGCCCGAGCTCCAGATCGCTTTCCACCCCACCGTGTTCGGCCAGGCGCTGGGTCTGCTGCCGGTGGTGGCCCGCACACTCCTCTGACCTGACGTCGGGCTTCGCCTGACCGGCCGGGGAGGCGCCGGCCGGTAGGGTGCCGCCATGCCCGAGCCCCACTACCGCGTCGCCATCGTCGGGGCCGGGCCGTCCGGGCTGTTCGCGGCCCAGTTCCTCTCCGCCCGCGACGACGTCGAGGTCGACATCTTCGACCGGCTGCCGACCCCCTACGGACTGCTGCGCTACGGGGTGGCACCCGATCACACCTCGATCAAGGCGGTCGCGCACGCGCTCGCCCGGGTGTTCGACAGCCCCGCGGTGCGGTTCCTGGGCCTGGTGACCTTCGGACGCGACGTCACCCGCGACGAGCTGTTGGCCTGCTACGACGCGGTGATCTACGCCGTCGGCGCCAGCGAGGACCTGCGGATGGGGGTGCCCGGCGAGGACGCCGCCGGCAGCCGCTCGGCGCGCGAGTTCGTGGCCTGGTACTCGGGGCATCCGGACGCCGAGCCGCAGTCGCTGGACGGCGTCCGGCAGGCCGCCGCGGTCGGCGTCGGCAACGTCGCCGTGGACGTCGCCCGGATCCTGGCCAAGGAGCCGCTGGCCCTGGACGTGACTGACATGCCCGAGGACGTCCTGGGCGAGCTGCGCCGGGCCCGGCTCACCGACGTGTGGGTGATCGGACGGCGGGGCCCCCAGCACGCCAGCTTCACCACCACCGAGCTGCGGGAGCTGTGCCGCACCCCCGGCGTGGCGGTGAGCGTCGATCCGGAGGCGTTCGAGGGGATCGACGACGCCGCCCTGGACCGCCGCACCCGGGCCAATGTGGCGGTGCTGCGCGAGGCGTCCGTGACCGAGGTGGCCGGCGCCCGGGTCCGGCTGCACTTCCGGTTCTGGCGGCGGCCGGTGGAGTTGCGCGGCGACCCGGTGCGGGGGCTGGTGCTGGAGCGCACCCGGCTGGACGCGGGCCGGGTGGTGGGCACCGGCGAGACCGAGGTGCTGGAGGTCGAGCTGGTGCTGCGGGCGATCGGCTACCGCGCCGTCCGGCTGCCCGGGGTGCCGTTCGACGAGACCCTCGGGGTGATCCCGTCCGTGCACGGACGGGTGCTGACCGACGGGGCTGTGGCGCCCCGCGAGTACGTGGTGGGCTGGATCAAGCGCGGCCCGATCGGGGTGATCGGCACCAACAAGTCCGATGCCCGCGAGACCGTCGAGCAGGTGCTGGCCGACCTCGCCGAGCTCGGTCCCCGCAGCGGACGGATCGACCTGGTGGAGGCCCTTGCCACCCGCGGGTTCGTCCCCTCCAGCTACGCCGACTGGCGCCGGATCGAGGCCGCCGAGGCGAATCGCGGGGCGTCCCACGCCAGGGAGCGGATGAAGATCGAGGCCTGGCACGAACTGCTCGACCTGGTCCAGGCCGAGCGCCCGGGCGGGCCGATCCCGCCCGGCTGACGCCCGGCGAGTTATCCACAGGCTGCGGAACTCGTCGGCCGATCCGTCCGGATCCGCCCTTAGCGTGTCGGCATGCCACGCCCCCGCGTCCTGCTTCCGGCCGTCGTCACGGTGCTCGCGCTGATCGGCTGCACCGGCGAACCGCCGGCACCCGGCGGGCCGCCGTCGCCTGCCCTGCCGGCCGACGTGTTCCCCGCCCTGCCCGACCGCGGGCCGGGGATCGAAACCCGGGTCGAGGCGATGGCGGGCGACGGGGAGACGCTGGTGATGGTGGCCACCGTCGAGGGCCGCGCTCGGGTCCCGGTGCTGCGCTACTCCGCGGACGCCGGGGCGACCTGGCGCGACGCCGCGCCGAGCGGCCCGGCCGCGGAGGCGGTGATCGGCGAGGAGGCCGTGGGGGTGGCCGCCGTGGCCACCCGCGGGCAGCACCGACAGTGGCTGGCGATCGGCACCGTCGATCGCACGCTGTTCGCCCGCACCAGCTCCGATGCCCGGGTCTGGGACCGGACGCCGATCACCGGAATCGACCCAGGCAGGGGCGAACAGGTGACGAGCGTGGCCGGCTTCGACGGCGGCGGCTTCGTCGCCGTCGGCGGTCGCTGGCGTGACGAACAGACCTGGCCGATGGCCTGGACGTCGCCGGACGGCATCAGCTGGACGCCGCGGGAGATCACCGGCCAGGGCTGGCTGACCGAGGTCGCGACCCGCGGCGATCGGGCCGTGGCGGTCGGCCACCGGCAACTGCCCGAGATGACCAGGGGCCGCTCCCAGTCGTCGCTGCTGGTCACCTCCGTCGATCGCGGGGCCGGCTGGCGAGGCGTCGCCGTCAAGGAACCCGGTACCTCGGGGAACTTCGTCAGCTACCTCGAACACGTGGTCGCCACCGGGAGCGGGTTCGTGGTCGGCGGCGGGTACTACGACCGGCACAGCGACGGCTACCGCCCGCTCCTGCTCACCGGTTCGGGAGCGGCCGGCTGGCGAGCGGTCCGGCGGCTGCCCGACGCCGGCGAGTCCTCCGACGTCGACGAGCTGCTGCAGCTGGGGTCGACGACCGTGGCGGTGCAGCGGGCGAGTAGGGCCGGCACCCGGGACGAACTGCGGGTGCGCTACCTGTTCGCCGGTGACGGGAGCTGGACCGACGGCAGCACGCCCCGCCCGGCCCGCAGCGCCCGGGCGGCCGCGGGCGCCGCCGTCGGCGGTGTCGCGGTGTTCGCGGTATCGGTCGAGGGCGATCCCGGGCGGGGGCTGCTGTGGCGCTTCCAGAGTCCGGCGCAGGTCGGCGAGATCGAGCTCGCGCCGCCGCCCGGGCTCCGCGACAACGTCCGGCCCGAGGGACTGCTGGTCGTCGAGGGTCGGCTGGGCGGCTACGGCGTCGCGCAGGGCGCGCCGGTGCTGTGGGACGCCGGCGGCACCGGCTTCGGCGCCGCCCGCAGCCTCCCGCTCGGTGCCGAGGAGACCCTCGGCCAGGTGGCCTGGAGCGCCGACGGCGGCTATCTTGCGACCGGGCACCACTCGGCCGACCGGGCGTTCGTGCTGCACTCCCCCGACGGCCTGAGCTGGCGGCGCACCGCCACGCAGGCGTTCAACCCGGTGGCCCAGTACCACTGGTCGACGATCAACGGCGTCACCAGGGCGAACGGTCGCTGGGTGGTGGTCGGCGCCAAGAGCAGCAACGGGACCGTCCGGCGTTCGGCCCTGGTCTACAGCTCCGCCGACGGCCGCACGTGGGTGCAGGGCGCGCCGACCCGGGTGACCCGGCGCGGCGACTGGTACGACCGGCGCGATCCGCTCGACGACCTGCACGGCCTCGACAACCGGGGCCGGGAGCCGCGGGCGGTGCTCGGGGTGGGGCGGAGCCTGGTCGCCGTCGGCGAGACCGGCAGTGATCGGCGCGCCCGGCCCGCCGCCTGGATCGCGCCGGACGGACGCCGGTGGCGGCTGGTGGCGCTGCCCTCGGGCGACTACCCGGAAGCCTCGGCGTCCGCCGTCGTCCGGGTCGGCGACGTGCTGCTCGCCGACGGCTGGGCGTTCGCCAGCGGCGCCGTCCGCAGCACCCGGGTGGCCTGGCGCTCGAGCGACGGCGGGCGGACCTGGACGTTCCAGGCCTTCCCCGGCGACTATTCGGCGGTCCTGCTCGCCGCCGGCGACGCGGAGTTCCTCCGCGTTGTCCTCGCCGACGACGACCGCACGGTCAGGTTGTCGCGGTCGTCCGACGGGCAGAGCTGGTCGGAGTCCACGATCGGCGTCGACCGCCTGGCCGACGGCACCCGGCTCGATCTGCTGGACGCGGTGGTGCACGACGACGCCCTGCACCTGCTGCTCACCATCCGCAACCGACTGGATGCCGTCACCGTCGTCCGTCGGGTGCCGCTGTGAGGCCCGGGCGTTGCCGGTCGGCGGGTGACCGGGCCAAGCTGTAGGCCATGACCGGCAGCAACTCCGAGACCTGGCGCGGATACCGGGTGACGGAACGCATCGAGGAATCCGACCAGGCGTTCTCGCTGCTGCTGGTCCCGGTGCAGGGCGAACTGCCTGCGCACCGGACCGGCCAGTACGTGACGATCGCCGTGGACCTTCCCGGCGGCGAACGCCGTCCGCGGCAGTACACCATCTCGTCCGGGCCGGGCGGCGACTCGTTCCGGGTCACCATCAAGCGGGTGGGCGGCACCGCCGGCTTCCCCGGCGGCGGGGTGTCCGGCTGGCTGCACGACCACGCCCGGCCCGGTGCCGTGCTCGAGCTGTCCGAGCCGCGCGGCGAGCTGGTCCTCGACGAGTCGGACGGCCCGCTGGTGCTGATCTCGGCGGGCATCGGGGTGACGCCGATGGCGGCCATCATCGAGGACCTCGCCCGCCGGCAACCCGACCGGCCGTTGTGGCTGCTGCACGCCGACCGGTCCCACGAACGGCATGCGCTCTACGACACCCTGCGCCGGCACGCCCTGGCGATGACCACCATCCACACCCAGGCCTGGTACGAGCAGGGCGCCGAGTCGGCGCCCACGCTGCGCCCGGCCCGTCCCGGTCTGATGGACCTCAGCGACATCGAGCTGCCCACCAACGCCACCGTATTCCTGTGCGGGCCGCCGTTGTTCATGCGACAGATCCACCGGGCGCTGCTGGCCAAGGGCATCAGCGAGGCCAACATCCACCGCGAGGTGATCGGCACCGATCCCTGAGCCGTCCCGCGCGGGCGCCCGCTCCTCGGCCCAGCACCGGTCCAGCCGTTGACGGGCCGAGGGACGCGGTCGCTCAGCCTCCCCGCGGGGCGGCGCGGGTCACTTGATGGAGCCGCGGGTGACGCCCGAGATCACCCAGCGCTGCGAGAAGATGTAGACCAGCAGCAGGGGCGCCATCGCCATCAGGTAGGACGCGAAGGCAACCGTGTAGTCGGTGTTGAACTGGCCCTGGAAGACGTAGTTCGCCAGCGGCAGGGTACGTGCCCCCGGATCGGTGAGCACCACCAGCGGCAGGATGAAGTCGTTCCAGGCCCAGACGCAGGTGAGGATGCCGACCGTGGCGTTCATCGGGGTCAGCAGCGGGAAGACCACCTTCCAGAAGACCTGCCAGGTGGTCGCCCCGTCGACCCGGGCCGCCTCTTCCAGCTCGATCGGGATGGACCGGATGTAGGCGGTGTAGATGAACACGTTCAGGGACAGGCCGAACACCGTGTACAGGATGATCAGGCCCGCCTGGTTGTCCAGGCCCAGCAGCGCCGACTGCTTCACCACCGGCAGCATGATGATCGGGAACGGGATGAACATGGCCGCCAGCAGGTAGAAGTAGATCGCCTTGAAGAACGGGCGATCCAGCTTGCGGGCCAGCGCGTAGGCCACCACCGAGTTGGACAGCAGGGTGAACACCACCGAGAACACCGTGATCAGGGCGGTGTTGAGGGCGGCGCGGGCGAAGTTCGTCCGCTCCCAGGCCTCGGCGAAGTTCTCCCAGCGGATGCTGGTCGGCAGCTCGAACCCGGTGCCGCCGGCCAGTTGGTCCGGCGACTTCAGCGCCACCACCACCGCCAGGTACAGCGGCACCAGGATGGTCAGCGAGCAGACCGCCATCAGCGCGGTGACCCACCAGTTGACCTTCCTGGTGTCGTCGTCGGGAGCGGCGCGGAAGCGGCGCCGGGGCTTGGTCATCGTCGCGGTGGTCATCAGAAGTCCGCCTCTCCACGCTGTAGGACCTTGGCCTGGAACAGCGACACCAGGGTGATCACCACGAAGAAGATCACCGCGTTCGCCGTCTGGTAGGCGAACTCCCCACCGGAGAAGCCGCCCTTGAAGATGAGCAGGGTGACGGACTCGGTCGCCGTCCCGGGCCCGCCGTTGGTGAGCGCCACCACGTGGTCGAAGACCTGCAGGAAGCCCTTCAGGCTGAGCACCATGTTGATGGTGAAGTAGGCGCTGATCATCGGGAAGGTGATCGAGGTGAACTGCCGCCAGGCGGAGGCCCCGTCCAACGACGCCGCCTCGTAGAGCTCGAAGGGAATGGTCTGCAGGCCGGACAGGTAGATGATGATCGCGAACGCGCAGGCCTGCCAGACCGCGAGCACCACGATGGCCGTCCAGGCCCAGTTCGGGTCGGTCAGGATGTTGTCCCGGAAGAGCGGGATCCCGGCCAGGATCTTCGGCAGCGAGTTGGCGAAGATGAACTGGAACACGTAGCCGACGATCAGGATCGCCAGCACGTAGGGGACGAAGAAGATCCCGCGGAACACGTTGCGTCCGACGATCTTGGCATTCAGCCCCATCGCGATCGCGAGCGAGATCACGTTGGTCAGGATGGTGGCGACCAGGGCGAAGCCGAACGAGAAGCCGTAGGCGTGCAGCACCCGGTCGTCGCCGAAGATGTTGAGGTAGTTGGAGAACCCGATGAAGTCCCAGCTGCCGTATCCGGGGTAGTTGGTGAAGCTGAAGAAGATGCCGGTCAGCACCGGGAGGGTGTGGAAGAAGGCGAACAGCAGCACCGCCGGCCACACCATCCAGTAGTAGGTCGAGAGTGCCCGGTCCCGCCGGGGGCGTGCGGTGCCCGTCGTGGTGACCGCGGTGTCGGTGATTGTCGTCATCTCACTTTCCGCTCTGTGGGACGGTCCGGGCGGCGACCTTGCGCCACTCGTTGTCGAGGGTGGCCAGCGCGGCCGCGGAGTTGCCGTCGAACAGCGCCTGCTGAACGGTGGCGGCCAGCGGGATGCTGGGCGGGATCTGGTGGTCGATGAAGCCGGTGATCCGGCCCGTGTCGAAGTACGGCTTGACCGATTGCAGCGCGGGCTCGGCGCTCAGCTGCGCGCTCTTGACCGACGGCACCATGTTCTGCGACGCCGCGAGCTTCTCGATCACCTCCTTCTCGAACAGGAAGTGGACGAACTTCAGCGCCGCCTCCTTGTGCGGGGTGTTCCGCCCGATCGTCACCGTGACGTCGACGCCGGTCACCAGAAGCCGGTCGTCGGCCCCGCCGGCCGCCGGCGGGTAGGGGAAGATCGCGGCCTGGATGTCGGGGTTGATCTCCTTGATCGGGCTGAGTGCCCAGATGCCCTGCATCAGCATCGCCACCTCGCCGTTGGCGAACGCGGCGTTGCCGTCGTCGTAGGTGCGACCGCGGTAGCCCTCCTGGGCGTAGCCGAAGAGCTTCTGCTGCTGCTCCATCACCGCGGCGAAGTCCTTGGAGAAGGACACCGGCGCGGCGGGCCCGACGTCGGTGCCCTGGGCCCGCAGCTTGTCGAAGAAGCCGGCGGCGCCCTGGTAGCCGCCGAGCCCGTTGAACGACGGCATGGTCGTCCAGGAGTCCGCGAGCGTGCCGTAGAAGGGGGTGACCCCGGCGGCCTTCAGCTTGTCGCAGACGGCGATCAGCTCGTCCCAGGTGGTGGGGACCTGCAGGCCGTGCTCGGCGAAGATCCTGCTGTTGTAGAGGATGCCGTTGGCGTTGTTGATGTAGCCCAGCGAGTTGATCTCGCCCTTGGCGTTGCCGAGTTCGGCGAGGATCTCCTGCACGGCCGGGTTGATCGTCTCGAGCACCGGGTCGCCGGTGAAGTCGTGGAAGACGCCGGCTTCCGCGAGACCGCCGAAGTTCGCGCCGGCGTTCAGGGTGATCACGTCGGGCGCGCGGTCCTTCACCAGCAGCGTGCGAATGGTGGTGTCGGCGTCGGCGACCTGGTTCTGCACCACCCTGATGTCGGGATTGCGGGCCTCGAACTCGGTGATGATCTCGTTGAACGCGTTCAGGGCCTCGCCCTTGAACTGGAAGAAGTTGAGCGTGGTGACCCGGTCGTCCGGCCGGGTGCAGCCGGCCAGTGTCGCCGCCAACACGGTAGCCACGAGGACGGCGACTGCCCCTCGCCAGCGTGATCCTGGAAGTCTCATTGATGCGCCTCCTCGCGCGATCGTGCTCGTCGTGGGCTGGGACACAGGGCCGCAGCTCCTCGGCGGCCCTGCGCCCCGACTCGGGGCGAAGCGGCGACCGATGCCGGGATGCTACACGAGTAGATAGACCTGCGGCAATGAATTTCGGCGCACCTTGTGCGAAGTACGGCGCACAACCGGCGGTCAGATCATTACGTGTAGACAAGGTCTCGGGTAGGCTTCCGGAAGGCCCGACCGGGTCGCTCCCCAATGCTGCGGAAGGAAGCCGGGATGACCTCCAACGACCAGCTCCGGGTGGTCACCCGCGCCGACGTGGCCCGGCTGGCCGGCGTCAGCAGCGCCGTGGTCAGCTACGTGGTCAACGACGGTCCCCGCCCGGTGGCCGCGGCGACCGCCGAGCGCGTCCGGCACGCCATCGAGGTGCTCGGCTACCGGCCGAACAGCAACGCCCGGGCGCTGCGCCGGGGGGTCGGCGACACCATCGGTCTGGTCCTGCCCGACTCCAGCAATCCGTTCTTCGCCGAACTCGCGCTGGAACTCCAGCGTCTCGCCGCCGAGTCCGGACGCGCCATGCTGCTCGCCAGCACGATGGGCGACCGCCGCCACGAGAACCGGATCATCGAAGGCCTGCTGAGCCGCCAGGTGGAGGGCCTGATCGTGCGCAGCGACGCTGCCCATCACGATCCGTTCGCGAGCATCCGCGCCGACGTGCCGGTCGTGCTGCTGGACACGATGGTGGCGATCCCGGGCCGGCGATCCGTGGGCACCGACCTGCGACAGGGCGCCGATCTGCTGGTGGAGCACCTGATCGCCGGGCACGGCCTGACCCGGGTCGGGCTGATCGTGGGCGAGGACCTCAGTGGTCTCGCCGATCCCCGGGAACTCGGCTGGCGCGACGTGCAACGCCGGCACGGCCTCCCCGAGGGCCCGATCGCCCGCAGTGCGTTCAGCCGTTCCGGCGGCTACGCGGCCATGCGTCGCATGCTGGCGTCCGGCAACCTGCCCCAGGCGGTCTTCGCTTCCGCCGACATCCAGGCCATCGGGGTGCTGCGGGCGCTTCACGAGGCCGGCCTCCGGGTGCCGGAGGATGTCGCCGTGGTCAGCTTCGACGGCACCGTCGAGGCGGAGTACTCCTGGCCGCCGCTGACCGTCGCCCGCCAGTCGATCACCGACATCGCGGCCGAGGCCTTCCGGTTGATCACCGGCGGCGACAGCACCGGATCCTTCCGGCTGTTCCCGGCCGAACTCATCATCCGTCGCTCCTGCGGCTGCCAACTCAGCTGACCCACCCGACCAGTCGAAAGCGAATCCCCCCGTGACCATCGCCGATCCCGGCAGCTCCCGGCAGAGCCCCGATGCGTGTGTCGTGCTCCGGGCCGACGACGTGTGCGTCGTCCTCGACCTCACCGCGGGCAGGCTGCCCGCGATCGTCCACTGGGGTGCCGATCCCGGCGACCTGACCGAAGCAGACGTGCGCACGCTGGTCCGCGCGTCCGGTCCCGCCGCTGGTTCGCAGCTCGCCGACGAGCCGATGCGGCTGTCGGTGCTGCCCGAGCACTGGACGGGATGGGTGGGACGCCCCGGGCTGCGGGGCTCTCGGCGCGGCCGGGACTGGTCGCCGCGATTCGGCACCACCGCGGTTCGGCTGGACGGGGCCGAGATCACCACCGGCGTCGCGATCACCGGCGCCGGCTCGGTGCAGGTGGACGCCGTCGACGAGTCGGCCGGGCTCGGCCTGACGCTCAGCGTGGAGCTGCTGCCCAGCGGCCTGCTGCGCAGCCGGGCCGAGCTGACCAACCTGGCCGACGACCCCTACCAGCTGGACGACCTGGTGCTGGCCTACCCGGTGCCCCAGCTGGCCACCGAACTCCTCGACCTGAGCGGGCGATGGACCAAGGAGCGGGTGCCGCAACGGCGGGCGTTCACCGTCGGCACCCATCTGCGAGAGAACCGGAAGGGCCGCAGCGGACCGGATTCGGCCTATCTGCTGCACGCCGGCACTGCCGGGTTCGGCTTCGGCGACGGCGAGATCTGGTCGACGCACACCGCCTGGAGCGGCAACCACACCCACTACGCCGAGCGGATGTACACCGGCGACCAGGTGCTCGGCGGCGGCGAGCTGCTGCTCCCCGGCGAGATCGTGCTGGCCCGCGACCAGAGCTACACCTCGCCGTGGCTGTACGGCTCGCACGGCATCGGCCTGGACGCCGTCGCACGCCGCTTCCACGCCTTCCTCCGCGCCCGGCGCAACCACCCGTCGGTGGACCGCCCGGTGACCATCAACGTCTGGGAGGCGGTCTACTTCGACCACGACCTGGCCAAGCTGCTGGCGCTCGCCGACGCGGCGGCGTCGGTCGGGGTGGAACGGTTCGTCCTGGACGACGGCTGGTTCGGCGCGCGGCGCGACGACCACGCGGGCCTGGGCGACTGGACGGTGTCACCAGCGGTGTGGCCGGACGGCCTGCACCCGCTGGTGAACCGGGTCAACGAACTCAACATGCAGTTCGGGTTGTGGTTCGAGCCGGAGATGATCAACCCCGACTCCGACGTCGCCCGGGCGCACCCGGACTGGGTGATGGCGACCGGCGGCCGGTGGCCCGTCGAATCGCGCTTCCAGCAGGTGATCAACCTCGGCATCCCCGCGTGCTACGCCTACATCCGCGACGCGATGATGGCCATCCTCGACGAGTACAACATCGCCTACATCAAGTGGGACCACAACCGCGATCTGATCGATGCCGGCACCGCGCCCGAGGGGCGTCCGGGAGTCCATGAACAGACCCTCGCCTACTACCGGCTGGTCGACGAGCTCAAGGCCGCACATCCCGGGCTGGAGATCGAGTCGTGCGCGGCCGGTGGGTCACGGGTGGACATCGAGGCGATGCTGCACACGGACCGGATCTGGGTGTCGGACTGCATCGATCCGCTGGAGCGGCAGCAGATGAACCGCTGGACCCAGCAGCTGCTTCCTCCCGAGCTGCTCGGCTCGCACATCGCCTCCGGCGCGTCGCACACGACGGGCCGCTCGCACACGCTGAACTTTCGCGCCGCCACGGCGGTTTTCGGCCACCTCGGCATCGAGTGGGACCTGACCAGGGCGAGCGCGGCCGAACTCGTCGAGCTCGGCGCCTGGGTGGGCTTCTACAAGCGGCATCGTCCGCTGTTGCTGGGTGGCGAACTGGTCCGCCTCGACATCCCGGACGACACCGTGGCCGGGCATGGGATGGTGGCGACGGACCGGAGCCGGGCGATCTACTCGTTCGCCGAACTGGGCCGCCCGGACGTCGTCTTCCGCGGCCGGCTGCGGCTGCCCGGCCTCGACCCGGAGCGGCGCTACCGGGTCACGCCGCTGATGCTCGATCACCCGCCGGTCGGCCAGTATCCGGCGTGGTGGGGGGTCGAGCCGGCCGCCTCCGAGGCCAGCCTGGTGGAGCGGCTGGAGTCCCTGGCGCACGGCGTTGCCCCGGCGCTGCGCCCCACCGACCGGTTCGGTGTCGAGCTGAGCGGGGCGGCGCTGGCCCAGGTCGGCCTGGCCCATGCCCCGACCTTCCCCGAGACGGCGGTGCTGTACCTGGCCGAAGCCGTGGACTGACGTCGATGATCCCGGACGCCTGCCCGACCAACCCCGCCCGGGCCGAGGAGCGGCTGGTGCGCACCCGCCGCAGAGAGGATCTCGCATGCGTGTGCTGGTGACCGGAGGAGCCGGCTACATCGGCTCCCACACCACCCTGGAACTCCTGGCGGTCGGCGAGTCCACCCGGCTGCCGCTGCTCTACTACCGGGAGAACGTCGCGACCACCGTGACGCTGCTGGAGACGATGGCCCGGCACGGCTGCCGGCGGATCGTGTTCGGCAGTTCGGCGACCGTCTACGGCAGTGCCTCCGAGCCGCCGCACCGGCCTGCAGGTGTTCGGCGCCGACTACCCGACCCCGGACGGAACCTGGCTGCGCGACTACATCCATGTGGTCGACCTGGCCCAGGAACATCTGGCCGCACTCGACCGGCTGCGCGGGGAGAGCGGTTGCCAGACCTGGAACCTCGGCACCGGGCGGCTCGACTGCGGTCGACCGGCCATCACACGGACAAGGGAGTCAGATGAGCGAATGGCAGCAGGCCTGGAGCAGTGAAGCCGGGGTGCGCTCGGCGCGGGAGGTGTTCCAGCGGGCGTTCTCGGCAGAGCCGGAGGGGGTCTGGGCGTCCCCGGGACGGGTGAACCTGATCGGTGAGCACACCGACTACAACGGCGGCCTCTGCCTGCCGATCGCGCTGCCGCACCGCACCTACGTGGCGGCCTCGGCCCGGTCCGACGGCAGCGTCCGGATGACCACCGACATCGGCGACGAGGTCTGGCAGGGCGAGCTGAGCGACCTGGCCCCCGGGCGGGTGTCGGGCTGGGCCGCCTACTGCGGCGGCCCGGCCTGGGCACTGGCCGAGGCGGGCGTGGAGCTGCCCGGCTTCGACCTGGCCGTCGCCTCCTGCGTGCCGCTGGGAGCCGGGCTGTCGTCGTCCGCGGCGGTGGAGTGTGCGGTCGGCCTGGCGCTGGCGCAGCTCGCCGGCCACCGGCTCGACGGTGACGACGCCGCCCGCGCCCGGCTGGCCGCCCTGTGCGTGCGGGCCGAGAACGAGGTGGCCGGGGCCCCGACCGGGGGGATGGACCAGGCCGCCTCGCTGCGCTCCCGGGCCGGGCACGCCCTGCTGCTGGACTGCCGCGACGGCTCCGTCGTCCAGGTGCCGTTCGACCTGGAAGCTGCCGGCCTGGCCCTGCTGGTGATCGACACCCGGGCCAGCCACTCGCTCGCCGATGGCCAGTACGGCGCCCGCCGGGCCAGCTGCGAGAGCGCCGCCCGGGCCCTCGGCGTGGCGACGTTGCGCGAGGTCACCGATCTGGACGCCGCGCTGGCGGTGCTCGACGACGAGGTGGTCCGGCGGCGGGTCCGGCACGTCGTCACCGAGATCGGACGGGTCGGCGAGTTCGTGGCGGCCGCGGAGGGCGGCGACTGGGCCGCCGCCGGCCAGCTGATGAACGCCTCGCACGACTCGCTCCGCGACGACTACGAGGTCAGCTGCATCGAGTTGGACGTCGTGGTCGGGGCCGCCCGAGACGCCGGCGCGCTCGGTGCCCGGATGACCGGCGGCGGCTTCGGCGGCAGCGCGATCGCCCTGGTCCGGGCCGGGGACGCCGGGCCGGTCGCGCAGGCGGTGCGGGCGGCCGCAGCGGCGCGCGGGCTGCCGGCGCCCGACGTGCACCAGGCCACCCCGTACGCCGCCGGGGAGTGCCTGGTCGAGCCCTGACCGCGGGATCAGGCGCCGTCGTAGATGCTGCCCATCCGGTGCACGTCGAGGTTGTCGATCACCGCCGTGCCGGCCTCGCTGAACACCTCGACGCGGCGTGCGCCCTCGCCGGGGAACACCAGCGAACTCATCGCCTCGCGTCCCCCGTCGAGGAACACCTCGACGCTCGAGGCGTCCAGCAGGACGCGCAGCCGCAGCGTGCCGCCCTGCGCCGCGGCGCTGCGGTATCCGCGCTGCCCGGCACCCGACCGGTACCGGTCCACCACCACCCGCCCGGTCTGGACGTCGTAGGCGATCAGTGTCTCGTCGCCGCCGGTGGTCCCGTGGACGGCGAGCCCGATCCGCTCCGCGGTGCTCGCGGTCAGGTCGATCTCGATGTCGACCTCGCCGGCGGTCAGGTCGGCGGCGACCACCCGCGATTCGTCGGCGCCGAGCACGAACCCGCCGAGCTCATCCGATCCGGTCCGCAGCGCCTCGATCTCGGCGATCGGCCACATGGTCAGCCTGTGGTCGGCGGTGAGCCCGAGGCGGCGCATCACCGTCAGCTGGGAACACCAGCCGTCGACCTGGGACGGCACTGGTTGCTGCGGCCCGCCGCTCATCCAGGCGAGCAGGATGCGGCGGCCGTCCGGCGCCTCGAAGGTCTGCGGCGCATAGAAGTTGCCGCCCTTGTCGAGTTCGGTGTGCTCGGCGATCACCTCGAAGTCGCCGCCGGGCCGCCAGTTGCCCACCACGTAGCCGACGTTGTGCACGTTGCGACGGTCGAAGCCGGCCGGGCCGGCACCCATCGGGCTGAACAGCAGCACCCAGTGCTCGCCGAGCGGGAAGAAGTCCGGGCACTCCAGCATGTACACCCCGGGAAGCGGCGAGCGGTAGAGCACCCGGTCGAACCGCCAGCCGACCATGTCGTCGGAGTCGTACAGCCAGATCTCGCCATGACCGTCCGGCGTCCCGGCGCCGACCACCAGGTACCAGGTGTCGCCCTGGCGCCAGACCTTCGGATCCCTGAACTGATCGATGCCCTCGGGGCTGTCGATGACCACCCCCTTCTTGTCGAAGTGGGTGCCATCGCCGCTGACGGCCATCATCTGGCACTGCCGCACACCGCCGGAGACGTCGGTGCCGTTGAGCCAGACGTGTCCGGTGTAGTAGACGACCAGTTCGCCGGCATCGGAGACCACGGCCGAGCCGGAGAAGACCCCGACCCCGTCGCCCGGCAGGCTAGGCGCCATCGCGATCGGTTCGCGGCGCCACCCGATCAGGTCGGCGCTGCTGACATGTCCCCAGTGCATCAGCCCCCAGGTGGTGCCGTACGGGTAGTGCTGGAAGGCTGATCTGCCTCAACGACCGGCTCGCATTCGGCGCCTACCAGGCCATGCAGCTGCGGGGCGTGCGCATTCCGGACGACGTGTCGGTGGTGTCCTTCGACGACGACGTGATCGCGCGGGCCCTGCGGCCGGCGTTGACCACCGCGCTGCTGCCGTACCAGGAGATGGGACGCCGGGCGGTGGAGATGGCACTCAGCGGCACCGCCGATCCCGAGCACGTCCTGGTGCCGATGCCGCTGCGGCTGCGGGACTCCGTCCGCGACCTCCGCGCGTGACGCCTCAGCACTCCCCCCGGAACGCCGGCTGATCCGCCGTGGTGGACGCCCTCGCCGGCGTCGATCCGCCGCCAGCGTCCCGGCGGCAGCACCACCCGGCGGGTTCGGGCACGACGTTCCAGGACCGGCGCGACCAGCAGCCGGATCGTGGTCCCTCGCTGGGTGAGTGGGCGGAAGCCGGCGATCGTCAATCGCCGACTCGGCCGTCGATGGACTCCCGCAACAGGTCGGCGTGGCCGGCATGCCGGGCGTGCTCCTCGATCAGGTGGACCAGGATCCACCGCAGGCTGCGCGGCTCGCCGCGGGGCTGCCGCACCGACAGCTGGTCGAGCCCCGCCCCGGCGAGCGACTGCTCGATGATCCGGTCGGAGTCGGCGGCGGCGGAGTCGAAGAGCGCCCGCAGTTCCTCCGGGCCGTCGTCGGCGGCGGAGTGCCAGTCCCAGTCCACATCGGCGTCCCAGTCGACGCTCGCCCACGGTTCGGCCAGTTCGAGCCCCAGGAACACCTCGGTGAGCCAGCTGTGCTCGACGATGGCGAGGTGCTTGAGCAGGCCGCCCAGCGTCATCGTGCTGGGAGGCAGGGCGCGGTTCAGTTCTGCGGAGGTCAGCCCCTCGGTCTTCCGGCGGATCAGATCGCGCTGGCGGTCGAGGAAGCCGCGCAGCGTGGCGACCTCGTCGCCGGCCGGTGGCGGTGTGCTCGGCGGAGCCGGCTCAGGCATAGTCGCGGGTGACCCGTCCGGTGATCAGGCAGGTCACCTCGTAGGGGATGGTGCCCATCAGGTCGGCGACCTCGGCGACGGTGATCTCCTGCTGGCCGCGGCGCCCGATCAGCACCACCTCGTCGCCCACCTCGGCCACCGGGTCGGGTCCCAGGTCGATTGGAGAGCAGCCGCGAGTAGCCGTCCCCGTAACCGACCGGGATGGTCGCGATCCAGCTGTCCCGCGGCGCCGTCCACGTCCGGCCATAACCCACCGTTTCCCCCGCGGCTACGGGTTTCAGGAACGAGATCGCGGTGGTCAGCTCAAGTCCGGGGCGCAGCGCGACGGTGCGTTCGGCGTCCGGGTCGGGCAGGCTGCCGTAGATCATGATTCCGGGCCGGACCAGGTCGAACCAGCTGTCCGGATGCCCCAGCACCGCGCCCGAGTTGGCCAGATGCTTCAGCGCGACCGGCCCGGCGGCGTCCTCGACGGCGGCGGCCGTGGACCGGAACAGCTCGATCTGCCCGCGGGTGAAGTCGCGTCCGGCCGGGCTGTCCGAGATCGGCAGGTGGCTGAACACGCCCTGCAGGCGCAGTCGCTCGTCGCCGGCGATCCGGGCCGCCACTGCCGGCGCCTGGGCGGGCTCGACGCCGACCCGGCGCATGCCGGTGTCGACCTTGAGATGGACGTCCACGCCGACCAGGCCGACTCGCTCGGCGACCCGGGCGGTCTCCTCCACCGAGGCCTCGTCGACCACCGTGAGGGTGAGCGCGGAGCTCAGCGCGCGGGCGACCTCGTTCATCCCGCGGGTCGGGGAGAGCTTGAGGATCGGCAGCGAGACGCCGGCCCGGCGCAGCTGGCGTCCCTCGTCGACAGTGGCGACGCCGAGCCAGTCGGCCGCTCCCCGCTGCTCGATCATGGATGCCACCGCGAGCGCGCCGTGGCCGTAGCCGTTGGCCTTGACCGCGGCCAGCACCAGCCGGTCGCCGACCCGGGCGCGGATGCCGCGCAGATTGGCCTCGATGTTGTCGAGCAGGGTATGGGCGGTGGTCGGGTAGCTCATGCCGGCCCGGACTCCCCGGTCGCAACCGGACGGGCCGGGTCGTTGCTCCAGGCCGACCACGAGCCCGGGTACAGCGCGACCCGGCGGTCGAGGGCGGCGCCGGCGAGCACCAGCTGGGCGGCACTCACCCCCGAGCCGCAGTAGGCCGCCAACGGGCCCGGACGCCGGCCGAGCAGGTCGCGCAGCCGGCTCTGCTCGGTCAGCCGCCCGTCGGCGGTGAAGAAGGCGCCGACCGGGACGTTGACCGCGCCCGGGATGTGCCCGGCGACCGGATCGATCGGCTCGGTCTCGCCGCGGTAGCGTTCGGGCGCCCGGGCGTCCATCAACGTGCCGTCGAAACCGGCGGCGTCGTCGGCGTCGATGGTCGGCAGCTGCCCGGTGACCAGGTGCAGCAGGGCCGGCTCGACCTGGGTGTCGCCGCTGGTCATCGGCCGGTTCTGCGCCGTCCAGGCGTCGATGCCGCCGTCCAGCACCCGGACGTCCAGGCCGGCCCAGCGCAGCACCCACCAGGCCCGGGAGGCGGCGAACGTGCCGGCCTCGTCGTAGACCACCACCGGGCGGGTGCCGTCCACGCCGAGCTCGCCGAGCCCGTGGCCCAGGGTGTCGGCGTCCGGCAACGGGTGGCGGCCCTCGCTCGGCTCGCCGTGCCGGGTGAGCACTGCTTCCAGGTCGAGGAAGCGGGCGCCCGGCAGGTGGGCCTCCCGGTAGCGGTCGCGTCCCGCTCCGGCCGGCTCGCCCAGCCGCCATCGGACGTCCAGGAGGTCGACGTCGGCGAGGACGCCGTCCAGTTCCTCGGGGGTGATCAGCACATCGCCACGGGCCATGTCCCCCAGCCTGTCAGACCCGGCCGGCGCTGTTCACTCCTCGGCCGCGCGCGATCACCGAACAGCGTGGATCTGGGCACGCGACGCCGGGTCGCGGCAGGCTCGTCGGCTCAGGCCAGCCGCGGGTGGCCGCGCCAGGCCGGCATGGTCGCCATGTAGGCGCGGGTCTGTTCCTCGATCGCCGCCTGCGGCTCGTCCGGGTGGCGGCGCCGCTGCCAGCCGACCATGGCGGCGAACCGGGTGTCGAAGTCCTGCAGGTTGCCGTCGGCGTCGGTGCAGTACTGGCAGTAGTGGCCGGTCTCGATCGGCATGCCGCAGCTCTCGCAGGAGACGGTCCGGGTGGTCATCGGTGTTCCTCTCGTCGGGCCGCGGCGATCAGGGCCTCCAGGCCGTCGATCAGGCCGCGGCGGGTGGTGTCGTCCAGGTGGCTCATCGCGCGGGCGACGAGCTGTCGGTCCAGCACGTCGGCGTCGTCGCGCAGCCGGGTTCGCCCGGCGTCGGTCAGCGAGACCAGCGTCCGGCGCCGGTCGCCAGGGTCGGGCTCGCGCTCCAGCAGGCCGTGGCCTTCGAGCTGGGTGACGATGTCGCTGACCACGGACTGTGCGCGATCCAGGTGCCGGGCCGCCTCGCCGATGGTGATCGGGCCGGAACCGGCCAGGTGGGTGAGCACCGCCCAGGAGGCGTTGGTCAGCTCGTTGCGACGCCCGTCCCGGCGGTGGAAGGCCAGATAGGCCTGCGGATACGCCGCGCAGAAGGCGTCGACCTCGGACATGACCTCATCGTCCGGCGGGAGGAATCCATCGTCAATCCCGATGGAGTTCGCCGGTGCCGTCGCCGGCGAGCGCCGGCCCCGGCCTTGATAGGTGACTATTTGGTCACCTATTCTCTGGTCATGCAGGGCGACGTGTTCAAGGCGCTGGCGGACGACACCCGCCGGGCGATCCTGGACGCCCTGTTCGCCGCCGACGGCCAGACCCTCACCGAGCTGGCCGCGCGCTTTCCCTCGATGACCCGCTTCGGGGTGATGAAGCACCTGGCGATCCTGGCCGAGGCCGGCCTGATCACCACCGCCAGGCAGGGCCGCAGCAAGCGGCACTTCCTCAACCCGGTGCCCATCGCCGAGATCGCCAACCGCTGGATCAGCAAGTACGCCCAGCCGTTCACCACCGCCATGGTCGGGCTCAAGGCCGGACTCGAACAGGAGCAGCAATGACCACCTCGCACGTCCACCAGATCTACATCCGGGCCGAGATCGGCGCCGTCTGGAACGCGATCATCGACCCGGCGTTCACCCGTCAGTACTTCTTCGGCACCGCCTTCGACGGCCCGCCGGTCGCCGGCCGGGAGTTCCGCTCGCTGCTGCCGGACGGCAGCGTCGCGGTCGACGGCGTGATCGAGGAGCTGGAACCGCCGCACCGCCTGGTGCAACCTGGCGGGTGCGCTACGACGACGCGCTGGCCGACGAGCCGGCCAGCCGGGTGACCTGGACCCTCACCGAGGCGGGCGAGGGGCTGACCCTGCTGCGGGTGGTGCACGGCGACCTGGCCTTCAGCCCGCTGACCTCGGTCAGCGTCGGGTCGGGTTGGCCGTACGTGCTGGACGGGCTGAAGAGCCTGGTGGAGACCGGTGCCGCGCTGCCGCCCCGCTACCCGGACGCCGCCCGACCCGAGGCCGGCGAGATCGCCAAGGACTGGCACCTGCAGCAGGCGTCCCGGGCCAACAACGCGGTGTTCGACCTGTTGGAGGCCGAACCGTTCGACGCGGAGGCGGCCCTGCGCGGCGCCTACGCGGCGGCCTTCCACTGGGACCGGGTCGCCTCCAAACAGCCCGCGAACGAGGTGCGCGCGCTGTACCTGATCGGCCGGGCCTGGCTGGCCGCCGGGGCCGCCGAGGTGGCCTTCGACTACGGGGATCGCTGTCTCGGCGGGTGCCTGGCAGCGGGTCTGGGCGACTTCGATCTGGCCTATGCCCACGAGTTGCGGGCCCGGGCGCTGCACGCCCTCGGACGCGAAGCCGAGGCCCGCCGGGACTGGGCCGAGGCCACCTCGATCGCGATCGCCGACCACGAGGACCGGGAGATCGTCGAGCGGGACTTCGCCGTCAGTCCGTGGGACTGAGCCTCCGGGCGTCCGGCCCGCCGGTCACGGCAGGCATGCCGTGGCCAGCGCGGCCTCGCGCCGCCGCCGGTGCGCCAGCAGCGTCTCCACGTGATCGGCGGCCCCCGCCTCGCGGCCGGCCGAGGCGATCTCGGCCTGCAGCTGCCGGGCCCGACGCCGGTACCGGTCGTCGCTCAGCACCCGGCGGACGCCGTCGGCGATGGCCTCGGGCCGCGGCGTCTGGGTGCGCAGGTCGAGGCCCACGCCGGAGTACGCCACCCGGGCGGCGACCTCGACCTTGTCCTCGGTCTTCCCCGCTGCGACGATCGGCACCCCGGCCGCGAGGGCCAGCTGGACCGCGCCGAAGCCGCCGTTGGTGACCAGCACGTCGGCCCGCGGCAGCAGCCGCTCGAACGGGATGAACCGCTCGACCCGGGCGTTGGCCGGCAGCGGCCCCAGCTCGCCCGGGTCGCGACCGCCGGTCACGGCGATCACCAGCGCGTCCTCGCCGGCCAGTGCGGCCAGACCCGGCAGCAGCAGTTGCGTCGGGTCGGTGGCCACCGTTCCCTGGTTGAGCACGATGACCGGCCTGCCGGCGTCCAGGTCGGACCACCAGTCGGGCTCGGTCCAGCCCTCGATCGGCTGGGGCCGGACCGGCCCGACGAAGCGGACGTGCCCGGGCAGGTCCCGCTGCCGGTATTCGAAGCCCTGCGCGCCGAGCTGGACGTAGAGCGCGGCGTGCAGCATGTACTCGAAGACGATCTCGTCCCGCGCCGGCAGGCCGACGTCGGTGCGGATCTCGTTGACGGCGCGACTCATGGCGGCGAACAGCGTCCGTCGGACGAGGGTGTGCAGCAGCCGGTTTCGGAGGGTGCCGATGGCGCTGGAGGTGGGCCGGAGGCCGAGCCCGAACGGCGGCACGTCGTCACTGGGGAAACCGACCACGCTGATCCCGAGCGCGACGAACGGCGGGCCGCCCAGCTCGGTGAGCATGGGGCCGGCACCCATGCCCGTGTCGCCGACGATCAGGTCGGCGGGCTCACGGTCCAACGCGGCCCGCAGGTCGGCCAGATGGGTCCGGCTGGGCCGGGCGAAGCCGTCGGTCATGTCGAACTTCAGCTTGGCGATCCCGGACAGCTGAGCTCGTTCGGGGAAGTACTCGTCCAGGCCGACCAGGCTGAAGTCGTGGTCACTCATCGGCAGGTACTCCGCGCCGATCGCGCGGATCCGGTCGGCGTACTTGCGGCCGGCGTACCAGCGGATGCGATGGCCGCGCTCGATCAGGGCCCGGGCGATGGGTAGGGCAGGGACGGTGTGGCCGTCCGCGGGTGTCGTGGCGAAGACGATGCTCGCCGCGGCGTGGTTGGTGTGGATGGTCATGGAGATGGTCCTTCGAGATGAGTGTGGGAGCCGGCGGCCACGGTCGTGGTTGCCGATGTGAGGGGTCAGGCGGCCCGGGCCCGGCTGGTGGCCAGCGCCATCCGGATCAGGTACAGCGGCGTGGGCGGGTTCCAGCCCAGCTGCTGGCCCATCCCGAGGTCGTCGCGGTTGGCCCAGTGCTCGGCGACCAGGCCGTCGCGCATCCGGAACCAGTGGGTCTGGGTGACGGCGAACGTCCGGCCGCGCGGCGGGAACGCGACCGCGACCTCGCCGTCGGGCCGGTACGCGACGAACGGACCCGTCTGCCGCCCGGACATGGTGGCGTGCACGACGACGAGGTCGCCGTCCTGGACGACGTCGTGCACCTGCCAGGTCAGGTCGCTGAACGCGGTGCGCAACCAGACGGCGGTCGCGTAGACCGCGCCGGGGCCCGTGCCACGGGTGTCCGGCGGCTCGTTGACGGCCTCTCGGTTCACCGTGTCGGCGGTGTAGAGGGCGTCGAAGTCGTCGCGGGTGCCGCTACCCATGGCGTGCAGGGAGGCAATGGCGAGGGCGGCGTCCGCGGAGAGGGCGGTGGACTCCCGGAGCCGGTCGGTCTGCGGGCCGGCGTAGGCGGTTGTGGGCATGGTGAGGTTCCTTTCGGTGGACTGTGAGGTGCGGGTCATGGGTTGGGTGAACGGGTGGGACCGACCGGGATCAGTCGGCGTAGAGGCGGATCTCGATTCCGTCGGGGTCGTGGAGGCCGACCAGCACTGCGCCGCCGCGGTGACCGGTGACCACACCCCCGTGCGGCTCGCCCGCCTCGTCCAGTGCGGCCGCCCAGGCACGGACGTCGTCGCGGCTGCCGACGAGCAGGGCGACGGGATCGAAGCCGGCCAGCGCGCGGGCGCGGTCGGGGTCGTGCCGGAGCGCGAGCTGGGGCCGGCAGCCCTCGCGAGCCAGCGCCACCCCCATGACCTCGCCCTCCTCGACGAACTCGATCGTCACCCGGAAGCCGAGCGTGCGCTCGTACCAGGCACGGCTGCGGGCCACGTCGCTGACCGGCAGCTTGAGGTGATGGATGCCCTCGATCATGAGACGACTCTTTCTTGTAGTTGAACTCTAGAGTTAGAGTGCAACTCATGGCAGAGGAAGTCAAGCGGGTCCGCGGAACTCGCACGAAACTGACCCGGCGCAAGATCGTGACCGCCGCGGCCGAGCTGTTCGTCGCCGACGGCTACCACGCCACGACCCTGGAGCAGATCGCCGCTCGGGCGGCGGCAACAAGCGCTCCGTGCTCAAGGAGGCGGTCGATGTCGCTGCGGTCGGGGACGACGAGCCGGTCCCCGTGCTCGAGCGGCCGTGGCTGGAGCGGGCGAGGGCCGAGCCGGACCCCCGTCGGGTCCTCGAGCTCTGGGTGGCCAACGGCCGCGACATCCTGACCAGGGTCGGGCCGATCATGCGGGTCGTTCGCGACGCCGCCGTGGTCGACCCCGAGATGGCCGAGCAATGGTCGACGAACGAATCCCAGACGGCGGCCGCGTTCCGGGTGCTGGCCGAGCAGCTGGACGGCATGGACGCCCTTCGGGTGCCGGTCGAGGAGGCCACCGACATCCTCTGCGCGATCCAGGGCCTCGGCATGTACCTGGTGCTCAGCGAGCGGGGCTGGACCGCCGCCCAGTGGGAGCGCTTCGTTTTGGACACGCTCGCGAACGCGCTGCTCGCGCCGCCCTGAGCACCCGGGGGCGGACAACGATCCGGATCACGCCGGGGGTCCCGGCGCGATCCGGATCGTTGTCGGTCCCAGAGGTGCCGCTCGGGTCAGAACATCATCGCCAGGCCGGGGTCGGCCAGGATGGCGGCCACGTCGCTGAGGAACCTCGACGCCAGTTCGCCATCCACCAGCCGGTGGTCGAAGGTCAGCGACAGGGTGCACACCGAGCGGATCACGATCTGCTCGTCGGCGCCCCTGCCGACCACCCAGGGACGGCGGGCGATGGTGCCCAGGCACATGATCGCCGACTCGCCCAGGTTCAGGATCGGGGTGCCGCCGTCGACCCCGAAGACGCCCACGTTGGTGATGGTGAAGGTGCCCTTGGTCATGTCCTCGGCGGGCACCTTGCCGGTCTTCGCGACCTGCACCATGTTGTGCAGCGCCTCGGCCAGCTGCAGCAGGTTCATCCGGTTGGCCTGCTTGATGTTCGGCACCAGCAGGCCGCGCGGGGTGGCCGCCGCGATGCCGAGGTTCACGTCCTCGTTGCGGACGATCTCGCTGGCCGCCATGTCGAGGGTGGAGTTCAGGTCGGGATTGCGGGCGATCGCGAGGCAGGCGGCCTTGGCGAAGATCAGCAGG